>CAZOWL010000005.1:0-94833 GCA_964583605.1 uncultured Chromatiaceae bacterium | reverse complement strand
TGACCGGCGATTGGCTCGAGGTTAGCCGGTCGGCGGGAGGGAGACAAGGGCAGCCAGAAACGACCAGGTCACGAAACGACCTGGTCAGGTCTCCCATTGCACATCTGACGATGTTGGTTTGTGTTTAGCGCGGCGACAAACCGCAGGCGAGTAACGATGGCGAGACTGTTACGGCCAGAGCTTGCTGGTGCGCCGCGCTGTATCACGTGACCGCACGCGGCAACGAAGACGTGTGAGGGGTCACCCATTAGCCGCCCCCTTTCCGGGTGACCTCTCTCCCCGGAGCTAGCAACCAAGGGGGCGAACCGGTTACCCGTGAAGTTACGCAGCAAGCGCGGGAATCCGAGTTACTGAAAACGAGGTGAGGTCTGTGCGTTCGCTTGCGTGCTCGACGGTAAGAGCGATGACGTGACCGCTGGCATCGTAGTCGAAGATCACGTCGGGTGCGACCTCGGCGGCATCAGCGCCGGGACCGGGGCGGAACGCGATGTACAGCGTATCGGTATCGGGAAAGTATTCGAAGGTCATGATCGCTCGCCTTTGTAGGTTCGATCTGGAAAGGCATGATGCAGCGTCTTCCCGTCCGCCAAAGTGATCATACGAAGGTATTTGCCAAGCGCATCGACGTAGAGCCAATGGCGAATGCGGCCATCCGTCTCTAACCCAACGCGGTGCCGCGGGTTCGGCCGATGTTGGGGTTCGTACCTCACCCCAACCTACGCGGGCTGCAATCTGGCAAGTCGACAGCGGTCGATGTCAGATGATCCCTACGCGCCCGGACACCTGTAATTCGGCCGTCGGTGACTCTTAACGGTCTCTTAACGCTGCCGCAACACGGCTGCGCGAGACTAGCGCTATTGTGCTCCGGGCCCGCGACGCTGCGTCGGCCTTGAGCCGCGCGGTCGACGCCTCCGGAGCCCGACCTGGAACTCGGACCTTCCCTCCGATGCCGAGACAGCCTCCCGGTGGTTGACCCCGCAGGCACGAGCGCTCCCAGTCGCGGTAAAGGATTTTCCGCGGCGATTACGCTTGCAGCGAGCGCCCGATTCACGGCCCTCCCGCGCCGCTCGCCCGTTTCGCCTGCGATCAGCCCGTGCCGCGGATCGGCGCTGATGGTGCGCGTTGGGGGCGCGGCCCGCTGAGGCAATCGATCCCTACCCTTGCAGCGATACCCCAACCTTGGAGTAACCCGTATGAGCCACTGCCGCCGACCTGTACGCTTAGCCCTTCACGCGCTTGCGCTCGCCCTGGCCACGACGCCCGCAACTGTCTGGAGCGATGGGGGCATCCCCGGCGCGTTCCCTGAATCCCAGGCCTTTGTCGAGGGGCTGCCGAACGGCATCGCCTCGGGCGATGTCACGCCCCGCAGCGCCGTGCTGATGGCCCGCAGTGACCTGCCTGCATTGCTGCGCTTCGAGTGGAGCCGGTGGGAGGAGAGCGGTCCCGACGGGCAGGTGCACCATCGCCTCCGCTGGGTCACTGACCCAGCGGAGCCGGCCAAGGTCATCGCCAGGCACCTCGAGCCCGGTTCCGAGTACCGATACGCAGTGACCAACCTCCGGACCGGCGAGCGCATCGACGGGCGTTTCGTCACCCCAGCGCTGCCCGGCGCCAAGCACGGGCTGACCTTCGGCGCCGCCGGCGACTGGCAGCAGGCGCCTCCCTATCCCGCCCTGCGCAATGTGCCGGAGCGGGATCTGGACCTCATCTTGAAGCTCGGCGACACCATCTACGCCGACCTCGAGACGCCAGCCCTTCCGTATAAGGACCAGGCCCGGACCCTGGAGGACTTCCGCATCAAGCACGCCGAGGTGGCCTCGGCCCGGCCCGAGGCGCCGGACGTCAACGTGATGCCCGCGGTCACGCGCGCGCAATCGCTCCTCGCGACCATCGACGACCACGAGCTGGTGGACAACTTCGCCGGTGGGGCCGCCCCGGGGGAATCACCCGATGCGCCGGACGTCAACCCGGACGAGCCGCCGCTGTTCACCGACCCGGTGCCCTTCGTGAACCAGACGCAGGCCTACAAGGATGCGCTCCAGGCCTTCCAGGAGTACCACCCGGTGCGGGAGACCAAGTGGCGGTTCAGCCGCGACAGCCGCGTCGAGGACCGGCCGCGACTCTACCGCTTCCGCCGCTATGGCGACGACGCGGCCTTCATCATCCTGGACAGCCGCTCGTTCCGAGACGCCCAGCTGGATCCGGTCGCCGATCCGCAGGACCCCGTGGCCATCGCCGATTTCATCGCGGCGACCTTCGACCCGACGCGCACCTTGCTCGGCAAGCCGCAGCTGCGAGCACTGCAGGCCGACCTGTTGCGGGCGCAGCGCGACGGCGTGACCTGGAAGTTTGTCGTGATCCCGGAGCCTATCCAGAACTTCGGTGTGGTCAACGCGGAGGACCGTTTCGAGGGCTATGCGGCGGAGCGCACCGAGCTGCTTGCCTACATCGACCTACTCGGTATCGACAACGTCGTCTTCCTCGCCGGCGACTTCCATGGCACCTTGGTGAACAATCTGACCTACACCTCACCGACGGGCGAGCAGATCCCCACCGGCGCGTTCGAGATCGTGACCGGGCCGGTGTCCTTCTTCGATGGCCGTTTCGGGCCGGCCGTCGTCAACATCGCCGCGGGGGTCGGTCTATTGACACTCGGGGAGGTCGCCTTCTACAACGCCCTCCCCGTCGCCCCGGACTCGGACGATGTGCCAAACGACAAGGACGACTTCCTGGAGGGCCTGATCAACGCGCAGCTCACGCCCCTCGGCTACGACCCCATCGGCCTCGACGCCAACCTCGAGGTGGCCAACGGCCTGATCGACGCAACCCTCGTGCAAGGCGATTATGTCGCCGCGCACCATCACGCCTGGGCCGAGCTCGACGTCGACGCCGAGACCCAACGGCTGACCGTGACCATCTGGGGGACGCAAGCGCACAGCGAGGCCGAGCTCCTCGCTGACCCCGAGGCGGTGACCGCGCTCGAGCCACAGGTGATCGCCAAATTCACGGTTGACCCTCAGAAACGCTGAACAGGGCGTGTCCCGACCAGGACGAGGCGCCGGCCGTGTGCCGGCGGTCAGGTCCCGATTTGTAACGGGCGGCCGAGCGGAAAGACCGGGTAGGACCTCGTCTTCTCGGCCGCCGTCGTCGTGACCGATTCAGTTCCCTGGCAGGAGCCCCTCATCGAGGATCTCGGATGCGGTGTAGGGGCAATGCCTATGGCAGGGGACTGCAAGAACCCTATCTCCTCCATGGCGGCACGGCCAGCATGTGCGGAGCTTGCCCATTGGCCGGGCCTATGATCAAGACCGCTCCGTCCTTTCGACAGCTTGCGCAACACTGAACAGTTGGCCGATGACATTGCCGTCCTCAATGTGGCAACCAAAGCTTAATCCCAGGTGAATCTTCTGTTCATAGTCCTCCTGTTTAATCTTCGCCGACATCGCGTCAATCGTTTCCTCGCAGAGTCTCGGTCGGCTGGGCCTCCTGATGCCTCGTTTGCGGTGTGATGGAGTCAACGTGTCCATGTGAGGGGGCATGGGGATCCTACTTCCTGGCATCTAAACGCCCGGATCTCTACCTGCAACAATCACGATGAGAAGGCGTTCTGATGAGAAGGCGTTCTGTTGTCGTCGCCCTATTCTTGATGGCCGACCTCGCCTTGGCTGGGTACCAGGACGATATTGGATCTGGGCGCTTGCAAGCTGAGCTGTCCGCAGCCATGCCCACAGGGGCGGGCGTGAGTGTCGGACATGTCGAGGCCCAGACCAGCTGGGTCGACCACGACAATAACAGTGCGACTGCGGAGCTGCCGGTCTATTTGCCTGATCGCAGCGACCCGCATCTGGTGGATGATGTCATCACGGATGCCAGCGATATCCAGGATTACTACGGCCTGTCGCAGAGTTCGGGCCATGCAACCTCTGTCGCACGGCGTTTTTATGGCACGTCATCGATAGCCTTTGATATCGATTCGGTCAATGCCCACTGGGTGTCTGCCTGGCTAGAGTACGGCGTGCTGAACTACGGCTGGGGCGATCCGCGTTCCACTGCTGACCGGATATCGAATCACAGCTGGATTGGGAGCTCGAGCGATATGGAGTTCATCGCTGAGCTCCTACGCCGGATCGACTGGTTGATCGATGCGGACGAGCATCTGCAAGTTGTCGGACTCAAGAACTCGGCCTCGACGAATTCGCCGCTGTTCAGCTCGGCGTTCAATGTGATCAGTGTGGGGAAATCCGATGGCGCCAATGGCCGGGGCAGCCCCGCGGTCGACTCGGTCTATGTCGCGGGCCGCACAGGCATCGATCTCGTCGTCAGCCTCACGACATCCAGCGCTGCAACGCCGGTGGCTGCCGCAGCGGCGGCGCTATTGATCGAGACGGGACACGCCAATCCCTCTCTGTCGACAGACCCGGTGGAGGCCTCCACGAGCAACCGAGCTGGCGCGACGATCTACAACGCGGAACGTTCCGAGGTCATCAAGGCGGCCCTGATGGCCGGTGCCGATCGCTACACCAGGAATTCGGGCGGTGCCGCAAATCTTGCGGACTACCGTGGAGCCGCTGAGAATCGATCTTCCAATGGCCTGGACATTCGCTATGGAGCGGGCCAGCTGAATCTCTACAACAGCTATTACATTATCGCTGCTGGTGAGCAGAACAGTACGGAGGACGGCGGTTCTGAGATCGGTACCCGGGGATTCGATTACGACCCGGCGTTCGGTGGATTGGGCAGCAATTCCGTCGCGACCTACGATTTTTCAACCGCGACGTCGCCGGTCATATTAACGGCGTCACTAGTATGGAATATCTCCATTGACGAAGGATGGAGCCCCTTCGTCTTCACAGGAGATGCGCATCTGCACGATTTGGACGTGAATCTGTATGACGTCACGGAAGGAATGAGCCTCGTGCTCACTTCCTCCAGCACCAACGAGAGCACCGAGAATCTGTACGCTCCGCTCGCACCGTGGCGGGAGTATCGGCTACAGGTTGTCCCCAAGGCGGGCCAGCCGCCATTCAACTGGGACTATGCCCTGGCCTGGCAGCTTGAGCTCGACCAGGATGGGGATGTGATTGGTGACTACCTGGACAACTGCCCGATGATCGCTAATTCCGACCAGGCCGATCTGGATGAAGACGGGATGGGGGATGTGTGCGACCCGGACATCGATGGTGATGGCGTCGAGAATCCGCTCGATGCCTTTGCCTATGACGACACGGAATGGCTGGATACCGATGGCGACGGGATAGGCAATAACGCCGATACCGATGACGACAATGATAGTCTTCCCGACGATCAGGACCCCAATCCACTCGTCCCCGAGCCAGACGATACCATCGACGCCGATGTGCCCTTTTTGCCAACCTGGGGTCTGGCTTTGTTCGCCGGCCTTCTGGCCGCGGCTTCAAGGCTTTCGCGAAAACATCGGTTCCGACACAGGGTGTGGCGGCCTCATGTCTCTGCCTGACCGTGCTCGGTGACCGATTCCGCACTGCCGGGTGATACCGGGCCTTGCACGCGCAGCGAATCGGCCAGCGGCCGTCGCGCCGGGATGAGCACCTAGATCCCCGAGAGGCCGTAGACCACGGATGGAATCGCCGCCAGCAACCCGACAAGGATGCGGAAGGCGGTAGCGATGCGTCGATTGACGAGGCCTTGGGTGATGAACGCAGCGATACGGATCCCGAAGGCACCACCATGGAAGATCGCCGGCAAGGGATCAGCCCCAGGGGTCGAGCCCGTCAAGCACTCCCGCCTGACGGGCCCGCCGCAGCTGCCTGGCGTCGATCCGATCGCGGCGCTGGTTCGGTGTGTCGGCGATCTGGGTCTCGATCCGTGTCGCGACCGCCGGTAATTGGCTTGCCGCGCGGGCGAGTAGCTGGGGCAGGTCGTTCGCCTTCAGTCGTTGGCGGAACAGGCGTGTTGCGGCGGCCTCGGCGAGGTGGTCTCTGGCCCCAACGGTGATGGGTCGCGGCAGCGCCTCGGTCCGGTTGATCTGATCGATAACGGCCTTGATCAGCCGCGCGAGCTTGCGCTGGTCCAGCCGCGGGTTGGCCATCCTCTGCAGGCGTTGCGCTACGAGGCGTTCGATAGTCAGCCCCTCGGCAGCAGGGGCCCGAAGGTCGGTCGACGGCACTGGTCCGGGGGCGATGGCCGCTTCGGGCGTCGCCTCGGAGGCGAGCTGGACGGCGACTGGCTCGTATTGTTCATCAGGCCCCGGCGCAGGGTCGGGTAGGGACTCGGGTTGGTCATCGTGCGCCGGCCGCTCGACGTCCAACGGCTGGGGTGTCTCGGTCTTCATCGGGGTTGGTCCTGTCTCGGAAGGTGTGCTCATGCTCAAAGCCCGGCGCTGGCACGGATTGGGTGGTTGTTGGTGGATCGGGGGGCCCGCAGGGCAGATCGTTCGTCGTGCGTTCGCGGGTCATTCGCTGCCGTGATGTCCGCGACCCGCTCCTTCCGGGCTACCCGACGCAATTGTGCCACGCAACGGCGACAGAATTGTTTCAGCCGTCTCACAGCTCGCCCCAGTTTGGGTACTGACCTCAGAGCCATCTCGTTTGGGGCGGGGTCGAGGCAGGCGAGCGTTGCGCCGCGGGCATGCATGCTTGGTGGTGAGGGGCCTTCCGCCGGACCGATCGGCAGCAGAGGCGCGCAACGCCGTTCGGCGGGGCTTAAGCCTCATAGCGGCGCGGCAATTGTCGCGGCGCACGCCACCGGAGCCTACAAGTATCGCGAAATCGCCGACCACTGCGGCGCGCACTTGGCGACCCTGAACCGCTGAGAACGGACCTGAGTGGTCGTACCGGCGCAGCACCTGAGCACCCGGCTGTCGTGCGGTGGGGCCGCTTTCTGCCAACAGCGGCACAGCGTCCGACCGGGCACCGAGGTTTAGAATAGCGCCCGCCAGAGACCATCAACCGCATATCGCTCCCCTACTATGAGATTCGCGAAGCACGTTGGCTCCTTCGCCCTCTCGGAGAGGATGGGGGTGAGGGAACGATCAGGGGCGGGGCGACCTTTCATCATCCGGGGTGGCTCGCCTCGCCCCATGATCGTTACCATGAAAATCGCGTAGCACCTTCGCTCCCTCGCCCTCTGGGAGAGGGTTGGGGTGAGGGAACGATCAGGGACGAGGCGGCATTTCATCATCTAGGGTGGCTCGCCTCGTCCCATGATCGTTAGCCAGCGCACAACCTTGGAGGAGGCCCAATGATCCCTGCCTTTGGTGAGAGCTATCGCTTCCAATGGGCCGATCTCGGTGACATCGCGCTGGGACGGCCCAATCTCGGCTTGCAGGTCCCAGTGGTCGTCTATCGACTGGCCCAGTACACGATGCGCGAGGCTCTCGCGCAGCGATACGGCGAGGAGAAGGCCGCCGACCTACTCCGGGAGGCCGGCTGGATCGCCGGCCGCGAGCTATGTTTGAACATACTGGATCGTGAGCAGCCGCTCAATGCCTTCATCGCGCAGCTGCAGACCCGCCTGAAGGAGCTCGGGATCGGTGTGCTGCGGATTGAGAAGGCGGATACCGAGCAGCTGGTCTTCACGTTGACCGTATCGGAGGATCTCGACTGCTCGGGCCTGCCTGTCACCGGTACCAGTGTCTGTGACTATGACGAGGGCTTCATCGCGGGCGTGCTCCACGCCTACACCGGCAGGCCCTTCTCTGCGAAGGAGATCGATTGCTGGGCGACCGGCGATCGGACCTGCCGGTTCGAGGTGAGGCCCGAACCCGTCAGAGCGTGAACGACGAGGACCGCCGTTATTTGAGCACCGCCAAGGGCCGCATCGAGCAGCTGCTCGCCTCGCAGCCGGCCGAGCCACTCCGCCCAGGCCGTCTCTCGCCGGAGCTGCAAGCATTTGCGGAGGTCTTCGACCGCCTGTTGGAGCAGCTCGCGGCGATGCAACGGCTCGCCGTCTCGCTTGCCAATGGCGATCTGAGCCACGAGCCGCCGCCGCGGCAGCACCTCCTTGATCCGCTCAAACAGCTGCAGGGAAATCTGCGGCACCTCACCTGGCAGGCCGAGCAGATCGCGGCTGGCGATCTCGATCAGCGGGTCGACTTCCTCGGGGACTTTTCGGCCGCCTTCAACCAGATGATTGAGGGTCTGCGCGAGAAGCGCATCGCCGAGCAGCATGTCCGGTACCTGAGCCAGCACGACGCGCTGACGGGGCTTTACAACCGCGCCTTCTTCAACGAGGCAAAACAGCGGCTCAGCTCGGCCGAGGATTTTCCGGTGAGCCTCTTGATTGCGGATGTCGACGGTCTCAAGCGCGTCAACGATCACCACGGTCACTCGGCCGGTGACTTTCTGATCCAGAAGGCCGGCCGCGTGCTCGAGCACGCTGTGCGTGTCGAAGACGCCGTCGTTCGGCTCGGCGGCGATGAGTTCGTGATTATCCTGCACCGCACCGATGCGGCGGAGGCGCAGGCGATCATCGCCCGCATCCGTGAGGCGCTCGGCGAATACAACCGGCGTGATCCAACGCCCTTTCTTTCCCTGTCTTTGGGAGCGGCAACCGCCGCTACGCCGGCCGCGCTCGAGGAGGCGCTGCGCTTGGCGGACGATGCGATGTACCGAGACAAGCGGACAGGGAAGCAGAGGGGGTCCACTGTCGCCTTGCAAGACAGACGGGTGCCCTGAAGGAGCTTGGCCCGAGTCGGCTCGCGCGTTATCTTCAGTCGCTCACCGATCCGCGCGCGATCCGCGCGGGATCCGGCCCCGCTCGAGAAGGGCCGATCTCCCATCTTCACCGGAGGACCCCATGATCAGGCTGACCGTGAATGGCCAAGCGCATCAGCTCGACCTGGATGCAAACATGCCACTGCTCTGGGCCGTGCGCGAGCACCTGGGCCTCACTGGCACCAAGTATAGCTGCGGCATTGCCCGCTGCGGGGCCTGTACCCTGCTGTTGGACGGTGCGCCGGTCCGCTCGTGCTCGATACCGCTGTCGGCGGCGGCGGGTGGTGAGCTGATCACGATCGAGGGTCTCCAGAGCGAGATCGGAAAGGCGGTACAAAGCGCCTGGGCCGATCTCAATGTCGTGCAGTGTGGCTTTTGCCAATCGGGTCAGATCCTCTCGGCCACCGCCTTGTTGGCGAGCAACCCGGCCCCCGCCGACGCGGATATCGACCAGGCCCTGTCGGGGAATCTGTGCCGCTGTGCGACCTATGCCCGCATCCGCGCTGCGATCAAGCAGGCCGCGGCCGGGCTCGCGTGAGGGGGGCTGGGCGATGACCGATGATCGAATCGAGAACGTCAGCCGCCGCGCCTTCTTCCAGCAGGGCGCCGCGGTTGGCGTCGGCCTGACCTTGGGCCTCTACCTGCCAATGGCGACCAGGGCCCCGCGAGCCGCGGCTGGCGGCGGGCAGACACCCGAGGCGAGCGAGCTGGCACCGAATGCCTTCGTGCGTATCGGCCCCGACGACCGCGTCACCGTGATCGTCAAGCATCTGGAGATGGGGCAGGGGCCCTATACGGGCTTGCCGACGCTCGTCGCCGAAGAGCTCGACGCGCGCTGGGATCAGGTCTTTGTCGAAGGGGCACCGGCCGATGCCGAGCGCTACAACAATCTGGCCTGGGGGCCCGTGCAGGGCACCGGCGGCAGCACCTCGATGGCCAATTCGTGGGAGCAGCTGCGCCGGGCGGGCGCCACAGCGCGGCAGATGCTCATTGAAGCCGCCGCCCGCCGCTGGCAGGTCGATGCGAGCGAGATCCGGATCCGCGACGGCCGCCTCAGCCACCCGAGTGGAGGGGAGGCCAGTTTCGGCGAGCTGGCCCAGGACGCCGCGCGGCTCCCCGTTCCGAAGGATGTGGTACTGAAGGAGCCGGCCGAATTCCGGCTGATCGGCAAGGCGCACCTCCCGCGTCAGGACAACACCAGCAAGATCACCGGTCAGGCGCGCTTCACGCAGGACGTGAGGCTGCCGGGGATGCTGACCGCGGTGGTGGCGCACCCGCCACGCTTCGGCGCCCGGCTCAAGTCATTCGATGCCGCAGCAGCCCGCACCGTGGCCGGCGTCAAGCAGGTCGTCGCGGTTCCGACGGGCGTCGCCGTGCTGGCCGAGGATTTCTGGAGCGCCCATCGCGGGTGCGATGCGCTGCGACCGACGATCGTCTGGGACGAGACGGATGCCTTTTCCCTCAGCAGCGATCAGATCCTGGCGCATTATCGCGAGCTGGCCGGCCGGCCTGGTGCGGTGGCGCGGCAAGAGGGCGATACGGCGGCAGCCCTGTCCGCGGCCGCCCATGTCATCGAGGCGGATTTCGAGCTGCCGTTCCTGGCCCATGCCGCGATGGAGCCGCTCAATTGCGTCATCGCGCCGGACGGCGACGGCGTGCGCGTCCTGAACGGTGAGCAGTTCCAGACCGCCGATCAGGCCGCCGTCGCAAGGGTCCTCGGGCTCAAGCCGCCGCAGGTGCGGATCGAGATGCTGTTCGCCGGCGGCTCTTTTGGGCGTCGAGCGAATCCGGTGTCCGACTATGTCGTCGAGGCCGCTGAGATCTTCAAGGCGATCGGCGGCAAGCACCCCGTCAAGCTGCAATGGACGCGCGAGGACGACACCCGCGGGGGCTGGTACCGGCCGTTGTATCTGCACCGGCTGCGGGCTGGACTCGACGGGCAGGGCCGGTCGATTGCGTGGGAGCATCGGATCGTCGGCCAGTCGATCATGGCCGGCACGGCCTTCGAGTCCCAGATGATCGTCGACGGGGTCGATCGGACCTCGGTGGAGGGGGCGACGGATCTCCCGTATCGGATCGCCAATCTCCGCATCGATCTGCGTTCGCCGGTGCTCGAGGTCCCGGTTCAATGGTGGCGCTCGGTCGGCTCGAGCCATACGGCTTTCGCCGTCGAGTGCCTGATCGACGAGCTCGCCGCGGTCGCTGGGCAGGACGCGGTCGCGTTTCGGATGGATCTCCTCGGCGAGGATCACCTGCGGCATCGGAGGACGCTGCAGCTCGCCGCCGACAAGGCCGGCTGGGGCTCACCGCTCGGCGAGGGCCGTGGTCGCGGCGCAGCCGTGCACGAGTCCTTCAACAGCGTCGTCGCCCAGGTTGCCGACGTGAGCGTCGCCGGGGAGCGGTTTCGGGTGGACCGAGTCGTGATCGCCGTCGATTGCGGCATCGCTGTCAACCCGGACATGGTCGCGGCCCAGATGGAGGGCGGCATGGGCTTCGGTCTGTCGGCGGCGCTGCTCAGCGAGCTGACCTTCGAAGGCGGCCGTGTGGTGCAGTCGAACTTCGATGACTATCAGGTGCTGGCGATCGACCAGATGCCCGAAGTCGAGGTGCACATCGTCCCGTCCACCGCCGCACCGACCGGCGTCGGCGAGCCGGCGACACCGGTGATTGCCCCGGCCGTCGCCAATGCGTTGGCGGCCGCGACCGGCCGTCGTCTCCGTAAGCTGCCGCTGCGCCTGGCTTGATGACGGGGCGGCTTGCTGGCGACCTCGAGGTCCTGGCCAGCGCCCGCGATTGGCTCTCGGCCGGTCAGCCTGTCGCCTTGGTGACCCTGCTTGAGACCTGGGGCTCGTCGCCGCGGCCACCTGGGGCGCTGCTCGCGATCGCGGCCGGGCAGGGGCTCGCCGGGTCTGTCTCCGGCGGCTGCCTCGAAGAGGAGTTGGCCGGGCGCTACCGCAGCGGCGAGCTGGGTGGCCCGTGGCCGACCCGGGTGAGCTTCGGTGTCGACCGCGAGGACGCCGGCCGGCTTGGTCTCCCGTGCGGCGGCCGTCTCGAGGTGTTGATCGAGGTGTTTGCGGCCCCTGAGCCGCTCACCACACTGATCGCGCGTGCCGAGTCGGGAGAGCTGGTGGCGCGACGGGTCTGTCTGCGCACCGGCGAGGTCAGCCTGCATCCGGCCGACGGGCGCCCGGAGCTCGAGGTCAGCGATGCCGAGGTGACCAAGGTCTTTGGCCGCGACTGGCACCTGCTGTTGATCGGCGACGGTCAGCTGGCGCGGCGACTCGCGGAGATGGCCCAGCTCCTCGATTACCGGGTGACGATCTGCGACCCGCGCGAGCTGTTTGCCGATCCGGCGCCGCTCGCAGGCGTTCGCTATTGCCGCCGTATGCCCGATGAGGCCGTCCGCGAGCTGGCCGACGATCCGCGCAGCGCCATCGTCACCTTGGCTCACGACCCGCGGCAGGACGACCTGGCCCTCAGTGAGGCCGTGCTCACCCGAGCCTACTATATCGGTGCGCTCGGATCGCGGCGCAGTGCGGTAGCCCGCCAGCGGCGCTTGATGAGCCTCGGTCTCAGCGAGACCCAGCTGGCCCGCCTCGATGCCCCGGCTGGCATCGAGCTCGGCAGCAAGCGCCCGGCCGAGATCGCGCTCTCGATCCTCGCGGCGATCACGGCGGCCCGCAATGGTTGTCCGCGGAGCCACCGCGAGTTGGGGCGATCGCCGGCGTTGCGCGCGCGGCCGGGCGGGCGCGGCGCTTCGGGGCGACGGGCTCGGACACCGCGTCCACGATGACACAGTGACCCATCCCCTCCCGGCGGATTGGGGTGCCCGATGGACGCACAAGCAGCGCCAGAACCAGGACGGGTCGCGCCTGAATGGACACGGCGGTTAACGGAGGCAGGATTGCCTTGACCGAGGTTTTGGAGCGGTGAAATACTCCAGCGCAGGTAGTTGGAATTCCCCTTGCCTCCTGTTCGTTCCTTCAGCCATGTCAACGGAAATCGCTAGCGAAATCCCCCCTGGCGAGATCGTGGGGACTGCGGATCAGCGCATCATCATGCACGGCATCCGTTGGGACCAGTTCGAGACGATACTGGCCTTGCGCGGTGACGCCGCCGGCCCGCGCATGACCTATCTCCACGGAGAGCTGGAACTCATGAGTCCGTCCCGCAGTCACGAGGGCATCAAGACTCTGCTGGCCCGCATGGTCGAGCTCTACGCGCTGGAGAAGGGCATCGAGCTGAGCGGATACGGAAGCTGGACGTTGCGCAATGCCCCCAAGGAACGGGCCCTGGAGCCGGACGAATGCTACATCATCGGCGATGCGCGCCTCAAAGACGCACCCGATCTGGCCATCGAGGTGATCTGGACCGGCGGCGGCCTCGATAAGCTGGATGTCTACCGTAAGCTTGATGTCAGCGAGGTCTGGCTCTGGCGCGAGGGCATGATCCGGATGTATCGGCTCAGTGATGCGTGCTACATGAGCCTCGCTCGTAGTTTGGCCTTTCCCGATCTGGATGTCAGCCTGCTGGCCCGGCTGGCCGCCAGCGAAGACCAGGCCCAGGCACTCCTGGCATTCCGCGACAGCCTGAGGCGTTGAAGCGGTCGTTTGGATCTCGACGCCGTCGAGCTGACGCATCCCCTCCCCTCGGCCCGGTCAACGCCGAGCGTCTTCGCGGTGAAACGACAAAGCTGGCCAGCTCGCATTCGCAGTGGCACTGCCAGTTGAAAGGGTGGTAGGTGTCTTGCTCGCCGCCGGGCAGGCGCGCCGCTTCGGTGCCGCCAAGCTCTTGGCGGCGATGCCAGACGGTGTGCCCGTCGGGGTCAGGGCTGCGTCCAATCTGCTCTCTGTCTTGCCGAGGACCCTTGCTGTCGTGAGGTCGGAGGGCGACCCGCTCAGCCGACAGCTCGCCAAGATCGGCTGTCGCATCGTCGTCAATCCCTCTGCGGATTCTGGGAAGGGCTCTAGCATTGCTGCCGGTGTGGCCGCCGAGCGCGATGCCGACGGCTGGCTGATCGCGTTGGCGGATATGCCGTGGATCCGGTCCACTTCGATCGAGGCGGTTGTCGTTGCGCTGCGCGCCGGCGCGCCGCTGGCGGCGCCATCGTATCGGGGGCGACGTGGCCACCCGGTCGGATTTGCCAAGTGTTGGCGCGATGCGCTCCTGACGTTGCAGGGTGATCGCGGGGCAAGGGATTTGGTCGAGTCGTCCGACGCGGGTCTTCAATTGGTACCGGTGACGGATGCGGGCGTCGTGCAGGATATCGATGTCCCGTCGGATCTGGCCGACCACTCTGCGGGGGCGGGTGCCTCCAAAGCCAAGTAGGTCCGTAACGCTCCGCAGCGGGCGACGGCCTGCCGCGGTGCGATCAGCCAAGGATCTCCAGTAAGCCGAGGCCGAGCGTCGCTTACCAGCCCCGATCCAGCAATGGCTTGAGAAAGCGGCCGGTATGGGAGCGCGGCTCGCCGATGATCGCTTCGGGTGTTCCAGCTGCGATCACCTCCCCGCCGCGGTCGCCGCCCTCGGGTCCCAGGTCGATGATCCAATCGGCGGTCTTGATGACATCGAGGTTGTGCTCGATGACGACGACGGTGTTCCCCTGATCCCGCAGACGGTGGAGGATGTCGAGCAGGTGCTTGATGTCGTGGAAGTGCAGGCCGGTAGTCGGCTCGTCCAGGATGTAGAGGGTGCGGCCGGTATCGCGCTTGCTGAGCTCGCGGCTGAGCTTCACCCGCTGGGCTTCGCCGCCGGAGAGGGTCGTCGCGCTCTGGCCAAGGCGCACATAGGCCAGGCCGACGTCGGCCAGGGTCTGGAGCTTGCGGTGGATGACCGCTACCGGGGCGAAGAAGCCCAGGGCGTCTTCGACGGTGAGATCGAGCACCTCGTCGATCGTCTTACCCTTGTAGCGGATCTCGAGCGTCTCACGGTTGTAGCGGCGGCCCTTGCAGTCCTCGCATTGGACATAGACGTCGGGCAGGAAGTGCATCTCGACGCGGATCAGGCCATCGCCCTTGCAGGCCTCACAGCGCCCGCCGCGGACGTTGAAGCTGAAGCGCCCCGGTGTGTAGCCGCGCGAGCGCGACTCCGGGACGGCGGCGAAGAGCTCGCGCACGAGGTTGAAGAGGCCGGTGTAGGTCGCCGGGTTCGAGCGTGGGGTGCGGCCGATCGGACTCTGGTCGATGTCGACCACCTTGTCGAAATGATGCAGGCCGTCAACGGCGCGGTGGGGTGCCGGGCGCAGGCTCGCCCCGTTGAGCTGACGGGCGGCGACCGGGAAGAGGGTATCGTTGATCAGTGTCGATTTGCCGGAGCCTGATACACCGGTGACGCAGCAGAGCGTGCCGATCGGAATGGCGGCATCGATCGACCGCAGGTTATTGCCGCTGGCCCCTGAGACGATGAGCTGCCGCGCCGGATCAGCCTGCCTGCGCGGACATGGCACGGGGATGTGCAGCGTGCCGGCGAGGTATTGTCCGGTGAGGGAGCGGGAGTTGGCTGCGATCTCGGCGGCAGTGCCCTGGGCAACGACCTCGCCGCCGTGGGCGCCGGCGCCGGGTCCGAGGTCGACGACCAGGTCGGCCCGACGGATGGCCTCCTCATCGTGCTCGACGACGATGATCGTATTGCCGAGGTCCCGAAGATGCGTCAGCGTGGCGAGGAGGCGCTCGTTGTCGCGCTGGTGCAGACCGATCGAGGGCTCATCGAGGATGTAGAGCACGCCGACGAGCCCGGCGCCGATCTGACTTGCAAGGCGGATGCGCTGCGCCTCGCCGCCAGAAAGGCTGTCGGCGCTGCGATCCAACGTCAGATAATCGAGGCCTACATCGACGAGGAAGCTCAGCCGCGCGCTGATCTCCTTGATGATCTTGGCGCCGATCTCGCCGCGGGTCCCGGGCAGCGTCAGTGCATCGAACAATGCCAGCGTCTCGCCGATCGGGCGCCGGGTGACCTCTGGCAGGTTATGTCCGTCGAGCAGGACATGACGGGCGGCGCGATTGAGCCGCGTGCCGGCGCAAGCGGGGCAGGGTTTATTGGAGATGTAGCGGGCCAGCTCCTCGCGCACGGTGTTGGAATCCGTCTCACGGTAGCGGCGTTCCATATTACGGATGATGCCCTCGAAGGGGCGGCGAGACGGCCGGGATTGCGCTGGCGACTCGACGAGCAGCACGGCCTCATCGCCGCTGCCGTAGAGGACGAGATCGCGGATCTTGGCGGGCAGCTCTTGCCATGGCGTCTCCGGATCGAACCCGTAGAATCGGCCGAGCCCACGGATCATCTGGAAGTAGTGGGCATTGCGCCGGTCCCAGCCGCGCACGGCGCCGCCAGCGAGGCTGAGCTCCGGGTGCAGGATGACCTTCGCCGGGTCGAAGTAAGGCTCGATGCCGAGACCGCTGCAGACGGGACAGGCGCCCGAGGGGTTGTTGAACGAGAACAGCCGGGGCTCGAGCTCGGGCAGGCTGTAGCCGCAGGCCGGGCAGGCGAAGGCGGCGGAGAAGGTCATGGGTTGGCGATCCGGCTCGTCGATCCAGGCGACGTGGACGAGCGTTTCGGAGAGCCGCAGCGCCGTTTCGAAGGATTCGGCGAGGCGCAGCTGGAGGCCGTCGCGTACGCGAAAGCGGTCGATGACCACCTCGATGTCGTGGCGGCGTTTGCCGTCGAGCTCGGGCGCGTCGTCGAGCTCGTAGATGTCACCGTCGATCCGGGCGCGGATGAAGCCCTGCGCATGCAGCTCGGCGAGCAGACGCTGGTATTCGCCTTTGCGCGCGGTGACCACCGGCGCGAGCACCATCAGCTTGGTGCCGTCCGGCTCGGCCAGGACCCGATCGACCATCTGGCTGATCGTCTGGGCGGCCAGCGTTGTGTCGTGCTCCGGGCAGCGCGGCTCACCGACGCGCGCGAACAGGAGCCGCAGATAGTCGTAGATCTCGGTGATGGTCCCGACCGTCGAGCGCGGGTTGTGCGACGTCGTGCGTTGCTCGATCGCGATCGCCGGGGACAGTCCCTCGATGTGATCGAGGTCCGGCTTGTCCATCACCGAGAGGAACTGACGGGCGTAGGCCGAAAGGGACTCGACGTAACGGCGCTGGCCCTCGGCATAGATGGTATCGAAGGCGAGGGACGACTTGCCGGAACCGGAGAGCCCGGTCAGCACGATGAGTCGATCGCGCGGCAGGTCGAGATCGAGGTTCTTCAGGTTGTGCGTGCGCACGCCGCGCAGGCGGATGCTGTCCATGAGCCCTCGGAGCAGGGCTGAAGTCAATCGTGCAATATAAACGGCTTGTCGGTGCCGGCGCAAAGCGATCACGGGTGCTGCCGCGAGCGCTGCCGGCGCCGATTCGCTGGTGAGCGGGCCGGGTCAGTCCGTTGGGCCGCTGCGGTCGGAAGAGAGTCGCGAACTCTTTGCGTTCGGGCGGGCTTTATGGTTTCAATAGCCGCTCACTGAGCAACAGCGGCGGCAACGGAGGAAGAAGATGTCCAAAGGGAGCGTCAACAAGGTGATCTTGATCGGTAACCTGGGCGCCGACCCCGAGGTCCGTTACACGCAGGCCGGCAGCGCGGTGGCGAATCTGCGGCTGGCGACCTCGGAGCAGTGGCGCGACCGCAACACGGGCGAGTCGCAGGAGCGGACCGAATGGCACCGGGTCGTCTTCTTTGGCAAGCTCGCTGAGATCGTACAGCAGTACCTCAGGAAGGGCTCGAAGATCTACGTCGAGGGACGGCTGCAGACCCGCAAGTGGCAGGACCAGGCTGGGCAGGACCGCTATACCACCGAGATCGTCGCCGATGCGATGCAGATGCTCGATAGCCGCGGCGCCGGGGGAGGCTCGGTGCCCTTCGATAACGGCGCGTCGGGCGCGGGCGGGGCACCGGGCTTCGGGGCCGGAGAGGAGCCGGGTCAACCGGGCTATGGTGGTGGCGCGGGCGGTGCTGCGCCGACAGGCGGTTCGGGGAAAGGCGGCCCGCCGTCCGGCGGCTATGACGATTTCGATGACGAAGTCCCGTTCTAAGGTGTCGTGATGCGCACCCTTCTGGTCACCGGTGGTGCCGGATTCATCGGCAGCAATTTCGTGCAGTTGGCGCTGGCCGAGACCGATGCCGTCATCGTCAACCTGGACAAGCTGACCTACGCCGGGAATCTGGATAGCCTGGCGCCGTTGGCGGGCAATTCGCGCCACGTCTTTGTCCACGGCGATATCGGCGACCGCGCGCTGGTCGGCCGGCTGCTGAGGGATTACCGGGTCGATGCCCTGGTTAACTTTGCCGCCGAGAGCCATGTCGACCGGTCGATCGATGGTCCAGCGGCCTTCATCGAGACCAATGTCCTCGGCACCTTCAATCTGCTCGACTGCGCACGTGGGTACTGGTCGGAGCTCGGCGCCGACCGGCAAGCTGCCTTTCGCTTTTTGCACGTCTCGACCGATGAGGTCTATGGCTCGCTCGGGCCGACCGGGCGCTTCACCGAGACGACAGCCTACGCACCCAACTCGCCTTACTCGGCCTCGAAGGCCGCGTCCGATCATCTCGTGCGCGCCTGGCACCATACCTACGGCCTGCCAGTGCTGACGACGAATTGCTCCAACAACTACGGGCCGTACCAGTTCCCCGAGAAATTGATCCCGCTGATGATCCACAAGGCGAGATCCGGTGAGCCCTTGCCGATCTATGGCGACGGCGGCAACGTCCGCGACTGGCTCTATGTCGAGGATCATTGTCGGGCCATCCTACGGGTGCTGGAGGCCGGTTGCCCGGGGGAGGTGTACAATGTCGGCGGTGACAGCGAGCGGACGAACCTGGAAGTCGTCGATGCTCTGTGTGCGCTGCTCGACGAGCTCTGCCCCGGTTCGCCCCATCGGCCCCACGCCCAGCTGAAGCGGTTCGTCACCGATCGCCCGGGGCACGATCGGCGCTATGCCATCGATGCCGGGAAGCTCGAGCGCGAGCTTGGCTGGCGGCC
Organism: uncultured Chromatiaceae bacterium; assembly: GCA_964583605.1. GTDB lineage: Bacteria > Pseudomonadota > Gammaproteobacteria > Chromatiales > Chromatiaceae > CAZOWL01. The sequence goes on along the minus strand of CAZOWL010000005.1, from coordinate 76,182 downwards.
GCGGGAGAGCTTCGAGAGCGGACTCAGGCGGACCGTCTCCTGGTACCTGGACAACACGGCCTGGGCCGAGCGCGTGATGGACGGACGTTATCGGGGCGAGCGCCTCGGTGGTGCGCACCAAACACGTCCCGATGACGAGTAACGATTTGACAAGACGCGGTGCATCGCGCTCCCATCGCGACGCGACTGAATCGGTCGGCGTGCTGCTTGAGTCGGCTTTGTCATGGCGCGTGTCGCCAAACCCTGATTTCGTCTGGAGTTGGCTTCTATGAACCGCAAGGGCTTGATCTTGGCCGGGGGCTCTGGCAGTCGGCTGTATCCATTGACCCACTCGATCAGCAAACAGTTGTTGCCCGTCTACGACAAGCCGATGATCTACTACCCGCTCAGCATCCTGATGCTCGCGGGGATTCGAGAGATCTTGGTGATCACGACGCCGCGCGACCAGTCGGCATTCCAAGACCTGCTCGGGCGTGGTGAGCGTTGGGGGATCGATCTGTCCTATGCGGTGCAGCCCGAGCCGGGCGGTCTGGCCCAGGCCTTTCTGATCGGTCGGGCCTTTGTTGGTGGCGCCCCGAGCTGCCTTGTCCTCGGCGACAACATCTTCTATGGCCACGGCTTGACCGCGCGGTTGCGTGCCGCGAATGCGCGTGACCAGGGCGCGACTGCTTTCGGCTATTGGGTCAAGGATCCGGAACGCTATGGCGTGGCCAGCTTCGATGCCGAAGGCCGGGTGGTGAGCCTGGAGGAGAAGCCATCTCGGCCGCAGTCGAGCTTCGCGGTGACCGGCCTCTACTTCTACGACGGCGATGCCTGCGATCTGGCGGCGGAGCTGCGCCCGTCGGCACGTGGTGAGCTCGAGATCACGGATCTCAATCGCGCCTATCTCCAGCGTGGGACGCTAATGATGGAGCGCCTTGGGCGCGGCTTTGCGTGGCTCGATACGGGCACGCATGACTCCCTGATGCAGGCCGCCGATTTCATCCAGACGATCGAGGAGCGCCAGGGGCTCAAGGTGTGTTGCCCCGAGGAGATCGCTTATAAGAACCGCTGGATCGATGCCGATCAACTGACTGCCATTGCCGCCGGCCTGAGCCAAAATGGCTACGGACAGTACCTGTTGCGCCTGCTTGAGCGGGAGCAGGGGGCCGTCGCGCTGTGAGATGCATCGAGACTGAGATACCCGGGGTCCTGATATTGGAGCCGAAGGTTCACGGCGATCAGCGGGGCTTCTTCATGGAGATCTGGCAACGACGCCGCTATGCCGAGGTCGGTATTCCGGCCGACCTCGTGCAGGACAATCTGGCCTTGTCCGGACGCGGGGTCCTGCGCGGGCTGCATGCGCAGCACCCCCAGGGCCAAGGCAAGCTTGCTCAGGTCCTGATCGGTGAGGTATTCGATGTGGTGGTGGACATCCGGCGCGGCTCGCCCTGGTTCGGGAAGTGGGTCGGTGTGACGTTGTCGGGCGAGAACAAGCGCCAGCTCTGGGTCCCGCCAGGCTTTGCCCATGGCTACTACGTGACCGGTGACAAGGCCCTGTTCGCCTACAAATGCAGCGATTATTATCGCGCGGATGCCGAGCTCGGGCTGCGTTGGGATGACGAGCAGATCGGTATCGATTGGCCTATCGACGAAACACCCCAACTGTCTGAGAAAGATCGTCATGCTCCGCGGCTCGAGGAGATCGCGCCGGAGCGCCTACCTGTATACGAAGGGGGTTGCCTGTGATGACGGTGTCAAGCCAGCGTCGGCCGCGCATTCTGCTCATCGGTGCCAACGGCCAGGTGGGTTGGGAGCTTTGCCGCACGCTGGCGCCGCTGGGTCGCGTCCTGTCGGCCTCGATCGATGCGGGCAGCGAGTACTGGGTCGATCTGGCCGATGCGGAATCGGTGAGTCGCCTGATCCGCGATACAGCCCCGGATGCCGTCGTCAATGCCGCGGCCTACACGGCGGTCGACAAGGCGGAGACGGAGACCACGATTGCGCAGCGGATTAACGCGGATGCCCCGGGGATGCTCGGGGCCCTGCTGAAAGAACGTGGTGTGCCCATCATCCACTACTCAACGGATTTCGTCTTCTCCGGCGATTCTAACGTGCCGTATCGTGAAGAGGACGTGCCGCGTCCGATCAACGTCTATGGCGCAACGAAGCTCGACGGCGAGCGTCAGCTGCTGACTTCAGGTGCGAACGCGGTGATCTTTCGCACGGCCTGGATCTATGGGGCGCGGGGAAGCAATTTTTTGCTCACGATGCGCCGGATGTTCGCCGAGAAGGAAGAGCTGCGGATCGTCAACGACCAGATCGGCTCTCCGACCTGGAGTCGAATGCTGGCCGAGGTCACCGCCCTGGTCCTGCACCGCGTGCTGGTCGGTGACCTCGACGCAAAAGCGGTCCGAGGTGTCTACCATCTCACCGGGGCCGGTCAAACCAGCTGGTTCGACTTCGCCTGCGCCATCCTCGACGCGATGGGCGAGCAGTGCCATCTGCTGCCCATCCCCAGCAGCGAGTATCCCGCTCCCGCGCGGCGTCCCGCCTTCTCGGTGCTGGATAGTAGCAGGGCGCGCGAGACCCTCGGCATACAGCTGCCGGATTGGCGGCACTCGCTCAAGCAGTGTCTGGAGGAGCTGGATGGGCGACCGGTTGCGTCGCGCTGAGCCGGGAGTGTGTTCGTCCGGCCCTGATCGTTCCCTCACCCCAGCCCTCTCCGAGAGGACGAGGGAGCGGACGTGCTGCGCGGATTTCATGAGTAGGGGTCAACCGACTCTCGGCATAGCGACACCGTGACCAACGCGGTGGTACTGCTGAGTGGGGGGCTCGATTCGGCCACGGTCCTGGCCGTGGCCCAGGCCGACGGCTTCACGGCCCACGCGCTCTCCTTTCGATACGGCCAGCGCCATGGTGTGGAGCTCGATGCCGCGGCGCGGCTCGCGGCGGCGATGGGCGTGGCCGAGCATCTGGTCCTGGATCTAGACCTCCGTGCGATCGGTGGATCGGCGTTGACGGCCTCGATCCCCGTGCCCAAGGGTCGCGATCTGAGCGCGGTCGACAACGCCATCCCGGTCACCTATGTGCCGGCTCGCAATACCATCTTCCTGTCCCTGGCGCTGGCCTGGGCCGAGACGCTCTCAGCGCCGGCGATCTACATCGGCGTGAACGCGCTCGACTACTCCGGCTATCCGGATTGCCGGCCCGAGTACATCGAGGCCTTTACGCGCTTGGCCAACCTGGCGACCGCGGCTGGCGTCTCCGGGCGACAGCGCACGGAGGTCCGCACGCCCCTTATCCGGCTCTCAAAGTCTGAGATCATCCGGCTTGGGGGCCGTCTCGGCGTCGACTATGCGACGACTAGCAGCTGTTACGACCCGGGAGCGGATGGCCGACCCTGCCGGGCGTGCGATGCCTGTCAGCTACGTGCTAAGGGTTTCGCCGAGGCCGGTCTCTCCGACCCACTGTTGGCGCGGTACGGCATGAGTCCATGAGCGAACGGCTGTCTCAGGTCGCGGTGGCTCCGTTCGAGGCCGCCCGCCGGATCGCGATCCGACCCGCCGGGCATCGAGCCCGTCGGTTGCACGGTCATAGCTTCCTCGCCAGGGTCCGTGCCGAGATCGCTGCGGGCTCGCCCTCTCCTGCGACGGGTGAGTCCGACGTACTCTCGGAGGCGCTTCGGGATGCCGTTGAGCCCGTCGACTATGGTGATCTCAACGAGCACCTGCCGACCCCAACCGATGGCAATCTGGTCCGTTGGCTGCGTGACCGGCTCGATGTGCCAGGCGTCGAATCCGTCGGGATCCAGAGCACGCGGGATCGAGGGGCGGACCTCGACGGCCGGGGGCACGTGCACATCTGGAGGCGCTTCCGTTTCGAGGCCGCTCATTGGCTGCCGCATGTGCCGGCCGGTCATCCATGCGGCCGTCTCCACGGTCATGGCTTCGAGGTCGTGCTGCACCTTGATCAGGACGCGGCGGAGGAGGGCAGAGGGCCTGATCGCGCGGGGCTCGCGGGCCTGTGGGCGCCGCTGCAGCACGAGCTGCATCATGCCTGTCTCAATGACATCGCGGGGCTTGAGAACCCGACGAGCGAGCTGCTGGCCCACTGGATCTGGCGGCGGCTCGAGCCCTGTTTGCGGGGGCTGTCGTGGGTCAGCGTCTACGAGACCGGTACCGTCGGCTGCCACTATGACGGGGAGCACTTTCGCATCTGGAAGGAGCGGCCATTCGAGGCGGCCCTGCGCCTACCGCGAGCGCCGGAAGGCGATCCGCGCCGCCGCTGGCACGGACACAGCTACCGCCTGCGCCTGCATCTGACCGCACCGCTCGATGGGCTGCTTGGTTGGACGGTGGACTACGGGGATGTTAAGGCCCTGTTCCAGCCAGTCTACGAGCAGCTCGATCACCGCCCGCTCAATGATCTCCCCGGCCTTGGCGAGCCGGACGCAAGCGCCTTGGCCCTCTGGATCCGCGAGGCCTCGACCGGCTGCCTGCCCCAGCTCGACCGCATCGATCTATACGAGACGCCTGGCAGCGGGGTCTCCGTGACATGGGGCGATCTCGACCCGGTGCTGCCGTTCGACTGAGCGCACCGCCGCCCGTTCCGTGGCCGGCGGGGAGCTGGATCCTTCTTGGCTGGTGGCCCGGATCTAGTCCTCAGCGCGCTTGAAGGCCTCGCGAAGCTGCTTCTGGATGTTGGTGGGCACAGCCTCATAATGGCTCAGCTCGATCCCATAGGTGCCGTCGCCACCGGTCAGGGACTTCAAGCGCGATTCATAGCCGTCGAGCTCGGCGAGCGGGACTTCGCCCTCGATGATCACCCGACCATCGCTGCGTGACTCGCTGCCATTGATCCGGCCTCGCCGACTGGAGAGATCCCCGGCGAGGTCACCCATCGCCTGACTCTGTGCGGAGACGCGGATCTTGACGATCGGCTCGAGGACCACGGGCTTGGCCTTGTCGACGGCGTCGAGGAAGGCCTTACGGCCGGCGGTGACGAAGGCGATGTCTTTCGAGTCGACCGGGTGATGTTTGCCGTCATAGACCGACACGCGGATGTCCTGCATCGGATAACCGGCGATCGCGCCCTCGTCGAGCACCTGGCGGATCCCTTTCTCGATCGACGGGATGAATTGCCCTGGTATGGAGCCGCCGACCGTCGCATCGACGTACTCGAAACCGGCGCCACGCTCGAGCGGCTCGATGCGCAGAAAGACCTCTCCGAATTGGCCGGCGCCACCCGTCTGCTTCTTGTGCCGGTGATGGCCCTCAGCCGGCGCCGAGATCGTCTCGCGGTACGGAATGCTCGGCGGCTTGGTGTCGACGTCGACATGGAACTGCTCGGACAGCCGTTTGAGCAGGACGCGCAGGTGCTGCTCGCCGAGCCCGCGCATGACGGTCTCATTGGCCGAGGCATTGTGCTCGATATGCAGGCAGGGATCCTCCGACTGGAGCTTGTGGAGCGCGTCGGTCAACTTCTGCTCGTCCCCGCGCTTGACCGGTGAGATCGCGAGCCCGAACAGCGGCACCGGACACTCGATCGTTTTCAGGTGGTAGTGGTCCTCGTCGTGAGAATCATGGAGGACGGCATCGAAGTGAATCTCTTCGACGCGGGCCACCGCGAGGATGTCGCCCGGCACCCCCTCTGAGACCTCGATCTGCTCGGCCCCGTGAAGACGATACAGGCGGTTGACCTTGAAGGCCTTGCGGGCATCACCGACATACAATTGACTGTCCGCGGTGATACGACCCTGGTGGACGCGAAAGATACCGAGCTTGCCCCGGAACGGGTCGTTGATGACCTTGAACACGTGGGCAATGGCGTGCAGCGTCGGGTCGGGGGTCACCTGGACTGGGGCCATCTTTGCCCCCTGGCCCTTCATGAAGGGCGGTGGATTGCCCTCGGCCGGATTTGGCATGAGGCGCACGAGAATGTTTATCAGCTCTCGGACGCCGGCGCCGGTGTGGGCCGAGACATAGCAGATCGGTATCAGGTGCGCCTCGCGTAGCGCCGCCTCGAAGGGGTCGTGCAGCTGTTCGGGCTTGAGCTCCTGGCCTTGCTCTAGATAGAGCTCCATCAATTCCTCGTCGACCTCGACGACCTGATCGAGGATCTGGCTGTGGGCGTCCGCGACCGATGAGAAGTCGGCGGCGCCATCACCGCCCGGCTCGAAGAAGCAATCGACCACACGCCGGCCGCCCTCAGCCGGGAGATTGATCGGCAGGCATTCGCTCCCGAAGGTGTCGCGTATCTGGTCGGTGAGTCCAGCCAGGTCTACCTCCTGGGCGTCGATCTTGTTGACGATGATGAGCCGGCAGAGGTTGCGCCGATCGGCCGCCTTCATCATGCGATGCGTGATCGGCTCGATGCCGGTCTGGGCGTTGATGACGATGGCGGCCGTCTCCACCGCCGTTAAGGCGGAGATGCTGCGTCCGAGGAAGTCGGGACTACCGGGTGTGTCGATCACATTGATATGCCTTCTCTGGCTTTCAAGGCTCGTGATCGCCACGTCGAGCGAATGGAGGAGCTCCTTCTCGAGGGGGTCGTAGTCACAGACCGTCGTGCCCTTGTCGATCGCGCCCGGCTCACCGATGACCCCGGCGGCGGCCAAGAGTGCATCGGTCAGGGTCGTCTTGCCGGCACCGGCGTGACCCACCAGCGCAATGTTGCGGATGTCCTCGGCGTTGTAGTCTGACATGAGTTGAACCTTTCTTCCGAGCTTGAGGCAAGGCGCATCGCGACACGCCCATGGAGAGGGAAATCGTTGGGCCTGAAATTATATCGTAACGTGGCAGGCCGGCATGCCGGCAAAGCTCATGGCAGGCCGCGCTGAGGACGCAAGCCAAGATGGAATCAAGGTGGAACCAAGTTGGAACAGGGTACCTGGTAGGCTCGGCACCCATAAAAAAAGGCGGCCGCTTGGACCGCCGAAGGACGCACAGCTCGGTAGGGCTTGCCCTTGCGTTGGCGCCGCGGGCGCCCCGATTCTCTGTCGGGACGGCCTGGCTACGACGCCTTTACCCAATTCACAATGTTCTGCATAAACTTTAGGCTATTTTCGTGCTCCGCGCGAATCCTTTCAAGCCAGTTTTCACGATCGCCAGTGTCGCAAAATCGACCCATTTGATACAGGAGGCACTCGTTATGACACTCGAAATGCGGTCTCAGTCCTTCGCCGATAGCGGAGAGATCCCGCGACGATTCACTTGCGAGGGCGAGGATGTATCGCCGGATCTGGCTTGGGACGGCGCGCCGGCCACAACACGGAGCTTCGTCCTGATCGTCGACGACCCGGACGCCCCGGATCCGGCTGCCCCGAAGATGGTATGGGACCATTGGCTTCTCTACAACCTACCCGCCGACTGTCAGGGGCTGCCGGCCGCGGTGGAGCCGGAGAGCCTTCCGGCCGGGACTCAGCAGGGGGTTAACAGTTGGGGAAGGGTCGGCTACGGCGGGCCTTGTCCACCGATTGGACGTCATCGCTATTTCCATCGCCTCTATGCCCTCGATACGCGGCTTGAGGGTCTCACCGATCCATCGAAGGACGAGTTGCTAGTAGCGATGGATGGCCACATCCTCGCGCATGCGGAGCTGGTCGGCACCTACCAGAACGGTGCCGCGTGAGTGCGCCCGCCCTTGTTGGGGTCAGTGAGCCGACCGCGACTACGGCGGTGGTTTCGGGTAGACGGTCCGCACAGCGGACCCTACGGCGGCGGTTTCGGATAGGGTCCGCTGTGCGGACCACCCCGTTGGCCGGATTGATGATCAAGGCCCCTGCCGCTGGGGCCAGAATGACGCGCTCGCGCGTGAGCCACGCAAGTCCGAGGTCTTGAGAAAACCGTCGAAGAGCTCTCGTTGTCCTAGTCGCAATCGATCGCCGCACGACTACGAGCCCGTCAACGGCAACAAGTGGAGCTTGTGACTACGCTTTTTGGCTCCGGCTCTGCTGGATTACGGCCTTTCTTGGTCGATCGTGAGCGTCACGACCTGGTCGTCGCCGGGGGACACGGGGCCGGCCTGTCCCTCGAGGTCGCCGCTTTGCGGCGTCGCGAGCCCCGATTTCGAGATGCGCGCCCCGACGACGACCCGCGGGAAGCTCGAGAGTCGCAGATTCGGGGTCATCGCCAGGCTGTCATCGAGTGTAATCGTCGCGGGGAGGTCCTTCACCTGCAGCCGTTTCACTGCCAGCGGCATCGGCGGGCCTTCCGCGGCCTTGGCGAAGACGAACAAGGCATCTTCGGCGGCGGCCTCGTACCATAGTGATTCGTCGAGACCGACCGACACGGTCACCGCTCCTGTGCGCGGTCCAGGCGCGCCCTCGTCCGCGGCTGGCGGTGCCGATGAGCCGGTCTCGCTTGCCGCGGTCGCGGCCGATTCAGAGAGGCGATCGGCGGTATCGCTTGTCGGAGATGACTCGCCCTGGCCGGCGCGGCGGCGTGCCTCGGCGATGAACTGCTGGAGCTCTTTGGCCTCGTCGCCGGATGCGTCCAGATGCGTCAGCACGCTCTCCCAGGCCGCCGCCGCCTCCGCGTAACGGGCGCCCTGGTACGCGACCATCCCATTGAGCCAGCGGGCGTTGATGTTCGTCGGGTCGCGCTCCAGCGCCCGGCCGATCAGCTTCGCGGGCCTCCCCTCCAGGCGGCCACCGTCGACGGACGCGAGTCCCTGCGCATAGGCCAGTAACACCTCAGGGTTGTCAGGGGCCAGGTCATAAGCGCGCTCGAACGCCTTGAGGGCTCGATCGGGCTGCTCGACCGCGAAGTAGGTCCGGCCGAGCATCATCCAGCCCTCGAGATCCTCCGGCTGCTGTTCCATCCGGGCGGCCAGTCGCTCGGCGAGGACATCGAGCGGTGGCAGCTCGCTTGCGGTGTCGGAATGCACACGGCCGCGCCCTAGCCCGGAATCGGCGGCGGTTTGCAAGCGCGGGATGATGTCGGTCTCGCCGAGCTGCAGGTAGAGGCCGATGGAGGCCGCCGGCACCGCAACCGCGAGCACCGCGGCGATCCAGCGGCCGCCAGGACTCGCTGATCGTCCGGGCTTGTGCTCGTCGTCGATGTCGCTCAAGAGCTCGCGCTCCAAATCGTGTCGCGCCGCCGCGTATTGCGCCTGATCCAGATTGCCCGCGGCTAGGTCGGCATCGAGCTCAGCCAGCTGTTCTCGGAAAAGCCTCAGATTGAGGTCGTCCTGGCCCGTGCCGGCGGCCACGACATGCTGTCGCAGTAGCGGCGGGACAACGAACACCAGGGCGAGAGCGGCCAGCCCCGCGGCCAGGATCCAGAAGCTGATCATGTGCGGGCGTCCTGGCTGTCATCCTTACTATGAGACTCGCGAAGCACGTTCGCTCCCTCGCCCTCTGGGAGAGGGTTGGGGAGAGGGAACGATCCGGGGCGAGGCGACCTTTCATCATCCGGGGTGGCTCGCCTCGCCCCATGATCGTCACGGGCAAGAAGGGATTGCAGCCTGGCTTGCTCCTCGGCCGAGAGGTCCTCTTCCGGTGCGCGCTGCTTGCTGACCAGAGCCCGTCTCAGCAAGAAGACGCCTAGCACGCCGAGGAGGATCGGTCCGATCCATATCGGCAGGGTCGCGAGCTTGAGCGGCGGGTCGTAAAGGACAAAATCGCCGTAACGCTCGACGAGGAAATCGACGACCTCGCCGCGTGAACGGCCCTCTTGCATGAGTCGGTAGACCTCGTTGCGGAGATCCTGCGCCAGGCCGGCCTGCGAGCCGGCGAGCGACTCGTTCTGACAGACCAGGCAGCGGATCTCCCCCAGCAGGTCGCGGAATTCGGCGCGGCGCGCGGGATCGTTGAACTCGTACTCCTCCAACGTGAAGGCGCCACAAGGAAGCGCGATCAGCAGCGCGATGAGGAGCAGTAATAGTCGGGCGAGGGGACGACGAGGCATCAGCTTTCTGCTTTGAGTTGTTGTACTAGGGGCTCTAGGGTCTTCTCCCAGACCTGCGTGTCGACCGGGCCGATGTGCTTGTAGCGGATGATCCCGTGACGGTCGATGACGAAGGTCTCGGGCGCGCCATAGACGCCGAAATGGAGGCCGACCCGGTTGTCCGGGTCGAACGCGTTCAGGACATAGGGGTCGCCGAATAGGCGCAGCATGTCCAGCGCCTGCTGGCGATCGTCTTTCCAGTTCAGCCCGACGATCTGAAAGCCGCCGGGGCCTTGGCCTTCTCGGGCGAGGGTCATCAGGGTGCGGTGCTCGGCCCGGCAGGATGGGCACCAGGATGCCCAGACATTGACGAGCGAAATGGTCCCCTTGAGATCCTCTTGCGTGACCTGGCGCTCGGGATCGGCCAGTGCCGGCAGCACAAAGTCAGGTATCGACTTGCCGATCAGCGGCGAGGGGACCTTCCTCGGATCGGTCGTGAGGCCATAGCCGAGAAAGCCGACGAGCACGACGAACAGGGCCAGGGGGGTCAGATAGGTGAGTGTCTTAGACCAGAGCTGTCGCATAGACTTAGGAGCCGTTCAAAAGCAAGCTGAACGTTGTGGCCAACAGAGATCACTACGAAAAAAGCGAAACACACGAAAAAGAGCCGCCTGTCCAGCTCATCCATTTCCGCGTGTTTCGTGTGTTTCGTAGATCAAAAGGTTGTAGCACTTGTTGTTGAATCGTTACTCAGGCCTCGGCGGTGCCGATAGCGGCCGGCGCCTGTGTCGCTCGGGCTGCTGCGGTCCGGTAGCGGCGATCCGTTACGGCCAGGACCCCGCCAATGGCCATGAAGATGGCGCCGAGCCAGATCCAGCGGACGTAAGGTTTGTAGTAGATGCGGAGGCTCCAGTCATCACCTTCTATTGGCTCGCCTAGCGAGACATAGATGTCACGGAAGAGGCCGGCGTCGATCGCGGCCTCGGTCATCGTCTGAGAGCTGGCGAGATAGGTCCGTTTCTCAGGCCTCAGCACCGTTACCTGCCGCTCGCCGTCGAACACCAAGACCTGGCCCTGCCGGGCGTTGAAGTTGGGCCCGGAGACGGGTTGTGTGCCCTCGAACTGGAACTGGTAGCCAGCCGCCTCGACCCGATCGCCGGGCGACATGCGGACATCCTTCTCGATCTCAAAGCTTGCCACCATCGTGATACCGACGGCGAATACGGCGACCCCGATGTGTGCGACCCACATGCCGTAGTAGCTGCGGCTGTGACCGCCGAGCTCCCCGCGCAGCCCGCCGAGCCGTGCCTTATTGCGCAGCCGTTCGGCGAGGCTCGTCACGTGCGACGCCAGCACCCAGACGGACAGTGCCAGGCCGATCGGTACCCACGGGTGACCGTCGGCCAGCGCCGGCCACGCGGAGACGACGAGCACCGCCCCGCTCAGGACGAGCGCCACGCGCAGTTGCCGGATGAGGCGCGTCGTATCGTCCTGCTTCCAGCGTGTGAGCATGCCTATGCCGAGCGCGAGGGCGAGGAAGGGGGTGATTGCAAGGAACATCTTGTTGAACCAGGGAAAACCGACCGAGATCTTACCCCAGCCCATGGCCTCGTAGATGAGCGGGGCCAAGGTGCCGAGCAGCACGAGCGCTGTGAGCAGGACCAGCAGCAGGTTGTTGGCTAGCAGGAAGCTCTCGCGCGAGACCAAGGCGAAACGGCCGCCACCCGAAACCGCCGGGGCGCGCCAGGCGTAGAGGGCCAGGGAGCCGCCGATCACGACGGCGAGGAATGCGAGGATGAAGACGCCACGGGTCGGGTCAGTGGCGAAGGCATGCACCGAAGTCAGGACCCCGGAGCGGACCAGGAAGGTGCCGAGCAGGCTCAACGAGAAGGCCGTCAGCGCCAGGAGCACGGTCCAGCTCTTGAAGGCGCCGCGCTTCTCTGTGACGGCGAGTGAGTGCATCAGCGCAGTACCGACGATCCATGGCATCAAGGAGGCATTCTCGACCGGATCCCAGAACCACCATCCGCCCCAGCCGAGCTCGTAGTAGGCCCACCAGCTCCCGAGCGCGATGCCGATCGTAAGAAACACCCAGGCCACCGTCGTCCAGGGTCGCGACCAGCGCGCCCAGGCCGCATCGAGCTTGCCACCCATCAGCGCGGCGATGGCAAAGGCAAATGCGACGGAGAAGCCGACATAGCCCAGGTACAGCATCGGTGGATGGATCGCGAGGCCCGGGTCCTGCAAGAGCGGGTTCAGATCGCGGCCATCGGGCGGCCCGGGAAAGATGCGCTCGAAGGGGTTGGAGGTCAGCAGCATGAAGAGGAGAAAGCCGACGCTGACCATCCCGAGAACGGCCAGCGTGCGCGCCACCATCGGCAGCGGGAGCGAGCGGCTGAAGGCCGCGACACAGGCGGACCAGACGCCGAGGAAGAGCGCCCATAACAGCAGCGAGCCTTCATGGGCACCCCAGACCGCGGAGACCTTGTAGATATCCGGCAGCAGGCTATTGGAGTTCGTCGCGGCGTAGACGACCGAGAAATCGTCGGCGAGAAAGGCCTGCACTAGGGCCGAGAAGGACATGGCGAGGAAGACAAGCTGCCCGTAGGCCAGTGGTCGGGCCGAGTCCATCCAATTGCGATTGCCGTTGAAGGACCCGACAAGCGGGATGGTCGACTGCACCAAGGCCAGGGCCAGGGCCAGGATGAGGGCGAAGTGGCCGAGCTCGGGGATCATTGCGCGCGCACCGTCTCGATCAGCTCGCTGTTGTCAGCCGTATGCAGGGTCGCGGCGACTTCAGGCGGCATATAGGCCTCATCGTGCTTGGCGAGCACCTCCTCGGCATAGAAGGTGCCGTCGGTTCCTAGACGTCCCCGCGCGACGACACCTTGGCCGGCACCGAACAGGTCCGGCAGGATCCCCGTGTAGCTCACCAGCACGCGCTCGGCGTTGTCGGTGACTGAAAACTGGACGGTCAGCCCGTCGGCCTGACGCGCGATCGTGCCGTCCTCGACGAGCCCACCGATCCGGAAGACCCGATCGCGTGGCGCCTCGTCGGCTAGCACCTGCGATGGGCTAAAAAAGTACGAGATGTTGCTCTGCAAGGCGGTGATGGCCATCGCCGCGGCCACGCCGACGCCGCCGACGGCGAGGCCGACGAAGAGGAGACGCTTGGTTCGGGCTTTCATCGATTACCTCTGTTGGCTCGCATCCGGACTAATCGACCGAGGCGGGCCAAAATGGTTCGCCGCTGGCGGGCGAGGAATATGGCTTCGAGTGCCAGCAGGATCAGGGTCACGCCATAGGCCCCCCACACATAGAAGGCATAGCCGCCCTGAACGAGGAATTCCCTCATACGCGGACCTCCTTCGCGGCCAGCTCCTGGACCCAGGTCGACTCGGCGTCACGGCTCAGGATGATGCCCCGCAGCCGCGCGAAGGCGGTGGCAAAGGAATACATCCAAAAGCCAAAGGTGACGGTCAGCATCGCAAACAGGATATTGGACTCCATCTCGGCGAGCGACGAGCGTTGATGGAGGGCCGCGCACTGATTCGGATCGGGGCAGTTGATCGACCAGAAGATCACTGGCACGCAGACCAGGCCGACGATGGCCAACAGTGCGGCGGCCTTGTCCGCGCGACGCGTGTCGTCGATCGCCGAGTGCAACGCGAGATAGCCGATATAGAGGAAGAACAGGATCAGCTCCGAGGTCAGTCGCGGGTCCCAATCCCAGTAGGTGCCCCAGCTCGGCCGCCCCCATAGCGCGCCTGTCCACAACGCGAGAAAGGTGAAGATGGTCCCCGTCGGCGCGACGGCATTGGCCATCATGTACGAGAGGCGCGTATTGAACACGAGTCCGACCGCGCTCCAGCCGGCCATCACCAGATAGAGCCACATCGACATCCAGGCGACCGGCACATGGATGAAGATGATGCGGTAGTACTCCTTCTGCGGATTCGTCCCGCCGAGCTGCGACGGTGTCTCGAAGAACCCCCAATAGAGGCCGAGCAGGATGGCCGCGGCCGCGAGCACCGCGAAGACCGGGACGAGGTAGCCGGCCAGCGGATAGAAATTGGCTGGGGCGGCATATTTGAACCAATTGACCTTCATGGCGATACCTAGCGGCCGTCGGTGAGCCTATTCGAGCGAGATGCGTAGCGCCACGGCCGAGGCCAGCGGCGCGAACAGCAGGGCAAGTACCAAGAAGGCCCCCAGTAGATAGAAGTAGGGCTGAGTCTCGGCCGGTGCCGTGCCGCCGACCGCCACGGCACCGGACCCATAGACCAGCACGGGCACATAGAGCGGTAGGATCAGCAGCGAGAGCAGGATCCCACCGCCGCGCAGGCCGAGCGTCAGGGCCGCACCAATGGCGCCGAGGAGACTCAGCACCGGCGTACCCGCGAGCAAGGCCAACATCATCACCCAAATCGCTGTCTCTGATAAGTAATATTGCATGCCGATCAGCGGTGCAATCAAGACCACCGGCAGTCCGGTCAACAGCCAATGCGCGCAGACCTTGCCCAGGACCAAGAGCGAGAGCGGGTGCTGTGTCAACAGCATCTGCTCGAGCGTGCCGTCTTCGTGGTCGGCGGCAAAGAGGCGCTCGAGCGCGAGCATGGATGCGAGCAGGGCGGCCACCCAGACGACACCGGGTCCGAGTCGGCGCAGGATCTCCTTCTCGCTGCCGACGCCGAAGGGGAACAGGCTGACGACGATCACGAAGAAGAAGAGGGTCGTCAATACGTCGGTGCGCCGGCGCAGCGCCAGCGTGATGTCGCGGCGCAGGATGCAGAGGAAGGCGCGCCCCATGGTCTAGAGCTCAGACCCCAGATCGAGCCGCTGGATCTGACCAGCCGTCAGCGGGACCTCCTGATGGGTCGTCAAGACGGCCAGCCCGCCGCGGCCGACATGGTCCGCAATCAGCTGCTGCAAAAGCGCTACCGCATCCACGTCGAGCGCTGTGAAGGGCTCATCGAGGATCCACAGCGGCGCCTTGCTGATCAGCAGGCGGGCCAAAGCCACGCGTTTCTTCTGACCCTGCGAGAGCACCTTGCTCGGTAGGTCCTCGAAGCCGTGTAGACCCATCTCGCCGAGTGCCCTCCAGAGTGCTGTCTCGTCGATGTCGCTGCCGGCGAGCAATGCCGCCACACGCAGATTCTCGACGCCGGTAAGATCGCCCTTGATACCGTTCAGATGGCCGAAATAGAGGAGGTCACGATGATACTCGTCGCCGAGCGCGCGAATCTCTGCGCCTTGCCAGCGGATCGCGCCGCCATCGGGGAGCAGCAGCCCACAGAGTGCGCGCAAGAGCGTCGTCTTGCCGCTGCCGTTGCATCCCCGGACATGGAGCAGCGTGCCGGCGTCGAGCCGGAAGCTGAGCGCAGAGAACAGGCGACGGTCTCCGCGTCGGCACGAAAGATCGGCAACCTCGAGCATAGGTGAGAGGGCGTGCAATGCTGGCTGCGGGCGTGGCGGACGGCGCGAGCGCCTTGGTGCGGTCTCGTCGCCCGACCCGGTTGCCCGTCTTCGTTGGGTTCCGGTACACCTCAAGCCGCGCAACGATACTGGTTGAGGCGACTTCGCACAACCGGCACGGTGCATATGGTTCGACGGCAGGCCGAACGGTGGTGTAGAGTCTGGCGGACAGGGCCGCGGCGCTCGGGCGTGAGGGTATCCTGCCCGAGAGCCCCGCCGCGGGGCGGATTTTTTTAGGATAATCAGTCGACTACTGATCCGAGGCCGCTGCGAGCGGATGGCCTTCTGGACTGCGTGGCCGGCCCAGCCGGCGGTCGGGGCCTTGAAGAGGTCATGACGGCGAGCCGCGCCGCTATTTGCCCCCGCCCCGGAGCGGGTGTAGCTTTACGTCTTTTTTCGGTAATGCTCCATGTCCCAGACCCTCCGCATCGCCACCCGCAAGTCCCCGCTGGCCGTTTGGCAGGCCGAGCATGTGGCCGCGACGCTGCGCGCGTTCCACCGCTACCTCGTCGTCGAGATCATCGGCATGACCACCAAGGGGGACAAGATCCTCGATGCGCCTTTGGCGAAGGTTGGTGGCAAGGGATTGTTCGTGAAGGAGCTCGAGCAGGGATTGCTCGATGGTACGGCGGATATCGCAGTGCACTCGATGAAGGACGTGCCGGTCGATTTCCCGGTCGGCCTGCATCTGCCGGTCATCATGGAGCGCGAGGATCCGCGCGACGCCTTTGTCTCGAATCAGCACGCGAGCTTCGATGAGCTACCCCATGGTGCGCGGGTGGGCACATCGAGCCTGCGTCGGCAGTGCCAGATCGTGGCCCGCCGCCCGGACCTGGTCATCGAGCCGCTGCGCGGAAACGTCAACACACGCCTCGCCCGGCTCGACCGCGGTGAGTATGACGCCATCGTGCTCGCCGCGGCCGGTCTGATGAGGCTCGGCTTCGCGGAGCGGATACGCGCGCGGATGACGACGCAAGACAGTCTGCCGGCGATCGGGCAGGGCGCGATCGGCATCGAGTGCCGGGAAGGGGACGAGCGCGTCCGGGCCCTGATCGAGCCGCTGCATCACGCCGATACCGCAGCGCGTGTGCGGGCGGAGCGGGCCATGAACGCGCGTCTGCACGGCGGCTGTCAGGTCCCCATCGCGGGCCATGCGGAGCTTGCGGGCGCAGAGCTCCACCTGCGTGGTCTCGTCGGGACGCCGGACGGCGGCCGGGTGCTGCGCGCCGAGCGGCACGGCCCGTCCGATGCGGCCGAGTCCATCGGCGCGGACGTCGCTGAAGATCTCTTGGCGCAAGGGGCCGCGGAGATCCTCGCCGCGCTGCAGGAGGCCTGAGCATGGCCGTCAGGCTGAGCGGCGCAGGCGTCCTGGTGACGCGTCCGGCCGAGCAGGCCGAGCACCTCTGTGCCCTGATCGAGTCGGCAGGCGGACGCGCGGTGCGTCTCCCGGCGCTCGCGATCGAGCCCCTCGAGGATGGTGAGACGCAACGGCAGCTGCTCGCCGAGCCGTGGGATCTGCTCATCTTCATCAGTCGCAACGCCGTCGTGCATGGCGGGCCTCTGTTCCCGTCCGGCGAGCTCCCCTCTGCAGCGCGCATCGCCGCCGTCGGTCAGGCTACGGCCCGGGCCTTGAGCGAGGCCGGGCGCGCGCCGGACCTGGTGCCGGCGGGCCGCTATGACAGCGAGACCTTGCTGGCGTTGCCGGAGCTGGCCGACATGCGCGGCCAGCGCGTGCTCATCGTGCGCGGTGACGGCGGGCGGGCCCTGCTCGGTGAGACGCTGGCGCAGCGTGGCGCCGAGGTGCGCTATGCCGAGGTCTATCGACGTGTCGCGCCGAGCGCCGACGTCGGGGCGCTCGTCGCGCGCTGGTCGCACGAGGTGCAGATCGCGATGGCGACCAGTGATGAGGTCCTGCAGAATCTTGTCGCGCTGGTCGGTCCGGTGGGGCGCGCGGCGCTGGTCGCGACGCCCCTGATCGTCGTCAGTGAGCGCACCGGCGAGCTCGCGCGGCGGCTGGGCTTCGCGTCGGTCCGGGTCGCCGCGCGCGCCGATGACGAGGCCATACTCGAGGCCTGCGGCGCGGTCGCCGCGCACCTGGGCGAATACCGGGGCGAATACCGGGGCGAATCGCGATGAGCCTCGCTGATCCGGTGCCCCAAGCCTTGGATCCGGAGCTGGTCATCCTCGGTTGCGGCTATACCGGCTCGCGCGTGGCGCGCGAGTACCTCGGTCGGGGTGCCAAGGTGCTCGGGATCGTGCGCAGCGAGGCCAGCCGTCAGGCGCTGGCCGACACGGGCATCCCGGCCGCCGTGTTGGATCTGGGCGTCGATGACCTGGGTGGTCTGCCCCTTGCGGGCCGGCGCCTCTTCCACTGCGCCCCGCCGCCGGCGCAGGGTGTCGAGGATCGTCTCACGCGCCGCCTCCTCGCCGGATGTGCTCGATTCGGTCAGCCCAGGCGGCTCGTCTATATCAGCACCACCGGCGTCTACGGGGATTGCGGCGGCGAGTGGGTTGACGAGACCTGGCCGGTGCGGCCGCTGGCCGACCGCGCGCGTCGCCGCTGGGACGCCGAGCAGGCCTTGCGGCGGTGGAGCCGGGAGGGCGGAGGCGAGCTCGTGATCCTGCGCGTCGCCGGTATCTATGGTCCGGGCCGGTTGCCGATCGAGCGGATCCGCCAGGGTCTCCCGCTGGTCAGGGAATGCGAGGCGCCTTTCTCCAATCGCATCCACATTGTGGACCTGGTCCAGGTCGCTGTCGCGGCGATGGAACGCGGCGTCGATGGCGCTGTCTACAACGTCTGTGATGGTCAGCCGAGCACCATGACCGACTATTTCTTCCAGGTCGCCGATGCGGCCGGCCTGCCGCGACCGCCCATCATCGCACGCTCCGAGATGGCCGATCAGCTATCGGCCGGCATGCAGTCCTACATGCGCGAGTCCCGGCGCCTCAGCAATCGCAAGCTGCGCGAGGAGCTGGCGATTGACTTGGCCTATCCGACGCTGCGCGAAGGGCTGGCCGCGTCGCTCTGAGGGCTCTGGGGCTGCTGGGGAGCGCCGACGCGGGATTGCGCGTCTTCTCCGCCGTGCGACGTTGGGTCCTTGTCGCGTGGTATGCGAGGGGCGGGACGGGCAGGACATGCCGTCCGGATCGGCTGGTGGCGTTGAAATTGGCGGAATAGTGGAGAAGACACGATGAGAACTTGGGCCGCTTTGTTGATTTTGCTTATCTCTCTCGTATTAAGCGGCTGTGGCACGACGACCGCATCGCGGACGGCGAGCGGTGCCGCGGTTGGCGCAGCGACTGGTGCGGCGATCGGCTCGCTCGACGCGAACGCCGGCAAAGGGGCCTTGATCGGCGCGGGCGTCGGGGCGCTTGGCGGACTCGCCGTCGATCAGCACGAGAAACGTCAAGGGTATTAGGCCTAGTCGTGCACAGATCTTGACATGATGACCCGGAGGGTCCGCTGCGCGGACCCTCCACGATTGACATTGGCGCCGCCGAAGGCTCGCACAGCGAACGCTGCCAGTTCTGACTCTTTCCCACGATAATCGACGGCAATCGCTGCTTCTCCGGCCGTCAAGGCCGATCCCACGCCCGCTCGACAAATCCCATACCGTTGACGAGCCATTCGGCTTGGTCTAGCTTGACTCTTCATCACCTCTGGGCCGAGTCCCTCGGCGGAGGATCGTGCTGGGGGTCCCCCGCTCAATGGACCGCTTACCGGGTCGCGCGGCTCACCGCGTGTCGCCCATGACGAACACGGTACGGGCGTGCCGTTCACCATCGATTCGGTTGGTGCGTTGGCGGGTCGATGGCGCCGGTGTCGGAGCAATGCACCCCAGTGCGAGAGTGAGCGATGAGGATCTACCTAGGCAACCTGCCCTACAGCGTGACCGATGAAGACCTGTACGGCATGTTCTCAGAGTTCGGCACCCTGGCCAGTGCCGAGGTGATCAAGGACAAGTACTCGGGCCAGTCCAAGGGATTCGGGTTCGTCGATATGCCCGACAACGCGGAGGCCGAGAATGCGATCGAGGCGCTCAACGACGCCGTGATGAAGGGCCGCAAGATCACGGTCAACGAGGCAAGACCACGGGCCGAGCGACCAACACGGCGAGGTTGAATGGCCCTGTCCAGAGCCGGTAGCGCGGCGTGGGCGGCGGAGGTAGGTGGTGCCGTTGCCCGCGTCGCGGGCTGATCTGGACCAGCGAAGGTCGAGGTAAGTGGGCACTGGGATAAGTGCATCGCTCCGCTCCTGCCGTCGATCCTCAACCGATCCCCAACTCTCCCCAGATACGGTCGACCCGCGCCTTGACGTCCGGATCCATCGAGATCGGCCGGCCCCATTCTCGCGTCGTCTCCGCCGGCCATTTGTTCGTCGCATCGAAGCCCATCTTGGAACCAAGGCCGGCCACCGGCGAGGCGAAATCGAGATAGTCGATCGGCGTGTTCTCGACCGTCACCGTGTCGCGAGCAGGATCCATGCGGGTCGTCATCGCCCAGATCACATCGCGCCAATCGCGGGCGTTGATGTCGTCGTCGACGACGATCACGAATTTCGTGTACATGAACTGCCGTAGATAGGACCAGACCCCCATCATGACCCGCTTGGCGTGACCCGCGTACTGCTTCTTCATGCTGACGACGGCTAGGCGATAGGAGCAGCCCTCGGGCGGCAGGTAGAAGTCGGTGATCTCCGGGAATTGCTTTTGCAGGATGGGTACGAATACCTCATTCAAGGCGACGCCGAGGATCGCCGGCTCATCGGGTGGCCTCCCGGTGTAGGTGCTGTGATAGATCGGGCTCCGCCGGTGGGTCAGCCGCGTGATCGTCAGCACCGGGAACTGGTCGACCTCGTTGTAATAGCCGGTGTGATCGCCGAAAGGGCCCTCGGCGGCAAGGTCGTCCGGACGGATCTCCCCCTCCAGCACAAGCTCGGCACTGGCCGGCACCTGCAGGTCGTTCCCAAGGCACTGCGTGAGCTCGGTGCGGCGGCCCCGCAGCAGTCCGGCGAAGGCGTATTCTGAGAGGGAATCCGGCACGGGGGTCACGGCCGCGAGGATGGTTGCCGGGTCGGCCCCGAGTGCCACCGCGACGGGGAAGGGCCTGCCCGGATGGTGATGCTGCCAATCGCGAAAGTCCAGGGCCCCACCGCGGTGTGCGAGCCAACGCATGATGACCCGGTTGCGCCCGAGCACTTGCATCCGGTAGATGCCGAGGTTCTGGCGCTTCTTCTCCGGACCGCGTGTGACGACCAGACCCCAAGTGATCAACGGGCCTGCATCGCCCGGCCAGCAGGTCTGGATCGGCAGCTGCCCGAGATCGACCGCATCGGCCTCGGCGACGATCTCCTGACAGGCGGCGCCGTGCCGCACCTTTGGTGCCATGTCGAGCACCTTCTTGAAGATCGGCAGACTCGCCCAAGCGTCTTTCATGCCGCGCGGGGGATCCGGCTCTTTGAGGAAGGCCAGCAGGCGTCCGACCTCGCGCAGCGCCGAGACGGTCTCCTCGCCCATGCCGAGGGCGACCCGTGTCGGCGTGCCGAAGAGGTTGCCGAGCAGCGGCATCTGTGAGCCCTTGGGCCTTTCGAAGAGCAGCGCCGGACCGCCGGCGCGCAGCGTCCGGTCGCAGATCTCGGTGACCTCGAGATAGGGATCGACCGGGAGTGACACGCGCTTGAGCTCGCCGCGCTTCTCCAGCTGCGCGATGAAGTCGCGCAGATCGTGGTACACCATCGTCGACTCCCGCTGCGTCGCGCCTAGGCGGCGATACCGCTGTGGCGCAGCAACGCCGCGACGCTCGGCTCGCGGCCGCGAAAGCGGACATAGAGATCCATTGCCTCGGCGGCGCCACCTTGCTCCAGGATATGCTCGCGGAAGGCCCGTCCAGTCCGGGCATCGAGCACGCCGCGCTCTTCGAACAGCGAGTAGGCGTCGGCCGACAGCACCTCGGCCCATTTGTAGCTGTAATAGCCCGCCGCGTAGCCGCCGGCGAAGATGTGCGAGAACCCATGTGCGAAGCGGTGGAACGGCGGCGGCTTGATCACGGCAACCTGCTCGCGCACCTCGTCGAGGATCTCATAGACCCGGCCGCCGCGCGCCGGGTCGTACTCCCGGTGGAGCCGAAAGTCGAACAACGCGAACTCGAGCTGGCGCACCATCTGCATCCCGGACTGGAAATTCTTCGCCGCGTGCATCCGCTCGTAGAGGTCGTCAGGGACAGGCTCTGCGCTCTCCCAGTGCGCGGCGATCAGGTCGAGCGGCTCGCGCTCCCAGCACCAGTTCTCGAGAAATTGGCTTGGGAGCTCAACGGCGTCCCACGGCACGCCGTTGATACCGGCGATCGCCGGGTAGTCGATCTTGGTCAGCATATGGTGCAGACCGTGTCCGAACTCGTGAAATAGCGTCTGGACCTCGCTGTGCGTGAGCAGCGACGGCTGATCGCCTACCGGAGGTGAGAAATTGCACACCAGGTAGGCCACCGGCAGCTGGTCATACGAGGAAGTGTGGATGCGGTTCGTGCAAACATCCATCCAGGCCCCGCTGCGCTTGCTTTGGCGGGCGTAGGCGTCGAGGTAGAACTGCCCACGGAGCTGGCCGGCCTGGTCGCGGATCTCGAAGAAGCGCACGTCCGGATGCCAGGTATCGATGCCCGTCACCTCCTGGATGCGGATGTCGAACAGACGCTCGACGATCGCGAATAGGCCGCTGACGACCCTAGGCAGTGGGAAGTAGGGACGCAGATCCTCCTGGCTGATGGCGTAGCGGTGCACGCGGAGCTTCTCGCTGAAATAGGCGAGGTCCCAGGGCTCGATCGCCTCCACACCATGATGCTCGCGGGCGAAGGCCGTGACCTCGGCGAGCTCGGCGCGCGCCTTCGGCACGGAGCGCTCGGCCAGGTCGCCCACGAAGGCGAGCACCTCGTCACTGGAGCGGGCCATCTTGGTCGCCAGCGAGCGCTCGGCGTAGTCCGAGAAGCCGAGCAGCCGGGCGAGCTCGTGGCGCAGCGCGAGGATCTGCTCCATGACCTCGCCGTTGTCCCATTGGCCGGCGTACGGCCCCTGGTCCGAGGCGCGCGTACCAAAGGCCTCGTAGACTTCACGGCGCAACCCGCGGTCGTCGGCGTAGGTGATGACCGGCAGATACGAGGGTAGGTCCAGGGTCAGCAGGAACCCGCTCAGGCCGCGTTGCTGCGCGGTCTGGGCGGCGAGTGCCCGCGCCGAGCTCGGCAGGCCGGCGAGCTTGGCCTCATCCGTGATGTGCTTGCTCCAGGCGTTCGTCGCATCGAGCAGGTTGTCGGAGAAGCGGCTGGAGAGCTGAGACAGCGCCAGGCTGATCTCCTTGTAGCGCGCCTTCTTCTCGGTCGGCAGATCGACGCCGGACAGATGAAAGTCCCTGAGTGCGTTCTTGAGCAGCTTGCGCTGGGCCGAGTCGAGGTGCTCTTGGGCAGCCACGGTCTGATAGGCGCGAAACAGGGCCTCGTTCTGACCGACCTCGGTGCCGTAGTCGGTCAGCTTCGGCAGGCAGGCGTTGTACGCGGCGCGCAAGGCCTCGCTGTTCATCACGCCGTTCAGATGTCCGACCGGCGACCAGGCACGGCTCAGTCGGTCATCCGCGAGGTCGAGCGGCTCGATGAAGGTCTCCCAGGTGGGCAGCTGATCGGGACCGGTCAGCTCGGCGATGCGCGCGCGGCAGTCCGCGAGCAGGTGATCGATCGCAGGCTCGACATGCTCGGGTCGGATACGGGAGAAGGGGGGGAGTCCGGACAGCGAAAGCAGAGGGTTATCCATTGGGCGACAAGGCCTCGTTGAGCTAGCTTGAGAAGGGGGTGGTCACGAGCCGCGCACGCTCGTGCTGCGGAAGGCGGTGAGTCGTGCGCAGGTCAGCGAGGCGGGGTTGGTGCCAGCCGGCTCGACGAGCGAGAGAATGGAGCCGGTTGTCGTCCTCCTCAATCGGACATGAACCCAGTGCCTTCACGATTGGCGACGCGGCCGCGGCGCAGGATGCGCAGGATATCCTGGCGCCCTCGGGGGGCGAACTTCAGGTGCACGCACAGATAGGAGCGCCACAGATCGTAGCGATAGCGCTCGGTGCCGTCCTGGGCGATGGGCTGCCAGTCGGTCTCGGGTACGGGCGCGAAGCGGCCGGAGGTGCCATAGGCGTAGACGCGGTAATGACCCTTTGGTGTGCAACGAATGCCTTCGAAGGAGAGGTTCCGCGCGCCTGAGGCCGACTCGGCGACGAGCGTGTAGCGCACGACCTGGTCCCGCCCGATCTCGAGGGCTCTGCCGTCGATCGCATAGCGAAAGCCCCCCTCGTTGCCGTCGACGGGGAAATAGACAAGATCCGCGTCCCGCGGCCAGGCGGGTAGCCGCACGGCGCCCTCCGACCAGGGCTCACCCTCTTGCACACTCGCCGGCACCGGCGGCTCCGGATCGGGCACAAAGGCGTCATCACGGGCGCCGACGACACAGGTGACAAGTGTAAGCAAAGCGGCGAGGACAAGCTGGAGTGGGCGAGAGCTATCCATGGGCGGGCGATGGGCGGGCGTGAGAAAACAACGATCTGGACGATCCTAGGAGAAGCGAAGGAATCTTTCTTGTTTCGTGTCCTTGGCTCCTTCGTGGCTCCAATCGCCGGGTCTGCAGCGGATGCACAACAGGCCCGAGGATAGCAGAAAGGGCTCGCCCATGCTCTAGCCAGATCCTGGTCCAACGAGCTGGGGCTGGCCGCCAAAAACCGCCACATGTGCCGCAACGGCCACAATGTCACAATCAGTCAAGATTTGTGGCACTCACAGACAATACGTCCAGCGCTAGCTCTGGCAGACTGCAGGCGTCCCGGAGGCGGAACGGCAATACCGCACCGGAGGAGCCTAGACGGGTCCAGTCCGCACGGCAGAGGCGGCCGATCCGTCGCAAAATTACAACAAATGCCAACAATACGTGCACGAAGGGGGAATGCCTATCGGGCTCGGTGCCGATGGGTGACTTGGTCGAGGGGCAGGCCTCGCGCGACCCGCATTGGGTCGCGGAGACCCTTTTCCCAGTTCGTCCGTCTCTCTCCTCACTCGTAATGAATCGCTGAGCCGTCGAGCTCCGGCAGCCGGCTTACGGTTGTTCGGGACAGAGACTGCTCCCTTTCGGTCAATCAGACCCCCGAGAGAGGGATAGGTAGCCGATGACAAGCCAACTGACTCCAATCACCACGAGCGCGCGCTTGGTCGTACGGGCCGCCCTGGCCCTGATGGCGATGCTCGTGATCTCTTGCAGCCCAACCGGCCAGTACCGGGCCTCCGAGAGCGCCGACAGTACGCCCGCGACCGGCATCAACTATGTGCCAGCCACCTACATCGGCAAGGAGGCCTGCCTGGAGTGTCATGAGCACGCCGGCGATCACTACAGCTACACGATGCACTCGCGGGCCTTTGAGCTCAATCCACGCAGCCAGCGCGAGGCCCAGGTCTGCGAGGCCTGCCACGGCCCGGGGTCCCTGCACGCCGACGAGACCTGGGACAAGAGCCTGATCATCGGCTACACCCGCTACTGGGAGACGCCGGTCGAGACGCAGAACGCCCAGTGCCTGACCTGTCATCAGGGCGGCCAACGCCTGCATTGGGTGAGCTCGACCCACGACCGCAACGACGTGGCCTGCTCGGACTGCCACAACCCGATGGTCGACTACTCGGCGACCGGTGCGTTGAAGAAGAAGAGCATCGCCGAGACCTGCTACACCTGCCACGCCCAACAGCGTGCCGAGTTCAAGCGGCGCTCTCACATGCCGGTGCCCGAAGGCAAGATGAGCTGCGAGGATTGCCACAACCCGCACGGATCGCCGACCCAGCCGCTCCTGAAGGCCGACAGCATCAACGAGGTCTGCTACACCTGCCACGCCGAAAAGCGCGGGCCCTTCATCTGGGAGCATGCCCCGGTGCGCGAACGCTGCACCAACTGCCACATGCCGCATGGCTCGAACCACGACAAGTTGCTCGTCACGGCGCGGCCGTTCCTTTGCCAGCAGTGTCATAACCAGATCTTCCACCGCAGCACCTTCTACAACGCGAGCCAGACCGCCGCTGCGGGCCTCCTGCCAGGCGGGGGCGCAAATCAACGCGTCATTGGGCGCTCGTGTCAGAACTGCCACACGCAGGTCCACGGCAGCAATCACCCGGCCGGCGCGAGGTTCCAACGATGAGCCGCAGTCCTCTGTCTCGCACTGATGAATTGGCTCTCGTGAAGCCCGCACAGCCGCCGAGGTCCGCAGCCATGACAACACCGTTCCGCTTGAAGCTGTTGAGCGCTTCTGTTGGCGCTGCCATCGTGCAGTTGGCCGCTGCGCCGGCCCAGGCCGACTCGGCCGTCGGCGTCGACACCATGCTTGGCAACGCGCTCAATCCGACGACGATCAATCAGCTGAGGAAACGCGATCCGGAGGGCCTGGATGCCCAGATCTACCGGCGCACCCCAACCGGTCAGCTCTACGATTGGCCCCTCGTGCCACCCAACACCCGGGAGTCGAGCTCTGGCTGGATCTATTCGGGCTCGATCGAAGTTGGCGGGACCGGCGTGTTCGGCACCGAAGACAGCGCCTGGTTCGAGAAGTACAAGGACCTGGATGACGGGCTCTATCTGAACAATTTCGAATTCGAGGCCTACCAGCCAGACAGCGCCCTGTACGTCGAAGGTCTCGGCGGCGCCTTGGGCTACGACGACCAATTCTTCGGCTTCAAGTTCGGCCGCTACAACGATTGGCGCGGCAAGCTCTTCTATCAGGAGACGCCGCACACCTTCACGACTAAGTACCGCTCACTCTGGACCACGACCGAGGATGACTACCTACCGCTGAGGAGCCTCACCCCTGGCGGCACCGTCAATAACACCACGACGATCGCCAATGTCGAAGAGGCCATCGAAGCGACGGACTTCTCCACACTTGGGATCGTCCGTCGCAAAGGCGGTTTAACCGTTGAGAAGTACCTGACCGACACTTGGACGCTGCTCGGCAGCTACAGCCTGGAGAATCGCGAAGGCTCCCGGCCCTTCGGGGCCGTGTTCGGCGGCGGTGGTGGCGGCGGCAACGTCGAGATCCCCGAGCCGATCGACTACGACACCCATGACATCTGGGCGGCGTTGCGCTACGACGACGGCGTCAACAACGTCAACCTCGGCGTGACGGCCTCGCTGTTCCGCAACAACCACGACACACTGACGTTTGAGAACCCGTTGTACATCAACGCCCAGAACGGCTTCAACCCAACGACTTTCAAGACCGGCACATACGATCTCTACCCGGACAACGACTATTGGAACGTCAAGGGCGAGTACGCCCGTTCGATGCCGGATTTCTACAATGGGCGCTTGACGGCCCTGGCCTCGTTCAGCTGGATGACCCAGGACGACGACCTCATCCCCTGGACCATGTACGACCTCGCCGGTGGCAGGATCGACGGCATCCCCACCGGGAATCAATGGAACACACTCGACGCGCTGACCCGTGACTCGGCCGACGCCGAGATCAACACGATGCTGTTCGATGTCGGCATGTCGCTGCGGCCGACCGACAAGCTTGGGCTGCAAGGTAAGATCCGTTACTACGAGATGGACAACGAGACAGAGTTCTTTGCCTGCAACCCGTTGACCGGTCAATGGGGTCGACTGATCAACGACGGCAGCGGCGACAACCTGGAGTCGGCCTATACAGCGGCCGGCTGCGATCTGGCGGCAGCCCAGGCCTACGGGATGGCCAACGGGATCGTCGCGGGCAGCGGCCGGACGGTGCTGCGCAACGTCCCGTTCGACTACGGCCAGTGGAACTTCGTCCTCGGCGGCGACTACCGCCTGACACCGTCCTCAACGCTCACCGGGACGCTCGAGCGTGAGGAGATCGACCGCGACGGCACCCGCGAGCGGGATACCTGGGAGAGCTCGTTCAAGTTGGGCTATGTCAACCGGGGCTTCCAGTTCGGCACGCTGCGCCTCTCGGCCGAGTACGCAGAGCGTCGCGGCGACGACTACAACACCAATGCCTACTATGATTTCACGGCGGAGTCACTTGGTCCCGAGCCCACGACTGGGCAGGTACGGGATTGGATCCATGATGTCAACGGCTTGCAGAAGTTCGACCTCGCGGACCGCAATCGATGGGTCCTCAATGGGCGCTTGAATCTGATCGCCGCGGATCCCCTGGATATCGGGCTCACAGCCAACTACAAGGACGATGAGTATCCGAGCTCGGAATTCGGCCGGACCGACCACTTCAGCGTCGGGAGCGGTAGCATCGACGTCAACTATCAGCCCTCGGACAAGCTCGGGCTCTACGGGTTCTACACCTACCAGCGTTCACATATCGAGCAGACGAACGTGCAGGCCAGCGGCGGTGGCCAGGGATGTACGATCGGTAGGAATGTCTATGGCGTGTTGGTGACGGAGAACAACTGGCACCAGGTCTGCGCGAACGTCAGTCCGACCAACCCGCTCTGGCCGCAAGGAAACGTATGGAGTGTCGAGGGCCAGGAGAGCAATAATGTCTTCGGCCTCGGCGGCACCTACGATTTCGGCGTCGCGCGAGTGAGCCTCGACTATAGCTTCATCGACGGCGTCTACCAGAACGATCAAAGCTACAACCCGGTGTTCCGTGGCGACTCCGCCGAGACGGTCGCGTTGATCGGCGGCGGCTTCCCGAACTACGAGTACACGCAACACATCCTCGACCTCAGCGCCTTCTTCCCGATCTCCAAGAATCTGGGGATCCGTGCCCTCTATCGCTACGAAGAAGGCACGATCGACGACTGGCACTACGACGGTGTCTACGAAAACCCCACGCCAACCAACAACACGGTCTATCTGGATAGCGGCCTCGAGGACTACCACAACAGCGTCGTGGGCCTGTTCCTGCACATGAGCTTCTAGCAGGCCGCACTCATGAATGATCACGTTATCTGCACGACAGAAGCGGGCGGCGGCCGAAATGCCGCGACCGACCGCCCGGGATCGAACATCGCCAGCCTGGAGGATCGACGATTGCGCAACCCCGTCCACCACGCCAGCGGCCAGAGGGAGGCGGCCCGCCTACGCCAGCTCCGGCGCGCCCGGGCCAGTTTTGGACTGCTCGCCGTGCTGCCCATGCTCTTGCTCCCGCACGCCGCGCTGGCCCGTGACGCCCAGAAGATCATCCAGGACCTTTGCATTGCCTGCCACACCCTGGACGGCAACGCTGTGGTCCCGGCCTTCCCGAAGCTCGCCGGACTGCATGCGGAGTACCTGGAGAAGCAGCTGATCGATTACGCGGCCGGGGACCGGCAGCACGAGACGATGCAGGCCTTCGCCGAAGACCTCTCGCGCAACGAGATGCAGGCCCTGGCCGCCCACTTCAGTGATCAGAGTCGCCACGACGGGGTCGTCACCCAGCCGGAGCTCCTCGACGAGGGACGCCGTGTCTATCACGAGGGCGATCGGGAACGGGGCGTGCCGGCCTGTGCCGGCTGCCACAAGCCGGACGGCTCGGGGACGCCACGCTCGGTCATGATCGCCGGACAGAATGCGCCCTATGTTGCCGAGCAGCTGACCCTGTTCAAGAACGACGTCCGCACCAATGACCGCGGCCGGCTGATGCGCACCGTCGCCGGACGCATGACGCAAGCCGAGATCCAGGCGGTGGCGCAATATGTCGCGAGCATGCGTTGAGCATTGGCCGGCGCCAAGTAGGGAGTGATCCATGACCGAGCGAGTGAACAAGAAGATCCTATTGGCCGTGATACTCGTCACGGGTGTCGGGCAGAGTCTTGGCCAGGGCCCGAATGAGCCCGTCCCGCCTCGCGCCGCAGGCATCGAGTCGCCTGGGTATGTCTGGAACGAGGAGGCCGAGGAAAAGCTCTTGGCGCTGAAGGCCGAGGGTAATGCGATCCGCGGCGAGATCTCCTATGAGGTCTGCCAGGGCTGTCACGGCTTCAAGGCCCCGGGCGATGTCGAGGGCTACTATCCACGCCTCGCCGGACAGCATGCCTCCGTGCTGATCAAGCAGATGACGGATGTACGCGCCGGGCGCCGCGACAATCCGACCGAGTATCCCTTCCTGACCGAGCATGTCATCAATGTGCAGGACATTGCCGACATTGCCGCCTACCTCGCCGGCCTACCGGTGACGCCGGACAACGGCAAGGGCCCGGGCGAGGACCTCGAGCGCGGCCAGGCCCTCTACGAGGAGCATTGTGAGACCTGCCACGGGGCCGATGGCGAGGGTGATGCTAAGGAGTTCTATCCCCGCGTCTCCGGCCAGCACTACGCCTATCTGCTGCGCGAATCGCGTGATATCCGCGACGGCAAGCGACGCAATTCCAATCCGGATATGGTCGAAGCCATCGAGGACTACACGGAGGAGGATCTGATCGTCGTGTCGGACTATATGTCGCGCTTACCGATCGATTCCCGCTAGTCCGAAGGCCGAGCAGTAGGGTCCGCTGCGCGGACCCCTGTCGGCGGGCATAAGATAGGAAGTGGTCCGCGCAGCGGACCGATCGGGTGATGACCTTCGCGGTACTCGCAGGCGGTATCGGAGCGGAGCTCGGGGATCATCGGCGAGGGCGGTGCGGACGCCTGCGTGACCGTGCTGGGTCCCCGGTCTAGCCATGTATGAACGACATGAACTCCGCTCGGGTGCGCGGGTCATCTTGGAACGACCCGCGCATTGCGCTCGAGATGGTGGAGC
The DNA here is from genome assembly GCA_964583605.1 of uncultured Chromatiaceae bacterium. Classification (GTDB taxonomy): domain Bacteria; phylum Pseudomonadota; class Gammaproteobacteria; order Chromatiales; family Chromatiaceae; genus CAZOWL01. The sequence continues at coordinate 46,136 of CAZOWL010000005.1, read as the reverse complement.
TGCGTTGCTTCTGGACGCCGCGCATCATCATGCAGGTGTGGCTTGCCTCCATCACGACCGCCACGCCGTGCGCCTCCAGGTGGGTCATCAAGGCATCGGCGACCTGATTCGTCAATCGCTCCTGCACTTGGAGGCGGCGCGCGAAGATGTCGACGACGCGCGCGACCTTGCTCAATCCGACGACCTTCCCATTCGGTAGATAGCCGACGTGCGCATGCCCGAAGAACGGCAGCATGTGATGCTCGCACAGCGAGTAGAACTCGATATCGCGCACGACCACCATCTCTTTGCAGTCTTCCTCGAAGAGTGCCCGTTTGATCACGTCCTCTACGGAGGTGTGATAGCCGCTCGTCAGGAAATCCACTGCCTTGGCCACCCGCAACGGGGTGCGCTTGAGCCCGTCACGAGAGGGATCCTCGCCGAGGGCGACGAGCATGGATCGGATCAGGGCCTCCTTCTTTACGTCGTAGACCTCTTCGTCTGCATCGGCGTCCAGACTGGGGGCGTAGTGGCTGTGGGCGAACACCCGCGATACTTTTTCTCTGTCAAGCATCTCTAGATGGTTCCTTACTCGCAACGGAGGCGACGTAGTCTCACGAAAAACAGGGCCACGCAATTCACCAGACCGTGAATTTGGGGCGCTCCAGCAAAAGGGAACCCAGCTGTCCGGCCTTGGCGAAGGTGGTCAATTCCGGCGGCGATCGGGCCAGTTTTCGATGAGACCTGGAGCCACTGCTCGGTGCGGCTGGCGCCGAGATCCAAAATCCTTTATCCTTCATAGCGTTTTGCTGAACGCAACCCGCCAGCCGCGGACGAACGGCCCGTCGACGTTGCCTATCGACCTTACGATGAGATCCGCGCAGCACCTCCGCTCCCTCGCCCCCTGGGAGAGGGTTGGGGTGAGGGAACGATCAGGGGCGAGGCGACATGTCGTGGTCTGGGCTGGCGCGGCTCGCCCCGTGATCGTGAGCAGTTCTATGTCCTGCCGCGCCTGGTCTCGCCTGCCGGAGCCACCAATCGGGCCATGTTCCTCGGGGCGATCGGACCGCGGCCCGGGTGCCTGGCAGGCCCACCTTGCCCGCGCTCTGCATCAAGAGGCTCGAACGGTTCCAACGTTGGTGGCGACCTGCGCGGATCTTACCGCGGGCCACCGATCGTGCGCGTCCCAGCGCCGTTCCCGCCTACCTAACGATCATGGGACGAGGCGAGCCACCCCAGATGATGAAATGCCGCCTCGTCCCTGATCGTTCCCTCACCCCAACCCTCTCCCAGAGGGCGAGGGAGCGAAGGTGCTACGCGATTTTCATGGTAAGGAGATCCATTGATGTGCGGTTTTTGCGGCGAGATCCGCTTCGACGACCAACCGATCGACCTGAGCAGCCTGGAGAGGATGAACGAGGCCATGGGACCGCGCGGCCCAGATGGTCGCGGTGTGCATCTGCAGGGGCGCCTCGCGCTCGCCCATCGACGGCTTAGCATCATCGATCTTAGCGCGCACGCCAGCCAGCCGATGGTGGACAGTGAGCTGGGGCTGGCCATCGCCTTCAATGGTTGCATCTATAATTACCACGCCCTGCGCGACGAGCTCAAAGGCCTGGGCTATCGCTTCTTCTCCCACGGTGATACGGAGGTCGTCCTCAAGGCCTTTCACGCCTGGGGTGAAGACTGCGTCCACAGGTTCCACGGGATGTTCGCCTTCGCGGTCGCCGAGCGCGACAGCGGCCGACTCACCCTGGTCCGTGATCGGCTCGGGATCAAGCCGCTCTATTATGCCGATCGTCCTGGGGGACTGCGGTTTGCCTCGACGCTGCCGGCGTTGCTCGCCGGGGGCGGCATCGATACCGAGCTCGACCCGGTGGCCTTGCATCATTACATGCATTTCCACGCCGTGGTGCCGGCGCCGTATACGATCCTGCGCGGGGTGCGCAAGCTGCCGCCAGCGACGATCCGCGTCATCAGCGCGGAGGGCCGTCAGTCGGAGCGTATCTATTGGGAGCCGCGCTTCCAGGCGCGCCCTGAGGAGCGGGCACTCGGTTTCGAGGACTGGCAGGACCGTGTGCTCGAGGCCCTCAGACGCGCCGTCGATCGCCGGCTGGTGGCCGACGTCGATGTCGGCGTCCTGCTCTCGGGTGGACTCGATTCGAGCCTCATCGTCGGGCTCCTGGCCGAGCGTGGACAGCGCGGCCTCAACACCTTCTCGGTGGGCTTCGAGACTGTCGGCTCCGAGGCGGGAGATGAGTTCCAGTACTCGGATCTGATCGCGCGGCACTATGGCACGGAGCATCACAAGATCCGTGTCGACTCGGCGAGCCGTTTGCTCCCGGAGCTGCCCCACTGCGTGCGCGCAATGGCCGAGCCGATGGTGAGCCACGACGCAATCGGCTTCTATCTCCTCTCGCAGGAGGTGAGCCGGCACGTCAAGGTGGTGCAGAGCGGGCAGGGGGCCGATGAGGTCTTTGCCGGCTACCACTGGTATCCGCCACTCGTCGACAGCCCTGATCCGGTCGCGGCCTATGCGGCGGCCTTTTGTGATCGGCGTCATGACGAGTACTGCCACGCGGTGGACCGGCGGTTCCACGGTGAGGACTACAGCCGGGCACTGATTGCCGCCCACTTTGCGCGTCCCGGGGCGAGCGCGCCGGTCGACAAGGCGTTGCGCCTCGATCAGCTCGTGATGTTGGTCGACGATCCGGTCAAGCGCGTCGACAACATGACGATGGCCTGGGGGCTCGAGGCCCGCGTCCCTTTTCTCGATCATGAGCTGGTCGAGCTGGCGGCACGGATCCCGGATGGCTTCAAGCTCCGCGACGAGGGTAAAGGGGTGCTCAAGGCGGCGGCCCGGCGGGTCATCCCGGCTGGCGTCATCGACCGGCCCAAGGGCTACTTCCCAGTGCCGGCCCTGAAATACCTGCGCGGGGAGGTCCTTGCCTTCGTGCGCGATCTGCTCCACTCGCCGCGCGCGAGAGGGCGGGGTGTCTTCATGCCCGCCTACGTGGACGAACTGCTCGCGGCCCCGGAGGAGCACATCACGCCGCTGCGCGGCTCGAAGCTCTGGCAGGTGGCGCTATTGGAGCTGTGGTTGCAGCAACAGGGCCTCTGAGCGGCCACCGGCCTTGGCGAGCAGCGCCACCCCGCGACATGACAGGCGCTGATCGCCAAGGCCGTTACCGCTCACCCCAACCCTCTCCCGGAGGGCCAGCGAGCGAATGAGCTTCGCGAATTTCGTAGTAATGGAGTGCAGGTCATGACCTCGAAAGAGCGCATCCAGCACCGGCTGGCGCGCAGCCGTGCCCCGTCGGTCAAGAACTGGGATCGGCAGCCGCGAAAGGATCAGCACTGTGGTAAGAATGCGGTCACCGACTGCGGCTGGGGTCGGCTCTTGTTTGGCCAGACCTTCACCGATCTCGAGCAGCTCGCGTCCCAGCTTCAAGAGGAGCGCCCCGGCAAGCGCGATGTCGCCCTGTACTTGAGCGATCCGCATGTCGTGCTGTCGCATGCCCCGCAGGACCTGTTCCTCGATCCGTCACACACCTTTCGGCTCTGGTTCGAGCGCTATCAATACTCCTTGCGGCGTCCGAAAGGCTTCCGCGTCCGCCTGCTCAACAGCCGCGATGACGGCGAGGCCATCGAGCGCCTCTACATCCGCCGCCGCATGGTGCCGCCAGGCGTCGATTTCATCTGGGCGAATCGTGCGTCGAAGGTCCTGACCTATTGGGTGGCCGAGGACGAGCAGGACGGCGGGATCCTCGGCGTGGTCACAGGCGTCGATCATCTGCTCGCCTTTGGCGACCCAGAGAACGGTGCGAGCCTCTGGGCGCTGGCCGTCGATCCGCAGGCACCGCATCCGGGCATCGGCGAGACCCTGGTGCGCCAAGTCATCGAGTACTACCAGGCACGCGGCCGGGCGTTTCTCGACCTCTCGGTGATGCACGATAACGTCCAGGCCATCCGCCTCTACCGCAAGCTGGGCTTCGAGCGGATCCCGGCGTTCGCGCTGAAGAACAAGAACGCCTACAACGAGCCTCTCTTCATGGGGCCGCAGCCGCATGCAACGCTCAATCCGTATGCGATGATCATCGTCAACGAGGCGCGCCGACGGGGGATCGGTGTCGAGGTCATCGATGCCGAGGCCGGCTATTTCGCGCTGGTGCTGGGGGGGCGGCGGATCGTCTGTCGCGAGTCCCTGAGCGAGCTGACCACGGCCGTGGCCATGAGTCGCTGCGATGACAAGATGGTCACGCATCGACTGCTCAAGCGCGCCGGGCTGCGTGTGCCCGAGCAGGCCGTCGTCGAGGCGCTGGATCAGGCGGAGGCCTTCCTGTCGCGGTATTCGCGGATCGTCGTCAAGCCGGCGCGCGGTGAGCAGGGCGCTGGCATCAGCGTCGACATCACCGACCCGGAGACGCTGCACGAGGCCATCCAGCTCGCGCGCAAGGTCTGCGACAAGGTATTGCTGGAAGAGCTGATCACCGGTGAGGATTTGCGCATCATCGTCATCGACTACCAGGTCGTCGCGGCGGCGGTGCGCCGTCCGCCGCAGGTGACAGGCACCGGCCAGCACAGCATCCGCGAGCTGATCCAGGCGCAGAGCCGCCGGCGACGTGCGGCGACCGGCGGCGAGAGCAGCATCCCGCTCGATGCCGAGACGACGCGCTGCTGCAGCCAGGCGGGGTACGCCCTCGATGACATCCTGCCGGCGGGAAGCTCCCTGACAGTGCGCAAGACGGCGAACCTGCACACCGGCGGCACGATTCACGACGTTACCGCCGAGCTCCATCCGCGGCTCGCCGAGGACGCCGTGGCCGCGGCCCGCGCGCTGGCGATCCCGGTCACCGGACTCGATTTCATTGTGCCGTCGGTATCCGGCCCAGACTATGCCATCATCGAGGCGAACGAGCGGCCGGGACTGGCGAATCACGAGCCCCAGCCCACCGCCGAGCGCTTCATCGATCTGCTTTTCCCGCAGACCGCGATCCGGGAGGCCGCCTGTTGAAACCACTCGCGCTGGATACCGAGTACCTGGTCGATGTCCTGCTCAAGCTGCTCTATACGCCGAGCCCCTCTGGTTACACGGATCGAGTGGTGCACGTCGTCTGCGAGGAGCTCGAGCGCCTCGAGGTCCCGTTCGAGCTCACCCGTCGCGGGGCCATCCGGGCGACGCTGAAAGGTGACGTCTCGCAGCCAGACCGGGCGATCGTCGCCCACATCGACACCCTCGGGGCGATGGTCAAGGGGCTTAAGGACAACGGTCGTCTCGAGCTGGTGCCGATCGGTCACTGGAACGCCCGATTCGCCGAAGGCGCGCGCGGCACCCTCTATACCGATCTCGGACAGCATCGCGGCACCATTCTGCCGCTGAAGGCCTCGGGCCATACCTTCGGTCCCGAGGTCGACAGCCAACCCGCGGGCTGGGAGTTCGTCGAGCTCCGCATCGACGAGGTCGTGCACAATCTGACAGACCTCTTGCGCCTAGGCGTTCACGTCGGCGATTTCATCGCGATCGACACGAGCCCGGAGATCACCTCGACCGGGTTCATCAATGCCCGCCACCTGGACGATAAGGCCGGGGCGGCGGTCTTGCTCACGGCTGTCGAGGCCATCGTGCGCACCGGCATCGAGCTCCCAGTCGATTGCCATCCGCTCTTCACGATCTCCGAGGAGGTCGGCTCCGGGGCCTCGGCGGCGCTGCACCAGGATGTCGCCGAGATGCTGACCATCGACAACGGGACGACGGCCCCGGGCCAGAATTCGAGCGAGTTCGGCGTGACCATCTGCATGGCGGACATGAGTGGCCCCTTCGATTACCACCTGACACATCGCATCATCCAGCTGTGCCAGGAGTTCGGCATTCGCCACCAGCGCGACGTATTTCGCTACTACCGCTCCGACAGCGCCGCGGCGCTCGAGGCTGGCAATGACGTGCGCACGGCCCTCGTCACCTTCGGCGTCGACGCCTCCCACGGCTACGAGCGCATCCATCTCGATGCCCTGGAATCCCTCGGCAAGCTGATCACCGTCTACATGCAGGGACCGCCCCTCTTCAGCCGTGACCGATTTGATATCGGCCCCCGCGCTGGATTCTCGACGCAGCCAGGCTGAGCCCCGGTGCCGCAATGTCGTCGTGCTGGCAAGATGGGCCAATGGGGTTGTCTCCCCCAGACGAGCCCGTAGGGTCCGCTGCGCGGACCTTGCGCGGCTCGGGGCGACGCTGGGAGTTTGCCGACCACCGGACCGGTCAGAAGCGCTTCAAGCGGGCGGTGGCGGGATTTGACGAGGCGGGCTTCTGGGTGAAGGCGCGAGGCCTGGGATGGTTTAGCGGGCCCGCCAAACCAGTGCATGTGCCTTGGGATGCCGTCGTAGGCTGTCCTCTGCTCGGTGTGCGGCTGATCAATCCGCCCGTGGTCCTGCAGATCCATGACCAGCGTCTGCTCGATGCCTGCGAACGGCATGTCGCGAGGTCTCGATAGGGCTCAACGCGGCACTTTCGAGCCGCCGTCCCCGGCTGTCCATTGCGATGAAATCCGGGCAGCACGTTCGCTGGCTCGCCCTCTGGGAGAGGGTTGGGGAGAGGGAACGATCAGGGGCGAGGCGACCTTTCATCATCCGGTATGGCTCGGCTCGCCCCATGATCGTTAGTTCGTAGGGTCCGCTGCGCGGACCGAATCGCCCTCTCGCTCTAGAAAACCTCGCAACAGACCGACGTACTCGTCCGGGCGCTCCAGCATCGGCAGGTGCCCGGATCCCTCGAGCCAATGGACGTCGCAGCGGGGGATCAATCTAGCCGTGAAGTTGACGTTGTGAATGGGCATCAGGCGGTCTTGGCGGCAGACGATCAGGAGGGTCGGCGCAACGAGCCGAGAGGCTGCGAGATCGATCTCCGGATCGACGGCCCCGGCAGCACATGAGATGGCGGATGCGGCGTCCAGCTCCAAGAAATCCCGGTAGAGCTGTCGCACCAGATCGGTTCGGGCCGGCATCCGATAGAAGTAGCGCGACGTCATCGCCTTGGCGAAGAGGGGGATTTCGGCGAGGGGGGTCTTGCGCAGCGCCATCGTGATCCGGAAGGTCTGGGTCAGGGTCCGGAAGAACTGCCGCTCGGTATTCGAGGTGAAGAGGCACAGCGAGGTGAGGACGAGACGGGCGATGCGCTCAGGCTCCCAATCAGATAGCAGGATGCCCATCGCCCCGCCCATCGAGTGGCCGACGACATGGACCTGCTCGAGGGCCAGCTCATCGAGGATCCGTCGCAACGAGGCGGCCTGATCGAACATCCCCTGCGGACTGGCGACTGGCTGCGAGCGCCCGGTGCCGGGCAGATCGGGCACAATGACGCGCGAGGTCTGCGCTAGGGCCTCGGCCGTGAGCCGCCAATAGCTGCTCGAGGCCCCCCAGCCGTGCACGAGGAGTATCGGTGGCGACCCCGACGGCTGTTCCGGCTCCCAGAGATCGAGCACTAGCGGGCCGCCGGCGTGCTCGAGGGTCAGCGTTTGGCGGGCAGGCGTGCCGGCACCGATGCCTGGCGAGTTGGGCATCAGGTCGCCGTCGCTCGGCGATCGCGGGCGCCCGCGCGGCCCATCATGCCGAGCGCTCCAGCTCCTCGTCGAGCAGGCGCGGTTGCTCCAACAGCTCGCCGTCGAGGCGCGGTCGATCGTCGTCGCCGAGCACGAGACGCCCCTCGGCGAACCAGCGCACGGCCATCGGATAGATGACGTGCTCCTTGGCGAGCACCCGGCGGGCCAGCGTATCGGGTTGGTCGCCTGGCCGAATTGGAACCCGAGCCTGCAGGACGACCGGGCCGCCGTCGAGCTCGTCGGTCACGAAGTGAACACTGGCGCCGTGCAGTCGCGCGCCGGACTCCAGCGCGTTTTCATGGGTATGCAGCCCGCGGAGCTCCGGCAGGAGGGAAGGGTGGATATTGAGCAGTCTTCCGCGATAACGTGCGACGAATCCGGGCGAGAGGATCCGCATGAAGCCGGCCAGGAGCACCAGATGCGGATCGAACTCATCGATCAGTTTGGCCAGCGCGCGGTCAAAATCGGCTCGGGTCGCGAAGCCACGATGGGATAGCACGCGCGTGGCGATGCCGGCCTCTCTTGCGTGCGCTAGGCCTTGGGCCTGTGGCTCGTTGCTGATCACGGCCGCCATCTGGATCGGCAGCCCCGCCTGCTGGTGGTCGATCAGGGCTTTCAGGTTGCTCCCGCGACCCGAAATCAGCACGACGACTCGGATCAGCGCGGCGCTCGTCACGCAGCGGCCTCGGTCCCGACGAAGTCCACGACAGGGCGGTCGCCTCCCGCCTCGACGCGGCCGAGCACCCAGGCCGTCTCGCCGCTCGCGCCCAATGAGGCCAGCGCCGCGTCCACGTCTGCAGCGGACACGCAGACGACCATTCCGACGCCGCAGTTGAAGGTCCGCCGCATCTCCGCCTCGGCGATCGCGCCCTGCTCCTGGAGCCAGCGGAACACAGCCGGCCGTTGCCACGACCCTAGATCGACGACGGCCTTCGTGCCCATGGGCAGCATCCGCGGCAGATTCTCGGTAAGGCCGCCGCCGGTGATGTGCGCGAGTCCATGGACCTCGAGCTCCCGGAGGAGCTGCAGCACGGGGCGCACATAGATCCGTGTCGGTGACATCAGCCGTATCGCGAGCGCGACCCCATCGACGGGCTGCTCGAGGTCGACTCCCCGCGTCTCGAGCACCCGGCGTATCAACGCATAACCGTTGGCATGGGGTCCGGACGAGGCCAGGCCGATCAGCGCATCACCGGGGCGGACGCGCTCGGGCGTGATCAGGGCGCCCTTCTCGACGATGCCGACGCAGAACCCGGCCAGGTCGTAGTCGCCCGGGGAATAGAACCCTGGCATCTCGGCGGTCTCACCGCCGGTCAGCGCGCAGCCGGCGCGGCGACAGCCTTCGGCGATCCCGGCGACCACCTCGGTCGCTATCGTTACATCGAGCCGGCCCGCGGCATAGTAGTCGAGAAAGAAGAGCGGCTCGGCACCGGCGACCAGGACATCGTTCGCGCACATGCCGACCAGATCGATTCCGACCGTGTCATGCCGGCCCAGCTCGATTGCCAATCTCAGCTTGGTGCCGACGCCATCGGTGCCAGATACGAGGACCGGCGCGCGGTATCGATCCGTAGGGAGCTCGAACAGGGCGCCGAAGCCGCCGAGCCCGCTGAGGACGCCGGGACGCGCGGTGGAGGCCGCCAATGGCTTGATCTGCTCGACAAGACGGTTTCCCGCATCGATGTCGACTCCCGCTGAGCGATAGCTCAATGGGTTGCCGGGCATAGGAGGGTCCTCGGCCAAGGGTGGCTCCATGGCTGCTAGCGATGCGGCATTCTAACAGTGGTCGGACGAGGGTCAATGGCGTTATCTTACAATGAATTTCGCGAAGCACGTTCGCTCTCTCGCCCTCTGGGAGAGGGTTGGGATGAGGGAACGATTAGGGGCGAGGCGGCCTTTCATTGCCCGGGGTGGCTCGCCCCGCCCCATGATCGTGAGTGGCACATTACGACGAGATGTCAGGACGGGACTACGGACACCCCGTCTCCAAAGCGTGGAAGGGTCGTGCGGCGGCAAGACATCCCTAATCTCATCACCGTCATCAGACTGCTGGCCGTCGTCCCGCTCGTCTACTTGCTGTACGAGCGGGAGTTCGGCTGGGCCTTGGTCCTCTTCGCCCTGGCCGGCGTCTCGGATGGGCTGGACGGGTTCTTGGCCAAGCACTACGGCTGGCAGAGCCGCCTCGGCGGGGTCCTCGACCCGCTGGCGGATAAGGCCTTGCTACTGGCCTCTTTGTTGGTGCTCGGCACGCTCGGGCTGATCCCGGTCTGGCTTGTGCTCGCGGCGGTCATGCGCGATCTGGTCATCGTCGGCGGAGCGCTGACCTACCACTATCTCGTCGAGGACCTCGAAACCCGGCCGTTGGCCAGCAGCAAGATCAACACGGTGCTGCAGATCCTCTTGGTGATCCTGGTCATTGCCGATGCTGGACCCTTGGCGCTGCCGGCCGGTCTGATTGCGCTGCTCACCTATGCGTGCTTGTTTTCGATCCTGACCAGCGGCATCCAGTACGTCTACATCTGGAGCCGCAAGGCCGCAGAGACGCGCTGGCGGCGACGTTGAAGGCCCGGTGCGTGCGGCAAAGGCGAGGGGCTCAGGGTGTCGCCTGATCGGCGCCATCGAGCACGGAGCGGATCAGGCGCAGGTTCGGACGGCGCCGCTCGCGCAGGCTTGCCTGATCGAGGGCGTCGAGCAGGGCCAGCAGGCCGCGGGCGTCGCGACGCGCGTGGCGCATGATATAGGTGATCTCGGCCTCGTTTAGGGCGAGGCCGCGGCGACGGGCGGCGGTCCGCAACAGGAACTCACAATCGGCGTCGCCAAGCGTCTGCAGGCGATAGCTCGGGCCCCAGCCGAGGCGAGAGCCGAGATCGGGTAGCTCAAGGGTCAGATCCTGGGCGGGGCGGTCCGCGGTGACCAGCAACAGACGTCCGGTCTCGCGCAGGCGGTTGTAGAGGTCGAGGATCCCCCGCTCCCAGTTGCGCTGAGCCGCGACGCGGTGGATGTCGTCGAGGGCGACCAGCGATGATTGCTCGAGCCCTTCAAGCATCGCCGGACTCAGGTGCGGTGCGCCAAGCCCGATATAGGAGGCCGGTCGGTCGGCGAGCCGGGCGGCGTGGCAGGCGGCGTGGAGGAGATGACTTTTGCCCGTGCCGGAGGCGCCGAAAAGATATAGGAACGGCTCTGCGTGCGACGCGACCGCGCTGCGCACGGCATCGAATGCCGGCGCATTCGGGCCGTCGACAAGCTCATCGAAGCTGGCCTCGGGCTTGAGCGCAACCGGCAACGGGATCTGGCGCTGCGGGGCCAGCAGAGGTTGCTCGGGATCAGTCATTCCCGCTGGCCGAGGGCGCTGGCGGCCTGAGCCAGTCGCCGACCGAGGGCCCGGCAGAGCCGCTTCTCTTCCTCGCTCAGGGGCAGCTTGCTCTCCGCGCCGGCGACGTGCGTGGCGCCGTACGGAGAGCCGCCGGTGGTGGTATGGATCAGGTCCCGCTCACTGTATGGTAGCCCCAGGATCAGCATGCCGTGGTGTAGCAGCGGCAGCATCATGCTGAGTAGCGTCGACTCTTGGCCGCCATGGAGCGAGCCCGTCGAGGTGAAGACCGCGGCCGGCTTGCCCGCCAGGCCGCCGGATAGCCAGAGCGGGCTGGTGCCGTCGAGGTAATACTTGAGCGGCGCGGCCATGTTGCCGAAGCGCGTCGGACTCCCCATCGCAAGGCCGGCGCAGTGGCGCAGGTCATCGAGCTCGGCGTAGGGGGCCCCGCTGGCTGGGATGCTCTCCGCTGTGGCTTCGCAGACGGTCGATACCGGTGGCACGGTCCGCAAGCGGGCCTCCATCGCCGCGGTCTCCTCGACCCCTCGGGCAACTTGATGGGCCATCGCCGCGGTTGCGCCGTGGCGACTGTAATACAACACGAGTATGTAACTCATCGCTTGGCGCCTCCGTTGATAGCGCATGGCCAGTCAGAGCCTGTATCGATCGGTGAGCATTGTACCCTGCTGCACCCTATTGAGGCGGCTGCAATGCCATGATCACAATGCGTCGACAGGTTACCCGGTAGCCTGATGCCGTCAAGTGGTCCGGGTGGCGTCAACCAGGGACGAGCAGCCAGCCCCCGGCGAAGGCGTTGCGTCCCGCCATTGCGCGGTTGACAATGACGACGGTTCAAGACCGAGTCCTCGTCGCTGCTATCCGGAGATGACCGATGCCACCAAGCCAGGAGCCGGAAGGGGGAAAGCACATATGTTTCCGGTGCCTCGTCGCCGGGCATGTGCAGGGCGTGTTCTTCCGTGCGTCGGCGCGCGAGCAGGCGTTGCGGCTGGGGATCACAGGCTATGCCCGCAACCTGGCCGATGGCCGCGTCGAGGTGCTTGCCTGTGGCGACAGCAAGGCCGTTGCGGCCATGCGTGATTGGCTTCGGGTCGGGCCACCACAGGCCCAGGTCACCGGGGTCGCCTGCGAGCCGGTGGCCTATCAACAGCTCCAAGCATTCGCAACGCGCTAGTAGCCCGATCGCGAGGTGCTGATGGAGCTGATCAAGACCTCGCGGCTGGGGGTACTAGCGAGGCCGACCTCCAGATCGGTCGCGCGCGGTCTGCTCAATAGCCTCCGGCGGACAGATCGACCGATTCCGAGTGGCTGTCGATGCGCTCGATGCCGGTGTCGATCTGACCGTCAGCTCGGAGGCTCAGCCAGCGAAAGCCTGGCGCAAGGCGGTCAACGGTGAACGACTCGCAGTGGGGTCGAAACTGCACACAGGTCGATGGTGAGCCGAGTAGTCGGATGCCTGCCTGCTCGCCGGAGTAAGCCTGGTGGATATGCCCCCAGAGCAGGGCTCGCACGTGCGTGTGCCGCGCAACGAGGCGCATCAGCTCGGGACCATTCGCGAGCCCGATCTTGTCGAGCCAGGCGCTTCCGATCGGAACCGGCTGGTGGTGCAGACAGACCAGGGTGGGGAGCCGAGATCGGCCAAGATCCCGGTCGAGGGCTGTGAGCCGCTCGTCGCCGAGCTGGCCACCGTCCTCGCCGGTCACGGTGGAGTCGAGCAAGGCCAGCTGCCAGGCCCTGCGCTTGTAGATGCGTACGCCCCGTGCTGCGTCGCTGTCGAGCAGCTCGGCAAGCAGTTCGACGCGATCGTGATTGCCGGGGATGGCGAAATAGGGGATCCCCAGGCTCTTCAGTCGATCGGCGAGATAGCGATAGGTGTCGGGCCGCTCATCGTGCACCAGGTCGCCGGTCAACAGGATCAAGTCTGGCGGCCAGAAGCGCGCGCGCGCCGCCTCAACGACAGCTTCGAAGCTGTCGCGCGTCACTTGCCCCAGGAGCTTGCCGGACGGATCGGCGACGAGGTGGGTATCCGTGATCTGGAGCACCTTGAAACGGGAATCGGTCGGAGGCACTGGTAGACTTCGTCCAACGGCTGAGATTGGTCATGGAGTCCCTGCAGGGGGCTCGGCAGCGGGCGACTCTTGCGGTATCGGGGTCGTAAGGGTGGGCGACAAGCCGGACCGTTAGCCGCGTTCGGCTATTGTGCGCGATGCTGTTCGGGCCATTCGCGAAAAGGTTCACAGCGCGTCACGGCAATTGCACACTGCTCGATGCGCAGGCTATTGCCCCGTTCGGGATCAAAGATCCTGGCGCGATTGAATCGCTCTGACAGGCGTTTTTCAGGCTTCTCCACCCCGTCGCAACGAACGGAGGACAACCCCATGGACCTTAAAGGCAGTAAGACCGAAGAAAATCTCAAGGCAGCCTTTGCTCGCGAGTCCCAGGCAAATCGCCGCTACCTGTATTTTGCCGCGAAGGCCGATGTCGAAGGCTACAACGATGTCGCCGCCGTGTTCCGGTCTACGGCTGAAGGCGAGACGGGGCACGCCCATGGCCACCTCGAGTACCTGGAGGCCGTCGGCGATCCGGCCACGGGCATGCCTATCGGCAGCACCGCCGCGAACTTGAAGGCGGCGATCGCCGGGGAGACGCACGAGTACACCAATATGTACCCCAGTATGGCCAAGAGCGCTCGGGAAGAGGGCTTCGACGAGATTGCGGACTGGTTCGAGACTTTGGCGCGGGCAGAGCGCTCACACGCTAATCGTTTCCAGAAGGCCCTCGACAACCTCGATGCGTAGCTAGGCGTCGGCAATAGTTCGTAATCACCCGCTCCGCAGTTCAGGCTACGCGCTGGTAGTACAGGTTTTGCGGGTGATTCGCCTCGGCGAAAAAGGACCAACGCTCGCCGATCAGGCCGAGGTACTGGATCAAGAAAGCGGCCATCGGCAGGGTCGGCGATTGGATGACGTAGGCGACGCCGATCAAGGCGACGGGGACGGGGAAGATCAAGATCAGGTAAGACCAGCGTATCGCGCCCAACGTCGCCGATCCCTCACCATGGAAGAACTCCTGCGTATTGAAGGACCCGCCGGTGAAGCCTTGCGTGAGCTGCGCGACGGCCTGATGACGCACGCCGATCGCCGTCTGCACTGTGCTCTTGCGCTTCAACCGCCGGTTACGCGCCAGCGAGCTCAGCCGGGACACCATGCCGAGAAGGGTCGCGACCACGGCCCAAGTGCCGAAGAAGGCCACGAGCTGGTTGCCAAGGTAGGCCGAATAGGCTGCGGCGAGCATGAAGCCTGAGGCGATGCCGAGGAAGGTGAAGTTGGCGACCGTTAGCGGCGAATGCCACTCCTCGAGAAAGCGAACGCTGGCGTAGATCATTGCCGTGGAGACGAACAGCGCGAAGGTCGTGAGCGTGCCGAGCAGGCCGATGAGCAAGGTGGGATCGAGCGGCAAGGTGTCGCGGATCGTGATGATCGGCTTGGTCCAGCCCAGCCAGTGGGCCGAGCCATAGGCCAATACGAGGACCATCAGTAGCGGCAGCACGATGACCTCGCGAGATAGCCAGGACGTGCGCCACATGTTGGCTGCGCGCCAGGCCCGCTCGGGTCGGCCGAGATGGAAGAAGGAGGCGACGAGCCCGCCGATGAGGAGCGCTAAAGCCAGCAGGCTGCCGAAGGCGTAGAAGCCTGGGTCCTGGGACGGCAGAAGCTTGGCCAGGGCATAGAGCTGCCCTGTATAGAGCGCAAGGAACAGGCCCTGGCCGGCTCCGATCAGGGTCGTCAGAAGGATCACCGAGAATGCTGGATGCATGAACGCTCCTTTGTGCTGGCCGGGACGCGCGCCTTACCAGGTCACGTCGTCCAGGGTCTCCTCACCCGTGTAGGTGGTGAGGTCCTCCTTGCGCAGCGGGTTGTCGGCCCGGACGATCTCGTCCGGGTCGATGTCGCGTCGCGTTTTGCGCCTTGGCAGGTAGTGGTTGGCCGGCTTAGTGCCCCATTCGGGCATCAGCTGGTACCCACCCTGCTCGCGGATCGCCACCGACACCTCCGACTCCGGGTCATGCACATCGCCGAATAGCCGCGCGCTCGTCGGACAAGCCAGCACGCACGCGGGCTTGCGCTCGGGCTCTGGCAGGCCCTCGTCGGTAATCCGTTCGATGCAGAGCGTGCACTTCTTCATGACACGCTGCTGGGCATCGAGCTCGCGCACGCCGTACGGGCAGGCCCAGGAGCAGTACTTGCAGCCGATGCATTTGTCATAGTCGACGAGGACGACGCCGTTGTCGGGCCGCTTATAGGAGGCCCCCGTGGGGCAGACCGGCACGCAGGGGGGCTCCTCGCAATGCAGGCAGCTCTTCGGGAAATGCACCGTCTCGGTCTTGGGAAAGGTGCCGACCTCGAAGGTCTGTACACGGTTGAAAAAGGTCCCGGACGGATCCGCGTCGTAGGGATTTTGGTCGACCATTGGCCCGGCCCAGCCGGAGGTGTTCCACTGCTTGCAGGAGGTGACGCAGGCATGGCAGCCCACGCAGACATTGAGGTCGATGACGAGCGCGAGTTGGGTCATGAGTCCGCCTCCCTGCTACTTGCCGAACATGCCAGCAACATAGGCCTGCCATCTGTTGCGGCGCCGTTCCTGTCCCGGCAGCCGCGGCATCGCTGGGAACTGCGGCCAGCTGACGGCGGCCTCATCCGGCCCGGCCTTGTAGACGCGCACACGCAGATCGAACCAAGCCGCCTGGCCGGTGACCGGGTCGGCGTTGGAGAGGTGGGTTCCCGTTTGGTCCGGCGGTAGCTCTTCGGCGATCAGATGGTTGAGCAGAAAGCCCTTGCGCGCCTCGTCAGCTTCGGGTGTCAGACCCCAGGCCCCGGCGGCCTTGCCGATCGCGTTCCAGGTCCAAACGGTCCCTGGCTCGACGGCCTCGGAGAAGCGGCACAGGCAGCGGACCTTGCCGTGCGGTGACTCGACCCAGACCCAATCGCCGTCACCGAAGCCGTTCGCAGCCCCCACCTTTGGGCTCATGAACAGGTAGTTGTGACTGTGGATCTGGCGCAGCCACGCATTCTGGCTGTCCCAGCTGTGGTACATCGCCATCGGTCGCTGCGTCAGTGCGTTGAGCGGGTAGCGATGCGTATCGATCAGCCCCGTCTCGAGCGGCTCATGGTAGAAGGGCAGCGGGTCGAAGTAGGTCTGGACACGCTCACGCAGGCGTTCCGGCGGCTGACGGCCGGCGCGTTTGCCCTGGGCCGCTAGGCGAAAGCGCTGCAGCACCTCGGAGTAGACGTGCAGGACGATCGGCTCGGCATAGCGGGTCATGCCGTGCGCCCGCGCCCAATGCAGATAGCCCTTGTTCCAGTTGCGCATGTATTGGTAGGAGCGCGGCAGCTCATAGTGGTAGACGCAGCCATTGCTCGCATACATCTCCCACTGTCTTGGGTTGGGCTCGCCCTTGAGGAATTTCTCCCCGCCCTTGCCTCGCCACCCCGCCAGGAAGCCGATGCCGGAGCCGGGTGAGGTCTCGTAGTTGACGATGAAGTCCGCGTAGTCGCGATACTTGGCCCGACCGTCGGCGGTTGTGAAGGCCGGCAGACCGAGCCGCGCGCCGAGCTCGATGAGCACATCCTGGAACGGGCGGCTGGCGCCCTTCGGAGGCAACACCGGGATGCGCACCGCGTCGACCGGGCCGTCGAACTCCGAGATCGGTCGATCGAGCATCGAGAGCACATCATGGCGCTCGAGATAGCTCGTGTCGGGTAGCACCAGGTCGGCGAAGGCGACTGTCTCCGAGGAGAAGGCGTCGCCGACGACCAGGAACGGGATCTTGTACTCGCCGTGCTCGTCCTTGTCGATCAGCATCTGGCGCACGGCGCTGGTGTTCATCGTCGAGTTCCAGGCCATGTTGGCCATGAACAGCAGCAGCGTGTCGATCGGGTAGGGGTCGCCGCGCCAGGCATTGGTGATGACATTGTGCATCAAACCGTGCACGGCAAGGGGGTATTCCCAGGAGAAGGCCTTATCTAGCCGCACAGGCTCACCCTGCTCGTCGACGAACAGGTCCTCGGGCTTGGCTGGCCAACCGAGCGGCATGCCGTCGAGCGGCGTGTTGGGTTGGACACCTTCGGGTCCGTGCGGGGGCTTGGGGCAGGGTGGGATCGGCCGCGGGAACGGTGCCTTGTGTCGAAAGCCGCCGGGTCGGTCGATCGTGCCCAGGAGAGCCATCAGGATCCCCAAGGCGCGAATGGTATGAAAGCCGTTCGAGTGGGCTGCGAGCCCTCGCATGGCGTGAAAGGCGACAGGATTGCCCGTCACCGAAGCGTGCTCGTTGTCCCAGCAATCGGTCCATTGAATCGGCAGCTCGATCTTCTGGTCGCGCGCCGTGACGCCCATCTCGTGGGCGAGCCGGCGGATCGTCTCGACCGGTACACCGGTGATGCGGGCCGCCCATTCGGGCGTGTAGCTCTCAACGCGCTCTTTGAGTAGCTGGAATGCGGGCTTGACCGGGGTGCCGTCTTCGAGCTTATAGCTTCCGAGGAGACGTGGATCGGCGCCTGGCGTGTGAGTGCCGATCGGGCCGACCTCCCGGTCCCACCAAAGCTTGTTGTCCGGATCGAAGCAGCCCTCCTCGATGTGCATCTCGGCGCGGAAGAAGAGGCCGTAGTCGTCCCGGCTCGGGTCGTCGACGACGAGCTCGGCTGCGTTCGTGTACTGGATCAGGAACTCGCGGTCGTAGAGTCCCTGCTTGATAATCTCGTGGAGCAGGGCCAGGAACAGGGCCCCGTCGGTGCCGGGCCGGATCGGCACCCATTCATCGGCGATCGCGGAGTAGCCAGTGCGGATCGGGTTGATCGAGACAAAGCGGCCGCCGCGGCGCTTGAACTTCGAGAGGGCAATCTTCAGCGGGTTCGAGTGATGATCCTCGGCCGTACCGATCATGACGAACAGCTTGGCGCGATCGAGGTCCGGGCCGCCGAACTCCCAAAAGGATCCGCCTATCGTGTAGATGAGGCCGGCGGCCATGTTCACGGAGCAGAAACCGCCGTGGGCCGCGTAATTGGGGGTGCCGAACTGCTTGGCGAATAGCCCCGTCAAGGCCTGCATCTGGTCGCGTCCGGTGAAGAGGGCGAACCGTTTCGGGTCTTCGGACCGCAGGCGCCCCAGCCGCTCCGAGAGGATCGACAAGGCCTCCTCCCAGGTGATGACCTCGAAATCCGAAGCGCCTCGCTCGGCGCCCGGCTTGCGGCGGAGGGGCTGTGTCAGGCGCGCCGGTGAGTACTGCTTCATGATCCCCGAGGAGCCCTTCGCGCAGATGACTCCCTGGTTCAACGGGTGCTTGGGGTTGCCCTCGATGTAGCGGACTTGCCCGTCACGGAGGTGCACACGGATGCCGCAGCGGCAGGCGCACATATAGCAAGTGGTTTCCTTGACCTCGACGCGACCGATTGCACGGTCGGTGTAGCTGACGGGATCCTGCATTAGGAGGCAACCTACCTGTGGGGGAGCGGTGAGCGGAGGGAATCGGCAGCCGCTAATATTCCAGAGTGTAGAAGACCAAGCAACCCGTCCTGTTATCGGGATAAGGATGTGGGGTGTCCGTTGGCCAGGGGGATCGTCCGGTGGCGGGAGGGCCACATGTGGCTCTGTCATCGCTTGGGGGCGTCCATCCCGCGGCGAGACGCGCTGTCAGGACGCGAGCAGCTGGGGCGGGCCCAGCCGCGGCGGAGGAGGAGATAATGCCTCGCTATTGGACGGCGCGATGGGGCAGCCAGGACTCGAGGCGATGGCGCTCTTGCGTAACATCGATCTCGAATAGATCGCGCAGCACCTTGAGGGCCTCGTCCAGGCTCTGGCAGTCCCATTCATTGGTCACAACGTGGTGGGTCCAATCCTCGACGTGATACCGGTGATGGGACGGCGCCTTGGCCGGCGCCTCTAGCCACAATCTATAGCCCGTTCCCGTCCTCTGGTCCCATTTGTAGCGAATCGCTTTCTCGTGTTCTTCGAACATGTCTCAATCAACTCAGTGGTAGTTCTCGTTGGTTTCGTGACGGTTTCATAAAGGGATCGTCGTCGACAGATTAAGTATCGTCCGAACTGCACCAACATTTATTGGCACCATTGTCGGCTTTTTGTCACAGATCAATCCGAGCAACGATAGTCTAGACCCTCCTCGCACCAAGTCGCAACGACCGAGTGGCCCAGCGATCCATGTGCATTGTATGGGTAATATAGGGATTTAGATGTGACAAGGAGAAGATAGTTGCATTACCGCAACGTTCCGTGACAAACGTCACTCTCCTGCAACACAATCAGATCGGCGGTCGTCGCGGTCTGACGAAGGCCCTGCGCCGGGAAGGCCTTGCGGCGGCGCGATGCGAGACTTCTTCGTTAGCCCCAGCCCAGTCCAAGCGGATCGGCCGGATCGATGTGATCCATGTAGGCGACCTTGCGATTGTGATGGGTGACGAGATAGATCAGCCCCATCCAGTTACCGACGACCCCCTCGGCCGTGTCGTGCCAGGTGTTATCGAGGCGTGGGGCGATCAGGGCCTCGGGCAGGTCAGGGGGGTTGCGACCACGATCTAAGGCCTTGAGGACACGCTCGCGGTGCTCTTCGAGAATGGCCTGCTCGCGTAGCGGGACATAATGTTCCGGGAAGGGCGGGTAATCGATGCGCTCGCCGATCGCAAAGCGGTTGACCTCGCGCTTGTATTCCTTCAGCAGGGAGATCGTGTCGTATTCCGGATGTCCCTGGAAGAGGACCAGGCGTAAGCCGTCTGTGCTGGTGGCGAGATGCACGCCCGCCTCTTCACTCTCAACGAGCACGGGCAGGCCGGCGGCGTCGAACTGCGCCCGACGGATTTCATTGAACCGCGAGTGCGGGACATCGAAGAGCGTGTTGACGGTGGCCACCAGTGGATGACTGCGGTTGACGACGCGATGGGCGAAGACGCCCCAGCGTTTGTCCGGCAGTGGGCAACGGCGCTGTCCGTAGCGGAACTGAAGGACGGCATGCGTTGCCAGGCACGAGCAAAGGATCGACGCGACATGCTCGCTGGCCCAATCGATGACCTCGATCAGTGGACGCCAGAATGGCTCGTCGGCCAGGTCCTGGCCTGTGACATTGGCGCCGGTGACGATCAGTGCATCGAGGCCTTCGGCGCGGATCTGCTCGAAGGGCTCGTAATAATGTCGGATGTACTCTTGGGCCGACGCCGAGCGCTCGAGCCCAAGCAAGGTAAAGGGATGGACGTAGAACTGGGCGATCTGATTGCTTTGGCCGACGAGCCGAAAGAACTGCCGCTCCGTCGCGGCCAGTGCCGCATCCGGCATCATGTTCAACAAGCCAATGTGCAGCTCGCGGATATCCTGTTGGATGGCGCGGTCCGGATCCAGTATGAGCTGCCCCTCGGCGCGCAGCCGCTCGAAGGTAGGCAGGTCGTTGTGGGCGACAAGGGGCATAGCTAGACACTCTTCAGGGCTCGGTCGTCTGCGGGGAACGGGCGATGGCCTGCTCGAGCAGCTGCAGGAAGTCCCGCTCGTCACGCACCTGTGCCACCTCGCCGGAGCTCACCCGATACCCGTAGGGTCGAGCAATCGCCTCGTAACGCGGGACTCGCGAATGGAACAACCGGGGAAAGACCCAACGGGTGAAATCATCGGGATCGACCTGGGCGACGAACTCCAGGCCCCGTTCCGCCAGATAATCCTTGACCGCCGAGTTTAGAAACGCCGGGCGATAGTACAACGGCTTGGGGTCGGCCTGGGCACGCTCGATCAGCCTGATCTCATCCTCCTCGGGTACCTGAATGTAGAGGATCAGGGTGTGGCGGGCCAACAGCTCGATGACGCTCGGCTCGTCTAGCTCACACAGGCTGCCGCCGACATCGTTGACGAAGTTGCCGTAGCCGTAGATTCTGCGTGCCTTCTCGATGAAGTCGGGGACGTCGCGCATCGCGTCGATCTCGGCCTGACGGTACAGGGCCTGACGACGCTTGAATTCCTCCAGCGGCAATCCACCCAGCTCGGGGTTGCCGAGCTTGCCGACGAAGCTCAGCACTGGCCCCAGCTCGGCCACCTTGATGTTGTTGCGGATGAAGATCCAGTCGCGGCGCAGGAGATCGCGCAAGAAGGGCACCTGCATTGCCTGCGCCTTGATTAGGTCGAGGATGTGCTCGTCGAGGTAGCGTGTACCGATGCGGTAGTCGCCCGAATAGTGGAACCAGTCATGCCGCCGCAGCATTTCGGAGAGATAGGTCTTGCCGACGCCGGACATACCCAGCAGCGTTACCCTCCGGCTTTGCCAGTTACGATACTCGTCAACCGTCAGCTTCAAAGGACCTCCGAAGGCAGGCAAGCGAAAACGATTGGCGGTCTCCCGTGGTTCGGCCGAGAGCCTGTCCGGTCCGCGAGGGGCCGACCGCCGTTGACACGTGGTCCAGGTCGCGACCTCTTCTCGACGGCCATCGACTCAGGTCCTCTCGATAGCTGGCGTTGGGCTTGGACCCTTGTCGGAGCCGGGCCCGGAGATTTTGGGCGGCGGCTCAGTCCGCACGGCGAATCGCTGCTGGGCGAGCTCGATCTTTTGCAATCGATCGGTGGCCTCGCGCGCGATGCGGTCCGCCTCCTGTAACCGATGGCGCAGCCCGCACTTGTTCGCGAGCTGTATCGCGAGGCCAGGTCGCGCGTTCAGCTCCAGCAGCATGGGGCCCTTCCGGCGGTCGAGCACGATATCGGCCCCGAGATAACCGAGTCCGGTCATTTCGGCGCAGCGCGCTGCCAAATCCAGGATCTCCGTCCACAGCGGAACCTTGAGGTCGCCGAAGACTGCGCCGGTATCCGGGTGACGGTCGACGAGGCGGCCATGCTGCACCGCGCAGATGCTGCGGCCGTCGCCCATATCGAGACCAACACCGACGGCGCCCTGGTGCAGGTTCGCCTTGCCGCCTGAGCCGTGGGTCGCACAACGGATCATGGCCATGATGGGGACGCCCTTGTAAACGATGACCCGAACATCGGGGACGCCTTCAAAACTGAAGTCGCTTAGATAGGGATCAAACTCGATCAGTGCCTCGATCATGGCCGTGTCGTTGCGACCGCCGAGGCTGTACAGTCCGGCGAGAATGTTCGACACGTGCCGGCGCAGCTCGCTGACCGTCTCAATCGCACCGCTCGTCTTGATGAAGCCTCGGGCGTCTCGGCCGGCGATGACGATGATCCCTTTGCCGCCGCTGCCCTGGACCGGCTTGATCGCAAATCCCATCCGATCCCTGAGCAGACCGTCGATGCGGCGCACCTCGAACTGGTGAGCGATCACACCGTAGAGCTCGGGCACAGGGATGTTGTTCGCGAGCGCCGCCGACTTGGTCTTCAACTTATTGTCGACGAGCTGAAAACTGGCCCGGCGGTTGTATCGTCCGATGTAGCCCAGGTTGCGCTCGTTCATGCCGAGGATCCCCAGGCGGCGAAGCTTGGCTGGCGAGATAAGGCGGATCATTTGCTGCTGGCAAGATCGCGAAAGCGATGCAGCTCAGAGAGCCGGTAGCCTGTGTACTTGCCCATGAGCATGATGATCGCGAGCAGGCTGACCAGCAGCTCAGGGAAGTTGAAGGTGAGATGCTCGACGACGCGCATCGTCATGACCAGGTAGGCCAGCACCGCCACCAATAGGCTCCCGCCGCCTTGGATCAGGACCTCGCGGCCGCCTTCTTCCTCCCAGAGGATCGACATCCGCTCGATCGTCCAGGCGAGGATGATCGTCGGGAAAAAGGTGACCGTGAGGGCCTGATCCAATCCGAACTCGTAGCTGATGAGTGCCAGCGCCGCCATCAGCAGGATGACGACGATGATCACGGCAGACACCCGGGCCACGAGCAAGAGATTGAGGTGACTGAGCCAAGATCGGATCCAGAGTCCGGCACTGACGATGATCAGGAAGATCGGCAATCCGACCGGCAGCGTCGTCTGGATAAAGGCCAGGGCGATCAGTATTGGCATGAAGGTGCCCGAGGTCTTCACGCCGACCAATAGTCGCATGAATACGACGACCAGGGCGCCAACCGGTATCAGGAGTAAGCCCTTGAAGACCCCCTGTTGCTCGACCGGTAATGCATAGATCGAGAAGTCGACCAGGGTATAGCCGGCGGCGCGCCCCTCCATAGCGACCACCGTCTTCGCGGGCAAGCTGTTGCTGACCAGCGCGAACTCCAAGCTCGAGTCCTGACCGCCTGCGACCGTGAGCACGGCGCCCTCGCCGCGGTGCCAGACGAAGAAGTTCTCGGGCAGGCCTGCTCGCCCGCTCATCGGATCGTAGACGACCCAGTCGTTTCCGTTGTGCACCTCGATCAGCGGGCTGATGGTCTGTCGACGACGGCCGTCCTCGAGGACGATACCCCGTACACGTTGAGCTGAGATCCCCGCGTAGGCCAGCACATCGAGCATGATGCTGACCCGATCCTCGTGATAGGTGCTGATGAGGAAGTCGAGGTCCTGATTGAGCGATGCACGATTGAGCTCGCGGATCAGGATCTCCGCGAAGCTCTCGGGACCGGACGACCTCTCCTTCATGGCCGCAACGAACCGCTCCATCGCTGCCAGCTGATCTGCTTCCAACAGCGGTCCTGATGGCGTGCGCACGGGGTAGCTGGGGAGATCGGACTTGGCCGCCCGGTAGGTCTGAAGCTTGTAGTAGAGCGTCGTGGGCCGATCCAGCTCCTCTCGCGTCCAACGGGCCAGGCGCTGGCCATTTCTTTCCGTCACCGAGAAGCCGAAGCCGGATGACGCGAAGTGCTCGTCCAGGACGATCCAGCCCCCGAGGTTGTCAGGCAGCCTCAGCTCGATCCTCAAAGGCCCCTCCTGGGGCGCGAAGGCGATCTTGGATTGAATCGTCCACACGTCGCGGTACTCACCGGGCAGCAACGGGAAGCCAAGCTGGGTGGTCTTGTAGAAGGTCAAAGCAAGACCGAAGAGCAGCAGGGCGCCGGACACGACAGCAATCTGCACGCGTGATGCGATCATGAGGGGACTTCAATTGACCAGGGTATGGTGTCGAGCCACGTCGACAATCGCGACGTCGGTCAGCATGTTGCGGCCAATCAGCAGCGGGTAGTCCATGCCTGCGCGATTGGCGAGCGTGACATCGATGTGCAGCCGGGCCTCACCGAGCGCGACCCACATGCGCACGACATAGCGTCGATCGTGCTGGTCTTCCTCTTGCTTAATCAGCACCCGACGACGCACGCGGCTCTCCAAAGGGTAGGCCTCACCTGTCTCCGGGTCGCGCAGCGTGTAACGCACATACCGCTTGCCGTCCTTCTCCACCAGCTCGACATCCTCGGCATGAATTGAGCTGGTCTCGGCACCGGTATCGATGCGCGCCTCCAGCCGCAGCCCGGGCGGCTGGACAGTGACCCACTCGACGGCGCCGACGATCGGAAGCCCCAGCTCGCCTGCCGTCTGCGGCTCGATCTCGACTGGAACCTCCAGGGTCCGGACGATCACCTTCTCGACGACGACAGGCTTGGGCTTGGGGCAGGCCGGGGCGGCAGCTGCTGGGCATTCCTTTGGTCTGGGATCGACCGCGATGCGGCTCATGGCCGCACCCGGACCCGAAGTAGCCGCCTGATCGGAAGGGACCGTCTGGCAGCCTGACACGGCGAGCCCCATCATCAGCAGCATCATGCCGTGTTTGCCTGCGCTGAGACCGAGACACAAGTTGACGCATCGCCTAAGCATATTTCAGGGTAGATATCACTGACGATTATTATTTGGTTCCGTTATGCCCGATTCGCCGGGCCTGCTCGCGTGCCGGTGATTCGGTAACGCAAATCACACCCAATGGGCGTCGATCACAGTCCCGTGCAGGTTGCCCCATCGGCCGGTCTTAGGATCAAGGCCGCCGAATCCCGCATTGTAGCAGCCCTGTTGGCGACGTAAGGCAACGGCCTCGGGTTCACCGAAACTACTTCTGGCTGTCATGCAACCGCAATATCGAGCTCCTATGCTTTGTTGCATCGCATCATTCATCACGCCTGACCGGATGCGTGCGCCTTGCCCTTCCCTCGCACAAGAGGTCGCACCATGACCGATTTCCTTGAAAACCGGGTTTACGACGAGATTCAGATCGGCCAGACCGCCGAGCTGCAGCGGACCCTGACGCGCGACGATGTGGCGCTATTCAGCAAGGTCTCGGGTGACCTCAACCCCACTCACATGCACGCGGATTACGCCCGTGCCCGCGGCGCCAAGGGGGTCGTCGGGCACAGCCTGTGGGCGACGAGTCTGATCTCCAGTCTGCTGGCCAATGTCCTGCCGGGCCCGGGGACCGTGTATCGCAAGCAGGATGCGACCTTTCACAGATCGGTCGAGCTTGGCGACACCCTCACTGCCCGTGTGAAGGTCGTTGGCAAGGATCCTGACAGCTTGGTGGTTTTCGACTGCGAGGTCACCAATCAGCGCGGCGAGCCGGTCATGGCCGGCCGCGCGATCGTCGTCGCCCCGACCGAGCGAGTGCGGATCGAGATACCGGACCTCGCCGACATCTCGGTCCGGCACCACGACAGCTTCCGCGCACTGTTCGAGCAAGTGGCAGCCCTCGAGCCTGTCCCGACCGCCGTTGCACATCCCGTGGATCAGGTCTCGCTGCAGGGTGCCATGGAGGCGGCGGAGAGCGAGCTCATCCGTCCGATCCTGGTCGGCCCTGAGGCCCGCATCCGTGCTGTCGCAGAGGAGCATCGGCTGCATCTCGCGGGCGTCGAGATCGTCGATGTCGAGCACAGCCACGCGGCCGCCGAGCGCGCCGTGGCGCTGATCCGGGACGGGACGGCCGAGGTCCTGATGAAGGGCAGCCTCCACACCGACGAGATCTTGAGCGCGGTGCTCAACAAGGCGACCGGCATCCGTACCGAGCGGCGCATCAGCCATATCTTCGTGATGGATGTCCCGACCTACCCGAGGCTGCTCCTGGTCTCGGATGCTGCCGTCAATATCGCCCCTGACCTCGACGCCAAGCGGGATATCTGCCAGAACGCGATCGATCTCGCCCGGACCGTCGGCGTGGAGCGACCGAAGGTGGCGATCCTCTCTGCGGTCGAGACCGTGCGCCCGAAGATCCAATCGACGCTCGATGCTGCCGCTCTATGCAAGATGGCCGATCGCGGTCAGATCCAAGGGGGTATCCTCGATGGCCCGCTTGCGATGGACAACGCGATCAACATCGAGGCGGCTCGGATCAAGAAGATCGACTCCCAAGTGGCGGGGGTCGCCGACGTGCTGATCGTCCCCGACCTTGAGGCCGGCAACATCCTGGCCAAGCAGCTCATCTTCCTGGCCAATGCCGAGGCGGCTGGGATCGTGCTCGGCGCCCGAGTCCCAATCGTGCTCACCTCACGTGCCGACAGCGTCCGCACGCGGCGCGCCTCGGCTGCGACCGCTGTGCTGCACGCGCATGCGGTCCGGCGCGGACTGCACCAGCCGGTGCACTAGGGGAGAGCACATGGGCGCACTGCCGCGAGAGCAGATTCTGACGCTGAACGCCGGCTCCTCCAGCATCAAGTTCGCGGTCTATGAGGTCGCGGACGGCGAGCCCGTCATGCGCTTCAAGGGGCAGGTCGAGGGCATCGGCACGGCGCCGCACTTCGTCGCCAAATCCGCCGAAGGGCCGCTCCTCGCCGAGAGCTACTGGGAGCCTGTGGGCGACGGCCAGGGGCACGCGCAGGCCTTCAAACAGATCTGGAGCTGGATTGGCCAGGCGGCGGGCGAGGGGCGGATGCTGGCCGTCGGCCACCGCGTCGCCCACGGCGGTGAGACCTACGCCCAGCCAGTCCTGATCGACGATGAGGTGATCCGCGTGCTGGCTGGCCTGATCCCGCTCGTACCTCTGCACCAGCCCAATAACCTCGCGCCCATCCGTGCCGTTGCGAGAGACCACCCGGGCCTGCCCCAGGTCGCCTGCTTCGACACCGGCTTCCACCGCGGCCGTCGCACAGTGACGGAGCAGTTCGCCTTGCCGCGCGCGCTGCTCGAGCGGGGCGTCAAGCGCTACGGATTTCACGGCTTGTCCTACGAGTACATCTTCGAGACGCTTCAAGAGCTGGCGCCGGACATCGCCTACGGCCGCGTCGTGGTGGCGCATCTCGGCAGCGGCTGCAGCATGACGGCGATGAAGGATGGCCGCAGCCAAGACACCACGATGAGCTTTTCAGCGCTCGACGGCGTGCCGATGGGCACGCGCTGCGGCGTCCTGGATCCCGGCGTGCTGCTGTTCCTGATGCGCGAGGACGGTCTCGGCATCGCCGAGCTCGAGCGTCTCCTCTACAAAGAATCCGGCCTGCTCGGACTCTCAGGCGTCAGCAATGATCTGCGCGACCTGCACAAGAGCGATGACCCCCGCGCGGCCGAGGCCATCGACTACTTCGTCTATCGGATTGGCCAGACGCTCGGCGCGCTTTGTGCCTCGATCGGCGGGCTGGACGCACTCGTCTTCACCGCCGGCGTGGGCGAGAATGACGCGGTGATTCGCGCCCGCATCTGCCAAGATGCCGCGTGGCTCGGGGTGGCAATCGACGCGCAGGCGAACGCCGCTGGTGGGCAGCGCATCAGTCCCGCGGGCAAGACGCCGTCGGTCTGGGTCATCCCAACCGACGAGGAGCAGATGATCGCGCGCCATACGCTGCGCGTTGTCCGCTGAACATCGCCGAGGGCAAGGATTTCGATCCCGATTTCGATAGCGATTCGGAGCACAGTATGCTCGACAAAGAGTACTTCTCGCTCGACGGCAAGAAGGGCCTGGTCATCGGCATCGCCAACGACCAGTCGATCGCCTATGGCTGCGCCCGCGCATTCCGCTCGCTCGGAGCGGACCTGGCGATTACCTACCTCAACGACAAGGCCAAGCCGTTCGTCGAGCCCTGTGCCCAGGCAGTCGGGGCAGACCTGTTTCTGCCGTGCGATGTGACCAAGGACGGCGAGCTGGAGGCGGTCTATGACGCGATCCGCCAGCGATGGGGCCGGCTCGATTTTGCCGTCCATTCGATCGCCTTCGCTCCGAAGGCGGATCTCCATGGCCGGCTCGTCGATAGCTCGCCCGAGGGGTTCGGCCTGGCTATCGACGTCTCGGCCCACTCCTTCCTGCGCATGGCGCGCCTCGCCGAGCCGCTGATGACGGATGGTGGCTCGCTGTTCGCGATGACCTTCTACGGCGCGGAGAAGGTAGCCAAGACCTACAACCTGATGGGTCCGGTCAAGGCCACACTCGAGGCGGCCGTGCGCTACGTCGCCGAGGAGCTGGGCCCGAAGGATATCCGCGCCTTCGCGCTCTCGCCGGGGCCGATGCCCACGCGCGCCGCCTCGGGGCTCAAGGACTTTGATGACTTGATCGACGCGGCGCGCATAAAGGCCCCCCTCGGCCGTCTCGCGTCCCCAGACGATGTCGGCGCCGTCGCCGCGATGCTCGCGACCCGCACCGGCGCCATGCTGACCGGACAGACCATCTACGTCGACGGCGGCCTTCACATCAAGGCCTAGCGACCCCGCCCTACCAACCCTGAGCGACCGCTGAGCTCTCGGAGTACCGCCATGCTCGATCTCGCCGAATTCTCCAAGCACATGGGTCTCAAGCACCTGAGCTTCGCACGGCCTTTTGAAGAATGGCCGAAGTTCGTCCACATCCAGGACGATGACTACAATCAATACGCCAAAGACCTCGGCTTCATCGCCGAGGCCCACAACAAGCGTGCGACCGAAACCATCCAGCGTCAGTTGCAGCAGAACCTCGCCGACTGGAGCAAGGTTGTGATGGCCTTCACCCCGGCGATGCTCGGCCGGGATTGGCTCGATTACTCGATCGATGCCGCGCAGCGAGCAGTACTCTTCACCGACGCCCTGCGTCAGCGCGGCAACTATTTCGTCGAGCACGAGGATGGCAGCGACAAGACCGTCTTGAGCTGGCGCCATGAGATCGTCGTCGATGGCACCAAGCTCGCGCGCCCGGTCAACTACTCGCTGGTCCAGATCGTGCCGCCGGAGGGCGTGGAGGTCCGCGCGGACGGTCGCCCTTATATCATCATCGATCCTCGCGCCGGTCACGGCTCCGGGATCGGCGGCTTCAAAGATGCGAGCCAGGTCGGTGCCGCGATCCATCAGGGTCATCCTACCTACTTCGTGACCTTCACGCGCCTGCCGGTCGCCGGTCAGACGCTCGCCGACGTGACGGCCGCCGAGGCCGACTTTGTCCGCGAGGTGCGCAGACGGCATCCCGATTCGCCCAAGCCTGTGATCATCGGCAACTGCCAGGGTGGCTGGGCGGCGATGCTGCTCGCGGCGACCAACCCGGACATCACCGGACCCGTTGTGGCGAACGGTGCGCCTCTGTCGTATTGGGCCGGGCAGAAGGGCAAGAACCCGATGCGCTACCTTGGCGGCCTGGTCGGCGGCGCGACGACCGTCAGGCTGCTCTCCGACCTGGGCAACGGCCTCTTCGACGGATCCCATCTCGTCTTCAACTTCGAGCGCTTGAGCCCGAGCAATACCTGGTGGGCCAAGTACTACAACCTTTGGGACAAGGTCGATACCGAGGTACCGCGCTTCGTCGGTTTCGAGCGCTGGTGGGGCAGCTTCTATTTCATGACCCGCGACGAGATCAGCTGGATCGTCGAGAACCTCTTCATCGGCAATCGCTTGGGCCGCGGCCGCGCCCATCTCAATGAGCGCACCCATGTCGACCTGCGCGACATCAACTCGCCGATCATCATCTTCGCTTCGCACGGGGACAACATCACGCCCCCGCAGCAGGCGCTTGGCTGGATCGCTGATCATTACAGCGACGTTGACGAGATCCGCGCCCGCGGTCAGCGGATCCTCTACACGCTCCATGAGAACGTGGGGCACCTCGGGATCTTTGTCGCCTCCTCGGTCGCGAAGAAGGAGCACGAGCAGATCGTCTCGACGCTGAAGGCGATCGAGGCCCTGGCGCCGGGGCTCTACGAGATGGTCATTACCGAGGAGTACGGCGAGGGGATCAACAAGCAGTTCAAGGTCGCCTTCGCCGAGCGGAGCATCGAGCAGGTCGTCGAGCAGTCCGGCGGCGATGACTCGGACAAGCCCTTTGCCGCCGCGGCCCGCTTCTCCGAACTCGGTGCAGAACTCTATGACCTAACGATGCGGCCCTTTGTTCAGGCGATGAGCAACGAGCTCAGCGCCGAGACGCTGGCCCATACGAGCCCGATGCGCCTGCAGCGCTGGGCGGAGAGCGACCGTAACCCGATGATGCCGCTCGTCAAGGACCTTGCCGAGCAGGTCCGCAAACAGCGCCAGCCCGCGGGAGAAAACAATCCGTTCCGAGCGATAGAGCGATTCGGTGCTAGCCTCGTCACGCAGTGGTGGGATGGCATGCGTGATTGGCAGAATGCCATGATCGAGTCGAGCTTCCATCTCTTATGGGGCGCCCCTGCGCTGCAGCCGCTTGGCGAGGGCCTCAGCCGGACGGTCAGTCAGGCCCCACGCGAGGACCTGCGTACGCTGACGTCAGTCCAGGACGCCCTAGATCGCATCGAGCTTGGCAGCTTTGCTGATGGCGTCATCCGCATGCTGATCTTCCTCGCCCACTCGCGCAAGGAGGTCCGTCGCTCCCGGCTCGAACGTTCCAACGAGATGCTGATGTCGACCGAGCCCTTCGCCAGCATGAAGCCAAAGGCCAGGACGCGCATGATCCATAAGGAATCGCTGATCGTCGGCTACGAGCCCGAGGCGGCGCTGGCTGCCCTGCCGACCTTAATCGAGTCCGACGCAGAGCGGCGACGGGCATTAGAGCTGTGCGAGACGATCGCCGGCCCGCGCGATGAAATGAGTCCGGAGACCATCGACATGCTGAACAGATTGGCCCTCGCTCTGGGCCAGGAGCCCGTTGCTGCGAGTGCCGAGGCCGGAAGTCTTCGGCGGATCGCCTAGACTGTTACAATGAAATCCGCGTAGCGCGTTCGCTCCCTCGCCCTCTGGGAGAGGGCTGGGGTGAGGGAACGATCAGGGGCGAGGCTATCATGGTCTGGGGTGGCTCGCCCCATGATCGTTCGGGCTGCCGCGACACAGCGCATGGTAGGTTCGGCCGAGCGAGGCCCAGCGAAGTGCTGATGGCTCGGTTTGGCGCTGGCCTCTGGGAAGGCTCGAGTGTCGCTCCGCGCCGTACGCGGCGCGACACCCGTTCCCCGGACCGCGGCCAAGACGCGTAGGAGGTCCCATGTCGAATGAGCGCGAAACCGCGATGCCGAAGGCCCTGCGCGACTGGCTCGTCGAGGTGGCGGAGATCAAGCGTAGGGCCCGCGAGCACGGCTTTCGGCGTACCGTGACCAATACTCGCGAAGGCTGGGATACGCTGACCCGCCGCTACCTCACAGAGATCCCGCGTCTCGATTGGATCCGTGACGAGATCATCCCGGGTCCCGACTATCGCGTGCCGGTGCGGATCTACAATCCGCAACCGGCTTATCCCTTGCCGGTCGCCCTATTTGTGCACGGTGGCGGCCATGTCTCCGGCAGTGTTCCGATGTATGAGCCGGTGGCCCGCAAGCTCGCGCTGGCCACGCAGCGTGTTGTCGTCGCGATCGAGTACCGCCTGGCCCCAGAATGCCCCTATCCGGCCGGACTGAAGGACACGATGGCCTGCGCCAAGCGGGTCTTCTGGCTGCTTGAAATGCTTGGGACGCTGCACCTCCCGCGGTTCGCCCTGATCGGCGATAGCGGTGGCGGCGCGCTATGCGCTACTGTCTCGCACCTGGCTCAGTTCGAGCCCGGCGTCGAGATCGAAAGGCAGGTGCTGATCTATCCCGGGCTGGACTATACCCTGTCGCAGCCCTCGGTCCGGGAAAATGGTGAAGGCTATCTGCTAGAGCGCGACCGCATCATGTGGATGTTCGATGCCTATCTGCAGAACGCCGAGGATCGCCGCGCCGTCTCACCGCTGTTCATGGACCTGACGGACGGCTACCCCGCGACGCTGATCATCACCGCCGAGCTCGATCCGCTCCGCGATGAGGGTGCCGCCTACGCCAAGCGCCTGCAGGACGCCGGCATCCGCGCAGAGCATCGCAACCTGCCGGGTATGATCCACGGCTTCCTAAATCTAGAGGACCTGGTGCCCGAGGCGTGCCGCGAGGCCTATGCCGCGATTGGAGCCTTCTTAGGTGATTGATTGCTAAGCCGATCGACAAGGGGGCGGCATGGTCTTGGGCCCTCGCGCCTCGGGCCGGCCTGGTTCTCGCTGTCGTCGCATCACAGGAGCATGAGGACCCATGACTTCCCCCGCCGCGCCGAGCCATCCGGCCACTCAAGCAGGACCAGTCAAGCACCCGGTCGAGCAGGGATCGCACACTGGCCGCCTCGGGCCTAGTAAGGTCGTCTCGTCCCAGGAGGCCGTGGCCCTGATCCGCGACGGGGATACGGTTGCGACCGGCGGCTTCGTCGGGATCGGCTTTGCCGAGGAGATCGCCTGCGCCCTCGAGCAGCGCTTCCTCGACAGCGGTGCCCCGTGCGACCTGACCTTGGTCTATGCGGCTGGCCAGGGCGATGGCAAAGAGCGCGGGCTGAACCATCTCGGCCATGAGCGCCTGCTCCGCCGCGTCATCGGCGGACACTGGGGGCTGGTTCCCAAGCTCCAGCGGTTGGTCAACGACGGCAAGGTCGAGGGCTACAACCTCCCTCAGGGTGTGCTCGCCCACCTGTTCCGCGACATCGCCGCCGGCAAGCCCGGCACCTTGACACGCGTCGGGCTCGAGACCTTCGTCGATCCGCGTCACGGTGGCGGCAAGCTTAATGACCATACCACCGAAGAGCTCGTCCGCCTGATCGACATCGACGGCGAGGAATGCCTGTTCTACAAGGCGTTCCCGATCGATGTGGCGATCGTGCGCGGCACCACCGCAGACCCGGATGGCAATATCACGATCGAGAAGGAGGCCTTGATCCTGGAGTCGCTGGCGCTGGCCACCGCGGCCCACAACTCGGGGGGGCTCGTGATCGTGCAGGTGGAGCGCATTGCCGACCGCCACACGCTCAACCCGCGCCAGGTCCGCATCCCCGGCGTGCTGGTCGACTGCGTCGTCGTCGCCCCGCCCGAGCGTCACTGGCAGACCTTCGCCGAGGCCTACAATCCTGCCTTCAGCGCCGAGATCCGCGTGCCGATGCAATCCATCGAGACCCTGCCGTTGAGCGCGCGCAAGGTCATCGCGCGGCGGGCGGCGTACGAGCTGCGGCCGAACGCCGTCGTCAATCTCGGCATCGGTATGCCAGAGGGCGTCGCCAATGTGGCCAATGAGGAGCACCTCCTCGATTATGTGACCCTGACAGCGGAGCCGGGTCTGATCGGCGGCCTTCCCGCGGGGGGGCTAAGCTTCGGGGCCGGGACCAACAGCAGCGCGGTGATCGATCAGCCTGCCCAGTTCGACCTCTACGACGGGGGCGGCCTCGACATGGCGTTCCTGGGGCTCGCCCAGGCCGACGCGCAAGGCAACGTCAACGTCAGCCGTTTCGGCCCCAGGCTTGCCGGCGCCGGTGGGTTCATCAACATCAGCCAGAATGCCAAGAAGCTGATCTTCGTCGGCACCTTCACGACGACAAAGGCCAAGCCGCTCATCGGTGATGGCCGGATCCAGCTGGGCGAGGCCGACGGGGCCTTCAAGTTCATTGAGCAGGTCGAGCAGGTCACCTTCAGCGGCGAGCGTGCGCGCCGCCTCGGCCAGAGGGTCCTGTACATCACCGAGCGCTGCGTCTTCGAGATGCGCCCAGAGGGCATCACCCTGACCGAGATCGCTCCGGGCGCCGATCTGGGGCGCGACATCCTCGCGCAGATGGGCTTTAGGCCCCGTATCGCCGAGCCGTTGCGCACCATGGATCCGCGCATCTTCACCGAGCAGGCCATGGGCCTCGATGTCGACCTCCTCGAGGTCCCGCTGGATGAGCGCCTGACCTACGACGCCGCCCAGAATCTGCTCTTCATCAACTTCGAGGCGCTCTCCGTGCGAGAGCCGGCCGAGATCGAGCGCATCCGGGAGGCCGTCGAGGCCAAGCTCCAACCGCTCGGCCACAAGGTCTATGCGATCGTTAACTACGACAATTTCAATATCCGCACCGACTTGTTCGGCGCCTATTCGGACATGGTCCGTGACCTCGTGCAGCGCTACTATCTGGACATCACCCGCTACACGACGAGCGCCTTCCTGCGCATGAAGCTCGGCGAGTCGCTCGCGACGCGTGAGCTCGCACCGCACATCTACGAGACCCGCGCGGAGGCCCAGGGCGGGATCGACCGGCGATCGAGCGAGGATTCCGGATAAGCCAAAATCTGGCTGGCCACTTCGGTCGTGATCGCAATGGCCCGCTCCAGGGTGTCCTCGGTGGTGTAGAAATGCGGCGAGAAGCGGATTCCGCCGCCGCGGTGGGCGCAGATGACCTCGCGTTTCATCAGCTCGCGGTAGATCACGTCTGACCGGACCTGCGGGACCCGGAACGTGACGATTCCGCTGCGGCGCTGCGGATCGCGTGGGCTGACCAGCTCGAAGCCGGCGCGGTCGATCGAGTCGATCAGGTGAGCAGTACGTTGCCGGATTGCTTCGGCCACCTGTTCGATGCCCATCTCTTCCAGCAGCGAAAGGCTCGCCTCCAAGGCGTGAATGCCGAGGCTATTCGGGCTCCCACACTCGAAGCGTGTGGCATCGGCGGCCGGCGACCAATCACTGCGATCAAAATCCCCGCGCTTGGCAACCATATGCCAGCCGTACTGGAGGAGGTCGAGCTGCTCCCTGACCTCGGGTGCGACGTACAACAGCGCCACCCCTTCCGGGCCGAGCATCCACTTGTGGCCGTCGGCAACGACGAAATGGGCGCCGGTGCTTCCAAGGTCGAACGGTAGCGCGCCGAGACTTTGAATGGCGTCGACGCACAGCAGGAGGCCACGTTCCCGGCAGCTCGCGCCCAGTCGATCGAGGTCTAGGCGCAAGCCCTTCGCATATTGCACCGAGCTTACGGCGACCAGCCGCGTCGCTCGGTCGCACAAAGCGAGTAGGTCATCTTCCGGGCTGCGCGAGCGGTCGAGGTCGAGCAGGCGCATCGCGACACCTCGCGAGGCCAAGGATTCCCAGACGATCCGATTGGACGGGAACTCTTGGGCGATGCCGACGACGCTCTCCCCCGCCTTCCAGCGCAGCCCATGGGCAATGATCGACAGGGCCTCCGAGGTGCTCTTGACCAGGGCGACATCGCTTGCGGCGGCCCCGATCAGGCGTCCCAGGCGCTCTCGCAGACGCTGCTCGACGGCCATCCACTGAGGATAGCGCGCAGCCCCAAAGGCCCCGCATTCGGAAGCGAAGCGCGCGACGGTCGCGACGGTCCGTCGGGGCCAGGGCGCGACGCCTGCATGGTTCAGGTAACAGATGTCGGGGTCGAGGGCGAATGCGTTATCCACGATGGTGAGGTGCCTCGATTGGGGTTGCGCCCGATGCTCGGGGGTGGGTGACATTCTGCGTCGCAATCTGTCGTCGCCTGTCGTTCGGAGCGGCCTCTCGACGCTGGTGTGACGAAAAACTATCTTCAAAACAGACGGATAAAAAAAGGCCCTTTTTCTGCATTAACGAGGCTAAGCGCAACTGTGGCACCCACGCGAAGAGCGGCGACCGTGCAGGGCCAGAGAGAACGCCGATAAGGATCCCGCTAACGATCATGGCGCGAGGCGAGCCACCCCGGACCATGAAATGTCGCCTCGCCCCCGATCGTTCCCTCACCCCAACCCTCTCCCAGAGGGCGAGGGAGGAAACGTGCTTCGCAAATTTCACAGCAAGGGACGAGCCTTTCAGGAGAGTGAGGGCCATGAAATCGACAAAACAAGCAAAGCAAGGCGAAAGGGCACAGCACCGGCGCTATCACCGGAGGCTACCGATGAGCGTTCCGATCAACGTCGATGTCGGGGACAATGAATCGATCCGCGTACAGAATCAAGACATCTCTTGGGGTGGTGCGCGATTCGTGATACCGAAGAGGGCGTTACCCGAATCCGAATCCGTAACCATGACCTTCCCCTGGACAAACGGAGAGAAGTTCTGCGCGAATGCCGAGATCGTGCGCAAAGACGACCTCGACGATGAGCGGGCCGTGGTTGCCGCGCGCTTCTCGAGTCTCTCCACCGTCGATCAACGGCGCTTGGAAAAGCTGCTGCATATGCTCCAGG
Organism: uncultured Chromatiaceae bacterium; assembly: GCA_964583605.1. Taxonomy (GTDB): domain Bacteria; phylum Pseudomonadota; class Gammaproteobacteria; order Chromatiales; family Chromatiaceae; genus CAZOWL01. The sequence continues at coordinate 10,027 of CAZOWL010000005.1, read as the reverse complement.
GGATTGGTGATGGAACGGACAGACGGACTGAACCGCTCGTGCCCGTCCTGGAGGTCCTGTTCAGCGATGCCGATGAGATCCGTGCCAAGCTCGGCGAGATCGCCGAGGGGCACCTGTCGGTTATCGTCTTCGAGGCCTACGAGGAAAGGCAGAGCATTCGCCTTGTGCTCGGCGGCATCGCCGACCAACCGGCGCTGCGGCTACGGGCCCGCGTGACAAGGGTGCAGTTGCTGACCACCGAGACGGATTCCGCGTGGCCGATGTACAACGTCACGCTGCAGTTCGAGCATCCCATGCACGAGCTCCAGGTGGCGGCTAGGACTCTGCTCGAGCACTTGCCGGAGGAACGGCTCGAGCAGCAAGAAACGAGCGCGGCGACCGAAACGGGCCGCCGCTGAATTGAAGGGTGGGCCGCGTTACCATGAAATTCGCGGAGCACGTTCGCCCCCTTGCCCTCTGGGAGAGGGTTGGGGAGAGGGAACGATCAGGGGCGAGGTGACCTTTCATCGTCTGTGGTGGCTCGGCTCGCCCCATGATCGTTAGGCCGCGCTTCGGGCCCGGTCTGTTGCGCGCCCGGCGAGGGACGTGTCGCGCGGTTCCAGGACCTGGCAAGGACTACCGCCAAACCTGATCGGTCTGGTTAGGTCAGGTGACGGTCTCATAGACCTGTTGAGCGATCTCAAGCTCCTCGTTCGTCGGGATGACCAGCAGCTTCACCGGACTGTCCGGTGTGCTGATCGCGCGCTCCCCCGTGGTCTGAGATAGATTTGCGGCCTGATCGAGCTGAATGCCGAGCGCCTCTAGTCCCGCGCAAGTCCGGGCTCGAATCGCCGCGTCGTTCTCACCGATCCCGCCGGTGAAGACGACGGCGTCGACCCGACCGAGAAGGGCGTAGTAGGCGCCGATATACTTGATCAGACGGTGGCAGAACACGCCGATCGCGAGCTCGGCGCGATCATCGCCGGCATCGGCCAACCGGTGGATCTCCCGCATGTCGTTGATCCCACAGAGGCCGAGCAGCCCGCTTTGGCGATTAAGCAGCTGATCGAGCGTGTCGTTATCCAGGCCGAGATTCTTGCTCAAGTAGAACAGGATGGCGGGGTCCAGATCTCCGCAGCGGGTGCCCATCACCAGGCCCTCCAGTGGTGTCATACCCATGGACGTATCAATACTGTGACCGTTTCGAACGGCCGTCGCACTGGCGCCGTTGCCGAGATGCAAGGTGATGAGATTGCAGCTCAACAGCGGCTTGCTCAGCCAGGATGCGGCGCGTTTGGTCACATAGTGATGAGACGTCCCATGAAAGCCATAGCGGCGGACACGATGCTCCCGATAGAGGTAATCCGGCAATGCGTACCGGTAGGCGGTGCGCGGCATCGTCAGGTGAAAGGCGGTGTCGAAGACGGCCACTGAGGGCACGTTCGGACAGAACTCGCGCGCGACGGCGATGCCGGCTAAATGAGCCGGGTTGTGGAGCGGGGCGAGGGGGACCATCGCCTCGATGACGCTTGCCACCTCGTCGTCGACGACGGTCGGGCTGTGAAACACCTCTCCGCCATGGACCACCCGGTGCCCAATGGCCCCCAGGTCATCGAGATTGGTTAACGAGCCGGTGTCCTGCAGACTCGCGATGATCTGGGCGATGCCGGCGCGGTGATCAGCGACCGGGAGACTGTCGTCCCGGCGATGATCAACGCCCGCCGAATCGGTCCATCGGCAGGTGACCTCGCCAGTCGGCTCCCCGATGCGGCTGGCGGATCCAGAGGCGATGGCTGACCAGTTCTCGCTGCGAAAGAGCTGGTACTTGATCGATGAGCTGCCCGAGTTCAAGACCAGGATCTTCATGGCCGATTCGCCTCCGCACAGTTCGTCATGTCGGCGCCGGGAGAGACGGGCGCGGCCAGGCTAGCTAGTTGCCGAGGCGCCTCGGTCGTGAGTCAGCACCGGTCGTGGTCGGTGCACGACAATGATTGGGCGCCGGTCTTGAGCCCATTTTGGGCCTGGATGGCCGTGATCGCCACCGTATTGACGATATCTGTCACGGTGCAGCCGCGGCTTAGGTCGTTCACTGGTTTGTTGAGTCCCTGCAGTACGGGGCCGATGGCCACGGCGCCGGCGCTCCGCTGGACTGCCTTGTAGGTATTGTTGCCGGTATTGAGGTCGGGGAATATGCAAACCGTTGCCTGCCCGGCCACTTCGCTGTTGGGCATCTTGGAGCGAGCCACACTCGCATCCACAGCGGCATCATATTGTATCGGGCCTTCCAGCTTGAGGTCCGGGCGCCGACTCCGGGCGATCCGCACCGCCTCGCGCACCCGCTCGACATCGGCACCCTTGCCCGACGTCCCGGTGGAATAGGACAGCATCGCGATGCGCGGCTCGATGCCGAATGTCGCGGCGGTCGCCGCGGAGGTGATCGCGATGTCCGCCAATTGTTCCGCGTTCGGGTTCGGGTTCACCGCGCAATCGCCGTAGACGAGCACGCGATCGGCGAGACACATGAAGAAGACGCTTGAGACGAGGTCTACGCCAGGGTGGGTCTTGATCATCTCGAAGGCCGGGCGGATGGTGTGCTGCGTTGTGTGCATCGCGCCCGAGACCATGCCATCGGCGTGTCCGTGGTAGACCATCGCGGTACCGAAGTAGCTCACGTCTTCCATCGCGTCGTAGGCCATCTGCTCGGAGATGCCTTTGTGCTTGCGCAGCTCGTAGTAGGTTTTGGCGTATGCGTTGCGGCGCGGGTCGGTCGACGGGTCGAGGATCTGCACGCCGTTGAGCGTTAGGCCGAGCTCGGCGACGCGGCGTGCGATCTTGTCCGGATTGCCGAGGACTGTGAGGTCGGCGACGTCACGCAGCGTGAGGATCTCGGCCGCCCTCAGGATGCGCTCGTCGGTCCCCTCCGGGAGGACGATGCGCTTGCGACTCGTCCTGGCCTGGCGGATCAGCTCGTACTCGAACATCAATGGGGTGACCCGCGCCGAGCGGCGCCCCGAGACGCGCTCGCGCAAATCCCCGATCTCGACATGGGCCTCGACCAGTCCCAATGCCGCGGCGATCTTGCGCTCGTCGCCGGCCAGGATCGTCGACTCGATGCGATTGACATTGAGGGTCGTGCCGAAGGTATCGGTCGGCACGCGCAGGATGGCCACCTTGGTGCGTTTGAAGCCCTCGATCAGTCGCTGCACCTTCTCGGCCAGTGGCAGCCCGCCTGTGAGCAGCAGGCCAGCGACGCGCGGGAAGGCGCTAGACACATCGGCCGCGAGCGAGGCGAGGATGATATCGGAGCGATCGCCCGGCGTGATGATCAGGCAGCCGTCTTCGACATAGTTGAGGAAGTCGGGGATCTCCATGGCCGCGATCTTGAAATTCGTCACGACCTGCGTCATCGCATCGGCATCGCCGTACAGGCACTCCGCGCCGAGGGCCTTTTGTATCTCGCCGACAGTCGGCCGGCTCAGTGTCGGTTGCTCCGGAAACACGTAGACGGTTTCGTTCCTAGGAAGCAGTGCCCCGGCGCGCGAGCAGACAAGCTCTAGGTGCTCGGCAGCCACACCATTGATGACCGTCGCCAATAGATCGCCGCCACGGTTGAGCATCGACTCGTGGGCCATCTGTACCGCGTCGAGCGTCTCAGCAGGCGGCCGGTGGAAGCCCTTGACGACGACGACGATCATGCAGCCAAGATTGTTGGCGAGGTCGGCGTTGAAATCGAACTCGAGCGATGGCACGACACCATCGAAGTCGGTGCCGGCGCAGATGACGAGGTCGCAGCGTTCCTCGAGCATCTTGAATTTGTTCAAGATCAGCTTCAGCAGCTCGTCATAATGGCCGCCCGCGACCAGCTGCCGCGCCGTCTCGGCGGTGCAGCCGAATAGCATATCCGGCGGAAACGGGAGATCGTAGCGGCTGCGGATCAGGCTTGTGAGGTTGTCGCTGTCGGGGTCAGTGGTCAGCACCGGGCGGAAGAAGCCGACCCGCTGCTCGACCGGAGAGAGCATCTCCATGAAGCCCAGGACCACGACCGATTTGCCGCTGCCGGCGCCGGCACCGGCGATGTAGATACTCTGCATAAGGCCTGACTGCTCCTTGCTGGAACCGACCGGGTTCGGCGATGCCGACCTTCCGTCATGCGCTTGATCAATACTAACAGAATTTATGATTGATTATGTGAAGGACTGTTGACGGCTAGGCGTTCGGCCGTGAGGGCGGATGGTGATCTATCGGATGCGGCGGTTATTGTCTGGCAACGGATTGCCGGAGGCCGTGAGCGAGCTCGCGCTCCCGCGCGTTTCGCCGATTGGATGGTCAGCGCGATCGGCGGCCTGGATCTATAGAGGGTCGAGCACACCGAGGCTGGTATCAGCCTCTAAGGGTCGAAGCCTTACACACCGCGCAAAGCAACGCGCCGGCCGGCTTCCTGGGTCACGCGTGGTTTGATGCCGGCGTGCCGACCACTGTCAGCGCCGAGCCCACGACCACGCCTTGCGTCACGAGGAGGGCGGCCGGTCACCTGGAGGTGGAGTCGCTATTCATGATCCGAACTGGTGCAAAATTGGAATCGGTTCGGCCGAAGCTCCGACTGCGCTGAGCGCTCCCGGCCGGTGCTTCGCGAGATCCTGGTTGGACGATCCGACATCATTCGTTACCATGAAAATCGCGTAGCACCTTCGCTCCCTCGCCCTCTGGGAGAGGGTTGGGGTGAGGGAACGATCAGGGGCGAGGCGACATTTCATCGTCTGGGGTGGGTCGGCTCGCCCCATGATCGTTAGGTCGGCGCCCGCTGTCCTGCGTCGGCCATTCGATCCACTCGTCGGGGACAACAGCTGACGGCACTTTGCCCGGATGGCGGCAGTGCGCAGCGGTGGAAGGCCTCGATCAGCGAACCGATCATTGGGCGGTCGCGACCAGCGCGTCACGAGCACGCTCGAGACGCTGGCGCACCTGGGAGGCCACGGGAACAACGGCAGGGTTGTCGACCAGCTTCAGAACCGCCTCCGGGTCCATAAAGGCCACGGTGACCTGACCGTCGTCCTCCTCGCGCACGACGACGTTGCAGGGCAGCAGAAGACCGATGTCCGGCTCGGCCTCGAGCGCCTGCTTCGCGAAGGGCGGATTGCACGCCCCGAGAATACGGTAGGGTCGCTTGTCGACGCCGAGCTTGGCCTTCAGTGTTGCCTGCACGTCGATGTCGCTGAGAATACCGAAGCCCTCCGCCTTCAGGGCCTCGGTGACGCGCTCAACGGTGTTGTCGAAGGAGTCGGATTGCTTAACGGAGAATCCGTACATGAGGAAATGCACCTCGCCGGTTAGCAGTCTTGGCGTTGATTCAATCGGTACCGCGCGGCACTCGTGCAGTGCCCGGCTCGAGGGTCACCTCCCCGGCGTCACTGCGGCGCCGGTCAAGGCTGCGAGCGCGTCCCGTACGGTTCGGAAGCCGTGCTGACACGTCATGCCTGCGATCGTCAACAGGACCCTAACGTCGCGCGTTTCCGTGTTCCACTTCCCGCAGCTGACCTGCACCTGTACAGATAGCTACAGCGCGCAGCCAATCAAGGGCTGCCCGGATTGACAAGCATCAAAGTGGCCGCGGACGATATCGCGAGCCCGGACCCGGAGAGAGGACAATACAGGTGGCGCCACCCGAGATCGATTGGCGATCGATCGATACCGTCTTTCTGGACATGGACGGCACCTTGCTCGATCTGCACTTCGATAATCATTTCTGGCTCGAGCATGTGCCGCGCCGTTACGGCGAGGCGTGCGGCCTGGCGCTTGCCGAGGCCAAGCAAAGCTTGCGGGCCCGCTACCGAGATATCGAGGGCACCTTGCAGTGGTATTGCGTCGACCATTGGAGTCGCGAGCTTGGCCTGGATATCGCCCTGCTTAAGCAGGAGGTGGAGCACCTGATCGCGGTCCATCCGCATGTCGTCGACTTCTTGCAGGCGCTCGCCGCCTGCGGTAAACGCCGTGTTCTCGTGACAAACGCCCATCAGAAATCCATCGCGCTCAAGATGCAGAAGACGCCGCTCAAGGGTCAGCTGGAGCGCATCATCTGCGCACACGATCTGGCTCTGCCAAAGGAATCGCCGCTCTTCTGGGATCGGGTGCAGGCGATCGAGCCATTCGACCGCGCGCGGACCCTGTTCATCGACGACAACGAGCGGGTACTGCGGATCGCTCAGGGCTATGGCTTTCGCTGGCTACTAACGGTATCGAGCCCCGACTCACAAGGCATCGCACGCAGCGCGAGCGACTTCCCGGCCATCAAGCACTTCGCCGATCTGCTGCCCGGTTTGGGGGTGTCGCTCGCGGTTGCGTCTGGCTAGCGGGGGAGGTCGCGTCGCGCTTCGGCGGCTGGAAGCGGCCGCGGGTGATCCGAACGGTCATTGAGGGCGGTCATTGAGGGTCGAGCCGCGGGGTGGCACCCGCGGCGCTGCGACCGTTATCGGCCTGGCTGGCCCGCTTGCGGCGCCGACGCCGCTTCTTGGGTGCCGCGCTCTTGGGGGCCGCCGCGGTCTGGACCGGACCTTCGCTGCTTGCGGCATCCGCTGCTTTGTCGCGCTGCGGCTCGGCCGACGAAGCCCCCTCACTGGCTCTGGGGCGTGGGCGCTCGGCCCGGTTAGAGCGTCGGCCCTTACGCGCGTCGCCGTGCTCGAGGCGGGCGTGGCGCGGTCGTCGCACGCGGCTCGCGGGATCAAGCTGCTCGAGCCATGCGGGCGAGAGCTCCGCCATGGGCACCTTGGCCCCGATGAAGGCCTCGATGTCAGGCAGGCAGAAGGCGTAGGTCTCGCAGACAAAGCTGATCGCCTCCCCCGCTGCACCGGCCCGGGCCGTGCGACCGATCCGGTGGACGTAGTCCTCGGCGTCCTCGGGGAGGTCGTAGTTGATGACATGAGTGACGTCAGGAATATGCAGCCCGCGGGCGGCCACGTCGGTCGCCACCAAGATCGGCAGATCGCCGGCCGTGAAATGCCGCAGCAGGCTGAGCCGCTTCTTCTGCGGGACGTCTCCGGAAAGGATCGCCGCCCTCAAGCCGTTGCCCTCGAGATACCCCCAGATCCGCTCCGTCTCCCGCTTGGTGTTGGCGAAGATGATGATTCGCGCGTTGTCGAGTCGACGCAAAAGGCCTACGAGTAGCGGGATCTTCTCGTCGTTCGCGACCATGTAGCAGGATTGCGAGACACGCTCGGCCGTCACTCGGTCGGGCTCGATCTTGACCGCGACCGGATTGTTCATATGCTCGTAGGCAAGCTCTGTGACGCGATAGGAGAGCGTTGCCGAGAAGAGGAGGCCGAGCCGTTTCTCTGGAGGCGGCATGCGGCGCAGTAGAAAACGGATATCCTTGATGAAACCGAGATCGAACATCCTGTCTGCCTCGTCCAGGATCACCACTTCGGTGCGGCGCAGGCTGAACACGCCCTGCTTGAGGTAATCGATCAGGCGGCCCGGGGTGCCGATCAAGATGTCGATGCCGCGGGTGAGATTCTCGCGCTGCTCTTGATAGCCGGTGCCGCCAAAGACCACGCCGACGCGGAAGTCGGTGTACTTGGCGAGGGCGAGGGTATCTCGGTGGATCTGGACGGCCAGCTCACGCGTTGGGGCGAGGATGACCGCGCGCGGATACGTGCTCTCGCCCGGCGGCTCGGCAGGATGCGTCAGCAGCCGCTGAAGCGTGACGACCAGGAAGGCTGCGGTCTTTCCGGTACCGGTCTGGGCCTGTCCGGCAACGTCCCTCCCGGCCAAGGCGATAGGGAGGCTCTCGGCCTGAATCGGCGTGCAGAACACGAATCCGGCCTCGTCGAGGGCCTTGAGGATGCAGGGATCGAGGTCAAAGCTGTCGAAGCGTGTGTCGGTCAGGTGTGTTTCCGTCATGGAGTTGGGATCTACGCAGCGGGCGAATTAGCCCTGGAGGTCGCCAGGCTTGCAAATTTCTTTCTCTTTGGCTCAAATAGCATCTTACCCAAGGGCCAATCCTAACGCCAAATCAGGCCTACCACTTCCCTGCGGCGAGTGCCGGCATTCCAACCTCAACGCCTCGCCGGAGCCACAGCGACATCAGCGGGAGATCAGCGCCGTGAGCGACAGCATCGTCCATGTGACGGATGATTCTTTTGAGCAAGACGTACTGCAATCGCCAGATCCCGTCCTTGTGGACTACTGGGCCGATTGGTGCGGGCCGTGCAAGATGATCGCCCCTGTCCTGGACGAGATCGCCAACGAGTACGCCGGTCGCATCCGCGTCGCCAAGCTCAATATTGACGAGAACCCCAGTACGCCGCCGCGCTACGGTATCCGCGGGATCCCGACGCTGATGCTCTTCAAGGACGGCGAGGTTGAAGCCACAAAGGTCGGGGCTGTCTCGAAGTCCCAGCTCACGGCCTTTATCGATAGCAATCTCTGATCGCCACCACTCGGTAGCGCTGCGGCCCTCGCCGAGCGACCATGACCCCTTGGGGTGTCCGGACTGCACCCCTTCTCTGCAGTAAGTCTTTACCCCCCGCCCCGCTTGCCTCTTCGACGCACTTCTCTCGCGGGGCGCCTTGAGAGAAACCCTCATCCCCGATCCCCGATAAATAACCGAGATGAATCTAACCGAACTGAAGAAGACGCCCGTACCCGACCTGGTAGAGGTCGCTCAATCCATGGAGATCGAAGGTGTCGGACGATCACGCAAGCAGGACCTGATCTTCGCCATTCTGAAAGCGCAAGCCCGGCGCGGCGAGGACATCTATGGCGATGGTGTGCTTGAGATCCTGCAGGACGGGTTTGGTTTTCTGCGCTCGTCGGACGCCTCGTATCTCGCCGGTCCCGACGACATCTATGTCTCCCCAAGCCAGATACGGCGCTTTGCGCTACGCACGGGCGACACCATTTCCGGCAAGATTCGCCCGCCAAAGGACGGGGAGCGCTATTTCGCTTTGCTGAAGGTCGGCGACATCAACTTTGATAAGCCGGAGAACGCAAAGACCAAGATCCTGTTCGAGAACTTCACGCCGCTCTTCCCGCAGAAACGGCTCAAATTGGAGCTCGGCAACGGCAGCACCGAGGACATTACGGCGCGCACAATCGATCTGGTGGCGCCAATTGGCAAGGGCCAGCGCGGCCTGATCGTGTCCCCGCCGAAGGCTGGTAAGACGATGATCCTACAGAACATCGCCCAGTCGATCGGCCACAACTACCCGGATTGCTACCTGATCGTGCTGCTCATCGATGAGCGTCCCGAGGAGGTGACTGAGATGGCCCGCTCGGTGCGCGGGGAGGTGATCTCATCGACCTTTGACGAGCCGGCCACCCGGCACGTCCAGGTGGCTGAGATGGTCATCGAAAAGGCCAAGCGGTTGGTCGAGCACAAGCGCGACGTGGTGATTCTGCTCGATTCCATTACGCGCCTGGCCCGCGCCTATAACACCGTCGTGCCGTCGTCGGGGAAGGTGCTGACCGGGGGTGTCGATGCAAATGCGCTGCAGCGCCCCAAGCGATTCTTCGGGGCCGCACGCAATGTCGAGGAGGGCGGCTCGTTGACGATCCTCGCCACCGCGCTGGTCGACACGGGCTCGCGGATGGACGATGTCATCTACGAGGAGTTCAAGGGCACCGGCAACATGGAGCTGCATCTCGATCGGCGCATTGCCGAGAAGCGCATCTTTCCGGCGATCAACATCAATCGCTCTGGTACACGGCGCGAGGAACTCCTCATGAATCCCGACGAGCTCCAGAAGACCTGGATTCTGCGGCGCATCCTGCACCCGATGGATGAGCTCGCGGCGATGGAGTTCCTCCACGACAAGCTGAAGGCGACCAAGACGAACGGTGAGTTCTTCGACTCGATGCGGGGTTAGCGCTGTCCCCAAGGTTGGGAAAGGCCGGTTCTGTTCTGATGGCCCTACCGTGAACGTACTCCAGCGTAGGGTACACATCGCGTACCTTCCAGGTGCCGACGTACACTATATGGGGTGTCTCATCCGCTGCATGGTCGTTACCATGAAATTCGCGAAGCACGTTCGCTCCCTCGCCCTCTGGGAGAGGG
>CAZOWL010000004.1:0-95330 GCA_964583605.1 uncultured Chromatiaceae bacterium | reverse complement strand
GACCTTGAATGATTGGTCGCTGTCGTCGGCCGGTGTGCTGACCTACAACGCCACCGTCGTGCCCCTGCCGGCCGCGGCCTGGCTGATGGGCTCGGCGCTGCTGGGCCTGGTCGCCGTCGGCCGCCGGCGCGTCGCGGCCTAGTCGGCTCCGCACCCAACCCCTATCGATCAGAACCTTGAGAGGAATCCTATGAAACTGCAACACTCGCTCCTGGCCTCCGGCGTCGCCCTGGCGATCGCCGGCGGCGCCCAGGCCGGCCCGCTCTCGTCCAACGAGATCTTCATCGGTGGCGCGACGGCCCCGCAGAACTTCCTGCGCCTGGACATCATCGGTCGCATCTGCGATCCGGCCCACCCGATCACGAACTATGTCGATGAGATCGAGAATACCGGTGGCGCCGCCGCCGTCATCGGCGGTGAGATGCTCGAGCACGGCGACCACTTCGTCGTCCACTGCACGGCGCGGGGCACCTTCGGCAACGACCTGGACGGCCAGGATGTCGCCATCTACAAGTTCAACGGCGGCTCCTCCACCGGCGTGGCCCCGGTCGCCAACGCGACCACCGTGCCCTTCCTGAACGCCAGCCCGGCGAACTGCACCAGCGGTCCGCACGCGATCCCCGCGGTCGCCCCCTGGCGCCCGGCCTACACCCTGTACGAGTGCCCCACGGCACCGATCGTTCAGACCACCCCGGATGCCGGCGTCTCCGACGTCGAGCCGGACGTCTTCGTCGGGTCCCTGGCGCGCAACTTCGGTCCCGAGCCGCGCGGTGTGAGCGACAAGGATACCGACCCCTTCATCGATCAGGGCAACCTCGTCGTCGTCCCGGGCCCGGGCCTGATGTTCGGCACCATCGTGACGCTGGACTTCTATGACGCGCTGCTCGACTACCAGAACGACTGGCGTCACCCCAAGGGCCACAAGATGACATGGATGAAGCTCTGCCCCGACGACACCGCGTCCCTGACGCGCGCCGAGCGTGACTCGGTCCTGTGCATGCCGAGCCTCGGCACCCCGGACATCCGCGCCGTCTTCACCGGCAAGGTCACGAGCTGGGCGGACTTCCACCCCTATGGCCAGACCCTCGACCCGGTCTCCGGCCCCTACTCGGTGCCGGAGGGCAACAACGTGCACGTCTGCACGCGCCACCCCGGCTCCGGGACCCACGCCCAGCACGCGATCCACTACCTGGGCACCAACTGCACGTCCACGGCTGACACGAAGATGGCCGCGCAGAATGACGGCTTGTCCTACGCCCCAATCTCTTCTGCCGGGTTCTACAGCAACAAGGGCTCGTCCGACATGGACGATTGCATGCGCGCCCTGGGTGACGGGACCGGCTTCGACGGCGACTTCGACGGGCTGCCCCCCGAGAGCTTCGCGGACACCGGCGACTCCACGGTCGTGCCGGGCACCGGCCTGCCGGCCATCGCGATCCCCGGCGATCCGCTCGGTCGCCTCTACAATCACGAGCGTAAGGCCTACGCGATGGGCTACAACTCGCTGGAGAAGAACACCAGCCTGAACCTGCCCTATCGCTTCGTCAAGCTCGGCGGGGTCCCGCCGAAGCTGTACTTCGCCCAGTACGGCGACTATGAGCAGACCTACTACCTGTCCTTCCAGCACCGTGTGGCCGGCGGCTCCGCGGATCCGGTCATTGGCGGCATCCGCACGGCCCTGCCCAGCATCGCCGTGCTTGATGGCTACTTCGATGTCTACAACAGCATCGATCCGGTGGCCGTCGAGAAGATCAACGAGAGCTTCGAAGTCGATCCGGACGGCGTTCCGGGTAATGGCGACGAGTGGGGCGGCGGCTTCCTGACGACGCAGCCCGGCGGTGGTGCGCTGCCGGCCACCCCGAACACGCGCCAGGATGGTGCGGGCAACGCCGACAGCTGTCAGACGCAGGAGCCGATCTGACCGCACGGCGCCGAATGGCCTAGCCGCCGCGTCGGCTGGGCCAGCGTGTGAGTCTCGCTAGAGACGACCGGGCGGGGCCTCGCAAGGGGCCCCGCCCGTTTTCTATGGTCCAAGCGGCTGGGGCTTCGTGCGATAATCGCGACGACTCTCCAGGGCGATCTCATGGGGTTAGTCGTATGGTGAGGGTACTCGTCTCGGGTGGCTCGCCGGGGTTCGTTGAACGCGGGTCTTGGCGCAAGCACGGATCGCCGCGCTCCCGCCAGCGCGTGCAGGCCTGGGGCGTGCCGCAGCGCCATCGTGTCCCGAGCGCTGTCGCCGCCATATTGTGCGTGATGACGGCCCTCCCCGGCACGACCCCGGCGGTTGATGGCCTGCCGCAGGTCTTCCCGAGCGATCATGCGCGCTACCGATTCGACGGGGCCACGCACCGGTATCTGAACGACAATCAACACCTGCAGATCGACCAGTCCGCCGAGCGCGCGGTCCTGCACTGGCAGCGCTTCGATATCGCCGCCGACAAATCGGTCGAGTTTCGCCAGCCGAGCGCCAGCGCGATCGCGCTGAATCGGGTCTTGGGCGAGGAGGGGGCAAGCCTGATCGACGGCCGGCTCGAGGCCAATGGGCGGGTCTTCCTGATCAACCAGAACGGCATCCTGTTCGGCGATAACGCGCGGGTCAACGTCAACAGTCTGATCGCCTCCACATTCGATATCGATGATGAGATCTTCGAAGGCGTGGGCTTTGTCAACGCCATCAATCGCCCAGACGGCGATCAGAACACGCCGGACGAGGACTTCGCCGCCTTCGACATCCGCCACAACCCGGATCCCGACGCCGAGCCCGGCGCGATCGAGTGCGCCCCGGGTTGCCGCATCGTCTCGGGCGAGAACGGCCGGATCATGCTGTTCGCGCCCTCGGTGGTCAATCGCGGCCACCTCTCCTCACCGCAGGGCCAGATCGTCGCGGCCGCCCCAGAGGACCGGGTCTATATCGCCGCCGAGGACGATGAGTTTCGCGGCCTGCTGGTGGAGGTCAAGACCGGTGCCGAGCCCAGCGACGACGACCCCTATCGCGGGGTGCACAATCTCGGCGAGATGATTGCCGAGCGGGGCAACATCTCACTGGTCGGCATGGCAGTGAACCAGCGGGGCCTGGTGCGGGCCACGACCGGCGTGTCCCTCGACGGCTCGGTGCGGCTCATGGCGCAGGACATGAGCGGTCCGGCACTCGACCTTACGGGGGACAACCCGAACAGCCCGATTGCCGATCGCGGCGGGCGCCTCGACCTGGGCCCCAACAGCATCACCGAGGTGGTTCCGGACGCCAGCGCCGCCACGGCCGTTGACGCCCAGGCGCAGGCGCCGTCGCGTATCACGCTCAATGCCGAGCGGATTGCGCTCGCCGCGGGGGCGCGAGTCACGGCCACGGGCGGTGAGGTGAGCATCAAGGCCCGAAGCAACCCGTCGAACAACAACAACCTGGGTCGGGTGTCGATCCCGGGCGAGGACGCCCCGGAGGTCGTGATCGAGCCGGGCGCCGTCATCGACGTCTCCGGTGATGGGAGCACGCAGGTCTCGGTGGCGCGCAATTTCGTCGAGGTCGAGGCGCGCGGCAACGAGCTGGCCGATTCGCCGCTGCAGCGCGACGGCGCCCTGCGCAACAAGACCCTGGTCGTGGATATGCGCAGGGGGACCCCGCTCCTCAACGCCGATGCGGCCATCGCGGGGGCGATCCAGCGCGATGCGCGCGAGCGGCTCTCGCCGGGCGGGACCATTCGCATCGAATCGGAAGGCCGCATCCAGGTCGGCGACGGTGCCCGCCTGGATATCCGCGGGGGGCAGGTGGCCTACGCCAGCGCGACGGTGGCCAGCAGCCTGTTACTAACCGCCGACGGTCGGGTCGTGGACATCTCGGAGGCCGACCCTAACGTCCGCTACCTCGGCGTATTGGGCGATATCGACGTCGAGTACGCCAAGTGGGGCATCACCGAGACCATCCCGAATCTGCTGGGACTGGGCTCGCGCAACCTCGAGCCCGGCTATATCGAGGGCAAGGACGCCGGCGAGCTGATCCTGACCGCCCCGGAGATCGCCTTTGGCGGCGAGCTGCTGGCGGCTGCCACCCTCGGTCCCCTGCAGCGCCTTGCGCCGTCATTGGACGAAGACGTGCAGGCCTTTGCCCGACGCTTCGATCAGGTGCCGCTCGGCGGGCGCCTGGAGCTCAACCTGCTCGATGGCCGGTTCCCAGACCTCTTCGTCGGCGAGGCGAGCGACGCGCCCGCCGCTAACGGGCACCCGATCTCGACGGGCGAGCCCCTGGTCTTGCCGGCCGATCTGATCCCCGCTAGCGGTCTCTCCCGGGTGAGCCTGACCGCGAGCGGGCGCGTCTTGATCAATGCGCCGATTGCGCTGCCGGCGTCCGGTGAGCTGGAGCTGACCGGCACACAGGTCGTGGTGAATGACCCGATCCGGGCCCCAGGGGGCACCGTGGCCATTGCCCGGCAAACGGCCTTTGAGGGCTCCCCGGCTTTCCCGGCGCCGCTGTTGGACCAGGCGGCGCTGGCCGCCATCAATGCCGACATCGATACCAGTGGCACCTGGACCAACGATGGCCAGCTGGTGAATCCTGATACCCCGACCGGCCCGGTTGTTCTTCAAGGGGGGCGGATACTGATCGGTGCGGCCTTGGATGACCAGGGCGCAGCGCGGGCCTGGACCGAGATCGCCCTGGGCTCGGCCGCGACGCTCGACGTCAGCGGCGGCGCCCAGCTTGCGGCGAGCGGCGACCTGATGGGGGGATCGGCCGGCGAGATCCGCCTGCGCAGCGGCGCCCTCACCGACGGCCAACCCTCACGGCTGACGGTCGCGGGCGAATTGCGGGGCTTCGGCATCGAGCGGGGCGGGCACCTGGGGATTGCGGCTGACGAGATCCTCGTCGGCTCGATCGGTTTGTCCTCCGATAGCGAGCTCGAGCTCAACGGCCAACGGCAGTTCCTGAACGTCGATTCGGATCTGCTTGCCGAATGGGAGGCACAGCGGCTCGGCTCCGAGGATGGGCTTTGGCCGGGGCTTGATCTCTGGAGTGATGCTCAAGGCCTCTCCGAGGCGCAGCTTGCGGCATGGGATGTCTCGTTGGCGATCGGCCGAGGGATCTCCCGCAACCTGTTGGTCGTCGATGCGAGCACCTTCCGCAAAGGCGGCTTTCAATCCTTCGCGCTCAGCGCGGACCGCGCCGGCCTTGGCATTCTTCCGGGCAACGAGATCCGGCTCGACGCGGCAAACCAGGTCCTCGGCCCGGCGTTGGCGACGGCGCCGAGCGCCGACTCGCTAGAGGGGTTCTCCGAGCTGGTCCGACTCGCCGACTACGACCGCCTTCCCGTCGACCTGATGCTCAATTCGAGCAAGATTGGGGCCCTGAATCTCGGCTCGGGCGCATCGATCCTTGCCGATGCCGGCGCCAGTGTCGCCCTCGAGTCGGTGGCGAGCGTTTTCGTCGACGGCACCATCCAGGCGGCCGCGGGCGATATCAGCATCGGACAGGACGGTGTTCGAGGGACCTTCGCGGCCGCGCGCAAGGTCTGGCTGGGGCCAAATGCCCGATTGTTGGCCCCGGGTGCCGTACGCATCAGCCCGATCAGTCTATTCGGCGAGCGCATCGGCGAGGTGCTGGACGCCGGGCGGATCGAGGTGTATGCGAAACAGGGCGCATTGATCGGTGAGGCCGGGGCCTTGATCGGCGTCGACGGCACTGCCGCGCAGCTCAATACGGGTAGGGGCTCGATCGAGCCGCTCAGCTGGGTCGGCGGCCGGGCCGGCGAGATTACCCTCTCGGCCTCCGAGGCCCTGGCCTATGCCGGCCGGCTCTTGGGGCAGGCGGTGCTCGACGAGGAGGGCGGGCGTCTCAGCGTCACGCTGAGTCCAGATAGCCGCGGCCGAACCCCGCAGGCGCCGTACAGCCCGGTGTTCGACCTTGGTCCAGGCGTGGCCGTCATGGGTGGCTTCGACGGCTGGCTGCCTGGTCCTGACGGGTCGATCGATGCGGCCCTGCAGAACACCGCCTTCGTTCCGGTGGATCAGATCGCGCCGGGCGGATTCGATTCGCTACGCGTGTCCGTGCGTGGCTCCGCCGACGGGAGTGGGCAACGACCGCGCGGGATCGAAGAGGGTACAGGCGAGGATGTCGTGGCGGTGCCCGATACGCTCGAGTCTATCTCGGTCATCGAGTTTCCGGAGGACCTGACTTTGGCGCTGGAACGCAGCCTGGAGCTCGACGCCGCGGTGCTGCGTACGGCCGGGCAAAACGAGGTCGTGCTCGAGGCCGCGCATGTCGCCATGGGCTCGGCCGATACGCGGGTAAGGCTCGACGGCAGCGTTCCGGATGTGATCATCGGCGACGATGGCCTTGCCCAGGATAACCCCGATCAACAACTGGTTCTCGAGCCGCAGCCGGGCGAAGGGCAGCTGCGCGTCACGGGTGAGCTGGTCGAGCTCGTTGGTGAGCTCGTCACCCAGGGCTTCGGCAGTCCCGGTGGCACCGGGCCGGGCGTGCAGATCCAAGCGAGCGAGGACCTTCGTCTGCGTGGCGTCCGAACGGCCGGCCGGGAGGTCTATGACGGCCTGTTCCGGACCGCCGGCGATCTTACCATCGAGGCCTCGCGCGTCTATCCGACGACCTTGACGGAGTTCGAGCTAAGTGCCGTTGGCACGGGTGCAACCGTTTCGATCGATGGGCGCGGGGACGGGGACGCCCCACTGTCGTTGGGAGGGGTGCTGCAGGTCCATGCGGATCACATCCGCCAAGCCGGGAGCGTCTTCGCGCCGCTGGGGCGGTTGGACTTGATCGCCGGCTCGACCCTGGAGCTCGGCGCCGGCAGTCTGACCTCGACCTCGGCCAACGGGGTCTCGGCGCCGTTTTTTCGAACGCAGCCCGGTGGCGATCTGATGGTGCCGCGCAGCGATTCTGCCGAGCTGAATATTGTCTTTGTCGACGAGGTCGAGTCACCGGCATTCGAACGCGTCTTGCCCGAGCAGTCGTTGAACCTGGTGGCCCCCGATATCGCGATTCGGGATGGGGCCGAGTTCGATCTGCGTGGCGGCCTCGAGGCGCATGCGACGGAGTTCGTGCCAGGCCCGGGCGGGTCAAGGGACATCCTGCTGGCCGCCCTGGATTTCGGCGCCGGCGTGGAGGCCAACCCGTCCTTCGCGATCGTCCCGGGCCTCGGGCAGTTCGCGCCCTACGACCCGCTGGAGACGCCGGCCTCGGAGGTGTCCCAGGACCTGCGCATTGGTGACACCCTGATCCTCGAGGAAGGCATGTCCGGCCTGCCTGCCGGGGAGTACGCGATCCTGCCGCCGCGCTACGCCCTCTTCGGCGGCTACCTGATCACGCCGGCGGCCGGCACGCTGGATATCGCCGCCGGTGCCGAGCTGAGCCGCGCCGACGGCGCGCCGATACTCGCCGGTCGCTACGGTGTGGCGGGCAGCGACACGGCGGGGAGCCGATTCCAGGGATTCGCGGTTGAGGACGGCAGCCGGGTTCGGACACGGGCCGAATATCTCGAGACGCCGCTTGGCGATCTCTATGCTGAGGCGAGCACCCTGCGCCATCCCGACGATGCTGGGACCCTGGTGGTCGACGCGGGGACCTCACTGAGCCTCGGCGGCCGCATCGTGCCAGGTGGTGTATCGGGCGCTCGAGGGGCCCAGGTCGATATCCTGGCGGATCAGGTCTTATCGATCGGCTCTGGCAGCGGGATTGTCCTGGATGTCGCCCAGATCGAGGGCCTGGGGGCTGACAGCCTGCTGATCGGAGGACGGCGTTCCCAGGTGGCCGATGGAACCCTGATCGACCCCGAGTCGGAGGAGATCGTCGTCGCCGATGGGGTCTCACTCTCGGTCCCCGAGCTGATCCTAGTCGCCGACCGTGTCTCAGTGGGATCCACAGCCATATCGTCAGGCAGCACCCTTCTTGAGTCGCCCGGCCCGGCGAGCGGTGATATGGCGCAGCTGCGCATCGAAGACGGCGACGGACCCAGTGATGCGGCGGTGGTGGCGGTCTCGAACCGTGCCCTGACAATAGAGCGGCCGGGCAGCTCAGGGGTCGCTGGGGGTAGTCTAGCTGTGAGTTCGGACACCATCCTGCGCGCCAGCGGGGCGGTGGTGGCGGATGTCGCCGGAGATGCCGATTTCTCCGCCTTGATCGATGCCCCTGGGGCATTGATCAGCCTGGGTGCATCGCACATCGGTCTGGGCGAGACCGATGTCTTAGGCCTCACGGAGGGCATGGTCCTTTCGAATGAGGCGCTCATGCGTCTCGCAGGCAGCGACTTGCGCCTGCGCAGCGGGTCCGAGATCTCGATCTACGGAGCGCTTCCTGGATCGGCGAGCATGGACGGTCTTCGCTTCGCTAGCCTGGCCTTCGATGCCCAGGGCATCGTCGGCCTGGACAACGACGGCAAGTCGGTCCGACTGGCGGCGGACGCGATCAGTCTCTCCAATAACTCCGAATCCACTCTCGGGCCCATTGGGCCTCAGCCGGCGGCCGGGACACTGGAATTGGCGACGGACCGACTCCTCCTGGGCCGAGGGCTGTTCACGATCCAGGGCTTTGGGTCGATCGACGCGCAGGCGGAGGTCGAGGTTCGCGCGACGGGCGACGCCCAGCTGCTGGCCGAGGCCGAATTAGCACTCAACGCGCCTGTGATCACTGCAGAGACGGGCGTCGATGCCGCCGTCGAGGTCCGTGGGGCGGGCCTCGCCGTCGGTCGGTCCACGACCCTGCCGGCCGATCCCCTGGCAGCGGGGGGCCTGGGTGCCTCGTTCCTGTTCCAGGGTGATCAGGTCGACTTTGGTGGGCATGTCCTGCTGCCTTCAGGGCGGTTGGCGATACAGGCCGAAGAGCAACTGGCGATCGCATCTGGCGCCGTGCTGGATCTTGCGGGGTTGAGCGCCGCCTTCGGGCCGACGACGGTCGCCACACCGGGCGGTACGATCGAGCTGTCTGCGACGGCCGGGTCCATTCTGATCGCGTCCGAGACGATACTCGACGTGTCCCCCTCGCCGGCTGAAGGTGCGGCCGGGACGGTCGCGATCACTGCGCCCGAGGGCGGCTTGTGGATCGATCCGGGTACGCGGTTCCAATCGGGTCCGGACGGTGGTAACTTCTCGGTCTATGCGGAGTATCTGATGGTGACCGCTACCGCCCCAACTCTCGATGCAGGCGGCCTGGTCCTGCCGGTTGCCGCCGGCAGTCTTGCTCCAGAGGCCTTCAGCGACCTGCAGGCACTGCTGGGGACCGGGTTTTCTTCCAGCCGCAAGGCACGACTTCGCGACCAGTCCATGACGTTGCGCGAGCTGGACCAGATCCGGGCGCACGAGGTCCGTATCGTTTCGGATCGCGGCGATGTGCGCGTCCACGGCGTCATCGATGCCTCAGGTCTCGAGCTGGGGTCGGTGACCGAGAACGGTGGCACGATCGTCCTTGCGGCGGGTGACTCGGTAGTGATCGAATCGACCGCGGTCTTGCGCGCGACCGGTGCGTTGGGCGCGGATGGCAATCCGGCGCCCGGCACCGAGGGCGGGACGGTCGAGCTGATTGCACTGGACAGTGACGGCTCGGACAGCCCGGGTGATGTCGACTGGGTCGACCTGGTATCCGGGTCGCTGATCGATGTCTCGGGCGGTGAGGTCTTGGTGCCGCCGGAAGGGGAGCGGGTGGTGCGTGCCCCAGAGCAGACGGGGGGCAAGGTCCTACTCCATACGCGGCGACTCGACCTCGATGGCGACCATCAGACCGAGACCCTGGTGCTCGGTGAAACCGGGGCGAGGATCCGGGGTGCCTCGTCGGTCACCTTGGTGGCAACCCAAGTCATTCGGCCTGGAGACCGGGTCGGCGCGACGACCTTCGATGGCGCGAGTCTCACCAGCGCGAGTACGGATGCCATCCAGGACGAGATCGGTGCCTTCTTCGACACGGTCGACGCGACCATCGGGGACTTCACCGTCGTGCCCGGCATCGAGTTGATCGCCCCAGGCGATCTGGTCCTCGAGGACACTTGGGATTTCTACGACGGTTGGCGCTTTGGGGCGTCCGGCAATGGGTCCGGTCCGGCCGGCGCATTGACACTGCGATCGGCAGGCAATCTGATCCTCGGCGAAGCGTTGACGGACGCCTTTTTCGATGCGCCGGGCTTGGGCTTCGGTTCCTTCGTCCTGGCACCCGATTATCTCGATCGGCTCAGCACTGCTGGACCGCTCGATGCTGACGGCAGGCCCTTGCCGCCGGCCTCTTGGGGATATCGGCTCGTCGCCGGCGCCGATGTGGCGAGCGCGGATGTCTCTGCCGTCGTCCTCGGTGCGGGGGATCTCGAGGTGCATGAAGTGGTGCGCACCGGGACCGCGGATATCGCGGTCGCGACCGGCGGGAGCCTGATCCTAGAGCCGGGTGCAGCCATCTACACTGGCGGCTTCAATTTGGGCCTGTCGGAGAACGTGGAAACGGTCATCCCCGCCTTCGGCGCCTTTGACGCTGGTTTGTCGTTCAATAGCTGGATGGGGGGAGGCGCACAGTTCCCGACCGGTGGCGGTGATGTGCGGGTGTTCGCCTGCGGCGATATCCTCGGCTCCGGTGAGCAGGCCGCACCGACGGTCTGGCAGCCGCGGATCGGCGAGGCCTCGCCCGGTGCCGCTGGCCTGGCCAGGGATGCCGGGGCCGTGCCGAGTCATTGGGGAATCGCCTTTCATCGCTTCGCCGACGGCATCGGCGTGCTGGGCGGCGGCACCCTAGAGATCGAGACTGACGGCGACCTCTCGAATCTATCGCTCGCCGTCCCAACCACGGGTCGCGCAATCGCCGGCGCTGTACCCGGTAGCACGGCAGGGCGGTTCGGGGTCGCCTTGGAGACGACCGAGGTCGCCGGCGGCGGCCTGCTCCGAGTCGATGTCGGCGGGGATCTCGTCGGCGGTAGCCTGCACCTGGGTGAGGGGCACGCGCTCGTGTCGCTCGGCGGGGCGGCCGTTCCCGGGTCGAACGCCGGCTTATCGATCTACAGCGGGTTCTCCGCGCAGATCGAGCTTGTCTCGCGGGACGGATTGAGCATTTCCGGGATCAGCGACGCGACGGTTGTCGCTCTGAGCGAGAGGCAGGCGGACTTCGAGCTGAAGAAGTCGTCACCCAACCGGTCTGTCCAGGCTGATCCGACCGGGTACTACGACAACCGCTTCTTCACCTTCGAAGAGAGCGCGGGGGTGGAGGTTCAGTCGCTCGCTGGCCATCTGGATTTCTCCGGTCCGGGCTTCGCTACGGCGATCCCACCGATATTGCGAGCGGTGAGTCACAGCGGCGACATCTCGATTGTCGACGATATTGACCAGTACCCCTCATCAGTGGGTCAGCTCGAGCTGCTTGCAGCAGGGGACATCGTCGGGGCGAGCTCGGTTGTCGGATTGTCTCCGGTCCTCCGCCAGTCCGATCAGGATCCTTCACTGCTTCCCAGCATTGACGCGCCGGATACAAGAGATTTCCTCTCCAAGCATGCCGAGGTTCCGATCCATCTTGGCGATGACCGCCCCAATCTGATAGTCGCCCGGGATGGATCCGTAATGGCGCAGGATAGCCTACGCTGGAGGCTCGATCTGGCCAAGGCGTCAATCTTTCAAGCCGGTGAGGACCTTAGGGACCTGAGCGTAGCCGTCCAGAATGTGAAGTCTGAAGATGTCACGGCCTTTATCGCCGGACGGGATATCGTCCAGAGGACTCTGCGTGATGTCTCGAGCGAGTTCAGCGTCCCTGCGGAGAACAGCAATCCTGACTCGATAACCAAGTATGAGATCGCCGGCCCCGGAGCGGCTCTCTTCGTTGCGGGCCGATCAATTTCGCTCGGCACCAGCGAGGGCATCGAATCGATTGGCGATGCTAAGAATATTTTCTTGGATGATGAGGGCGCGGACCTATTGCTGATTGCGGGCGTCGGTGAGGAGCCAGCCCACGATGAATTCGTTCGGGCGTATCTGTTCGATCAGGATATCTATACCGCCTCGACCGGTTCGTGCGGAGACTCCTGCCGGTCAGAGCTGGAGGTGTTTCTTTCGCAACTAAGAGTACCGGTACTGGATAACGATCCGCTGGCGACTTTTCTGTCTTTGGACGCGCTCCAGCAGCGACTCTTCATTGCTGACATCTTACTCAATGAGCTTAAGGAGTCGGGAAATCATGCGACCGACCAGGGGTCGCAGGATTACTCCCGAGGATTCGCCGCGATCGAGACGCTGTTCCCGACATCTAATCCTGACGGTGGCATCAGCCTCCTATTGAGTCAGGTACAGACCCTGGATGGCGGCGACATCGAGATGCTAGTGCCAGGCGGCGACATCAATGCCGGCGCCGCCGATTCGGATATCATCGACAAAGGAGCGAAGGATCTGGGCATCGTGACCGCCCTCGACGGTGACATCGGCGTCTTCGTCGACGGCGATTTTCTAGTCAACTCCACGCGAGCCTTCGCTCTGCAGGGCGACCTACTGGTCTGGTCGTCGAACGGCAGCATTGATGCAGGCAAAGGAGCTAAAACGGTATCTTCGATCCCTGATCCGATTGCGCGGATCGGACCCGCGGGCGAGACCATCATCGAGTTCCCGCCGGCCGTGGAGGGGAGCGGGCTTCAAGGTGTGAATGCCTTCCTGTTCGCGCCGCGCGGGGTTGTTAATGCAGGCGATGCGGGGATACGCACCATCGGCGACCTCACCATCGGGGCGACCGAGATTATTGGCGCCGACAATATCGACATCGGTGGCGCAGCCCTCGGCTTCTCCTTGGGGCCACCGCCTAGTATTGCAATTGGTTTTACGGGTGTGACCGGCGTGTCGGCGAGCACCAGCAAGGTCGCCGAGGAGGCCACCGCGAGCCAGGTGGCCGGCGAGGCCGATGAGAGCAGTGCGCTGGCCGGCCAGAGCCTGGCCCTGCTCGACGTCGAGGTCATTGGGTTCGGGGACTAGTGCGGCGGGCAATGTAGAGATTCCGAGGTTGTACCTGAGCGAGTGCCTAGCCGTGTCGCCCTGGAGGGCGACACTCCGGCCAGCCCGTCATGTGTCGCCTTCGAGGGCGACACAAATCGGCGCCGCGGACAGCCTTGCGGGGGCTCCCGCAGTTCCGCGCCGTTGCGCGGGCCGTAATCGGCGCCGACTGGCTTACTGGCTTTGGGGCGGTGCAAGGGCAACCTCATTAGATTAGCGCGGCTTTCTCCCCTCACCCCAACCCCTCTCCCCGCTGGGGCGAGGGGCTCTTGGCTGCGTGTTTCAGTTGTTTCCGAAGCCTTCCTTTGGTCAGGGCGGCGAGTGACTCGCCGTTCTCCTCCGGGCCTCCGGTAGGCGGCAACGACCGATCCGCCGCACCGTAACTAGACGGAAACCTCCGTCGTTTAACATGCGCGGCTTTGACAGCGGTGCGGCGGATCTTGTCGCCGGCTGCTCCATTCCGCGACCGATTCTCCGGGGATGAAGACTTCGCTTGGCCAGGTGCTGCTGGTCGCCATCATGCTGGCGGCTGGGCTCGGGGCGGTGCATGGCGCCGACGAGGCGACCGTGGGCGAGGCGTCTGATGTGGAGAGTGCGGCGGCTCAGGGGGAGCCGGTCCAGGTCCGCTTCGATGTCTGGGAGTATCAGGTCGAGGGCAACACCTTGCTCGAGACCGTCGACGTCGAGCGTGCGGTCTACTACCACCTCGGGCCGCAGAAGACGATCGACGATGTCGAGGCGGCGCGGGCCGGGCTCGAGGCGCTGTACCGCACGAACGGCTATGCGACTGTCCTGGTCAACATCCCCGAGCAGGACGTGCGCCACGGCGTGGTCCGCTTGGAGGTGATCGAGGGCCGGATCGATCGCCTGCGCATCACCGGCAACAAGTATTTCTCCCAGGGCCGGATCCGCGAGAAGGTGCCGGCGCTCGCGGCGGGCGAGGTCCCGCACCTGCCGACGGTGCAGAAACAGCTGGCGAAGGTGAGCCAGGCGTCACCCGACCGCGCGGTGACGCCGATCTTCCGCGCCGGGCGCGAGCCGGGCACGGTGGAGGTGGAGCTGAAGGTGAAGGACGAGCTGCCGCTGCACGGCGACATCGAGCTCACCAACCGCTACACGAAGGACACCACCAAGCCGCGGGTGTCTGGATCCCTGCGGTACGACAACCTCTGGCAGCGCCACCACAGCCTGTCGCTGTCCTACCTGACCTCGCCGGAGGACACGGAAGAGGTGAAGGTGTTGTCGGGTACGTACGTGGCGCCGCTGCCCGACTCGGACAAGCTCTTGGTCTTCTACGGCGTGAAGTCCGATAGCGATGTGGCGAGCCTCGGCACGCTGGGCGTGATCGGCAAGGGCACCATCCTCGGGGCGCGCGGCATCATGCCGCTCCCCGGAAGCGAGAGGATGTACCACAGCCTCAATCTGGGTCTGGACTACAAGGACCTCGAGGATACGGTGCGGCTCGACGGGGCGGGCGACCTGGTCACGCCCATCGAGTATGTCAAGCTCTCTACGGAGTACCGCGCGACCTTTCTGGGTGACAGCGGGACGACGCGTGCCGGCGCTGGTGTGCATCTCGGGCCGCGCGGCCTGATCAACAGCGAAGAGGAGTTCGAGAACAAGCGCTTCAAGGCGGATCCGAATTTCATCTATCTGAAGGGCTCGTTGGAGCGCGACCAGCGCCTACCGAAGGACCTCAGCCTGGTGGCGCGGATGGAGGGGCAGGTCGCGGATGGGCCTCTGGTCAGCAGCGAGCAGTTCTGCGTCGGCGGCGTGGAGACGGTGCGCGGCTATGTCGAGTGCGAGGAGCTCGGGGACCACGGCGTGGCGGCGACCCTCGAGCTGCGCTCGCCGTCGTTGGCGCCGCGGATCGGCGAGCCGTTGAAGCAACTGGTGTTCCTGGCGTTTCTCGATCGGGGTTACGTGCATGTGGAGGACCCATTGCCCGGCGAGGATCGATCGTTCGATCTGATGGGCACCGGGCTCGGGGTGCGCCTGACGGCCTGGGACCGTGTCACGGGTGAGCTCGATTGGGCCTATCCGTTGCGGGATGCATCGGCGACCCTGTCCGGTGAGCAGCGGTGGCATTTTCGATTGGGTTATGGGTTTTAGTAATAGTGCAAGAGCAAACTCAACAAGGTCCTGCAACTTCCTCCCCTCACCCCAACCCCTCTCCCCGCTGGGGAGAGGGGCCCTCGGGCGCGTTGTGCCAGTTGTTTTTGAGCCGTTACTTAGGGGGTGAAAGGTACGCGGTGCGTGCCCTGCGCGGCTGCGATGCAGGGTGCGGTGAGGAACGAACCGCACCGATTTGGCCGGCTTTGCGAACGGTGCGGTTCGCAGGCTCACCGCGCCCTACGGCCTAGCGCCCAGCCCGCGATGGACATTTGGATAACCCAAACCGATCCGCGATGTTCATCCTCCTGCAACGAATCTCCGTCACACTAGTGCGGTTTTTGATGGCATAGACATGATTGCCGTGACCTGGTCCCGTTCTCTGATCCTGCTGGTCCTAGCCCTGTTGGTCCTCTTGCCCGGTTTGGCGCAGGCGTGGTGGAACGATGACTGGGCCTTCCGCAAGCAGATCACGCTGGACACCAGTGCGGCGGGGGCGGACCTGTCCACGTCGCTGACCGAGTTTCCGGTGCTGATCCGGCTGCATACCGGCAATTTCGCCTATTTCCTCGACGTCGCGCCGGAGGGCGCCGATCTGCGCTTCATCGCGGGCGACGACGAGACACCGCTGAAGTACTACGTCGAGCGCTTCGACCCGATCAACCAGATCGGTCTGATCTGGGTGCAGGTCCCGCGACTGCTGGCAGGATCGAACAGCGATAGCATCTGGCTCTACTACGGCAACCCGGACGTCGCCAGCGGCGATGACCCGGCCGGCAGCTTCGATAAGGACCAGGCGCTGGTGTTCGGCTTCTCGGAGCCGGCGGGGGCGCCGCGCGACCTGACCGCCTATGGCAACCACCCCGACACCTGGACCGCCGAGCGCGAGGCCGCGTCCTTCATCGCCGCGGGCGCGCGGTTCGGCGGGGGGCAGCAGCTCAGCGTGCCGGTCACGCCGTCGCTGCGCCTGGTACCGGATGCCGGCTGGACGGTTTCCGCCTGGGTGAAGCCCGAGGCCGAGGCGGGCGGCGAGGGCGCCGCGGGCGCGCCGTCCGTTGCGACGGCAGCGCCAAGCGAGCCCGCGGGGGAGGTTGGCGAGGTGACGGCGGAGGATGCGGGAGACGCCGTGGCGCAGGGCGAGACGGCCCCCGAGACGGCCGAGCCGCCCGCGGCGGCGGCTGAGGCGTCCGTCCCGGTCGAAGGCGCCGGAGCCGCGACCCCAGCGACCGCGGAGCTCATGCCGGTCGTTGCGACGGGCGCGGGCGAGTCGATCATCGTCGCCCTGGAGGATGCCGGCGGTACGCTGGTGCTCGGTCTCTACGGCAACGCGCCGTTCGCGCGCTTCACCGATGCCGCGGGCGAGGTGTATTTCACCGATCCGACTGGGGTGATGTACCAGGCCCCCGACCGGGCGCTCGCGCCGGGGCAGTGGCATCACCTGGCGCTCACTGCCGGTAGGGATGGCTTGACGCTGTACGCCGATGGCAAACAGGTGGCCACCCTCCCGGCGCCGCTGGTCGAGCTCGGCGGCAGTCTGACGATCGGCGCGCTGGCGAGCGGCGCCGGGTCCTTCGTCGGCGAGATCGACCAGGTGGAGATCGCCAAGGTCCAGCGTAGCCCGGAATGGATCGCCGCCGCCTCACATACCCAGGGCCAGGACGCCGCGCTGATCGCGCTCGGCGAGGACGAGCAGCGCGAGAGTGGCGCCGGCCATACCTATTTTTGGACCATCCTGCAGCACGTCTCCACCGACGGCTGGGTCATCATCGGCCTGCTCGCGATGATGTCGGCGGCTAGCTGGCTGATCATGCTCGGCAAGGGCTTCACGCTGTCGCGCATCCACAAGGACAACCGCGCCTTTATGCAAGATTTCCGCCGGCTCGGCCTCGCCGCCGCGACCCTCGAGCAGGACGACGAGGCCGAGGACGAGGCGCTGGCGGACTCGCCGATGCTGATGGCACTGTTTGGCAAGCACGACCATTACCAGAGCTCGACCCTCTTCCGCGTCTACCAGGCCGGCATGCAGGACATCCACCAGCGCCTCGGCCGGGCGGTGGGCGCGCAGGCGGCGGGTCTGTCGCCAGCGGCGCTGAGCTCGGTGCGGGCGACCGTCGATGCCGCCGCGGTGCGCCAGACGCAGCGCCTGAACAGCCTGATGGTGCTGCTCACGATCGCCATCAGCGGCGGGCCCTTCCTCGGCCTGCTCGGGACCGTGGTCGGCGTCATGATCACCTTCGCCGCGATTGCCGCGACCGGTGACGTCAACATCAACACGATCGCCCCCGGTGTGTCGGCGGCCCTGCTGACGACGGTCGCCGGGCTCGCCGTCGCCATCCCGGCGCTGTTTGGATACAACTACCTGATCACCCGCATCCGCGACATGCTCGCCGACATGCAGGTGTTCGCCGATGAGCTCATCGCCAAGGCCGGCGAATACCACGGCGACTGAGGCGCACGCACATGGCCTTCCGTATAGACCCAAAGATCTACGACGACATCAACGTGACGCCGATGCTCGACGTCGCGTACGTGCTGCTGATCATCTTCATCATCATGACCACGGCCACGGTGCAGGGCATCCTGGTCAACCTGCCACAGGCGAGCGAGACCCCGAGCCTCGCCAAGCCGCGCACCAAGGCCATCACCATCACGCAGGATGGCACCATCTTCCTCGACACCTACCCGGTGTCCCTCGAGGAGCTGGAGTCGCGTCTGGCCAGCTACAAGGCCGTCGACCCGGAGCTGCCGGTGGTCGTGAAGGCCGATGGCCAGATCGCCTACCAGAAGGTGGTCGACGTGCTCGACCTGGCTGGGCGGCTCGAGATCCATCAGATCGGACTGGTGACTCAGGCGCTGGTCAAGTAGCGCGGGCTCGTGGGCGATGGCGATGGATACCCGACGCATCCTGCTGAAGGCGCTGCCGGCGCTGGTCGTCGTGGTGGTGCTGGTGGGCGCGGGATTCCTTGTGTACCTGGTCCAGGGCTTCCTTGCCAGCGCGCCGCCCAAGCCGAAGCAGATGGTGCAGCAGATCTCGCTGGTGCAGCCGCCGCCACCGCCGCCGCCGCCCAAGGTCGAGAAGCCGCCGGAGCCGGAGATGCAGGAGGAGGTGGAGGTGCCGGAGCCGGAGGAGGTGCCGGAGGAGCTGCCGGAGCTGGTTAATGACGAGCCGCCGGCCGGCGATCTGCTCGGACTCGATGCCGAGGGTGGCGCGGGCGGCGATGCCTTCGGCCTGATTGGGCGCAAGGGCGGCCGCGGCCTGCTCAGCGACGGCAGCCGTTTCGGCTGGTACGCCGGGATCATCAAGGAGGACATCATCGATGCCTTGTCGGCCGCGCCTGGGGTGCGCGAGCGCGGCTATTCGGTGGTCGTCAAGGTGTGGATCGACAGATCGGGACGGCTCGAGCGCTTTCAGCTGTTGAGCAGTACGGGCGATCGGGAGACCGACGAGTCGTTGCGCATCGCCTTCTCCTCGCTGGCGCGCCTGAGCGAGCCGCCGCCGGAAGATATGCCGCAGCCGGTCAAGCTACGGGTCACCTCGAGGTTGTAGGCGGCGCCCCCGCCTCACCCCAAGCCTGAGGGGAGGGAGCGAACCGGCTGCGCGAGCTTCTCAGCAGCGGCTCAAGCACAACTGGCACAAGCGCCCGAGAGCCCCTCTCCCCAGCGGGGAGAGGGGTTGGGGTGAGGGGAGGAAGCTGCAGCGACCCGTCGCGGTTGTTTTTGCGCTGTCACCTAGTAATGAACTGAAAGAGAACGATGAATCGGACGACACTGGCGAGTGTGCTACTGCTGGGGCTGAGTCTGCCGCTCGGGGGGGCGGTGGTCCGCCAAGTCGAGGCGCCGACGGAAGCGGTTCCGGTGCCGCCCGTGACCGCTGTGGATGTCCCTGCACCGGTCGAAGACGCCGGAGCGGCGGCCCCAGCAACCGCGCGGCCGGCGCCGAGCGAGCCCGCGGGGGAGACGACCGTGGCGATCCCCGCGGAGGATGGGGCGGCGGCAATCCCTCAGCCCAGCCCTGTACCAGAGGCAGAGGGCGAGGGAGATATGGAGCAGGCCGTGCTGCCCGGTGATGCCGCGGCGCCGGCCGAAACGGTCGCCGAGACCGCGGCGCCGCCCGCCGCTCCTGAGGCACCAGCGCCGGCCGAAGACGCCGGGTTGGCTGGCCCGACAACGGTGGAAGGGGCAGCAACGGGCGAGCCCGTGGGGGAGAGCGGCGGGGCTGCGGCCGCGGCGTATGGCGCGGCGGGCGGCGAGCGGGCGGAGCTGCTCGAGCTCAAGCACACCATCACCAACCTGGTCGATGCGCTGGTCGCGCAGGGTGTGCTGAGTGCGGACCAGGCCGAGTCGATCGTCAAGCAGGCCGAGTCCAAGGCGGCGGAGCAGGCGGCCGCGGAGATGCAGGCCGCCGCGGAGACGCGGGCGGTGGCCGCGGCGTCGACCGCCGCCGGCGAGGATGCGCAGGCCGCCGTGGAGAGGCAGGAGGCGTTGGCGGGATCCGCGGCAGAGGAGGGCGTATCGACCAATGTGGTGCGAGTGCCCTACGTGCCGGAGTTCGTCATCGAGGACATCCGCAACCAGGTGCGCTCCGAGCTGCGCGCCGATGTCACCCAGGACGTGCTGCAGCAGGCGAAGAACGAGCGGTGGGGCGTGCCGGAGGCGCTGCCCGACTGGATCGACCGCATCAAGCTCTCGGGCGATATCCGCCTGCGCGGCCAGACCGACCGCTTCGCCGACAAGAACCAGCCCTTCTCCTATCCGGACTTCAACGCCATCAACGACGCCGGCGGCGTGGTCGAGGCAGGCCGGGATGCCTTCCTCAACACCACCGAGGACCGCACCCGCGGCCGGCTCCGTGCGCGCCTCGGTCTGAAGGCGAAGGTCACCAATAACTGGGAGACCGGGTTTCGTCTGGTCCTCGGCAACGAGCGCGACCCGGTCTCGACGAACCAGACCCTGGGCAACTACGGCGGCAAGTACGACCTGAACATCGACCTCGCCTATCTCAAATACACCAGCCTGTCCGACGACGGCTATCCCTGGATGGTGCTGTCCGGCGGGCGCATCGAGAATCCCTGGTATCACACGGATCTCGTGTGGGACTCGGATCTGACCTTCGAGGGCATGGCCGTCACCTTTCGCCGCAACCTCAAGGGCTCGGACAGCCTCTTTGCGATGGAGGACCGCAGCGATACGGCATACCTGACGCTGGGTGCCTTCCCCATCCAGGAGGTCGAGCTGTCCTCCCACGACAAGTGGCTGTTTGGCGCGCAGCTCGGCACCGAGCTGGTGTTCGAGAACCAGTCCGCCCTGCAGGCCGGGCTCGCCTACTACAGCTATCAGAACATCGCGGGGCAGCGCAACGAATTCCTCTCGACCCGCTACGATTGGACCGCGCCGGAGTTCGTGCAGAAGGGCAATACGATGTTCGACATCCGCAACGACCCGGATCCAACCAACGATCTGTTCGCCCTGGCCGCGGACTACGAGCTGGTCAACCTGACCGCTTCCTATGATTTCGCCCAGCTGGCGCCGATCCACGTGATCCTGACCGGCGATTACGTCCGCAACATCGGCTTCGATCAGAACGAGATCGAGCGCCGCACCGGTGCCCGCGTCGACGAGCGCACCGACGGCTGGCAGCTAGGGCTCTCGGTCGGCTGGCCCAAGGTGGATCGCCGCGGCAACTGGCGCGTGTTCGGCGCCTACAAGTACCTGCAGCGCGATGCCGTGCTCGACGCCTTCACCGATTCCGACTTCCACCTCGGCGGCACCGACGGCAAGGGCTTCGTCCTCGGTGGCGACTACGGCCTGGCCGACAACACCTGGCTGCGCCTGCGTTGGCTGAGCTCGAACGAGATCGACGGCCCGCCGCTGGGCGTGGACGTATTGCAGGTCGATCTGAACGCCAAGTTCTGACCGCACCGCGACGACGGGGACCCTTATGCCTCAAGAACCCAAGAGTCTTTTCGCTATCGGCCTGCGTGCGTGCCTGCTGCTCGTCGTGCTCGTTGGGCTCGCGGGCGAGGTCACTGCGCAAAGCGCCCGCAGCGGCGATAGCAGCCGTGAGCAGCAGGCGATGGCCAAGATGCAGTATCTGATGCGCCAGCTCTCCGCGGAGAAGGCCGAGCTGCAGGCGCGCAACGCCCAGCTCGAGGGCGAGATCGAGGCGCTCAGGGCCGACTTGGAGCAGCTCGAGTCGCGGCTCGGGCGCACCAGCGAGGCGCTCGACCGCTATAAGGAGACGGACGAGAAGCTGCGCGAGCTGTTGCAGAAGAGCCAGGACCGCACGCGCGACCTGATCGACCAGTACAACGGGAAGCTGCAGGAGGCGGCGTTGTTGATCGGCGACCTGCGCACCGAAAAGGCCGAGGTCGAGGGCATCAGCGCGCAGCGCCAGCAGGCCATCGAGACCTGTGAAAGCAAGAATGAGGAGCTCTTCCAGGTCAACGCGGAGCTGCTCGAGCGCTATGAGAAGAAGGGTCTCTGGGATTCGTTCAAGCAGCGCGAGCCCTTCACGGGCCTCGGCGCGGTCGCGATCGAGAATGCCATCGCCGAGTACCGCTTCAAGCTCGAGGATCTGCGCTTCGACAGGCGACGCTGGGAGGCGTCGCGGTAACGATCATGGGGCGAGCCGAGCCACCCCGGACCATGAAACGTCGCCTCGCCCCTGATCCTTCCCTCACCCCAACCCTCTCCCAGAGGGCGAGGGAGCGAACGTGCTTCGCGGATTTCATAGTCACCGGCGGCGACGGCCGTCCCGCTTCAACCAACATTCCGCGCAATCACCGTAGAGGAGAACACGTTATGCGTCATCCCCTGAAGACCTTTGGTGCCCTGGCCGCCGCCCTGTTCCTGGCGTTTGGCCATGCGGCCTCTGCCGTTGGGGTCGATCCGGCTCTGCCCGACTACAAGAAGGCCGACGGCATCGCCGGCCATCTCTCGAGTGTCGGCTCGGACACCCTGGCCAACCTGATGGCGATGTGGGCCGAGGCCTTCAAGCGCATCTATCCGACCGTGAGCATCGACATCGAGGCCGCGGGCTCGTCGACGGCGCCCCCGGCGCTCGCCTCCGGTGCGTCGAGCTTCGGCCCGATGAGCCGGATGATGAAGAAGGACGAAGAGGCGCTGTTCGAGGGCACCTTCGGCTACAAGCCGACGGCAGTCCCGGTGGCGATCGACACCTTGGCCGTCTACGTGCATCGGGACAATCCGATCGCGGGCCTCAGCATGCAGCAGGTCGACGCGATCTTCTCCTCGACGCGCAGCTGCGGGCTGAACCGTGACATCTTGGGCTGGGGCGACCTGGGGCTGAGCGGTGCCTGGTCGAATCGGCGCATCGAGCTGTTCGGGCGCAACGCGATCTCCGGCACTTACGGCTATTTCAGGGAGAAGGCGCTGTGCAAGGGCGAGTACAAGACCACGGTGCAGGAGCAGCCGGGATCGGCCGCCGTGGTCCAGTCGGTGGCGGGCGCCCCCGGTGGTATCGGCTACTCTGGCATCGGCTACATGACCTCCGGCGTGCGGGCGGTCCCGCTGGCCAAGGGTGGCGGCAGCCGCTATGTCGAGCCCAACTATGACACCGCGCTCAGCGGCGACTACCCGCTGGCGCGCTTCCTCTACATCTATGTCAACAAGCACCCGAATCAGCCGCTGCCACCGCTGGAGCGTGAGCTCATCAAGCTGATCCTGTCGAAGACCGGGCAGGAGATCGTGCTGCAGGACGGCTACCTGCCGCTGCCGGCCAAGCAGGCCGCGCGCATCGCCGGACAGCTGGAGTAGGCCGGGGCTTGCGGCGGAGCTGCACTTTCTCCCCCAAAGTCGAGCTCGGGCAAAGCCCCTCTCCCCCCCGGGGGAGAGGGGTTGGGGTGAGGGGAGAAGCCTGCCTCACGCACCCCCCTTCGCGTCTTGCCCCAGCGCCTGCACGATGGCTTCGAGCACGCTCTCGCCGCGCAGCAAGACGTCATGATTCCAATAGCGCAGCACCCGATAGCCTTGGGTTTCCAGGAAGCGGCTGCGCGCCGCGTCATACTCGCTCTGCTGCTGATGCTGCGAGCCATCCAACTCGATCACCAGCCATTTTTCGTGACAGACGAAATCGACGATGTAGTTGCCTAGGGGCACTTGTCGCCGGAATTTCCAGCCCAAGAGCCGCCGTCCGCGCAGATGCTGCCACAGGCAGTGCTCGGCGTCGGTGGGCTCGTGGCGCATGTCGCGGGCTCGCTGGAGTCGTGATGGGGGGTGTCTGTGCATCTGTCGTGCTCCTTGACGATGGCTATCTGCGGACGAGCGGGCGCTGCCCCCTCACCCCAACCCCTCTCGGGGGAGAGGGGCTTTGAAATTCCCTCGATTCCTCCGCTCTCCCGCTGAGGCTGTCAATGACCCGCGCTGTAAGACAGCGGGGCTTCCTGCCCTGCGCGGGAAACACGATGCGATCAGCGATTCTCTAGCGTTCCGGCGACGGGATCTGCACCTCGACGTCCAGTTCCCGGGTGCGCTGCTCGACGCAGCGTTCGTAGGCAGCCAGATTGTGGCTTGCGGTCAGCGTGCCGCGGTCGGTGCCGCCGATCAGAACCTTCGGGGTGGCCCGCGCAGCGTCCTGACACTCGGCGATGATGCGCAGGTATGGGTTGTCCTTCACGTGCTTCAGTCGTCCGCGTTGGCGCATGCATTCGCCGTACGCGGCTTCATTCAGCTCGCGCTTGACCTCGATGCTGAGCGGACTGCTGACAATGGCCTGCTCGGTGTAGATGCCGCTATTCAAGTCAATGCGTTCGGTGACGACGGCTTCCGCCGCACAGGCGCTGGCGTCTAAGAAGTAGCCGGGCTCGGCGGCTGGCGCTGGCGCGAGGCCGAGGCCGATCAGGGGTAGAGCCAGCGCGGATGTCGGGTGCTTCATGGTCGGATTCTGTTGTCGTGTGGATCGTGCGGCCGCAGCTTGGATCGAGTGGCCGCTTGTCGGGGCAATCCACGGCGAAGCCCAAGCACGGGTGCCTGTCCAGACCCGGAGAAACCCGGAGAAACCCGGAGAAACCAGGGTAACCGCGAACTGTCCCTCAGTGAGGTTGGAAGGATAGGCACCGATGCGGTTCAATGTCGGCAGGGAGCCGGCGCCGAGGCGTGATTCCTATACAGGGGAGAGGCCGATGAGCTTGACGATGAAGGTGTTGGTGGGTATGGGGCTCGGCATCGCCGTCGGGCTCTTGTTCAGCCTGACCGGTCTCAACGCTCCAGGGAGCCTCGTCCAAGTCTACCTCGTAGATGGGCTCTTCTTGATCGTCGGCAAGATGTTCGTCAACGCACTGAAGATGCTGGTGGTGCCACTGGTCTTCTTCTCCCTGATCTGTGGCGTGTGCGGCATCGGCAATCTGAGTACGCTCGGGCGGGTCGGGATCAAGTCCTTCTCCCTCTACATGATGACCACCGCGACCGCCATTGCCGTGGCGATCGGGATTGCCGCGTCCGCCGGCATCGGACTGGGCATGGACCGGGCGAGCGACGCCGCCTTCACTGGGAGCGAGGCACCGGCGCTGACCGAGGTCATCATCAACATCATTCCTGCCAATCCCATCAGTGCGATGGCCAACGGCGCGATGCTGCCGGTGATCTTCTTCTCCATCCTGGTCGGCGTCAGTATGCTGATGGTGGGACGCAAGGCACGCAGCTTCATCGAGGGCGCGGAGATCGCCAACGAGATCATGATGAAGATGGTCACGATCGTCA
The DNA here is from genome assembly GCA_964583605.1 of uncultured Chromatiaceae bacterium. Lineage (GTDB taxonomy): Bacteria > Pseudomonadota > Gammaproteobacteria > Chromatiales > Chromatiaceae > CAZOWL01. The sequence goes on along the minus strand of CAZOWL010000004.1, from coordinate 70,571 downwards.
TGGCCGTGGCGCCCTACGCGGTGTTTACGCTGATCGCCCGTGCGGTCGCCGACTTGGGCTTGGACCTGCTCGCACAGCTGGCAGGCTATGTCGCGGTGTTGTTCGGCGCCCTGATGCTGCACCTCTTCGTGACCCTGATGCTGGTCCTCAAGGTCTTCTCCGGCCTCAGTCCGGCAATGTTTCTCCGTAAGATGCGCAACGCGCAGCTCTTCGCCTTCAGCACCGCGAGCTCCAACGCCACCATCCCGGTGACGCTGAGGACCGTGACTGGACGCATGGGGGCGGACAACTCCGTGGCCTCTTTCACGGTGCCCTTTGGTGCCACCATCAACATGGACGGCACGGCCATCATGCAGGGCGTGGCGACCGTGTTCATTGCGAATGTCTATGGCGTGGAGATCGGGCCGACCGGTTACCTGACGGTGATCCTGATGTCCGTTCTGGCATCCATCGGTACGGCAGGGGTTCCCGGCGTCGGGTTGATCATGCTGTCCATGGTCTTCGCGCAGGTCGGCCTGCCGGTGGAGGGAATCGGCCTCATTCTGGGCGTGGATCGCTTGATGGACATGATCCGCACCGCGGTCAATGTCTCCGGCGACGCGGCCGTGACGGCGATTGTCGCCAAGAGTGAGGGCAAGCTCGATCTGGCAGCGTATAACGATCCCCAGGCCGGTGTTTTGAGCGACAGCGACATCCATGTCGATGAGCAGGTCGAACAGGAGCTCGCGGAGGTGGTACGCGCCACCCACAAGCGCTGAGGCGGCGTTCGAAAGCCCTCGGCTCAGGGGGTTGCCGTTGACACGCACCGTAGAAGGATACGCATCGCGTACCTTCCACACTGGTAGACGGACGGCGGCCGTAGCGCCGATAGGCGCATTCGCAATAGGCGATGGTCGCAGCCGCGCCGCGGAGAGCTGCTCCCCCTTTTGAACGGCGGAATCAGCGCCACGTACCGAGAAACTCAGGAGGTCACGGCATGTCCCACTTCACGCAAGTCCAAACGGTGATCCGCGATCAGGCGTTGCTGGAGGAGGCCCTGAGGCAATTGGGCTACAACTTCGAGACCGGCGAGCAAGTCACCATACGTGGCTATCAGGGCAATACCGAGCTCGGCCAGGTCGTCGTCGATACCGGCAGCTCCTTCGATATCGGTTTCCAGCGTCAGCCCGACGGGACCTATCAGCTCTGTGCCGATTGGTGGGGTATCCAGACAGATGCTCAGATCAGGCAGGAGGACTTCGTCCAGGAGCTCAACCGCACGTACGCCCACTTGGCGGTCAAGAAGCAGGCCCTGGAGCAAGGGTTGATCATTGAGGAGGAGCGGGTGTTGGAGAACGGTGAGATCGAGATCCTGGTCAGTGAGCGTTTCTGATCTGCGTGGCGTTCCTCTAAAAGAACGACCGGCGAGGGTCAAGCGTGCGCATTCAGCACCGCCCGTCAATGGGCTGCTGACGGCCTGGATGCGCGAGGGACTGCGCAATCGGATCGCGGTGAATGCCCTGGACGGCTCTGTCATGGTCTACGTGCCCGAAGGCCACATCGACATCGGCGACGACGGGAAGAGCGATCGGCCGAAGCATCGTGTGCTCCTCTCCGCGTTCTGGATAAGCGTGTACACCGTGAGCAACGCGCAGTATGGGCGCTTTGTCGTCAAGGCGAAACACCGCCCGCCAGATGTCTCCAACTGGAGCGGCGCTCCGCCGCTCTGGAAGGGGATGCGGATGTCCGGTGACGCTGTCGTCCACCCGGTGGCGTGTGTGAGCTGGGATGATGCCCAGGCCTATGCCAAATGGGCCGGATGCGAGCTACCAACAGAGGCACAGTGGGAGAAGGCGGCGCGCGGCCCAAAGGGCGTGATCTACCCTTGGGGGGACAACTGGGACGCCGGTCGTTGCCGCAATAGCGGCAGCCGCGGCCGGCAGACGACTTGCCCAGTGGCGGGCTATCCGCGCGGGGTGTCCGGATACGGGACCTACAATCAGAGCGGGAACGTCTTGGAGTGGTGCGCAGATTGGTACGCCGAGGACTACTACCGTCACTCACCGCCGGGCGACCCGCTAGGCCCGCCAAGTGGAGTAGCGCGTGTCCGCCGCGGCGGAGGCTGGAGGAATAGCGACCCCGACGATTTCCGGGCGACGTATCGAGATTCATGTGCCCCGGCGTTTCGTTACGGCAATCTCGGCTTTCGCATCGTGAAGAGACTAGCTCCCGACCGCGTGAGCGACATCTCCGGTCGGGCGGGCTGGTCTCTGCGAAAAGAGCGCTGATGCTTGCCGCGTCGCATCGAGATGCGGCCTACAGTCTCAAATTTCAGTTGAGCGAGAACTTTTATGACACTGAAAAAGATGAAGATACGCATCGCTGCGGATGGCCGTACCCAGATCGAGGTCGAGGGGGGCGAAGGGGCCGATTGTCTGGCCTTCACCGCGGCAATGGAGCAGACACTCGGCTCGGTCGAGCGCCGCGAGATGACCTCCGATTTCGAGAAAGAGACCGAGTCTGTGCAGGTCTCCGAGATCGAGCGGCCAACACTCTAGGCCCGTCACACGAGAGGAATCGTGGCCAAGGAATTCACTCGAGATCTCGCGACTTACGTCCGCGCCGGCTACCCGATCATCACGATCGTCTCGAGCGAAGAGGATCGCGCGCTCGAGCTGATCGACGAGATGCTGCGCCGCGAGGACATCTGGCAGCGTCCGCGACGGCTGTTTATCTGGTCGATCTCGCGTGGCTTCGTCGACACGGAGGGCCGGCCGGCGGCCAAGGAGGATACACGCCGACCGGAGCGGGCACTGGGTTTCGTCGCCGGATACAAGGACGGGGCGCTCTTCCTCTTCAAAGACTTCCACCCGTACCTGAAGGATGAGTCCCCCGACTCGGCGGTCTTGATCCGGCGGCTGCGGGACCTCGTGGCGGAGCTTCGCGGCTCGCCGCGCACGCTGCTGTGGCTCTCGCCATTGCTAGCGATCCCGCCGGAGCTCGAGAAGGACGTGACCCTCGTTGACCTGCCTCTGCCGGGCATGGCCGACTACCGTGATGTGCTCGACCGGCTCGTGGAGCAAGTCCGCGGCAACCCCAAGGTGACCTTAAGCCTCGACGACGACGCCAGGGAGGCGATCGTCACGGCCTGCCAAGGCCTGACCCGGGCGGAGGCCGAGAATGCGCTGGCCAAGGCCATCGTCAGTCAACAGGGGCTGACCGGCCGCGAGGTGCGGGCGATCCTGGATGAGAAGGAGCAGATCATCCGCAAGTCCGGCATCCTGGAGTACACGGCCGCGGTGGAGGATTTCGCCGGCGTCGGCGGCCTGGACCATCTGAAGACCTGGCTCCGCCAGCGTGACGAGGGGTTCACCCAGCGAGCTCGGGACTTCGGCCTGCCGCATCCCCGCGGCGTCATGCTGGTCGGCGTGCCGGGCTGCGGGAAGAGCCTGTGCGCGAAGGCCGTGGCCGCCGAGTGGCAGAAGCCGCTGGTGAAGTTCGATCTGGGCCGCGTCTTCGCCGGCTTCGTCGGCGAGTCCGAGGAGCGCATGCGCAAGGCGCTCGCCGTCGCCGAGGGGGTGGCCCCCTGTGTGCTGTGGATCGACGAGCTCGAGAAGGGGCTGGCCGGGGTCGGCGGCAGCGGCGACAGCGGTGTCGCCACGCGCGTGTTCGGCACCCTCCTCACCTGGATGGAAGAGAAGACCCACCCTGTCTTCGTTGTCGCCACGGCCAACGACATCTCGATGCTGCCACCCGAGCTGTTGCGTAAAGGTCGGCTCGACGAGATATTCTTCGTCGACCTGCCCAGCGCGCGCAACCGCGCCGAGATCCTGAGTATCCATTTGACCCGGCGTGACCGCGTGCCGACCGATTACGACATCACCTCCGTGGTCGACGCAACCGACGGCTTCAGCGGCGCAGAGCTCGAGGAGCTGATCGTCAACGGCCTCTATGAGGCCTTCGGCGATCCGGCACGCCAGCTCATGACGGAGCACCTGCTGAAGGCGGCGAGCGAGATCATCCCGCTCGCACGCTCGCGGGCACAAGAGATCGCCGACCTGCGTGCCTGGGCACAGAGCAACTGCCGCATGGCCGAGGGGCCAGACGAGCCCCCGGGCGAGCGAGAAGGCGCGGCTGCCAGCCGTCGAGCGCGCATGGTGGATCTATAGCCGGCCGGACCTCAGGCGTCTGGCCGGCTGAGCACTCTGTTGCAGACGTTGTTGGTGTGCCGGCTGACCGCTCACAGTAGTGTGGCTCACCCGACCGGCGCCCTGGCTAGAGAGAGTTCCACGCCGTCTTGCGGCGGCCTGGCCGCAGCCGCGGGATGATTAGGCCGATCAGGATGCCACCGGCCAGGACCCCGGCGCCGATCAGAAACCAGCGCTGTGACCGTTCATTGCGGAGATCGAGGTTCTGCTGCTCGAGATCCGCGACCTGTCGGGTGAGTCTGGCTACCTGATGCTGCAATGCGCTGCGCTCCTCGGTGAGGCGCAGGATGTTCTCGGAGCCATGGCGTATCGTCGCGAGCTCTTGCTCGAGCCTCGTATTCTCGCCCTCGAGCTCCTGATACTCGGCCTGCAGGCGGGTCAGGGTGCTGTCGCACGCGCTGTCGACCTGCGCGAGGGCCGCGTGGCTGGCGAGCGCAAGCAGCAGCAACATGAAGGCCATGCGCATCATGATGTCATGCGGGGCGGGACCCGCTCAGAAGCTCCAGCAGGGCCTTCTGGCTGTGGAGACGGTTCTCGGCCTCGTCCCAGACCACGGACTGCGGTCCCTCCAGCACGGCCGCGGTGACCTCCTCGCCACGGTGTGCCGGCAGGCAATGCATGAAGATCGCATCCGACGCGGCCTGTGCGATCAGGTGCTCGTCGACCTGAAAGGGGGCGAAGGCCTGCAGACGAGCTGCCTGCTGTGATTCTTGGCCCATGCTGGCCCAGACATCGGTCACGACCAGGTCGGCTTGCGCGACGGCCTCCAGTGGGTCGTGCGTCAGGCGGCAACGATCCGCGGCCGTGGTGAGCAGCTCGGCGTCAGGCTCGAACCCTTCGGGACAGGCGATCCGGAGCTCGAAGTCAAACAGCTGGGCGGCCTCGACGTAGGAGTGACACATGTTGTTGCCATCGCCGATCCAGGCGACGCGTCGCCCGCGGATATCGCCGCGGTGCTCCAGATAGGTCTGCATGTCGGCCAGCAGCTGACACGGATGGAAGCGGTCCGTCAGCCCATTGATGACCGGAACACGGGAGTGCGCGGCGAACCGCTCGACCGTGCGGTGATCAAATGTGCGGATCATGATCAGATCGACCATGCGCGAGAGCACGCGGGCGCTGTCCTCGATCGGCTCGCCGCGCCCGAGCTGCGTATCTCTCGGCGACAGAAACAGGGCGTGGCCGCCAAACTGGACCATCGCCGTTTCGAACGATACCCGCGTGCGGGTCGACGACTTCTCGAAGATCATCGCCAGCGTGCGGTGCTGCAGGGGCAGGTAGGTCTCTCCGGCGCGCTGCATACGTTTGAGCTCGATGGCCCGGGCCAGCAGGGCGCGGGCCTCGTCCGCGGTCAGGTCGTGCAGGGTGAGAAAGTGCCGGCAGGTCGGATGGTCGGATCGCATCGTCGTCATGCCTCCGCGAGGAAGGCCTGTATGAGCTCGGTGAGGGTGTCGACCAGCTGGTCTGCCTCAGGCAGTCGGAGGATCAGCGGTGGCAGGAGGCGCACGACGCGCTCGGCCGTGACGTTGATCAGGAGGCCGGCGGCGAGGGCCTGACCAACGAGCTCGGCGCAGGGGCGGGCCAGCTCGATGCCCAGCATCAGGCCGTGACCGCGGACCTCGCGGACACCCGGGTGACCAAGCAAGGCCTCGCGCAGACGACTGAGCAGATGGTGTCCCATGCGCTCGGCCTGGGCGACCAAGCGCTCGGCCTCCAGCGTCTCGAGGACGGTCCGAGCGACGCGGCATGCGAGCGGGTTGCCGCCAAAGGTCGAGCCGTGCGAGCCGGGACCGAATACGTCGGCGGCTGGCCCGCGCGCAAGACAGGCGCCGATCGGCATCCCGTTGCCGAGACCCTTGGCCAATGTCATCACATCGGGCAGCGCATCGGTGTGCTGATGCGCGAACATGCGCCCAGTGCGCCCCATGCCGGATTGAATCTCATCGAGGATCAGGAGCCAGCCGTAGCGATCGCAGAGCGTCCGTAGCTGCGGCAGATAATCGTCCGGCGGGATCTGGACCCCACCCTCGCCTTGGACGGGCTCGACCAGCACCGCCGCCAGATTCGGGCGATTGGCGGCGGCGGTGGCCACGGCATCCAGGTCGCCATAGGGTACGCGCACGAAGCCCTGCACCAGCGGCTCGAAGCCTGCCTGCACCTTGCGGTTGCCGGTCGCGCTCAGCGTCGCCAGCGTCCGGCCATGGAAGCTGCCTTCCATCACCAGGATGGCAGGATTCTCGATCCCGCGCCGGTGGGCGTGCAGGCGGGCCAGCTTGATGGCCGCCTCGTTGGCCTCGGCCCCGGAATTGGCGAAGAAGACGCGATCCATCCCGGCGACCCGCGTGAGCTCCGCGGCGAGCGCCTCTTGCTCGGCGATCTGATACAGGTTCGAGGTATGGATCAGGCGCCCCGCCTGCTCGCACAGGGCCTCACGAACGGCCGGATGGGCGTGTCCGAGCCCGCAGACCGCAATGCCGGCGAGCGCATCCAGGTAGCGTTTGCCGTCCGTATCCCACAGCCATACCCCTTCGCCGCGGGCAAAGGTCACGGGCAATCGCTGGTAGGTCGACATCACGGGTTGGCCCATATCGCTCGCACCCCCCTGCTGCGCGAAATAAAAAAGGCGGTTCCTCGTGGACGGAAACCGCCTCGGACTCCTGGACCAGGACGTTTCAGTATAACCGCGTGTTTTTCAACGCTACAAGTACGAGATTGTTGCGAAGTTATTGCGCCATGGCCGGTTTGGGATCGCAGCTGGAGCCAAGGAGCCGGGAATCCTGGTCGGCTCCGACGGCCCCAGACCCAGCACCGCTGGCGCCGTCTGCAGCGAGGACCCGCTCGGCCAGGATGTCGATGAGACCCGGGTGGCTGCCAATCAGCTCGGCCTGGCGGATGCGCAGCCCCGGATGCCGCTGCTCGGCGGCCGCAACGATCTCGTCGATATCGCCACCAGGCCCGGCATGGCGCCCGGCGGACAGGAACAGCGGCAGCAGGAATATGGGCCGGTTCGCTGGGTCACCCGCCAGGCCCGTGAGCGCCTCATCGAGTCGCGCGCCATTGAAGTCATACTCAGCACCGGGACGGCGCTCCATCGCCGCCTCGGAGAGGCGGACGGTCGTCCCCAGCCTCTCCCGCAGCGCGCTCGCGAGCCAGTGGCGCACGGCGGTGACCTCGGGTAGGGGCGAGCCATGGTCGACGAGAAATACACACCGGGCCTCTTCGCCGTGGCGCTGCGAGGCGCGGATCAGATTCTGGTGCAATATCTCGACGAGCTGCGGTTCGCCGGCGGGTAGCGGACAGAGCGGCGGCGCGAGCTGCAGGTCGAACGCACCGTAGGTCTCGCGGTGAGCCGCCGCCCACGCTGGGATGGCCTCAGTCAGCGCTCGGCTCAGTCCGAAGAAGAGCGGGATGACCAGGAAATGGCGCTCCCCGGTGGCCAGACGTCGACCGAGGAAGGGTTGGAAGATATCCGCTGGGATACCGTCGAGCTCTTCCGCCGGGACCTTATCTGCGTGCAGCAGCGATACAGGGAAGACCGGCTCGCCAATCCGTCGGGCGAGCGCGTCGGCAAGCTGGCGCAGGCGCCGGGTCGAGCCGGGCCGGGAAGAGCCGTTGTCGACGAGTAGGATGGCTCGCTTCCGCGTAGCAATTCGTGGCATTGGATACGGGCCTCGGTGCATCGGACTCCTTCGGCGATCGCGCGAGACGGCAGCGTGCCCCAGAACGCGCCGCCTTGATGGGGTGCTGATCGCTACCTTCGCCGGCATCGATAAGGCTTACACTGAACGCTATCAAGCCCCTCGGCAGGCGGATCGGCGTTGGGGTTGACATCAAGTGCTTGAACCGCGTCAACGCAAGGGCGTAGCCTTGCTGCCCGTCACAACGGCAAAATTGATACAAGCGCCCAACAACAGCGGTGAGCTCCGACCATACGCGGCCCTGAGCCTCGTCGAGAGGCGCGGCCGGGTCGGCGACGACCTGTGTCGGATGCAAGGCTTGTCACCGCAATTCAAATGATCATTGGCTAGAGGTACCCGGTATGACACCAGCCATCGGCAGCGAGACGAGTCGTCACAATGGAGGCTCCGCGGGACGCTTCGTGCCGCTGGCGGACGCGATTGCGGCGCCGCGTCGCGACCATGTCACGCAAGACGGCATCCGCGTGAGCTACTACACCGATGGCCCTGATGTGGGTCGGCCGCTCGTGCTCATTCACGCGATCAACGCGGCTCCGAGCGCCTTCGAGCTGAAGCCGCTCTTTGAGCACTATCGCTCTCAGCGCCCCGTCTACGCCATCGATCTGCCCGGGTTCGGCCTCTCGGACCGCAGCGACCGGCGCTATTCGCCAGGGCTGTTCAGCGCGACGATCGCCGATTTCGTCAGCCGTGCGGTGGGACGGCCCGTCGATGCGCTGGCCCTGTCGCTCGGCTGCGAATTCGCGGCCGGCGCGGCGCTGCGCGCGCCGGATCTCTTTGCGACCCTCACCCTGATCTCGCCGACGGGGCTGAGCAGGCGCGGCCTGCCCACCGGGCAGAGCGCGCTGACCGAATGGGCACACAAGGCGCTCAGCGTGCCGCTCTGGGGCGGGCCCCTCTTCCGGCTAGTCGCCGCCCGGCGGAGCATCCGCTACTTCATGAGCAAGTCCTTCGTCGGGCCGGTCCCCGAGGAGTATATCGACTACGCCTACGCGACTGCGCACCAGCCCGGCGCCCACCATGCCCCCCTCTATTTCCTGTCGGGGCAGCTCTTCACGGCCTCGGCCTGCGACGAACTCTACAGCAAGCTTACCCAGCCCGTGCTCGTCATCCGCGATCGCGATCCCTACGTCGGGTTCGAGCGTCTGTCGGCACTGCTTGCCGATCACCCGGACTGGCGTGAGGAACGGATTACCCCCTCCCTTGGGCTGCCTCATTGGGAGCGACTCCCCGAGACCACGGCCGTCCTCGATCGATTCTGGGCGGCCCATGCACCGGAGGCCGCGCCGCAACCCGAGCCGGCGGCGGAGCCAAGCCGAGCACCAGCCGCGGATGCGAAGCCCGGGGACCCGCATGCCGTTACCTGATCGTCTGCAGGCCGACTTCAATCACTTGCACAAGGCAACTGGAGAAGCGACGGGCAATGGACACCTGCGAGCCGGTAGCACTTGTCTCGATCGAGACGGGCGATGATTTGATCCTGTCCTTCTTCGTGACCGATGCGGAGGATCCCGAGGACGGACGAACGCTCACGCTGTTGCGCGACTGGAAGTGGGAACGTCTGCTTCCCGACCCGGAGCGAGGAGTAAAGGTCTTTGACGAAGGCGTCCCGGAGAACGAGCAAGGGCCGGATAATTACCTGGAGGAGATCCGGGTGACCGATACGACGGTGGAGCTCAAGAGTACGTTCTTTGCGCGAAAGCTTGACGTGAGCAGGCTTACGAGAACCGATCAGAAAGCAATGAAGAAGGTTCTGAAGAAGATGAACTTCGATCGGCGGTTTAGGCTCCAGGCGGCGTAGGGTGCGGGGCGCGTCGGTGCCGGCTCGCGGCGGCTCCCGCAGTTGAGTCGCGCCGGGCAGGGGGTGAAAGGACTCCTCGTTCACCAGCTCACCCGCAAAGGCCAGCGCGGCTTTAGTGTCCTCCCGCGCCAGGGCGTACTCGGTCTCGATTTTCTCGAAGGTCATGCCGCCGGCCAGGCTCCCGACCAGGATAGCGACAGGGCCCGGGTACCACGGATCACGGGCGTGCCGTGGCACACCTGGACGTCTATCGGGATACGCTCATGAGCGTTCATGGGATACCTCCGAACAGTCTGCTATCCGCGAGAGTTTCGCGGCTCGGGGCTCAGGACCTCCATCACGAGATCCGCTCCAAGCCAGTAGCTACCGCGGCGACGATAAGCTCGACCCTCGGCCCTCGGCCACCCCCACCCATGGCCGCTACCTTACTATGACATTCGCGCTCGATGGCGGCGGCACTGGATCCTTTGGCTATCCACCCGGGCGATCGGCAGGACACTCACGAGGCGTGGTGCTGCAGGATCAGTCGGGGGTGGCTCATGGCTCTGGTTCAGGAAGACAGCGATTTCGTCAAACGGCATCTCGGCAACTGGCTGACCGAGCAGGGCTTTGGTAAGCCGTCAGCGGTCTACGAGCTTAAGCTGCGCGTGGGCATGGTGCGGATTGAGGAGGAGCTTAAGCATCAACGCGAGCTGATGCGTCAGGGCTTCGATCACGTCTGGGTCCTGCGACTGAAGGAGCAGACTGCGATCCCCCCTGCAGGCCCACGTTGATCCGGCTCGGCGCGTGAAGCGCGTCCATAGTCCCGCTGATGCCACAGAGCGAGAATTGACCGTAGCTACCACGCCAGCCATCCCGCGTTATGTGACAATGCGCTGACCCCAGCCATCCCCGATCGGCTTTGTCGCTTCCGGGTATCGATGCTAGATTCTAGGTGAGATGTCAGCGCGCCAGCCGCGCCCCAAGGTGGAGTTCGCCATGACACAGTCCGTACCTTATGAGGACGACGTTGTTGCCTGGGCCGACCAGCAAGCTCGGCTTCTGCGTGAGCGGCGATTCGACGAATTGGATATCGAGCACCTCGCAGAGGAGATCGAGGACGTGGGCAAGAGCGAGCAACGCGAGCTGGGGAATCGCATGAGCCTGCTGTTGGCTCACCTCCTGAAGTGGCAGAAGCAGCCAGGCCGGCGCGGCACGAGCTGGCGGATCACGATCCGCAATCAACGCCGCGGTGTTGCCCGACGTCTGGATGAGACCCCGAGCCTGCGCACGAAGCTCGACGATCCCGACTGGTGGGCGGCTGTCTGGGATGACGCTACGGCTCAAGCCGCGCAAGAGACTGGACTCTCAGAGTTTGCCGATGTCTGCCCGTGGCCAGCGAGCGACGTATTGGACCAGGAATGGCTGCCAGAATGAGGTAGAAGAGGAGAGGGATATACACGCTTGGAGCTCGTAGCCTAGCGCCCCATCGCGGCCCCATCATGGAAGGCGGTAGCGGCGCGAACGATGCGATGAGGTTTCAAGCGGGTAGGCACAAAACCTCGTGCCACCCCAGCCGGCTCATTCCTCCTCGATCGCCAATGTGCGTTACTATGAAATTCGCGAAGCACGTTCGCTCCCTCGCCCTCTGGGAGAGGGTTGGGGTGAGGGAAGGATCAGGGCCGAGGCGACGTTTCATGGTCCGGGGTGCCTCGCCTCGCCCCATGATGGTTAGGCGGCCCTGTCGCTCAGCACCTCCGGACGTTTCAGGATGATCGCCAGCAGTCACACCGCGGGGCCCGGCGGGGGAGATCTCCCGTGCTCCCAGTCTCGGGGCGTCGCGCCCGGCGTCTTGATCAGGTCGGCGAAGGCTTGTTGTGAGAGGCCTGTCTTGTTTCCCGCGGCCTTGATCAGGGGCTGCCCGGGCGTATAGCCCTGGCTGGCGCGCCCTGCCTGCATCCTGCCGAGGCGCTCGCGCAGAACGGGCATCTCGATGCCGGAACCGCGCTCGATGGCGGCGGTACTGGATCCTTTGGCTATCCGCACGGGCGATCGGCGGTACACTGACGCGACGTCGTGCTGCAAGATCAGTCGGGAGCGGATCATGGCCCTGGCCCAGGAAGACATTGATTTCATCAAACAGCATCTCGGCGAGTGGCTGGCCGAGCAGAGCCTAGGTAAGCCGCCAGCGGTCTACGAGCTTGAGCTGCGCGAGCGCATGGTGCGGGTTGAGGAGGAGCTTAAGCATCAACGCGAGCTGATGCGTCAGGGCTTCGAGCAGGTGGACAAACGCCTCGATCAAGTAGACAAGCGCTTCGATGAAATGCTTAAGCGACACGACCAGCATTTCCTCTGGGTGATTGGCTTCATCGCCAGCAGTGCGGGTCTCGTCATCGCGGCGATGCGGTTTCTGTAACAGATTCGGCTGCCGTCACTCTCGGCGCCCTGCGCCGCTTCTTATACGAGGCCGCGATGGCGGGAGGTCCTTGTAACGCTCGCGCATGGATTATCCGCCGCGATGCACGCCCTTCGCGCCCGATCGCTGGATTGCGCCTCCTCGCCGGAGGGCCTGCTATGGCTCGTCCGGGGCCGGCATGCCCTCGAAACGACCTCGTCAAACCCGAGCGCCCGACTATACTTTCCGTGGCGGTGCCGGCAACTGCGTCCAGCGCGCGCCGGGGAGCCGGCCAGACCGGCCAAGGAAGCAGCCCCTCTCTTCATTGAGCGGCCCACCGGCAAGCCGTCCGAGCTGGCGCCGTAGCACTTCCATCCCGAGGGCCCGAATCTGGAGAGCGCGCTATGAAAGGCATCCCGAAGGTCGCGTCTGTTTGTGTCGTTGCGTGCTGCTGGGGCGTGCTCGGCCTCGCCCTGCCGGCCGCGGCCGCGCCCGAGCGCTTCGTGCTCGCTGGCACCGGCCATCACCTTATCGTCGAGGTCCTCGATGATGACCTGCTGCATCTGCAATACGCCAGCGGTGCCCCGCCGGCTGACGCGGGGCCAATCCCAACGACCCCGATGATCGCGAAGACCGACTATGAAGGCCCGAGCCAGGTCACATTCGACGGTACCGGCCTCATCGAGACCCCTGAATTACGCCTCATCGTAGACCAGGGCACCTTGGCCGCAACGCTGATCGATCGCACCAAGAACGACCTGGTGCTGACGACGCTGTCCCCCTTTGGGCTAGACCAGGCACGCAAGGGGCTGGATGCGGCCGTGATCGGGGAGCTGGATGTCTATGGTCTGGGCCAGCAGTTCGTGGACCCGGGCAATGCCGACATCGACTGGGAGGACCGTACCCGCGAGGGCGGCGAGTTTGGCAACGTCATGGCCGGGTTCAACGGCGGTGCCAACGGCAACACCCAGATACCCATCCTCTACGCGGTGCGCGGGGCCAGTTTCGACAACTACGCCCTGTTTCTCGACAACGCCTATCGGCATAGCTGGGACTTCCGCTCCGACAGTCGCTGGCGCGTGGAGGTCGCCGATGGTCCGCTGAGCCTTTACCTGATGACCGGTCCGAGCCTGCTCGATCTGCGGCACGACTACATGGAGCTGGTCGGTCATCCGTTGGTGCCGCCGAAGAAGATGTTTGGCCTCTGGGTCTCGGAATACGGCTATGACGGCTGGGATGAGCTCGACGGCAAGCTTGCGAGCCTGATCGACAACGACTTCCCCCTCGACGGCTTTGTCCTCGACCTCCAGTGGTTCGGCGGCATCCAGGCCGGCTCCGACGACACCCAAATGGGCTCCTTGACCTGGGACGAGAGCCAGTTCCCAAATCCGGCGCAGAAGATCGCCGATCTCGACGACGGGCAGGGCGTCGGCATCATGCTGATCGAAGAGGCCTACGTCGGCCGTGCCCTGCCCGAGCACGCCGATCTCGCCGGCCGCGGCTGCCTGGCGGTGAACTGCGGCGATGGCCAGCCCGCGTACATCACCGCCAACCCCTGGTGGGGCCAAGGCGGCATGATCGACTACAGCAATGCGGGCTGTGGCGACTATTGGCACGACGAGAAGCGCGAGCCGCTGATCGCGGCCGGCGTCATCGGCCACTGGACCGACCTTGGCGAGCCTGAGATGTACCGCGGAGATTCCTGCTATGCCGGCGGCGATCATGCCGACATCCACAATCTGTTCAATTTCGACTGGCTCGACGGCATCCGCCGCGGCTATGCGCGCAACGGCCGCGAACAGCGTCCTTTCATGATGTCGCGCTCCGGGGCGGCTGGTATTCAGCGTCTCGGTGCGGCCATGTGGTCCGGCGACATCAGCTCGCGTCTCGGCAGCCTCGCCGCCCACGCCGCCAACCAGATGCACATGTCCTTTTCGGGCATGGACTTCTATGGGAGTGACATCGGCGGCTTCCATCGCAACCTGGACGGCGATCTCGACGATATGTACACGAGATGGTATGCCTACGGCATGCTCTTCGACATCCCAGGGCGGCCGCATACCGAAAACCTGTGCAATTGCAAAGAGACCGCCCCGGATCGCATCGGCGACCTAGGCAGTAACCGGAGGAACACCCGCCTGCGCTACGAGCTGGTGCCATACCTCTACTCGCTGGCCCATCGCGCACACCGGTTCGCCGAGCCGGTGCTGCCACCACCGATCCTCTACTATCAGACCGACGAGCGTCTGCGCCACGAGGGCGATCACAAGCTGATCGGCCGCGATCTACTGGCGGCGATCTCTACCGCCTACGGTGAGGCGACGCGCGACGTCTACCTGCCAGCGGGGAGCTGGTACGACTGGCACAGCGGCCGTCGCCTGGTCAGCGCGAGCGGCCAGATCGTCTCGGCCCCGCTGTTCCGCGATGGCCTCTTCACGTTGCCGCTGTATGCCCGCGCGGGCGCCATCATCCCCGTTGGGCAGGTCGACGCCGAAACCGGCAATGCACTGGGCCAGCGCCGCGATGGCCACCGTCGCGACGAGCTGTCGGTCCGCGTCTTCGCCGGGCCGGATGCCAGCGCCTTTACGCTGTTCGAGGACGATGGCGTCAGCCTCGCCTATCTCGACGGCGCTGTACGCGAGACGCGCATCGCCCAGCAGCAGAACGGGGAGGCCGTGACCATCACCATCGATCCAGCGATTGGCACTTACGACGGCGCCCCGGATGCGCGTCCGCTGCTCATTGAGCTGACGGCCGGCCTCGATGGCCGCCCCGCCGCGGCCGAAGCCGTGACCTTGGATGATGCCTCGCTACCCGAGCGCCCGACTCGGGCCGCGCTCGACGGCGCCGAAGGCGGCTGGTATCGCGACCCGGCCACCGGCGCCACCTGGATCAAGGCCGCTCTGCGACCGGTGAGCGCTGGGGCAAGCATCGCCGTGACCCTGGCCGCGAGCACTTGCGCGAGCGAATTCGAGCGCATCTCGATGCCGGGCGCCGATAACGGCTGGGACCCGGCGGATCCGGGGCGCCAGCTCAGCTGCGGCGAGGCACGGCGCTGGAGCGGCACGTTGCGTCTCTGCGGCGAGTACAAATTCGCCGCCGACAAGAGCTGGACGCGTAACTGGGGTGCCGATGGGCGGCAAGACGGTCCGAACTTCGACGCCCCGACCACACCTGGTCTGTACGCCGTCACCTTCGACGAGGCGACCCCGGCCGCGCCGGAGCTCAGGCTCATCGACGGCGATCCCGTCCTGTGCGGGGTCAGCGCCGACCTCGTCTGCGAGAAGGGCGACACCGTCTGGGGCACCAGCGTCTACGCCGTCGGCAATGTCCCCGCGCTCGGCGAGTGGGCGCCCGAGCGGGCCGTGCGGCTGAGCCCGAACGGGCCCTATCCGACCTGGACCGGGACCGTCACCGGACTGCCCGCCGGGCAGGATGTCGAGTGGAAATGCATCAAGCGCCTCGAAGAGGGCGACCCGCCGCAGGTCGTCGCCTGGGAGCCGGGCGACAACAATCGCTTCCGGACGCCGGCGGCTGGCTCGGCCGGTGCGCAGATCGGCCGCTTCTGACGAGCCGCCCACCATCGCCGGTGACCTCGCGGCGGTAACCGCCCGCCGCCGGCGCTCCGGCACGCTGTCGGGGCGGCCCAGACCCAGAGATGCGGGGATCGGATCGAGATCGCGCGGCCGCGGGAGAGGGGCGCGCGCCGCTATCGAACAGCTCTCTCCGGCCGCATGCGGGGATCTTCCCGTGGGTCGGATTCGGTCCCACATGACTTGCTATAGCCAAAGCGATAGCAGAGAACACGATGCGATTGTTGCTCAAGACGAAGGTCACTGGATCCATGGCGACGGTGTTCGCGGGATTCGACCGATCTCTATTCGAGTATCTCTTGCCGCCAGGCGCGAAGCTGATCCGCTTCGATGGATCGGAGGAAGGGGATATCGTTCATCTCAGACTGCCCGTCGCCGGGGAGTGGGTCAGCCGGATCACGGCATCGCATCAAGACGACGAGCACGCGTATTTCATCGATGAGGGCGTGCAGCTCCCGATTGGATTGAAGGTGTGGAGACATCAGCACACCGTCTATCGGGACGGTGCGAGCTCGATTGTTGAGGATGACATTCAGTATTTTTCTGGCAACCAACTTTACGACGCGATCCTATACCCGATCCTCTATCTGGCATTCGCCGCGCGCCGACCAAGGTACAGGACATATTTCCAAGACCGTCGCCGTGTAGGCCACGAAGCTCGTTGAGACGGGGAGGGTCGCGATCGACCCGGGCCCTTTGATCTTCCGATTGCGCATCGAGATCTCCAACCAGATTCGCAGGACGATAGACAGGCCATGCGCTTCATTCAGGTGGGCCCTGGCGGCGCTCGAGTCCTTACAATGAAATTCGCGAAGCACGTTCGCTCCCTCGCCCTCTGGGAGAGGGTTGGGGTGAGGGAACGATCAGGGGTGAGGCGACCTTTCATCATCTGGGGTGGCTCGCCTCGCCCCATGATCGTGCGCGCTGCATCCCGCGGGGGGTTGCCTTCGGCAGCCCAATGCGAACAATGGTGGTCTCACTTTTTCGAAGAAGACGGCCTGGGAGTGGGGCGTGGATAAGCTACCGGAGCACATCGACATCACCGGAATGCCGCCGTACGTGGAGGCCTGGAGCGTCGCGCGAATCCCCAATTTCGTGTCGGCGGTCTTAGGACGCTGGCAACGCGCCCGTGGCATTTTGCCATCGCGCTTCTACATCGTGATGTGCCCGCAGGTCGAGGTCAACGCCGCAGGCGGGCTCCCACCTCGGGTCATCGAGCTGACGGATCCCCGGCTGCGTTGTCACCACTTCACCGGATGTCACAAGCCCTATTTCGTCGTGTTCTTCTTCGGCGAGGACGCCGACGCGCGAAGGGCGGAGGTGCAGAGCTTGCTTGCCTGGTCGGAAGGATACGGGGTCGAGATCGACGCGGATGTCGTGCGGCTCGATTTCGTCGACGCGACCGAAGACGCCGACGACGACAGCCGTGATGACGCTCCTTCACCGAGGACACTGCGCGAGCTCCTGGCGACCGGCGAGATCGTCAGCATCCTCGAGTAGCACAGGTGGCGCCCTTCGGGTCTTGGCCGACGTGGCTTCGCTTCACGCGGGCGTGAGCCCCGCACGAAAGGCTGCTCGGAGCCGCTGACGGTTAGGGTCTTGACAGGCTTGATCGGGCCTCGCGGTACCGCGAGGCTCCGCGCCGATCCGACCACTGCGAGCACCGGTTCACTGCCTCAGGCGACGATGCAATCCCCGTGTCGGCTTCGCGACTTGAATCACATCGACCGGCTGCACCGTAACTTAAGCTCCTTGCGCCTAAGGCCAGCGCGGCCGGGCGCTCGCGCCGCAGTCGATCGAAGCTTGCCGGCCAAGGAAGACACAGGCAGGAGTGACAACAGGATGGAAACCGGAAATCGACGCGATCCCATGACTCCGATCGTTGAGCTCCAAGCGCGGCGTGTGTGCTGCTCGATCTGCGGTGCGGAACGGCCTCTGCTGGTCTTGGAAGAGGACACGACACTGTCGGAGGCCGTCGCCGAAGCGGTCGCCAACGGCCGAGTCATCGTTCCGAGGCAACCCCTTCCGGATCCACGGCCGACATGGGTCTGCCAGGAATGTGGCTCCTGGGTCTATTACGATGGCGTCGACAGCCAAAGCCTCTACCCCATCTAGCCGTCGCTGGCCTCGAGCTCGAAACGTACCCGCTCCGTAGGCGTCCGGCCCATGAGCTTGGCCAGCCAGGGTGGCGGCTGGTCGGCGAGCACGCGCTGCAGGGCGGCGATTCGCTCGCGGGCGGGTCCACCGTCCGGGAAGCGGATCGGGTGGATGTCCGCCTTGACCACCTTGGCAGCCGCGGGGCCACCGATCGACGCGCAGCAGAGGACCTGGCAGTCGCGAATCAGCTCCGCGCGGTGGGCATTCTTGTCTTCAACGACGGCGGCGGGGTCGACGTCGCGCACGTCGATAAGCCGGTGGCCGCCGGCCCAGACCTGGTAGATGAGGAAGCGGCGGCAGGAGCCGAAATGACCGTCGAGTGACTCGCCGCCGTTGGAGGCGCAGGCGACTCGGATGGAGTCGCCCAACGCATCCTGATCCTCGGCCTCGAGCGGCGGTGGTGGGACGCTATCCCCCGTTGCTTCACCCTTCAGGTAGGCCAAGGCGCCTTTGAGCACGGGCACCTCGATCTCCGCGAACTCGCCGTCGGCGGCGGTCTTGAGCTGCTTCACCGTGAGGCTGGCGAGCTCCGTCTCGCTCGGGGGGAGGCCGATAGCATCATCCAGGACCTTGAGCAGGCGCTCAGGGTCGGTATCGGGCAGGGCGCGCGCGGCGAGCGCGATGCGCAGGGCGATGGCGTCGGAAAGAGATGTGTCGGTGCTCATGACGGACCCCAATAGGTCGTTGGTTGGCCGATGTTTTTTCGAGCCGTCCGCGCAGCGGACCCTACGGGCTCGCGGCTCGCTCGGTGCTTTGGCGTGGTCAGGCCGGGATGATGCAGTCCTCCTCCATGCAGGCATCGAGGCACTGGGGCGCATCGGACTCGCCCTCGCACTCGTTGCAGGTGCTGGCCTCGATGCGATAGACGCCTTTGTAGGCGCTGATCGATTGGGTCGGGCAGAGGGGCTCGCAGTCGCCACAGGCGGTGCAAAGGTCACGGACGATTTGAAGGGCCATGGTGGTGTCTCCGGATTCGAATAGCGTTGGTGATCTGCGGTCGATCAGGGTCATTGGACTATCGCTTGCGGCCTGCGACTGCCAGCCTCCGGCAGGTTCACCTGTGCGCGCGGCGCGTCGGAACCGTGGTCGTTCATCGGAACTGGACCAAGGTGAGATCCTCGCTTGGCTGGTGGCGCTACACCCGCTTGAAGCGCAGCGTCATCGGGAAGCTCGGCGGCGGGCTGATCGGGTCGATGTACCAGCGCGAGCCGTCGGTCAGCTCGACCTCGCCACCCCATTGCTCGGCGGTGTCGTGCTCGACCGACGCGATCCGCTCCTCCATGTCCTTCTTGGCGACGTAGAAGAGCAGGCCGCCGGCCTCGTTTCGGCGAATCATCACGTTTGGCATAGGTTCGTTCCTGTCTTGCTTCCCGTGCCGAAGGCCTGTGGGTGAGGCCAAAGGCCTTCGGCGGGAGTCGTGTCGATCCGTTTAACGGATCAGGTCGTAGTTGAAGTCGCTGACGCCCATCTCGCTCGTCTCCTCGTCGAGCCGCTCGAGGACCGCATTGACGAGGGTGGTCAGGATGTACATCGCGCCCTCGTAGCCAAGCGTCGTCATCCGGTGCAGGTGATGCCGGTCGAAGATCGGGAAGCCGATGCGGATCAGCGGCACCTCGAACGCCTTGCCCTTGTGCAATGTGTCGCGCTGGATGAACTTGCCGTAGGAGTTGCCGATCATGAAGTCCGGCTTGTCGGTGAAGACGAGCGAGCGCATGTGCCAAAGGTCGTTGCCCATGTAGACCTTGCCGTTTGCGCCATAGGGTGACTCGGCGAGCACCCTCTCGACCTCCTTCTTCCAGCGTTTGTTGGCGTGGTGGCAGAGGATGTGGGTCGGCTCGGCGCCGAGCTCGAGCAGGAACTTGACCATGCCGAGCACGAAGTCGGCATCGCCCCAGAGCGCGAACTTCTTGCCGTGCAGCCAGGCGTGACTGTCGGTCATCATGTCGACGAGGCGGCCGCGCTCCTTGGCGAGCGAGTCGGGGATCGCTTTGCCGGTGAGCTCGGAGACCTTCATCAGGAGCTCATCGGTCCACTCCAGGCCCATCGGGATCTGGAGCGGCGTGGCGGCATGCTTCCAGGTCGTCTGCACATACTTCTTGGTCTTGGTCAGCTGCCAGGGCTGCAACAGCAGGGTGTCGATCGCGTTCGGGGCGTCCTTGACCTCGGCGATGCTGGTGCCACCGTCGTACATCCGGTACTCGCCATCTGCGGGCGTGTCCAGGATCTCTGCCGGGTCGCACAACAGGCTGTAGTCGACGCCCATCTCGCGCATCATCCGGTGCATGACGCGGTAGTTGCCGAGGTAGGTCTCGAAGCCCGGGACCAGGTTGACCTTGCCGTTGCTGCCGACCTCCTTGCCCTCCATCTCATTGAGCGTGAAGTAGCGGATGATGCCCTCGAACATGTTGTCCCAGCCCGTGGTGTGGGAGCCGACGAAGCTCGGGGTGTGGGCGAAGGGGATCGGGAAGTCGGCACCGATGTGCCCTTCCTTGCGGGCATTGCCGATAAAAGCGTTGAGATCGTCGCCGATGACCTCGGCCATGCAGGTCGTCGAGACGGCGATCATCTCCGGCTTGTACAGGGCCTTGGCGTTCTCCAGGCCGTCGAACATGTTCTTCTGACCGCCGAAGACCGCGGCATCCTCGGTCATCGAGTCTGAGACGCAGGCGATCGGCTCCTTGAAGTGGCGGTTGAAGTAGGTGCGAAAGTAGGCGACACACCCTTGAGAGCCGTGCACATAGGGCAGGGTCTTCTCGAAGCCTAGGGAACAGAGCACGGCCCCGAGCGGCTGACAGGCCTTGGCTGGGTTGATGGTCAGGGCCTCGCGCTGGAAGTTGAGGTCCTGGTACTCCTGGGTCGTCGACCAGTTGAAGACCTCCTCCATCTTGTCCGCTGGCGGACGCTCCTCGAACCCGGTCTGCTTGGTCGAGAGGTTGTGGGCGTAGTCCTCATCGAGGAAGAGGGGATAGCAGGGCTTGATCTTATCGACGGTCTGGCTCATGGCTGGGCTCCTGCCTCGCCGCTCATCTGCGGACGGAGGCGTGGAAAAAGGGATGGTTCGTGGCGCCGCCAGCTGCCACCCCCCAGCCTCCAGCGGGGGGAGCTGGAGGCCGGCGGCTCGAGGCTGGCGGCTCTGTCCGTCACGCGCTGGCGGCGAGCTCAGTCGCGTCGTCCGCGGCGGGTTTCAGCCATGGGGCCTGCATCCGCTGCCAGCAGGGGTTGTTGATGGTCATGTCCATATCGCGGGCGAAGATGGCGAAGCCGTCATAGCCGTGATAGGGGCCTGAGTAGTCCCAGGAATGCATCTGGCGGAAGGGGATGCCCATCTTCTGGAAGATGTACTTCTCCTTGATGCCTGAGCCGACCAGGTCCGGGCGCACGCGCTTGACGAACTCCTCGAACTCGTAGCCGGTGATATCGTCGTAGAGCAGCGTCGCCTCGCCCACCTCCTTGATCGTGCGGTCGTAGTCGTCGTTGTGGGCGAACTCGTAGCCGGTGCCGACGACCTCCATGCCGAGATCCTCGTAGGCGCCGATGATGTGCCGCGGCCGCAGGCCCCCGACGTAGAGCATGACCTTCTTGCCCTCGAGGCGCGGGCGGTACTTGGCGACGACGGCCTCGTACTCGGCCTGGTACTTGGCGATGACCCGCTCGGCATTGGCCTGGATCGTCTCGTCGAAGAAGGCGGCGATCTTGCGCAGCGACTCGGCGATCTTGGTCGGCCCGAACAGGTTGTACTCCATCCACGGGATCCCGTATTTCTCCTCCATGTGCCGCGTGATGTAGTTGATCGAGCGGTAGCAGTGAACCAGGTTGAGCTTGACCTTGGGGGTCAGCTCCATCTCCGAGAGGGTGCCATCGCCGGACCACTGGGCGACGACGCGCAGGCCCATCTCTTCCAACAGGATGCGCGAGGACCAGGCATCGCCGCCGATGTTGTAGTCGCCGAGGATGGCGACGTCATAGGGCGTGCCCTCGAACGGCTTGCCGTCGCGGTTGCCGAGCACCCAATCGCGGATCGCGTCGTTGGCGATGTGATGGCCGAGGGATTGCGAGACGCCGCGGAAGCCCTCGCAGCGCACCGGCACGACGGGCTTGTGGAGCTCCTTGGCCTTCTTCTTCGAGACGGCCTCGATGTCGTCGCCGATGAGCCCGATCGGACACTCCGATTGGACGGTGATGCCCTTGCTGAGCGGGAAGAGGGTCTCGATCTCGGTGATCAGCTTGTCGAGCTTCTTATCACCGCCGAAGACGATATCCTTCTCCTGGAAGTCCGAGGTGAAGTTCATCGTGCCGAAGGTGTTCACGCCGGTGAGGCCGACATAGTAGTTGCGGCGCCCGGCGCGGGAGTACTGCCCGCAGCCGACCGGTCCGTGGGAGATGTGGACCATGTCCTTCACAGGGCCCCAGACCACGCCGCGCGAGCCGGCGTAGGCGCAACCGCGGATCGTCATCACGCCGGGCTGGGATTTGCGGTTTGAAGTGATGCACTTCTTCGATTGCTCGATCGAGTGATCGTTGACCGCCAGGTGCTTGGTGCGGTCCTTCTTGGCCTTCTCGGGGTAGACCTCGAGGACCTCTTGGATCAAGGCCTGGGCCTCTTCACGACTCAGTTGTGCCATGGTGGCGTTCCTCATCTCCGCGCCGCGGCTCATCCGCCGACAAGCGCGCGTTGAAGGCCTCGCCGTCCGGATGCCGGGGCGAGGGACAGGCTGTCTTGGGGGGCGCTGTCGGAGACAGCGATTCCCGTAGCTAGGCGACGGCGGCCTCGGCGGCGCTCTTGCCGACGATGCTCTCGTCGTCCGGCGTGATGATGCCGAACTCGGTCAGCAGGTCTTCGAGCTCGTCCATCGTGCACGGGGTCGGGATCACGAACTTCTTGTTGTCGATGATTTTCTGCGCCAGCGTGCGGTATTCGTCGGCCTGCTTGGCCTTCGGGTCGTACTCGATGACCGTCATCCGCCGGATCTCGGCGTGCTGCACGACGTTGTCGCGCGGCACGAAGTGGATCATCTGGGTGCCGAGCTTGGCGGCCAGGGCCTCGATCAGCTCGTCCTCACGGTCGGTGTTGCGGCTGTTGCAGATCAAGCCGGCCAGGCGCACGCCACCGGAGTTGGCATACTTGACGATACCCTTGGAGATATTGTTCGCCGCATACATGGCCATCATCTCGCCCGAGACGACGATGTAGATCTCCTGCGCCTTGTTCTCGCGGATCGGCATCGCGAAGCCGCCGCAGACGACGTCGCCCAGGACGTCATAGAAGACGAAGTCTAGATCCTCGTCATAGGCGCCCTCCTCTTCGAGGAAGTTGATCGCCGTGATGACGCCGCGACCGGCGCAGCCGACGCCCGGCTCCGGGCCACCGGACTCGACGCACTTCACACCGCCGTAGCCGACGGACAGGACGTCCTCGAGCTCGAGATCCTCGACGCTGCCGGCCTGGGCGGCCAGCTCCATGACCGAGTTCTGGGCCTTCGAGTGCAGCATCAGTCGGGTTGAGTCGGCCTTCGGATCACAGCCGACGATCATGACCTTCTTGCCGGCCTCGGCGAGACCCGCGACCAGGTTCTGAGTCGTTGTCGACTTGCCGATCCCGCCCTTGCCATAGATGGCGCATTGACGCAGTGCCATAGAATTGCTCCTCTTTCGTGCTTGCTGTGGCAGCATTGGAAGTAATGCCCTCGCGACAGCTTGAGCAACCCGCGTGCCATGTCGCGTTACGCAATTTTTTGTACTCAATACTGGAGCTTGCGGGATGGGTGTGGTCGGCGTCAGGAAGTCGCAAAGCCGACAAAGCCGTGTCGACTGTACGGACAACGACACCTCCGCCGATGTCGGGCGTCGGGCTGCGCTGAAACCCTGGCTCAGCTAGGGGTTTGCGTCCGGGGGGCGATCCGTCATCATGCGGTCATAGATCTCGAGCCGTCCACACTGGCGAGACCGATGACCCGCAATCCTCCCGACACGACGCTTCCCGGTCTTGCCGCGCCGTCTCTGCCGGCCAACGCGCGGCTCCCGCTCAACCGCTGCAATCTGCCGTCCGTGATCCTCGGCAGCTTGACCTATCAGGCCCACCCGGTACCGTTGGAGATCGACGGGATCCGCGCCTTTCACGCCCAGCTCTTTGTCGGTCTTGACGCACTGGAGTCCCACGGGGAGCGGGCACGGCTCTTTACCGACTACATGAGCGTTCATTTCTGCCTGGAGGATCTGGAGGAGGCGGGACTGACGCCCGGCCGCAAGAAGAGGAAACGCGCCAACGCCAATTACCTGCGCATGGTGCGTGGCTGGTCATTCGATTCGGACGGCCGCGAAGGGGCGGTGCTCAAGCACTGGGTCGAGACCCGCTTTGGGCTGCGCGCCCGGCATCACGGCGGCTGCCTCGATGAGACCAACAGCGAGGCCTATCACCGCTACCTGGTCGCCGGCGCCAGGGGGCTCTACGCCACCAACGCGCTAGAGGCGCAGCTCGATCTGCTCTATACCTATTGCCAGTACGAGCTGTCTCGGCAACACGCCGGACCGACCCACCTGAGGCTCTATCGCGGCATCAACCGTATCGATGAGCATGAAGTGCTCGGCCGTGAGCCCGGCGGCTGCTATCGTGTGCTGCTGAACAACCTGAGCTCATTCACCAGCGAGCGGGAGCGCGCCGACGAGTTCGGCGATTACATCCTCGAGGCGGCGGTGCCGCTGCCGAAGGTCTTTTTCTACAATCGTCTCTTGCCGGGCCTGCTCAAAGGGGAGGACGAGCTCGTTGTGATCGGGGGCGTATACGAGGTGCAGATCAGCACCTTCTGACGAGGCTTCGCTTCAGAGCCACGAGCCGTGATCGTCGAAATCGGTTTCGGGATCGAAATCGAGACCTTCCGCCAGAAGCTGGATTTCGATCCCGACCTCGCGTTCACGCTGGCCTGGCGCGCCGCGCCGATCCTTCACCTCCCGACGATCAGGTCTTCTTGTCGGCCGATCTCTTCGAGCTCTTGGCGTAGCACGGCGCCCTCGCCGATGGAGATGTGGTCCCGATCGAGGGCCTTCAGGACCCGCTTGCGCCGCATGCGCAGCTCGCGGAGCCGCAGCCGATCCTCATAGCCAATCGCGGTACCGACCTGCGCGCGCCCTGATTCGATGCGGGCCTGTACGTGGGCGGCGCGCTCCTGTCGAATGCGCTCGTACTCGCGCCACTCCCGCTCGGTCAGTCCGCCGCGGCCGCTGACATTGAACGTGGATTGGTCGATCTCACGACTCGCATTCGCCTCGTCACAGGCGCGATCGCGGTAGTAGATGTGCCCATCCGCATCCTCGCACTTGTGGATGGTTGTCGCCTGCACCTGTACCGCGGCGCCCATCGCCACCATAAGAAGGCCAACCGGCCATGCCGTGCGCATGTCTTTGCTCTCCCTGTCTAGATGAACTTCCTGCCCGACTAGCCTAACGATCATGGGGCGAGGCGAGCCACCCCAGATGATCGAATATCGCCTCGCCCCTGATCGTTCCCTCACCCCAACCCTCTCCCAGAGGGCGAGGGAGCCAACGTGCTTCGCGAGCTTGATAGTAACGCGCGATGGGGATCAGTGCTCGGTCCGGAGACGGTGCCCGTCGGCGTAACCGCGCGGCTCGGCGGGTCGGCGGTGTCGTGCCGGTGGTGAATCCAGGAGGCGCCGAGACCCTCTTGGTCAGGGGGGGTGGCTGTGTCGATCCCTACAAGATGGGCCTCGCAAGCTTGTCGCTTTGCCTACAGCGGATCCGAGCCCCGGCCCTGGTGAGTTGGCAAAACAATGACTAAGCGCCGTCCGACGACTTAGGCACGCAATCTGCGTCGAGCCAGGGCAGCTTGTTCCAGCGGGGCACCGCGCTTCGGTCAAGACGTGGAGATGGCGTGATGGCGTTACGAGTTGTGGGGCTAGGCGAGAGGGCCGCGGCTGAGAGGCGAAATCCTGCGCTCGTTCCGGGCTGTCGCCCCGGCGGCTGCGCCCCGGGCGCGACGGCTGATGCGAACCCAAATCAGATGCCTGATCGGTTGAGGCAGCGGATCCACAATCATCCCTGCTTCTCCGAGGAGGCCCATCACCACTACGCCCGCATGCATGTGGCGGTGGCGCCCGCGTGCAACCTCCAATGCCACTATTGCAACCGTAAATTCGACTGTGCGAATGAGTCCCGCCCAGGCGTGGTCTCTGAGCTGCTGACACCCGAGCAGGCCGTGAAGAAGGTCCTGGCCGTTGGCGCCGACATTCCGCAGCTGAGCGTCGTCGGGATCGCTGGACCAGGTGACCCGCTGGCCAATCCGGAGCGCACGCTCGCGACCTTTCGCGCCCTCAGCGAGCAGGCCCCGGACCTCAAGCTCTGTCTGTCGACCAACGGCCTGGCGTTGCCAGGGCTGGTCGATGAGATCTGCGCACACAACATCGACCACGTCACCATCACGATCAATTGTCTCGACGCGGATATCGGCGCCGAGATCTACCCGTGGATCTTCTGGCGGAATCGGCGGATCCGCGGTCGCCGCGCGGCCGAGATCCTGATCGAGCAGCAACAGCGCGGTCTCGAGGCGCTCGTCGCGCGCGATGTCCTCGTGAAGGTCAACTCGGTGATGATTCCGGGCGTGAACGATGCGCACATCGAGGAGGTCAGCCGCGTCGTCAAGGCAAAGGGGGCCTTCCTACACAACGTCATGCCGCTGATCGCCGAGCCCGAGCATGGCACCTTCTATGGGCTCATGGGTCAGCGTGGGCCGAGCCCCGCCGAGCTTGCAGCGCTGCAGGACGCCTGCGCCGGTGAGATGAAGATGATGCGCCATTGCCGGCAGTGCCGTGCCGACGCGGTCGGCCTGCTCGGCGAGGACCGCCAAGGCGATTTCACGCTCGAGAAGATCGCGGCGATGCCGATCGATCCGGTCGCGGCGATGGCGCGCCGGCGCGCCGTGCAGGCCGAGATCGAGGGCCGTCGTCAGCCCAGCGCGCCGCCGGCGGCCGAGGTGCGCGTGTCGCTCACGACGCTAAAGCGCCGGGTCCCAGAGCGCCCGCCCGCGCGGGACACTCAATCGCCGACGGTACGGATGGCCGTTGCGACCCGCGAGGGGCGCCTCATCGACCGGCATTTCGGTCAGACCGAGGAGTTCCTGATCTACGAGGTCGGTCCCGGCGGCGTGCGCCTGGCCGGTCTTCGCTCCGTGGCCCGCTACTGCAGCGGACCGGACGCTTGCGGTACTGCTGAGGCGGCCCTGGCCGGCGCGATCGAGGCGCTCTCGGGCTGTGTGGCGGTGCTTTGCTCGAAGATCGGCTTCGAGCCTTGGGGCCGATTGGAGGCCGCCGGCATCCAGCCGAGCGGCGAGTATGCCGACAGGCCGATCGTGGAGGCCTTGGCGGCCTTCTACGACGAGCTGCGCGCCGCTGGCCGGCTGGCCGAGCCACCGGTTGCGGTGCCTCGGCGGCTCGCCCGCTCGGCGTGACCAGAGGGAGGTGCCCGCGATGGCCTACCAGATTGCTGAGGGTTGTGTGAGCTGTTGGGCGTGCCTGCCGCTCTGTCCGAACGGCGCGATCACTCCGGCAGAGACTCGCTTCGCGATCGATCCGCGCCGCTGCACCGAGTGTGTCGGGGACTTCGCCGACCCGCAATGCGCCAGCATCTGTCCCGTCGAAGGTGCCATCCTCGATGCCCAGGGTGACCCGCTGAATCCGCCCGGATCGCTGACCGGCATCCCGCCCGAGCGAGTGGCCGCGGTGATGGCCGAGATCCGAGCGCGCTGAGTGCGGCGATGGACATGACGCGCGACGTCTCGAGGCATCGCCAGGCGGTTCCGATCGGTCAGGGCGTCCATTGGATCGGGGCGCTCGATCCAGGACTCCGGACCTTCGACATCATCCTACACACGGACTATGGCACCACATACAACAGCTACCTGGTCCGAGGTCGCGATGGCGTTGCAGTCATCGACACCGTCAAGGCGGAATGCGCCGATGAATTCTTCGCACGGCTCGAGTCGATCGCCGACTACGATGAGATCCGCGCGATCGTCCTCAACCATCTCGAGCCCGATCACAGCGGTGCCTTGCCGGAGCTGATCCAACGGGCCCCGCAGGCGCCGCTCTACTTGTCGCCGCGGGGTGTCGGCCTGATCAAGGGGCTTTTCAAGGTCGGCGCCGAGGAGGCTCTGCCGCTCAAGCCGGTGCGCACTGGGGATTCGCTGAGCCTCGGCGATCGGACGCTCCGGTTCCTGAGCACGCCCTTCCTGCACTGGCCGGATACCCAGTGCACCTATCTCGTCGGCGAGTCGGTGCTCTTCACGGGCGATCTGTTCGGCTGTCACCTCTGCGATGGGCGGCTCTTCGACGATCTGCTCGGCGACTTCTCCGATCAGGTGGATCATTACTTCGCGCACATCATGCGCCCGTTCAAGCAGCATGTCGGTCCCGCCCTGGACCTGATCGATCCGCTGCCTGTCCGCGTCATCGCGCCGGCCCACGGCCCGGTCCTCCGCGACCGTCCGCGCCGCTACCTGGACCGCTATCGCGTGCTGGCGGCCATCGACGGCGGAGTCGGTGCGAGCCCGGACGCGCCGCGGTCCCTCGCCATCTTCTTCGTCAGCGCCTATGGCAACACGGCGCGGATGGCCGAGGCCATCGGGGAGGGAGCGGCCAGGCAGCCGGGGGTGCGGGTTAGGATCCATGACCTCTCCGGTGCCGAAGCGATCTCCTTCCTTGCCGAGATCGAGGCCGCCGACGCGATTCTGCTGGGATCCCCGACGATCAATGCCGACGCGGTCAAGCCGATCTGGGACCTGCTCGCGTCACTCGCCGTCATCGACGTGCGCGGCAAGGTCGGTGGGGCCTTCGGCTCTTACGGGTGGAGCGGCGAGGCGGTGCGGCTGATCGAGGAGCGTCTGCGCGGACTGAAGCTGCGGGTACCGGTCGCCGGGCTGCGCATCAAGCTGATCCCGGATGAGGAAGAGCTCAACGCGTGCCGCGAGCTCGGCGCCAAGGTGGCCGGGCTCCTGACCGGCGCAAGCGAGACCGAGCCGGTCGTGGAGATGGCCGATCTGGGTTAGCGGGGCCAGCAGGCCCACCGGGCCGGGGCGGCCGCAATCCTCGCGCCGTCAGCGCCGGGACCGGGTGCCCCTGCCCGGTCAGCCGATGCGGATTTGTTCTACAGAAAGCCGCCCCTATGCGGTGATGAAAATGGAGTAAGTTGTTGTGGCAAAAGCGAAAGTAACCTTCGATGACATCGGTCAGACCGTCAATGTACCGGCCGGCACGCGGGTCATCGAGATCTCCGAGAAGATCGGCGCCGGGATCATCTACGGCTGCCGGGAGGGGGATTGCGGCACCTGCATGATGCATGTCCTCGACGGCTGGAACAATCTCACCGAGCCCTCGGTGCTGGAGGAGAAGGTCCTGCGCGAGAACATGGCCAACCGGCATGACCGCCTCGCCTGTCAGGCACAGGTGCTGGGGGATTGCCGGGTCAAACCGGCGTGAGCGCACGATGGCGAACAGACCGAGCGGCGACTTGAGCGCCGCAGACCTTTTCTCAAACCGAACGATGCATGGAGACCTTCGATGGCCCTGGTGACCTTTTCGAACCCCGACTACAAGGACAAGACCGTCTATGCCGTGGCCGGCAGCCACACCGAGACCTTGCTCAAGCTGGCCAAAGAGAACAAGGTGCCGGTGCAGTTCGATTGTCAGGACGGCGAGTGTGGCCACTGTGTCGTGCGCGTGACCAGCGTCGACACCAAGGGTCGGATGGGCTATCACCTGACCGACAAGGAGAAGGTCGTCCTGCGTGGGCTCGGGAAGCTCACCGCCGAGGATATCGACCGGTTGGCGGTCGACGACATGCCAAGCGAGTGGCGCCTGGCCTGTCAGATGATCGTTCGCGACGAAGACATCCTTGTCGAGTACTGACGATGGGCTTGGCGGCCGTTCTCCAGCCGACGGAGGCCGAGCTCCTCTACGCGCACCTGATGGCGGGCGCGGCCCGGAGAGGAAACGGGAGAGGAAAGGGGCGAGGCAATGACCACGCCTTGGCGTGTGTCTACGCCAGCTGGTGTACCGGCGCCGGTGCGCTGCCGGACTGGCTTGGGCTGACCCCGGAGGATTGCTATGCGCTGATGCGTTGCCATTTCCCGGGCGCGAGCCTTCGAGCGCCGCCCCGCCGTGGCCGACACCTGCCTACCGACCGTCTCGATGAGCTGGCGGACCTCGTGCAGCTGTTGTCTCGGCATCGGGCCGGAGTCGCGCGGGCCGAGCTCTGGATCGCCCGGATTGTCGGTGCCGCCTGCCTGGCCAACGACCACCTCTGGCAGGACCTTGGACTCTGGAGCCGAGAGGATCTGTCGGCCCTGATGCAAAGGAATTTTCCGAGCCTGGCGGCGCGCAATGTCCAGGACATGAAATGGAAGCGTTTCCTGTACCGACAGCTGTGCGAGGCGGAGGGCTTGCGCCTCTGTCGGTCCCCATCCTGTGCGGAATGTTGCGACTATCATGTTTGTTTTGGACCCGAGGATTGACTTCCAGGGTGATTCTCCGCGGTTAGTCACGACAGAGGTCGGCCGGCGGGCCGCGGCCGCCTACCTAGGTCTGGCGATCGGCGATGCACTGGGCGCGACGGTCGAGTTCATGACGCCAAGGGAGATCCGGGAGCTCTACGGCGAGCACCGCGACATCATCGGCGGTGGCTGGCTGCGGCTGCGCAAGGGCCGCGTGACGGACGATACGGAGATGAGCCTGGCGCTGGGGTACAGCATCCTCGAGCAGGGCGGCGTCGTGCCGAAGGCGGTCGCCGAGGCCTTCAGCACCTGGATGCGTGGCAAGCCCGTCGACATCGGTCATACGGTGCGCCGTGGCATCTCCCTCTACCGCCGCACGGGCGTCACGGAGGTCCCGGAGAACGAATACGACGCCGGCAACGGTGCCTGTATGCGCTGCCTTCCGGTTGCGCTTGCGACCTTAGGGGCACCGCTCGCTGATGTCGCGGAGGCGAATCGGCGCCAATCCCATGTCACGCATCACAGCCGGCTGGCGGATGCGGGCACCCTTTGTGTCATCCGGATGGTGCAGGCAGCCGTGCTCGGAGCGGATCGTGCCGATCTGAAGCATCTCGCTGATGAATTGGTGGCCTCGGAGCGGCACTATGCCCATGATCGCAAGCGCATCGAGAATCCTGGCGGCTACATCGTCGAGACCTTGCGGGCGGTGTTCCAGGCGCTGTTCTGTACCGAGGACTTCGAGGCCGCGCTCGTCGATGTCGTGAACCGGGGCGGCGATGCCGATACGACCGGCGCGATCCTCGGCATGATCGCCGGCACGCTCTACGGGCTGGAGGCCATTCCGCGGCGTTGGCGCCGGGCGTTGGACGCGGCGACCGCCGCACGATGCATCGAGCAGAGTCAGGCGCTGCTCGCCTTCGGCCGGGGCGGTCTGCACGACTGAGACCGGCGGCAGGACGCTGGTCGCAACATCGCCGCGCCACCGCAGGTTGTCACCGTGCGTCGCCGGCGGCCTCCTCCGCGACGGCGAAGGGTAGAGCGATCAACGGTTGGCCCCGACCGTAGACACGGTAGCCATTGCGTCCAGCCCTCTTCGCCTCGTACATCGCCTCGTCGGCCTGCTTGAAGAGTACCTCCTGCGTTGCCTGAGCCAACTGGCTAAGGGCGATGCCGATGCTCGCGCCGATGCGCACGGTCCGTTCCGCGCCGATGTAGTAAGGAGTCGCGGCGCCCGCGAGGATCTTCTGCGCGATCTTCTCGATGGCCTCCGGCTGTTCGACGTCCATCAGGAGGATGACGAATTCGTCGCCCCCGACGCGGCCGACCAGGTCGGACTTGCGCACCAGCCCTTGGAGCATTTGACCGACCCCGATCAAGACCTGATCGCCCGCGTCGTGGCCGAAGGTATCATTAACCGGTTTGAACCGGTCGAGATCGATGAGCAGCAAGGCGACCCAGGCCGAGGGCCTTGAGCGAGCCACCCGGAACTGCTCCTGGAGCATTCGTATGAAGCCCATGCGATTCAGTAGCCCGGTCAGGGGGTCGCTCATCGCCGCCTCGATGGCCTTGGCCTCGGTGCGCTTGCGCTCGGTAATGTCGTTGGCGACGCCTTGGAAGATGTCCCCGCCTATCGGCGTCAGTGTCAGGTGAATCCAACGCTCGGTTGATTCCCGGAGCCGGTCAGAGAGCTTCAAGTCCTGGTGGATCGAACGGTTCTGCTGGATGCAGAGGTCGATAAAGGCCCGCGCTCGCGCGCGATCGCCGCAGAAAAAATGGCTCAGTCCCAGTCTGGGTCCGACGTTCACCGGGGACTGTGCATCCAGCTGCAGGATGCGCCGGCAGGCCGGATTATGTGACAGCATCATGCCGGTGCGGTCGACC
The DNA here is from genome assembly GCA_964583605.1 of uncultured Chromatiaceae bacterium. Classification (GTDB taxonomy): domain Bacteria; phylum Pseudomonadota; class Gammaproteobacteria; order Chromatiales; family Chromatiaceae; genus CAZOWL01. Next base: position 38,390 of record CAZOWL010000004.1, on the reverse strand, counting down.
AGGAAGATGCCGGTCGCAGCGTTCTCGAAGATGGAGCGAAACCGGCGCTCCTCGACCTCAAGCTGCAGGCGCAACTGCCGCTCCTCGGCGAGGAGTTTGACTAATCGCCGCAACAAGCGGTTGATATATTCGACCAGCTCGCCAAAATCGTCGCGCTCGTGGCCGCGCGGGCAAGGGAGCTCGGCCCCTTGCTCGGCAGGCAGGCTGCGCAGCGATCGCGTCATGCGCCGTAATGGCAAGGTCACGTAGAAATACACGACGACGACGATCGTGAGCCCGCTCGCGACGATCTGGGCGAGCATCAGCCCCCCGCCGAACAAGGTGGCTTGAGCGGTCCGTTCCGCGATGGCCTGGGCGTCAGGCGTTAGGCGAATCTCGCCGACATGCTCGTCACTGTTAAAGGGCGATGCGATCGGCCGGACGATAATCGCGACCGGCATCGTGGCGCGCGTGTCCTCGATAGCCGGTGGAATGTCCCGCGTCCCGCCGGCCAGGCGCACCGGCCCGGCATAGATCTGAACGGCCCTGACCATACGATTGGCGAGCAGGCCCTCGGCCACTTCCCCGGCGAGCTGCGGGTCATTGAGAAAGCACGCGATACTTGCCGGCCGCTGGACCGTCTCGAGCAGCTGCTCGAGGTGCCTTTGCGCCCCTTTGGTCTCGCGTTCCGCTGTCAGCGTGTGGCTCAGCCAGAGGTAGAAGGCGCCGACTAGGGCGATCACGGTCAGGATCGATAGCGTGGCCCGAATGACCAGGCTCTGTCGCGGTGGATGTGCCGTGATGTCGGTCAGGCCTGGGAGCGAAGCCGGATCTTCGGCCGCCGGGCAAGGATTCGGCCGTTGGCCGCGCGGCGGTTCACGGCCGGGCTCGGGTCGGCTCATGTCCATATTCAGGCGTCCCGCTAGAAGATGAAGTCGAGCGCAGCGCTCAGCACTGTCATGTGACCAGCCCAGTGCAGATCGACATTCTGCCACAGAATGGATGGGTCATCTCGACTGTGGACCTAGTCGACCCGAAGCTTCAAAGGCCGCGTTGGTCACGCAATCGAAGCGCAGGCCAGCGAATACAGTATGCTGATGCATTGTCGTCTCGCAAATCATCTGATCAACGGCGGCATTGAGGGGAGGAGCGGCGGAACTTCATCTAGACCGGGGAGCTGGCCATGAGCCAGCCGGTATCGAGCGACCCGGGGTCCGACAGGGTCTTCAAGTAGCGAGTGATCGCGCATCATCAGTCGGCCTTCGACTGGTCTTACTATGAAATCCGCGAAGCACGCTTGCTCCCTCGTCCTCTGGGAGAGGGTTGGGAGAGGGTTGGGGTGAGGGAACGATCAGGGGCGAGGCGACATGTCATCATCTGGGGTGGCCCGCCTCGCCCCATGATCGTCAGGCCATCCCTGAAGGATTGTGCTCACTCCTGAAGCAAGTACACGATCCTAACTCGATGATCGGCCTGATGGGCGGGGATGTAGCCGATGGCCCCGCGGTTCTCCTCGATGATTCCGAGCACCTCATCGGTGCTCTGCGCCTGCCAAGGCGCGGAGCCCTGGCCAGAGAAGACGAGTCGCGCCCAGTACGAGCGCACCTCAGCGAGGCTTTTCTCGACCAATTTCCCGTAGAATTGCGCTTTCACTCCTCCCTCTCCAGCGAGATCGATCGGCAGCGCGGCCTGGCCTGATGGGAGCCGGCGCTGACGCCCGAAGAAGATGTTGATGAGTTGCGCCCGGGTCAGCTCGACGACCCCCGCCTCCGGATTGACGATGACGGCCAGCTCCGCGGCGCTGCCCAGCTGAGGGCTGGTGGCGCAGAGCACGAGTACCACGCCGACGCGGATGACCGCGATCCGCAGGTTGCCGCCGAGGATGCGCTGAGCCTGGGTCGGGCCTCCTTTACTATGAAATTCGCGAAGCACGTTTCCTCCCTCGCCCTCTGGGAGAGCCTCTGGGAGAGGGTTGGGGTGAGGGAACGATCGGGGGCGAGACGACATGTCATGGTCCGGGGTGGCTCGCCTCGCCCCATGATCGTGAGCGCTGATCATGTCTTCGGCTCCCTGCTAAAAGACGAAGTCCAGCGTGGCGCTCAGCACCATCGCGCGGCCGTTCCAATCGGGATCGACATCGAGCCAGAGCAGCGAGGGATTGTCGCGGCTGTGGATCCAGTCGACCTGGAGCTTGATCGCGGCATCCCGGGTGAAGTCGAAGCGCGCGCCGAGCGAGAGGGTCTCTTGATCGACCTGGGTTGTCTGCGTGAGACGATCGACCGCGTCATTAATGGTGGCGAACGGCGACACGTCGGGGAGGCCGGTGGCGAGCCTCTCATGCTCGGACTTGATCCTCGAGTAGACGAGATAGGGCGTCCACCGTCCCAGGCGATAGCCGAGCGACCAATAACCGGCTGTGTTGCCGGCATAGCTCTTCGTCTCGGTCCAGAGATGCCGAAGCTGCAGCTGACTCTGCAAGGCCCCTTTGTCGTAGACCAAGCCGGCGGTGAGGAAGCTGAATTCCGTATGGTCGCCGCTGAGCTCCTCGGCTACGGCGGCGGCTTGTGGCGTGCCTGTCCCGCGCAGCGCATCCAAGAGCGGCAAATAGATCGAGGGAAGCTCATCGCCAAGCTCCAACCGCAACAGCCCGCCGCCCGCGCGGACCTGCCAATGTGGGCTCTGGAAATCGAGATAGCCTCCTCCCAGCCAGCTACCGCGCAACGCGTATTCGGTGCCTTCGGGCGTAATGCTTGACTCGCTGAGCTGCCCCAGATAGAGCTTGCCCTTGACGATGGCATCGCCAAGGGCGTGGCGTGCCGTTAGATCGAGTCCCTCAAAGTAGGAGTAGTGGATCTGGCCGAAATAGTCGACCGGCGGACGCACCCAGAGATACGAGTAGCCGACATCGCGCGAGTCGCTGAGCAGGTAGGCGTCGTAACCGAGACGTCCGGCCCGGATCTGAACGTCAGGGTTGAAGGCGTACTTGACGAAGGCCCACGGGACCTGCGGCCGATAGGTACCGTCGTAACGGTACTTCGCAACGAGCTGTACCGTGGCCTCGAGGTCCTGTGTCGGCGTCCAGCTCGCCTGAATGCCCAGCCGCGAGTCCGTCTCAAACGCAAGGCCCGGGCCCCGAGCACCGTCCGGTTGGGACCGGTCACGAATATAGGTGGCCTCGTCGGTCGAGCTATAGAAGGGTCCGCCGACGGTGCCGAAGCCTTGGAGGCGGAAGCGCTCTATCCCACTGCCGTCGGAGAACTGCCAATCCGCTTCGGCCGCGCCGGATAGCAGCAGCCACAGCATGGCTGTGAGGCTCAGGCGTATGACGAGGTACGTGTCGCGGGTCGGGCGACCCAACGCGACGCCGCGGCATGCGCAGTGGGGACCGGGCCGCGGCGCCTGGGCGCGAGCGACCGGCATGCTGATGGGTTGGGCGAGGATTGGGAGCGAGAGGAGGCGCCGCCGGGTCGCGCCGTTGGCGTGGAGTCCTGGGGTGTCGTGCGTGCCGCTCCGCCGAGCGGACCGGAGCGGCAAATCATCCCTATCTAGCACTAAGTCGCGGCCCATGACCAGCATCCTTCCAATAATGCCGTACACGGATCTTGAGGGGCCCGGGTGGTTGCTCCAGCAACCTAAGCTACGGCAGCCAATCCTTGTACCCTGATGACCGCCACCCTGCCCGTGAGGATGGTCGGCCTATGAGCTCGATCCGGAGGTGCCGCCGCAACGCGGCGTTGATTGCTCCCGGGCGACTGGTCTCGGGGCGCGCGTCAAGCCGATGTCTTGTCGCGAACCTCGATGGCGATTCCGTCCTGCATCCGCGTGATCGTCTCGTGCACTGTGCAGTATTCGGCGGCCCGTTTCAGTGCTGCCATGCGCTCGCCGACGGTGGCATGGGGAAGGGTGATCTGGACCACAAAGTCCTTCAGATGGGCCGGCTTCTCACCCTTCTCGAAGCTCATCTCCACCGTCATGTCGCGGCTGTCGATACCCGAGCGATCGCAATACTGCACCACGAATGCGGCAATACAGGATGAGATGGACGTCACAAAATAGTCGGGTGGTGTTGGGTGCCGGCCTTTGCCGCCCCACTCAGGCGTCGGCATGACGTCGTTGAGGACGCGGTGCTCGCCGACTTGTGTCTCGAAGACCATGTCGCCGTTATGGCGGGTGACGACCGATGGCATGTAGATTTCTCCCAGGTTGCAGTTTGTCCAGAGTCTTGTTCAGAACGGCCTCGCTGGCGCGATCGCCGATCTTGGTCGCGCGCAAGAGGGGCGGGCGAAGCGCGGATGAGCGATCGGCCCTAACGATCATGGACGAGGCGAGCGCCCCAGATGATCAGATGTCGCCTCGCCCCCGATCGTTCCCTCACCCCAACCTTCTCCCAACCTTCTCCCAACCGTCCCCCAGAGGGCGAGGGAGCAAACGGGCTTCGCGAATTGCATAGTAAGCTCAGTAGCCGCCCTTGCGCCTGACTTGAGGCAGCCCGGCGATCTTGGTGCCTTGTTTCGTCGGCGCCAGCGGAAAGAGCTGGTAGAGGTCCTTGCTCGTCAACTTGGCGGCCCACCGCTTGCTCATCTCCTTGAGGACGACCCGTTCCATGGGCTGATTCTGATTGTTGCTGATGTACTCGTCGCGCAGGTAGCGGATGATATCCCAGTGCCTGTCGGTCAGTGCGATGCCTTCGGCTTCAGCCAGCGCACCCGCGACCTCCTCGTCCCAATCGGCATGGTTGACGAGGTAGCCGGCCTCGGTGAGCTCGATCGACTTGCCGTTGACTTCAATGGACATCTTGTCATTCCTCTCGGACGGGTAGGCTATCAGTGAGATGCCGCCTTGGTACCAGCCCTCTTGCCGCGGGCTTATCCAAACCATCTGAAATTTATCAAATAATGATACGAGAGGAAAGTCGACACAGCGCGCGTGGGGACGTTGAATCGCTTCCGCGATCCGTCGTGTCGGGAACGAGGAGGCCGGGATCGCGGCCTAACGCGCGGGATTCTGGACGGCCTCGACGCCCTTGTGCGGTATGAACAGGCCGCATCCCATCTCCCGTCCAGGCCCGAGACCCCACTGCTGCAAGAGGATCGCGTCATCGAGACTAAGGCTGGCGAGCAGTAGACTGCGTGTGAGGATCGGACCATCTGGGGTCCAGAGCGGCGTGGACTTGCCGCACAGCATCTTGCGCGCACGCACCCCGATCTCCTGCAGCGCGTCGGTTGCCCACTGCGAGAGCTCGGTCTCGCCCTGTTCGCGTGCGTCGACGATGTAGCGAGCGAACAGCGTCGTCTCTTTGCTCAGGCATCGATGTTTGGCGTCCCCGATGGCTAACGGGCAGCCGCCAACGTCGAGGATTCTTCCACGCAATGTCTGCGTAACCTCCTCGGCGCGCTCCTTGGGTAGGCGGATCGTCAGCTTGGTGCGGCGAGAGAGAGCCAGATATTCGTGCGGGCTGTGGGCCGGGCGCTGCCACCCGTTTTGCGATCCAGCGACGTGAATGATATGCACGCCGATGCCCTGCATCAGGCTGACGGGTAACAGGTTGGCGATGGCGCGCCCGAGCGTGTAGCCGTGGTCGACTGGGATGCGTTGCCCGGTCACCGCGAATTGGACGTCGATGATGTCGTCTGGGACGGCGATTTCGGCCGTCAGCTCATCCTCTTGCCAGTACATCTCGCTGATTCCGCAGGGAGTGACGGGGCGCGATCGTCATCGATCTCGATGAGGGTGGACGGCGGTTGCTAGCCGTCGCCACTCGCGCCGCTCGGCCGGATAGGGTCGACAACGCGGCCCGCCTCGGCTGGCAAACGCGCCAGCAACAGATCACGGTCGAACCACCACTGGTCCTGGACGAGGACGTCAATGATGTTGCGTAAGCGTACCAGGAACTTATAGGGCTCGCGCAGCTCCAATCGCTGCATCCAATCGTCGAATGCTTGTTGCGTGAGGACACCACTGTGTTGGCGAGCGACCTTGCCGAGCAGTTGACTGGTAAAGAACATCAAGTTCTCTCGGGTCTTGCCTTCCGCCCGGAGGTCGGCGAGGAAGTGGGCTGTTGTGGCCGCGACTGCAGCCCCATCCGACTCATCCGGCGTCTCATCCACGACATGCGTGATGAGCTCGACCGCGAGCTCGACGTCGATCGGATAGGTGACTGCGAGCCAAATGCCCTGGCCCAGTGCGGCCAGGGAAAGTGGTTGATTACATTGGAAGAGGACATCGCAGGCGTCGGCGGCCGGCTCGAACTCCTCGGTCGCGATGAAGACATCGAAGGCCTCGCGCGCCAGCGCCCAGGCCTCCTCCCCGCGGCCAAGAGTGACGACGGCCCGAGAGATCTGCAGCTTGATATCGGCCAGTTGTTGGGCCGGCGCACGGCGACGTTCGAGTGCCTGAAGGCGCTCTCTCAGAGCCGTGAGGTGCGATTCCAGGGCACCTGCCTCTATAGGCCGGTAAAACAGGGGGTCAGCGATCGTGTCCCGGAGGTAGGTGTTGGTGATGTCGTAAAACTTGGTCGTCATGATCCAGGACCGTACTCGAGCGATTCCGACTAGCGAACCAGACCGCTAAATGCCGCCTCGAGGCGATCTTCCCAATTCTCCGGCGTGTCCGGATACGGCGGTTTCACATCGATACGAAAGAACCGCTCGCCGCCTTTCGCGACGGACTGGACTAGCGGCAGGAGCTCGTCGAAAGATTCGACCTCCTTATGCTCTACGAGTATGTCACTAAGCCTGAGCATGGTTCTTCGCCTCACTCCTCTCTAGCTGGCCCCTGCGGATGCGCCGCACGCTTAATCCTAGGCGCCGATCCGATCGAGATAACGCACCCGTAACAACTCTCGTCCGGCGCGGGGGGATACGGATGTGTCGAAGCTCGAGCGATTGTGCAGCACATTATTCGTGACGAACCCCTCGCCTGGCTTCAGCTTGTGGCGATAGATGTAGTTGTCCTGGCTTGAAAACAAGCTCGTCAGTGCGGCTCTGGCCGCGTCGGTCGTCGCTGTGGCGCGCCATCGGGCGTGGCGCGCGCGTGCCGTGTAGCGCATGTGCAGCGCGCCATCCAGGCAACTGAAGACGGGGCCGACGCTCATCTCGCGCAGCGTGATGCCATCGCGGTTGTTTGCTGGAACCTCCAGCGCATGCGGATCCATGAGTGTTGCGATCAGCTCCGGATCTCTATCGCGCAGGCGCAGATAGGCGATCTCCGGGTCAAGCAGGGCATTCTCGCCGCCGTCGACGGCGTCTTGCACGCAGAACAACATCCAGGCGCGGACGCTTCTATCCGGCCGGTTGTAGTAGCCATCGGTGTGCCAGTTGAGAGATCGATTCGTGTATGGGATGTATTCGCCGCTGGGCCCCGACGCCTCCACCCGGATACGGCTCACCCCGTCCGCGCTGGCGCAAAGATGGGTGTCGACGCGCGCCAGCCCAAGGTGGCGCCCGAGCTGAAGGAGGCTAGGTGCTCGGATTTGTGCCGGGTCACTGCAAGCCACGAGGGCCATGTTGCACTGCGCGACCCGCTCGCGAATCGCCATGAGCTCGGAAGGGCTCGGTCTGTCGAGGCGAGCGACCTGGACCCGAAGGGCGGCCAGGTCGTGGGGGTAGGCCTCAAGCTTGCGCTCGCGCCAAGCGTGGTAAATGTCGGAGCTCTCGAGATTGGACCACATGCCGGCACTTGTCGCTCGAGTGTGTCTCGTTCCGTGTTTACGAATATTAGAAAATGTTGACATTCTCTGCGTCCACCCTCTAGGATTCCCAACGTTTTTTGTCTGGAACTAGGGTGTAGCGATTTCCTGCTCAAATATCTCCAAGGGGATAGGGACATAGGCGGCGCCTCCCCCCAAGGTGGAATGGCCCCCAACCTTGGTCTGCGCCTATAGTGAGTATTGGCGGCAGGGGCTTGGCTCTCGTTCGGCGTTGGCCCTGCAGCCTAGGGCCCGATTCTAAACCTTGGAGGGATGCGGAAAACCGCGACGACCCTCATGCAGGACGGCGGCCACTCAGCCCCGCTCGATAATCTGACTATGGGAGAGACAGCATAATGACAACCGAAAGACACCCGACCCCGATGCTGGATCAGTTGGAGAGCGGACCCTGGCCGAGCTTCATCTCTGGCATTAAGCGCTTGCGCGACGAGCATCCCGACAGCCGCATCAATGAGATGACGAATGACCTGCTCGGTCAGCTGGAGCACTCGTACGAGACGCGCAAAGGTTATTGGAAGGGCGGTACGGTCTCCGTCTACGGGTACGGGGGCGGGATCATCCCGCGCTTCTCCGAGGTCGGCAAGGCCTTCCCCAAGTCGAAAGAGTTTCACACCTTGCGCGTCCAGCCGCCGGCCGGAAATCACTACACGACGGCGATTCTGCGCCAGCTGGCCGACAGCTGGGAGAAGCACGGCTCCGGGCTGGTGACCTTCCACGGGCAGACCGGCAACATCATGTTCATTGGCGCCAACACGCAGGCGACCCAGCACTTCTTTGACGAGATCAACGAGTACGGTTGGGACCTAGGTGGCGCCGGCCCCTGCGTGCGCACGGCAATGTCCTGTGTCGGCTCGGCCCGTTGCGAGATGTCGTGCACAAATGAGCTCAAGGCCCACCGCGCGCTCGTCAACAACTTTACCGATGACGTGCACCGTCCGGCCTTGCCCTACAAGTTCAAGTTCAAGGTCTCGGGCTGCGCCAATGACTGCCAGAACGCGATCGAGCGGTCCGATTTCGCCGTCATCGGCACCTGGCGCGACGACATGAAGGTCGACCAGGATGAGGTGAAGGCATATGTCGCCGAGAAGGGCCGTCAATACATCATCGACAACGTGGTCACGCGTTGCCCGACGCACGCCTTGTCGCTGAACGACGACGATACCCTCGCGGTGAACAACCGTGATTGCGTGCGCTGTATGCACTGTTTGAACGTGATGCCGAAGGCGCTCCACCCCGGCGACGATAAGGGCGTGACTATCCTCATCGGTGGCAAGCGCACCCTCAAGATCGGCGATCTGATGGGTACCGTGATCGTGCCGTTCAAGAAGCTCGAGACCGAGGAGGACTATGAGTCTCTGGTCGAGCTCGCCGAGACGATCATCGATTTTTGGGCCGAGAACGGGCTCGAGCATGAGCGCTGCGGCGAGATGATCGAGCGCATTGGGCTGGCCAACTTCCTCGAGGGGATCGGCGTCGAGCCGGATCCGAACATGCTGAGCCATCCGCGGCAGAGCTCCTATGTCCGGATGGACGGCTGGGACGAGGCCGCCACAGAATGGTTCGAGCGGCAGGCCGCAGGGGCCCAGTAGCCAGGTCATTCGACGAGACGCCGTCGGTGCGGGAGCCCACCGCGGCGCCGATTCGGTTCCAATTCCCTTTTTCGAGCTGTTTGGAGGCAATGCGATGGCCCAAATGCGAGAGCCCATCGAGTCCGGCTGTCCCGATCCTTGGCAGTACATGCATCCGGTGATGCGCAAGAACTTCGGCCAGTGGAAGTACCACGAGCACCCGCGGCCTGGCGTGCTTCGTCACGTCGCTTACAGCGGCGATGAGATTTGGACCGTGAAGGCCGGTACGCAGCGCATCTTGGACGTCTTCACGTTGCGCAAGCTCTGCGACATCGGTGATCAGTACGCCGACGGCTATGTCCATTTCACGCTGCGATCCAACATCGAGTTCCTCGTCAAGGACAAGGCGAAGGTCGAGCCCCTGGTTCAGGCCCTGGAGGAGGCGGGCTTCGTCGTCGGCGGCACCCAGAACTCGGTGACCATGATCTCCCACACCCAGGGCTGGCTGCATTGCGACATCCCGGGCACCGATGCGTCGGGGGTCGTGAAGGCCATGATGGACGAGCTGATCGACGAGTTCCGCAACACGAACATGCCGAACCGCGTGCATATCACCACCTCCTGCTGCCAGATCAACTGCGGCGGGCAGGGAGATATCGCGATCAATGTTCAGCACACCAAGCCGCCGAAGATCAACCACGACCTGGTGGCCAATGTCTGCGAGCGGCCGTCTGTCGTCGCGCGTTGCCCGGTCGCGGCGATTCGCCCGGCGATGGTCAACGGCAAGCCGTCACTCGAGGTCGACGAGCGCAAGTGCATCTGCTGTGGGGCCTGCTACCCGCCCTGTCCGCCGATGCAGATCAACGACGCTGAGCACACCAAGCTCGCCATCTGGGTCGGGGGTAATCACTCCAATGCGCGCGGCAAGCCCACCTTCCAAAAGTTGGTCGCCGCCGGCATCCCGAACAATCCGCCCCGCTGGCCCGAGGCGACCGCGATCGTCAAGCGCATCCTGAAGGCCTACAAAGAGGGTGCCCGTGATTGGGAGCGGATCAATGAGTGGATTGAGCGCATCGGATGGCCGCGCTTCTTTGAGGAGGTCGAGCTGCCGTTCACCAAGTATCACATCGATACCTGGCGCGGCGCGCGTAACAGCTTTAATGCTTCGACCTACATCCGCTTCTAGTCATGCGCTAGCCGGCTCAGCGGCTCAGTGTCGCGCGCGCTCGGGTAACGCCCCGGCCGGCGCTGGCGATACCTTGAGCGAGGCACAATGACGCGGACCGCAGAGGAGGTGTCCGGGTCGGGCGATGCCTGGGCCCGGATGGGTCGCAATCCGGATCGGTTCGAGCTAGGACCGACGCGAGGAGGCGAGAAGAAATTACGATGAAGTTTGCTATTCAGATCAACGAAGGGCCATACCAGCACCAGTCGTCCGATTCGGCCTACTATTTCACCAAGGCCGCGCTGGCCAAAGGCCATGAGATTATGCGCGTGTTCTTCTACCACGACGGCGTCTACAACTCCTCGAGGCTCACGACGCCACCTCAGGACGACCGCAACGTCGTGAATCGCTGGGCCGAGCTGGCCGATGAGCACGATCTCGACATGGTCGTCTGCGTGGCCGCCGCCCAGCGCCGCGGCATCGTCGACGAGGGAGAGGCGAAGCGCAACGGCAAGGATGCGACGAACATCCATCCGCGTTTCCGCATCTCGGGACTGGGTCAATTGGTCGAGGCGGCGATTCAATCGGACCGTCTCGTCGTCTTCGGCGATTGAGGGAGGCGCTTGTGTCGGAAATCGTGAAGAAGTTCCTGTATCTGAACCGCAAGGCGCCCTACGGGACCATCTATGCCTGGGAATCACTCGAGGTCGTGCTGATCGGTGCGGCGTTCGATCAAGATGTCAGCCTCATGTTTCTCGACGACGGCGTCTTTCAGCTCACCAAGACGCAAGATACCGCTGCCGTCGGTATGAAGAACTTCTCGCCGACCTATCGCACACTCGGTGACTACGAGGTCAAGAGTGTCTATGTCGATCGCGAGTCGCTGGTCGCTCGTGGGCTGAAGGCCGAGGACCTGGTCCAGATCCCCTGGGAAGACTGGGAGTCGGGTGAGGAGAAGGATAATATCGTCGAGGTCGTGGACGCGTCCCGCGCCAAGGAGATCATGGGGCAGGCCGACGTGATCTTCAGCTTCTAGGGGTAACGGAGTCGATGGCTATCTTGCACACAATCAATAAGTCGCCGTTCGAGCGCAATGCACTCGATTCCTGTCTGAGGTTTGCGGACGATGGCGCTGCCGTGCTCTTGTTCGAGGACGGCGTCTATGGCGCGTTGCGGGATACGGCGGTGTCCGATCGGGTGGCGCGTGCCCTCGATACGCTGAACATCTACGTGCTGGGTCCGGATGTCCAGGCCCGCGGCCTTGCCGAGGAGCGTATCATTCCGGGTGTCAAGATTGTGGACTATGACGGCTTCGTGGATCTCACCACGGAGCATGACAAGGTTCAGGCTTGGCTCTAACGCATTTCGAACGCTGATTCAACGCTACGAGGAATTTCGTTATGCCGATCGAAGTCAATGGCAAGACCTTAGAGACCGACGAGGAGGGTTACCTCGCGAACATCAATGAGTGGGAGCCCGAGGTCGCCGTCGTGATGTCAAAGGAGGACGACTTGGACCTGACCGACGAGCACTGGGACATCATCAATTTTCTGCGTGAGTACTACGAGGAGTACCAGATTGCCCCGGCGGTCCGAGTCCTGACCAAGGCCGTAGGCAAGAGGATGGGCAAGGACAAGGGTAACAGCAAGTATCTGTATGGCCTTTTCCCTTACGGGCCGGCGAAGCAGGCGTGCCGCTATGCCGGCCTGCCCAAGCCGACCGGCTGCGTGTAGGAGACACGCAGGCCCGGCCGTCACGTCTGGCTTGACGGTCGTCGCATCACACGGAATGCGTGGTTGCCAACGGGGGGCGCGATGCGTCCCTCCGCTCTCCGGATCCACTGAGGTAGCGGGATCATGTCGTTCGTGTCGGGCTTTTACGCCTTCTTGTTCTATTTCGCCGTCGTTTTGCTGTTTGCTGGTCTGATAAACAAGGTCGTCCAGTACGCGCGCACTCCGGCACCGCTGAAGATCCCGACGACGCCCGCGCCGACCACCTCTGGCGGCGTGTTTCTCAGGATGGTGCGCGAAGTCGTCTTCTTCGAGAGCCTGTTCAAAGGCAATAAGTGGATCTGGATCTTCGGCTGGATCTTTCACTTCGGCCTGTTCCTCGTCACATTGCGCCATCTACGCTATATCATCGATCCGGTCTGGGCGCCGGTCGCCTTCATCCAGCCGTTCGGCATTTACGGCGGCATCGCGATGGTCGTCGGTCTATTGGGCCTCTGGGCACGGCGATTCCTCGTCGACCGGGTTCGCTATATCACTTCACCGTCGGACCATCTCATCCTCGCGTTGCTGGTTGTGATCGGCCTCAGCGGCCTGTCGATGACCTATGTCGTGCACACCGACATCGTCGCGGTCAAGAATTTCTTTCTCGGGCTCTACAGCTTCAAGATCAATCCTCTGCCCCAGGATCCATTGCTGTTGATGCACCTGCTCCTGGTCGCGGCCCTGATGATCATCTTCCCGTTCAGCAAGCTGCTTCACGCGCCTGGTCTGTTCTTCAGTCCCTCCCGCAATCAGGTTGACAATCCTCGCGAGCGGCGACACCTCGCCCCCTGGGCCGAGCGCCTGGAGCACGAATAGCGCCGGCGGTCGCCCGCACACGCGAGACGCGCCAGAGAGGTTTGACTATGGCCAAGGCCGATTTCGAAGTCCCGGTACTCCAGCCGTATGCCGAGATCCCCCCCCTGCAGAGGGGCGTGATGTCCCACAGCAAGCCCTACGTGGCCAAGGAGGAGCTCCAGCAGCCTTTGGGTTATCCAGGCGAGCTCGTGGAGGATTGGCAGGCGAAGGCCATCGGCAAGATGGGGGATCTGCTAGGCAAGTACCGCTCGTTGAGGGTGTATCTGGACTCGTGCGTCCAGTGCGGGTCCTGCACCGATAAATGCCATTACTACCTCGGGACCAAGGACCCGAACAATATGCCGGTCGGCCGTCAGAACCTGATGCGCAAGGTCTACCGGCGCTACTTCACGCTCGCTGGGCGCTTTTTCCCGAAGCTGGTCGGTGCCTCCGACTTCACGCGGGAGGTCCTCGACGAATGGTATAGCTACTTCCATCAATGCTCGCAGTGCCGGCGCTGCTCGGTGTTCTGTCCTTACGGGATCGATACGGCCGAGATCTCGATGGCGGCCCGCGAGATCATGGACAGCATCGGTGTCGGTCAGAAGTACTGCAACGAGATCATCGGTAAGGTCTACAAGATCGGCAACAACCTCGGGCTACCCGGGCCGGCGCTGGCCGATACCCTCGAGGGTCTCGAGGAGGACGTCTTCGACGAGACCGGTATCAAGGTGCGCTACCCGATCGACGAGGAGGGTGCCGAGATCCTCCTCGTCACGCCGTCGGCCGATTTCTTCGCCGAGCCGCACGTCGATGGCCTCATCGGCTACGGCAAGGTCTTGCACGAGGCCGGTGTGAGCTGGACGCTGAGCACCTACGCCTCCGAGGCGGCCAATTTCGGCATGTTCATCGGCTCCTACGAGAACATGCGCCGCGTTGCGCGCCGCATTCGCGAGGCGGCTATCGCGCTGAAGGTCAAGCGGATCGTCTTCGGCGAGTGTGGGCACGCCTGGCGCGTCGCCTACAGCTTCCTGAACACCCTGGCCGGACCCTGGGACTTCCTCGATCCGCGCTATCCGGTCCCGCAGCACATCTGCGAATTCACCTACGACTTGATCCAGCAAGGCAAGCTCAGGTTCGACAAGTCGCAGAATGACGACATGGTCCTGACCTATCACGACTCCTGCAACGTCTCGCGGGCCTCGCGCATGGGCGGTCGGCCGGGTGGGCAGTTCGAGATCCCCCGCGCGATCCTCCGCGCTACCTGTAATCACTTCTACGAGATGGAGGAGGAGACGATCCGGGAGCGCACCTTCTGCTGCGGCGGAGGCGGTGGGCTCCTGACCGATGATCTGATGGAGCTACGGGTGAAGGGGGCGATGCCGCGCGTGCAGGCCCTGAACAACGTCATGAAGGAAAAGGGCGTGACGCACATGGCCGCGATCTGCGCCATCTGCAAGAGCCAGTTCACAAAGGTCCTGCCGTACTACGGCATGGAGATGGAGCAGATCGTCAGTCTGCATCAGCTGGTTTCCAACGCGCTGGTCTTGACGGACCGAGGCGACAACGACGAGAGCGAGGAGCAGGATGAGGAGGCGATGTCCGAAGAGGCCGCCTGACGCCGGCCCACCCAATCAGCCGACCGACACCGGCAGCGGTCGCGCCAATGACGAAAACGATAGCGTTTAATTGGAAAGGAGAGTGATCGATGGCGACCTCCGCTGACGAGATGAAGACAAAGCCGACTTGGCGCCGCTTCCGCGATGGCGATAACGATTGGGACGTCTTGACGGAGAAGATCTTCGTGCAAGATACGTCGCACAAGTGTCCGACTTACGTGCACAAGACACCGCCGTGCCAGGGAAGCTGTCCGTCAGGCGAAGACATCCGGGGTTGGCTCGCGATCGTCCGCCAGCAGGAGAAGCCGCCGGCCGGGATGGACTGGCAAGAATACGCCTTTCGCCGGTCGACTGAGGCCAACCCCTTCCCATCGATGATGGGGCGTGTCTGCCCGGCGCCGTGCCAGGACGGCTGCAATCGCAACGAGCTCGAGGACTACGTCGGCATCAACGCCGTTGAGCAATTCATCGGCGACACGGCGATCACCAACGGCTATGGCTTCGAGCCAGGCGCTGATACGGGCCGACGCATCGCAATCATCGGTGGTGGCCCAGCCGGTCTCGCCGCCGCCTATCAGCTGCGCCGCCTGGGGCATGGCTGTACCATCCTCGAGGCCAACGACGCGCTCGGCGGGATGTTTCGCTATGGGATTCCAGGCTATCGTGTTCCGCGCGACAAGCTCGATGCCGAGATCCAGCGCATTCTGGACATGGGCCAGGTGGAATGTCGTTTCAACACCCGTGTGGGCGTCGATGTCCAGGTCGCCGACCTCGAGAAGGAGTTTGATGCGATCCTTTGGGCGATCGGCTGTCAGACGGGCCGTGGCCTGCCGGTCGAAGGCTGGAACGAGACGCCGAACTGTGTCTCCGGCGTGGCCTTCCTGAAGGCCTTTAACGAGGGCCGCATGAAGGTGACGGCCGGGAAGGTCGTCTGTGTCGGCGGTGGTGATACCTCGATCGACGTTGTCTCCGTGGCACGTCGCCTCGGCCACATCAGTAAAACCGGGAAGCCCGATCTGCCCGAGATCGTCATCCGCGACGGCTACGTCGCCCACGACGCAGCGGTGACGGCGGCCGCCGAGGGGGCGCAGGTGACGCTGACCTCGCTCTTCCCGCGCGAGAAGATGACCGCGGCCGAGCATGAGGTCTCCGATGCGCTGCAGGAGGGTGTGACGATCCTTGACGGGGTCATGCCTGTCGCTCTCCTGCGAGATGAGAACGGTCGCGCGACCGGGCTCAAGGTCGCTGACTGTCAGATGGTCGACGGGCGTCCGGTGCCGGTCGACGGGACCGAGCGCGTGCTCGAGGCCGATCTGATCGTCGCCGCGATCGGCCAAGGGGGAGATCTGACCGGCCTGGAGGATCTCGACAATGGCCGGGGACTGATCAACGCCGACAAGTTCTACCAGGTGCCCGACCGTCCAGGGCACTTCGTCGCCGGCGACATCATCCGTCCGCACCTGCTGACCACGGCGATCGGGCAGGCCTGGATCGCGGTCGAGTCGATCGATGAGTACCTCAAGCAGGCCGAGCACAAGCGCCGGCCGAAGGTCGACGTTCATCACTTCGATCTCCTCGAGAAGATGACCGAGGCCGAGCTGGCGCCGGACCGGTTCCGTGCCGAGGACCTCGGCGACCTGCGCGGCACCGCGGCCGGGAACTGGGCGATCCACAACTACGAGGATCGCTCAGCCGCCGAGGTCATCCCGCATGACGAGCTCTTCCTTGGCCACTTCAATTTCCATGCCCGCAATCTGCGCAAGGAGGAGGTGCCGAGCGCTGAGGAGGTGCTTGGGCACTTCAAGGAGCGGGTGATCGGCCTGACGGAGGCCGAGGCGATCGACGAGGCCAAACGCTGCATGAGCTGCGGCATGTGCTTCGAATGCGATAACTGTGTGATCTTTTGTCCCCAGACGGCCGTCTTCCGCGTCCAAAAGGATCGGCGCACGACCGGGCGCTATGTGGATACTGATTACGCCAAGTGCATCGGCTGTCACATCTGCGCCGATGTGTGTCCGACCGGCTACATCAAGATGGGGCTGGGTGAGTAATCCTCTTGGAGGCGTCGATGGCTGATGCCGCAGTACGAGGCCGGCTGATTGCCCTCGCGATTGTCGGGGCCCTGCTGGCCCCATGTCTCGAGGCGCAGGCCAAGAGCTACGTCGTCCCGGACTCGCGCGCGGCCCGCCTGGAGCAGTGCGTGGAGCCCACTGACGTCATGCGTCGCAACCACATGGAGCTGATCCGCCACCAGCGGGACAGGACGGTGCACCAGGGTATCCGCTCCTCCAAGCACAGCCTAGCTGGCTGCATCAGCTGCCATGTGAGCTACCAGGGCGGCCCAGAGCCGATCCCGGTGGTCGCCGAGGGACAGTTCTGTCAGACATGTCATGCGCATGCTGCGGTCACGCTGGATTGCTTCGACTGTCACGCGACCGTGCCGGCCGACAATCTGGCCGAGGCGGCCGGCGCTGGGTCGCCACACCGGGAGTCGCGCCCGAGCAAGTAGTTACGAAGGCGATGAATGATGAACGATGAGCATGAGATGGTCGACGAGGGTCGTCGCCGCTTCTTGGGCCGCGCAGCCGGCGTGACGACGGCGGTCGTCGCCCCAGGGGTCTTTCTGCACTCGATCGCGAGCGCCGTGCCGCGCGCCGAGCCGGTCACGAGCGACGTGCGCTGGGGCATGCTGATCGATACAGCGAAGTGTGCCGAGGGGTGCATCGCCTGCGTGGTCGCCTGCGACCGAGAGAACGGCCTGACGCTGCAGACGAAGCCCAAGGGACAGGACGAGGAGAAGTGGGATCAGCAGCGCGCCGTGTGGATCCGCAAGGTGAAGCTTCAGGATAACCTGACCGGGCGGATCGTCAATCTGCCGCTCTTCTGCCAGCATTGCGAACATCCGCCCTGCGTGGACGTCTGCCCGACCGGGGCCTCGTTCAAGCGCGCCGACGGCATCGTCATGGTCGACCGGCACACCTGTATCGGCTGCCGCTACTGCATGATGGCTTGCCCCTACAAGGCGCGGTCCTTTATCCACGAGATCGTCGAAGACAAGTTGACGCGGGCGCCGCGTGGGAAGGGCTGTGTCGAGAGCTGCAATCTTTGCGCGCACCGCCTGGACCACGGCGACATCTCGACGGCCTGTAGCGATGCGTGCGCATCAGACGGCTACGGCGCGATCGTGTTCGGGGATCTCAAGGACCCGGAGAGTCCCCTGAATCAGGCCCTGCGCGCTCAGCCGAGCCGACAGATCCGCGAGGACCTGCGCCTGAACACCGGTGTGCGCTATGCGGGCATCTAACGATCATGGGGCGAGGCGAGTCACCCCGGACGATGAAATGTTGCCGCCCCTGATCGTTCCCTCACCAGTGTCGTCTTTCTGCGACCTGGCCACCGTCGCATCGCCTGCTACGCTGCTGTCGCCGAGCTTTGGAGGCAGATACGGGTCCTTCGCCATCTGGTATGCGAGTTTCCAGCGATCGCCTGGATCGCCGCAAGAGAAGAGGTACTGATGAAGCGCATCATCTATCGCGAGTGGCGTATCGATCCGGGCCGCTATTGGGGCCTGCTCGCCACCCTGCTCGTCGTTATCGGGATCGGCGCGGCCTCGGTACTCTATCTGGAGCACACCGGGCACTGGGTGACCGGCATGACGAACGCGATCGTCTGGGGCACGCCGCACATCTTCGCCGTCTTTCTGATCGTCGCGGCCTCTGGGGCACTCAACGTCGCGACCATCGGCTCGGTATTCGGGCGGACACCTTACAAGCCTCTTGGGCGCTTGTCCGGTCTGTTGGCCGTGGCCCTCTTAATGGGTGGCCTGCTCGTGCTCGTCCTCGATCTCGGTCGTCCGGATCGTC
The DNA here is from genome assembly GCA_964583605.1 of uncultured Chromatiaceae bacterium. GTDB lineage: Bacteria > Pseudomonadota > Gammaproteobacteria > Chromatiales > Chromatiaceae > CAZOWL01. The sequence continues at coordinate 19,921 of CAZOWL010000004.1, read as the reverse complement.
TCCTTGTGGCGATGACGCACTACAACCTCCGGTCGATCTTCGCCTGGAACATCCTTTTGTATACCGGCTTCATGGCCATTGTGATCGCCTATCTCTGGACGATGGCCGAGCGCACCGGCAACAAGTACACGAAGCCGGTAGGCATCCTCGCAATGATCTGGCGTTTGGCGCTGACCATGGGCACCGGCTCGATCTTCGGCTTCCTCGTCGCCCGGGAGGCCTACGACAGCGCAATTCTCGCGCCCTTGTTCGTTCTCATGTCGTTTGCCTATGGCCTGGCGGTCTTCATGCTGGTCTTGCTGTTTGCCTTCCAGGAGGAGCAGCGCCCGTTGGGTAATCTCCTGCTCGTGAGGCTAGCGAGGCTGCTCGGCGTATTCGTTGCTGCTGTCCTGCTGGTTACTGCCGTCTACTATCTCACCAAGCTCTACGGCGCCCAACACTATGGGATCGTGTCGTGGGTTTTGCGCGACGGCGGCGCCTACACCCTGACATTCTGGGTCGGTTGGATCCTGGTCGGTGGGATCTTGCCGCTCGGGGTCATCTATCACCCGGTGCTAGGCGAGGATCGCCGTTGGATCGCCGGGGCCTGTGCAATGGTCATCGCCGGCGGCCTCTCGGCCCTGGTCGTGATCATCATCGGCGGCCAGGCCTACCCGATGCCGATCTTTCCCGATCACACGATCCTGGAGTCCGGCTTTGTCGACGCCGTGCAGGGTCGTCCGCTCCCTTACAGCCCAAGCATGCCTGAGCTACTGCTCGGGCTCGGCGGTGTTGCAGTGGCCTTGCTGATCACCGCCGTCGGCGTGCGGGTCCTGCAGTTCCTGCCCGAGTCCCTGGCGGACGACGTGATCGACCCGCATAGCAAGGCGCGACCAGCGCCCGCCTGATAGGTGCTCGCGGCTGCGCGCGTGAGCAGGGTCCGCATGTCGGCGCCTGTGTGCGCGGGGTGGTGCTGATATGGCCCATTTCTACATCTCGGCCACGCACAAATCCTCCGGCAAGACGACCTTGTCGATTGGTCTCGGCCGAGAGCTTCGCCGGCGTGGCCTCTCGGTGCAGCCCTTCAAGAAGGGCCCCGACTACATCGATCCCTTGTGGCTCGGCCAGGCGGCGGGCCGGACCTGCTTCAACCTGGATTTCCACACGATGGCGCGCGAGGAGATCCGCGCACTCTTCTCGCGCCAGCTGGGCTCCGCCGATATCGGTCTCATCGAGGGCAATGTCGGGCTCTTCGACGACATCGACATCCGCGGCTCGACGAGCAACGCCGAGATGGCCAAGTGGCTGGGCGCGCCGGTCGTGCTCGTCATCGACTGCCAAGGCATGGCCCGGGGTATCGTGCCGCTGCTGCTCGGCTACCAATCCTTCGATCCGGAGCTGTCCATCGCCGGGCTGGTGCTGAACAAGGTCGGTGGGGCACGCCATGCGAGCAACCTGCGGCGGGCGATCGAGCACTACACGAACCTGCCCGTGCTCGGCGTCATCGAGCGCGACAGCGCGGTGGCCATCACCGAGCGTCATCTGGGCCTGATGCCTTGCAACGAGGTGGCCGAGGCCGATCGCCAGATCGAGGCCATTCGCGCCCTGGTCGCCGATCAGATCGACGTCGATCGGATCCTTGCGCACGCTGCCGAAGCCCTCGCGCCGCCGGCGTCGACCGCCGGGCCGGCCGCCTGGGGCTTGAGGCCCGGTCACCACCCCTATGCCGGACTACGCATCGGGCTGGCCCGCGACGAGGCCTTCGGCTTCTATTATCCGGACGACCTGATGGCGCTCGAGTGGGCCGGCGCCGAGCTCGTGGATTTCAGTCCGGTCCGCGACCCGGCCTTGCCGGAGGTCGACGCCTTGTTCATCGGCGGTGGCTTCCCGGAGTGTCGCATGGCCGAGCTCGAGGCCAATCGAACGATTCGTGAGGCCGTGGCTGGCTTCGTCGGTGAGGGTCGCCCCGTGTATGCCGAGTGCGGTGGCCTGATGTACCTCTGTCGGGAAATCGTGTGGGGGCGGGAGCGACGCGAGATGTGCGGTGTCATTGGCGCCAATGTCGTCATGCATTCCCGTTCACAGGGTCGCGGCTACGTGCGCCTGCGCGAGACCCCGGCCTTCCCGTGGCCGTCGCCTGCCGCAGGTGGGCCCGGAGAGGTGCGAGCCCACGAATTCCATCACTCGGCGATCGCCGAGCCAGACCCCCAGTGGACATACGCTTACGAGGTATTGCGTGGGGCCGGTATCGATGGCCGTCGTGACGGCATCGTCTACAAGCGCCTCCTGGCATGCTACAGCCACTTACGTGGTGTCGGCGGGACCCGTTGGACCGATCGCTTCCTCGCCCATGTCGCCGGGTCTGCCCGCGGCTGAGCTGGGCGGGCCTGATAGGAATACACTTCGATTCCAGCTTCTGCGCCGTTCCTTTCGGTTTCGGTCTCGTTGCCGATTCGGGTTACACTGCAAGGGTCGGACTGCTTAAGGCCAAAGCGCGGCCTGTGCGAGCGCGGCCTATGCGGTCTGGACGCCCACGTCGAACCGCATCGAGGGCAAGAAGTAGGCATGTTCAAGGTTACAGCAGCGGCGGCTGAGCAGGTGTTGACGGCCGCCAAGCAAGGCGGCACCGAAGGGCTCTCGCTACGGATGGCGGCCTCGCGTCGCGAGGATGGCTCCATCGATTACCGCATGGGCTTCGACGAGGCCAACGAGGACGACATCCGCTTAAACAGCGAGGGGATCGACATCATCATGAGCCCCGAGTATGTGCCGCTCCTCGAGCAAACAACGCTGGATTACGTCGAGATGGAGCCCGGACAATACCATTTCATCTTCCTAAATCCGCTCGATCCAACCTATGTCCCGCCGGCGGAGGACAAGGACAATACGCATTGAGACGGCATTCGGCGCTGCGCTTGCGTAGGAAGGGTGCAAGAGCAACGTAAGCCTATTCGGCCGAGGCTCGCGGCCCAATAGGGTGCGACTCTACCGGGCTTCGATGGTTGGGCCTCCCAAGCTCGGCCGCGGAGGTACAGGATGGCTGATGCCGATGTCATCGTGATCGGCAGCGGTGTCGGCGGACTGGTCGCCGCCGGATTGCTGGCCCGCCACGGTCGGCGTGTGCTCGTCTGCGAGAGCCATCGCGTCCCGGGCGGGGCGACCCATGGCTTCACGCGCAAGGGGTTCCATTTCGACGTCGGCCCTTCGTTCTTCTGGGGGCTGGGCGATCCCCGCTCTTTGAACCCGGTGAGCCAGGTGCTCGAGGTCCTTGGGGAGTCGCTGGCGGCCGTGGCCTATGATCCGCTGAACCTCTACCACTTTCCGGAAGCGACCTACCCCGTTCATGGCCGCTGGTCGGCCTATCGCGAGGCTGTCGCCCGGTTCAGCCCCCGAGGGGCTGAGGAGCTCGGCGAATTCGAGCGGAAGTTGATGGCGCTCTACGAGGCCTTGAGACCGATCCCGATCCTGGGATTGCGCTCGGATTGGCGCCTGCTGCCCTTCCTGATGCGTCGCCATCCTGCGGCCCTGACGCGGTTGACCCCGCATCTGAAGCTGATCTATAGCTCGGTCGGCCAGCTGATGGACCGTTGCCTCGCCGATCCCTGGGTGCGCCGGCTGATCGATCTGGAGTGTTTTCTGATCACGACCCTCGATGCGCACGCGACGCCGATCCCCGAGATGGCGGTCATCTTCGGCGAGCGGGATCGACGGGAGATCGATTACCCGAAAGGGGGTAACGAGTCGATCGCGGCCGCGCTGGTCCGGGCGCTCGAGCGATGGGGCGGGCGCCTGCGCACGCTCGCCCACGTCGAGAGGATCCGCGTTGCGAACGGGCGCGTGACAGGGGTACGCCTGCGGGGGGGTGAGGTGCTCACGGCCCCTGTCGTCATCTCCAATGCCTCGATCTGGGACACCTACGGGACACTGCTGGAGCCGGAGGATCTGCCCGCCGACTATCGCGAGCAGGCCCTGCGGACGCCGAGCACGCATAGCTTCCTGCACCTGCACCTCGGCATTCGGGCCGACGGCCTCGACGGGCTGCAGACGCAGCATGTCGTGATCCTCGACGCCAACCGGCCTATCACGGTGCCAGGCAATGTCTGCATGATCTCGATCCCGACCGTCTTGGATCCGGCGCTGGCCCCTTCCGGCCACCACGCGATCCACGCCTTCACGCTCGAGCCATGGGAGGGCTGGGTGCGCGGTCGCGGCTACAGCGAGCGCAAACGCCAGCGTGTCGAGGTCCTCTACCGGGCCCTGGAGCGGGTCATCCCAGATGTGCGTCAGCGCGTGGTCGTGGAGTCGATCGGGACACCGCTGACCCATGCGCGCTATCTGCGCCGTCACCAAGGCACCTATGGGCCTGCGATCACCGCCGCCGACGGGCTCTTCCCAAGCTGTATGACGCCAATTCAAGGCCTATATCGGGTCGGTGATACCACGCGTCCTGGCATGGGGGTCCCGGCTGTCGCCGCCTCTGGTGTGCTGTGCGCCAACACACTGGTCTCGCCGGGCGAGGTGGACAGGCTGCTGCAATCCATCCCATGACCGCTGACTGGCGTGTATTGTGAGATGCCCCCCGCGCCTCAACCTCCGTCGCAGCTGAGACGCCTTCGCCACATCAAGAGAGGAGTGGGTCGTGCCTACACAACTGTTGTTCTATACCAACGCGGTACCCGTCACTAGCGAGAAGCACCGCAATCTCTCGGTCAAGGCCGGTGGTCACTTCGCCTTTGCGCGGTTGGTCAACTCGGTTCCTTTGACGGCGGTCGAGTTTCGCCGCGCGACGCCCGAGTACGCCGTCGTCTTCGCCGGCGAAGGGGAGGCCGTGATACCTGTCGCGATCCTCGGCGCGGAGGCGGAGCGTAACGCCTTCGTCAACGAGGACGGCACTTGGGACGGGGCCTACATCCCCGCCTATGTGCGGCGCTATCCCTTTGTCTTCGCCAGCAGCGACGACGGCAGGAATTTCACCCTGTGCATCGACGACGGTTTCAGTGGCTGCAACACGGAGGGTCGTGGCGAGCGTGTCTTCGATGCCGAAGGTCAGCGGACACAGTATCTCGAGACGGTCCTCAACTTCCTCAAGGACTACCAGGTGCAGTTTCAGCGCACACGCGCCTTCTGCACTCGCCTCAGAGAGATGGATCTCCTCGAGCCGATGCAGGCCAGCTTCACGCTGCCGACTGGGGAGCGGCGCAATCTGACCGGTTTCATGGCCGTGAACCGAATGAAGCTCAAAGGCCTGGACGATGAGGTGCTGGCGCGGATGGCGAAGAGCGATGAGCTTGAGCTGATCTATCTGCACCTGCAGTCGATGCAGAATTTCAGCCGCCTACTCCAACGCATCGGCGCTAGCCCGGTGAGACAGGCAGCGGCGCAGGGAGACATCCCGAGCGATGACGCCGAAGGTGACGGTGCGCCGGCGATTCATTGAGAGCCCAGATGCGTCACGCGGCAGGGCTTGAAGGCGCACGACCTTGGCCTTGAGCGGGCAGGCGCTGGACGCCTCGTCGAGTCTGACCAAGTCAGCCTCAGCCTCGGCGGCTTCAGCGAGGGTGTCGGCAGGGTCCCGGCTGGCCAGCTTCAGCGATCCCGCCGCTTGGTCCCGACTGGCCGACGCCGATACGACCGAGGCGTTTGGTGCGGCGTGGCTCGACCTGCAATGCCGATTGATCGGGGACGTGCGGGCCGCTTTGGTCGTGCTCGGCCCGACCGACGCAGGCGCCTATGAGGTCCTCACGCGCTGGCCTGAGGGCGCCAGCGGCGGAGCCGCGTTGGAAGCGGTCGCCGAGCTGTCACTTCAAAAGCGGCGCGGTTCGGTGCGCCAGCGGGCGGGCTCGCCAGAGCTGGGCGATGTTCACGTCGATGCCCTGGCCTACCCGATCGTGGTCGGCGAGGCGCTGCGCGGCGTCGTCGCGCTCGAGGTCCCTCACGAGTCCGAGGCGCGCCTGAGTGCCGTGATGCGCCTGATGCAGTGGGGCTGTGCCTGGTGGCATCGGCGCCTCGGGGCCGATATCCGGACGCCTAGAGGCCTCACGACGGTTCTCGAGCTCTTGACCTCGGGCTTGCAGGAAGACCGATTCCTCGGTGCGGCCACGACCGTCGTCACGGAGCTCGCGACCCATCTGCGCTGCGACCGGGTCGCATTCGGCACCCGCGAGCGGCGTCGGGCTGACGTCCGCGCTCTGTCCCACACGGCCACGTTCAACAAGAAGACCGGCCTGATCCGTGACTTGGCGGGGGCCATGGACGAGGCCATCGATCAGCAAGATGTGCTGGTCTTGCCGACGGTCGGCGAAGATGTACCGCGCATCACGCGGCTCCACGAGCGGCTCATGGATCGGCATGGGTCCAAGGCGGTCTGCACGGTTCCGCTTGTCAGGCGCGGCATGGCGATCGGCGCCCTGACCCTCGAGCGGAGCGATGCGAGCCCGTTCCTCCCTGATGAGGTGGCGCTGTGCGCACAGGTTGGCGCCTTACTCGGCCCGGTCCTCGAGCTCAAACGGCGCGAAGACCGCTGGGTCGGGGTAAAGCTCTGGGAATCGGCCCGCGGCTTCGTCGGCGACCTGCTCGGCCCTCGTCACCTGGCTCTCAAGGCTTCCGCGGTCGGGCTGTCGGCGGCCCTCGCGTTCCTTGCCTTCGCGACTGGGGACTATCGGGTCACGGCACCGGCAGTGCTTGAGGGTACGGTGCAGCGCGCTGTGACCGCCCCCCAGGACGGTTACGTCGCGCGCGCGGATGCCCGGGCGGGCGATCTGGTGGAGGCGCATCAGACACTGGCGGCCCTCGAGGACAAGGACCTCCGGCTGGAGAAGATCCAGTGGGAGGGTCAACGCGAAAAGCTTCTGCGCGAGTACAGCAGCGCGCTGGCTCAGCGCGAGCGTGCGCGGGTGCGCATCCTCGACGCCCAAATCGAGCAAGCCGAGGCGCGCATCGCCCTACTGGCCGAACAGCTGGCGCGCACGCGCATCACGGCGCCCTTTACCGGCGTGGTCGTTTCGGGGGACCTCAGCCAGTCGCTCGGTGCGCCCGTCTCCCGCGGTGAGGTCCTCTTCGAGGTCGCCCCTCTGGACAGCTATCGCGTGATCCTCAAAGTGGACGAGCGCGACATCTCGCAGTTGCGGATCGGCCAAACGGGTAAGCTGGCGCTATCGGGGCTGCCGGGAGAGCCGTTGGAGATCCAAGTCAACAAGATCACGCCGGTTGCCGATGCGGAACAGGGCCAGAACCTGTTTCGTGTCGAGAGTGTCCTGAAAGGCTCGCCAGAGACGCTGCGCCCCGGAATGAATGGTGTCGCGAAGGTGAGCATCGACGAGCGCAAGCTGTTGTGGATCTGGACGCACAGATTGGTCTATTGGCTGCGTCTCTGGTGGTGGTCCTGGTGGCCTTGAGGCGATGACGGAATCGCTGTTCAGCCAGTCTTGGTACCGGGTGGCTGGCCTGAAGCCGCGCATCCGCAGCCATGCCAGGATCCATCGCCACGACTATCGCGATGTGGTCTGGTACGTGCTCGAGGACTCCTCGTCCGGGCGGTGCCACCGCTTTTCGGCGGCGGCCCATTATCTGATCGGCCTGATGGACGGCGAGCGCACGGTGCAGGAGATCTGGGATGCGGCGGCCGCGCGCCTCGGTGACGACGCGCCGACCCAGGACGAGACCATCCGCCTGCTTGGGCAGATGCACGCAGCCGATGTGCTGCTCTGCGATCTCCCACCAGATAGCCGTGAGATCTTCCAGCGCCGCGAGCAGCAGGGCCGCAGACAGCTGACGCAGCGGCTCGCGCAGCCCCTCGCCGTGCGCATCCCCTTGTTCGACCCGGACCGATTTCTCGCCCGCTGGCTTTTCCTCGTGCGACCGCTGTTCGGTTGGCTTGGGCTCCTGATCTGGGCGGCGGTCGTGCTGACGGGCGCCGCGCTGGCGGCGAGCCATTGGTCCGAGCTCACGAACAACCTCTTCGACCGGGTACTCACGGCCGAGAGCCTACTGATGCTGTGGTTGGCCTATCCCGTGGTCAAGGCCCTCCACGAGCTGGGTCACGGCTTTGCTGCGAAGCGTTGGGGCGGTGAGGTTCACGAGATCGGCATCATGCTGCTGGTGTTGATGCCAGTGCCCTACGTCGAGGCGTCCTCGGCCTCGGCCTTCCGCGAGAAGCACAAGCGCATCGTCGTGGGTGCGATCGGGATCATGGTCGAGCTGTTTCTGGCCGCCTTGGCCGTCATGCTATGGCTCAACGTCGAGCCTGGTCCGGTGCGCGCCTTGGCCTTCAATGTCATGCTGATCGGCGGTGTCTCGACGCTGTTCTTCAATGGCAATCCGCTACTGCGCTTCGACGGCTACTACGTGCTGAGCGATCTGATCGAGATACCGAATCTCGCGACCCGCTCGAAGCGCTATCTGGGTGATCTCTTTCAACGCTACGTTTTCGGACTGCGGGACACCGAAGCCCAGAATCTGGCGCGCGGCGAGCGGGCATGGCTCGTCTTCTATGGGGTCGCGTCTTTCCTGTACAGGATGTTCATCATGTTCGTGATCATCCTGTTCATTGCCGGAAAATTCTTCGTTATCGGCATCTTGCTGGCCCTCTGGGCGGTTGCCACCCAGCTCGTCTGGCCGCTCATCAAGAACATCGGCTTCGTCCTGAGCAGCCCGCGGCTGAACAAGAAGCGGGCCCGGGCTGTGCTGTCCACGGGCTCGACCGTCGTTGCGCTCGGCGTCTTCCTCGGGCTCGTGCCGATGCCATCTTGGACCCACACGGTTGGCGTAGTCTGGGTCCCAGAGCAATCGCGGGTCAGGGCGCAGGTCGACGGGCAAGTGATACGCCTGCTCGCCGAGCCAGACAGCCAGGTCGGGCCGGGAGAGGCGTTGATCGAGATGGATGACCCCTTCCTGCGCCAAGAGGTGCGGCTGCTCGAAGCGCGTAAGCGCGAGCTCCAGGCGCGCCTGACCCAGGCTCAGATGCAGGACCGCTCGCAGGCGCAAGTCGTGCGTGAAGAGACTAAGGTCGTGGACGCCGACCTCGCTCGAGCGCGAGAGCGTCTCGATGCCCTGATCGTGCGCAGCCAGGTTGGCGGGCACCTCGTCATACCGGGCGCTGCCGATCTGCCAGGCCGTTTCGTGCGCCGCGGCGAGCTCTTGGCTTACGTCACCGCGGCCGCCAGCGCCGATGTTCGCGCCGTGGTGTCGCAGAATCAGATCGGCCTCGTGCGCAATCGCACGCAGGGGGTCGAGCTCCGCCTCGCCGACTGGCAAGCGCAGGCCCAGCCGAGCCGAATCATCCGGCAGGTGCCAGCGGCGACCGACCGCCTACCGGCGCGCGCGCTCGGCACGGCTGGGGGCGGGCCGGTCGCCGCCGACCCGCGGGACAGCCGCGGCTTGCAGGCGTTGGAGCCGGTGTTCGTCGTGGACCTGGAGCTGCCCGACGCGCAGGCCCTCGCGTATCTGGGCCAGCGCGTTGCCGTGCGGTTCGATCACGGCGCCGAGCCGCTCGCAGTCCAGTGGTACCGATCGCTCCGCCAGCTGTTCTTATCCCACTTCAGGATCTGATGTCGACGAGCCCGCCACCGCGTCCGAGCCTGTTGCTGGGCGTCTATCCGGAGCGCGATCTGGCCGGTGTTGGCCACCTCGAGCAACTCCTCGATCGGGCGATCGGCGCGACGCGCGGACTCGCGCGAGGTCGGCGAGTCGGCTACCGCAGGGTCCTGCGCCGCATCCAGGCGCGCGATAGCGCCCTCAGGGCCCTGAGCGAGGCCGATCTCTCGTCGGTCGCGCAGGATCTGCGTCGCCGGCTGCGCGCCGAGGGGCTGCGTGATGCCCCCTGCATCGAAGCGTTCGCGCTGATTCGCGAGCTGGCAAGCCGGGTATTGGGGATGCGCCACTTCGATGTCCAGCTGCTTGGCGGCTGGGTGATGCTGCGCGGCAAGGTGGCGGAGATGCAGACCGGCGAAGGCAAGACCTTGACCGCAACCCTGCCGGCCGCAACGGCCGCCATGGCCGGCACCCCGGTGCACATCGTCACGGTCAACGACTACCTGGTGCAGCGCGACGCCGAGGCGATGGGGCCTCTGTACCGCGCGCTCGGGCTGAGTGTTGGCGTGATCGTCGAAGATCTGCAGCACGAGGAGCGTCGTGCCGCTTACGGCTGCGACGTCGTCTACTGCACGAACAAGCGGCTGGCCTTTGATTATCTGCACGATCGATTGATCCGCGGCGGCCTCAGTGATCTGCGCCTGCGTCTTGATGGGCTGTTCGGTGAGCGGGCCGTTGGCTCCCGGCTTCTGCTGCGGGGGCTCTGTTTCGGCATCCTCGACGAGGCGGACAGCGTGCTGATCGACGAGGCGCGCACACCCCTGATCATCTCACGCAGCAAGGAGGCGGGAGGCCAGCTTGCCAACATGTATCAAGAGGCGCTACAGCTGGCCTCCGAGCTCGATCACTCGGTCGATTACCGCGTCGACCTCGCCCGGCGCGAGGTCGCGCTGACCGATGTCGGGAAAGATCGGCTGGCCGTGCGCACGGCGCGAATGGGTGGGGTCTGGGCCGGGGCAAGACGCCGGGAGGAGCTGATCCGCCAGGCCATTCACGCAAGGGTGTTGCTGATCCGGGACTTCCATTACCTCGTGAAGGACGGCAAGATCCAGATCATCGACGAGTATACCGGCCGGCTGATGCCCGATCGCTCCTGGGAGCGCGGCCTGCACCAGCTCGTCGAGGCGAAAGAGGGCTGCGACATCACGGCCGAATCCGAGACGTTGGCCCGCATCAGTTTTCAACGCTTCTTCAGGCGCTACCTGCATCTTGCCGGGATGACGGGAACGGCTCGCGAGGTCATCGGCGAGCTCTGGTCGGTCTATCACCTCGCAGTGGTGACGGTCCCGACGCACCGTCCGTTGCGCCGGCGCGGCTTGACGAGCCAGGTGTACCGCCACGCGCACGAGCGGTGGCAGGCGGTCGTCGACCGGATCGGTCGATCGCATGCTGAGGGCATACCAGTGCTCGTTGGGACCCGCTCCGTGCATGCCTCTGAGCATTTGAGCGAGCTGTTGTGCGCGGCAGGTATCGAGCACCGGGTGCTCAGCGCGCGCCAGGACGGGGAGGAGGCCGATACCGTGGCGCGGGCTGGCCAGGCCGGTATGGTGACGGTAGCGACCAATATGGCCGGGCGCGGCACGGATATCCGGTTGGGGGTGGGTGTTGCCGCGGTGGGTGGGCTACATGTCATAGCCACCGAGCGGCACGAGGCCCGCCGGATCGACCGCCAGCTGTACGGCCGCTGTGGTCGGCAGGGTGATCCTGGCCGCTATCAATATCTGGTTTCGTTGGACGATGATCTCGTCATGAGGAACAGGTGGCGTTGGCTCGTCCACTTGCTCCCAGCAGGGGTCTCATCGACCGGCGCCTTCGGGAGGCTGATCGTTGCCCTGTCGCAGCGCGGTGCTGAGCGGCGCGATGCCAGGGCGCGGCGCCAATTGCTCAGACTTGACGAGCAGATCGGCAAGATGCTCGCCTTCACCGGCAGGATGGAATAACCGGATCGTGGCAACACGGCCGCAGCAGCAAGGAGAACCAGCTTGAGATCCGTCGACTCTCTGTTCGTTTCGTGTGCGATGGTCTGGGCTGCAGAGGTCCTCATCGGGATGACCGCGACCGGTGCCACTGAGGCGCAACCGCTCGGCGGCTTCGACTGTCTGATCGAGCCGCAGACCGTCGTCGAGCTCAGCACACGCGAGGAAGGCATACTCGAGGAGCTGCTGGTCAGCCGCGGGGATACGGTCACGGCAGGGCAGGCCATTGCGCACCTCAATCGTGACGTCGAGCAGGCGACGGTCGAGCTCTCTCGGGCGCGGTCCGAGATGGTGGCGGAAATCGAAGAGCTCCACGAGATCCTTGCCTTCGCGCGGCGGGAGAGCGAGCGCATCAACCAACTCTCCAGCGCGAAGGCCATCTCGCTCACTGAGAAAGACAAGGCCACGACCGATGCGACGCGCGCCGAGCTGCGCCTCGAGCAGGCGCTGGAGCAGCGCAGAATCGCCCGACTGGAGCTGAAGCGGGCCGAGGAGTTGCTTGAGAATCGCACCGTGCGCAGTCCCGTCGATGGCGTCGTCGTCGAGCGCATGATGTCGCCAGGTGAGTCGGCCGAGAACCGCCCCATCGTCAAGATCGCAAAGGTTGATCCGCTTAACGTGGAGATCATCGTGCCGGTCGACTACTTCGGGGCCATCGGCGTCGGGATGGAGGCCGAGGTGATGCCTAGGTATCCGGGCGCTAGCGTTCAAAGGGCCGAGGTCACTGTCGTGGATCGCGTCGTCGACGCCGCCAGTGATACCTTCGGCGTCCGGCTGTTGCTGCCGAATCCCAAGCATGAGATCCCTGGCGGCGTACGTTGCGAGATCCGCTTTCTCGCGCAGATGAAGGCAGGGCCTGGAACTTAGGCGCTGCGCCGCGGCACCCCCCTTTTTGAGACGACACCCGCTCGGCGAGCCTCGGCCAAGTTGGGCGACAGTCGCCTGAAGTGAAACATCTCGGCACTTGGGTCGGTCTTACGTGGTGATGTCTTTGCAACAAGGGTTCGTCGTCATGGCTCCGATCAGGTACGCGTTGCTGGGGTTCGTCTTGATTGTCGCACCGCTCCAGGCGCTTGCGGCTGTCGAATCCATCGTCTTCGGGATGGGCTGCTTCTGGGGCGCGGAGAAACGCATGTTGGAGCTTCCGGGTGTCGTCGACGTCGAAGCCGGCTATGCCGGCGGTGACGCCGTCAAGGCGGATTACCGCGATGTCCTGAGGTTAGAGAAGGGGCTGAGGCGCGGCGCGACAAGCCAACGCAACCATGCCGAAGTGGTGAAGGTCCGCTTCGACGCTGACCAGGTGCCGCTGGAGAGGGTCCTGATCAAGTTCTGGGAAAGCCACGACCCGACCCAAGGCGACCGTCAAGGCAACGATGTTGGCAGTAATTACCGCAGCGCCATCTACACGGCCAGCGACAGGCAGCGTGAGGTCGCCTTGGCGACGCGTGATGCCTATCAGCAGGCGCTGAGCGCCGCCGGCTATGGGCGCATCACGACGGAGATCGCTCCGCTCCGGCACTATAACCGCGCTGAGGAGTCCCACCAGGATTACTTGAAGAAGAACCCGAATGGCTACTGTGGGCTCGGTGGGACCGGTGTGGTCTATCCTGGCGAGGTCGCGAAGGCGGCGCCGGCCAGACTGACGCCTGGGCAGCTGAGCGTCGAGCGCCAGCTCATCGTCTTCGAGGCCGAGGATTGCCCCTACTGCCAGGCGTTCCGCGACGAGGTAATGGATGGTTGGTCGTCGGAGGTGCCCATCGTGGCGACCTTCAATCCCAGGCCGCCCGAAGGCTGGCGACTCGAGAAGACCGTCTTTGCCACCCCGACAATCGTGCTGTTCGAGAATGGCAAGGAAGTATCGCGCTACACCGGCTACAAAGGCGACAAGGAGCGTTTCTGGAAATGGCTCGGCTTCCAGATCTTGACCCCTGAGCAGCAGCGGATCGCGTTCGAGGAGGGCACGGAGCGGGCGTTCACGGGCTCGCATCTCGATGAGAAGCGGCCCGGTGTGTTCGTTGATCCCGTCACCGGGGCGCCGCTGTTTCGCAGCGATACCAAGTTCGAGAGTGGCACTGGCTGGCCCAGCTTCTTCAACCCGGTCGAAGGCGCCATCACGCTGCACGAAGACCACTCACACGGCATGCGGCGCATCGAGGTGCGCAGCGCCAGCTCCGGGATGCATCTGGGCCACGTCTTTAACGACGGTCCGCCGCCGTCGGGCAAGCGTTATTGCATCAACGGCAATGTGCTCACCTTCGTGCCGGATCCCCAGTGACGACCGCTGTTGCGGGCGCTGTCTGGCTACTCAGCCGTGATCCATGATCCAGGCCGTCTCGTGCGGTGAAGCGCCGAGTACGGCCAATCCTGCAGGGTCACACGGCCCTGTAGAGCCGCGCCCCCTCGTTGCGGAACTCGTCGGCCTTCTCTTTCAGCCCTTCCTCTAGCGCGGATCGCATGTCGTCGATCTGATGTGCTGCGGCGTAGTCGCGTACGTCCTGCGTGATCTTCATCGAGCAGAAGTGCGGGCCGCACATCGAGCAGAAGTGGGCGACCTTGTGCGATTCGTGGGGCAAGGTCTGATCGTGATACTCCCGGGCGCGCTCCGGGTCGAGCGACAGGTTGAACTGATCGTCCCAGCGGAACTCGAAACGGGCCTTTGAGAGGGCATTATCGCGAACCTGTGCGCCGGGCAGCCCTTTGGCCAGGTCGGCGGCATGCGCGGCGATCTTGTAGGTGATGATGCCGTCGCGGACATCCTGCTTGTTTGGCAGACCGAGATGCTCCTTCGGCGTGACGTAGCAGAGCATGGCCGTCCCATGCCAGCCGATGTTGGCGGCGCCGATCCCGGAGGTGATGTGGTCGTAGGCCGGCGCGATGTCGGTGACCAGTGGGCCCAGCGTGTAGAAGGGGGCCTCGAAGCAGTCGACAAGCTCCTTGTCGATGTTCTCCTTGACCATCTGCAGCGGCACATGGCCCGGCCCCTCGATCATCACCTGCACGTCGTGGTCCCAGGCAATCCGGGTGAGTTCCCCGAGCGTCTCGAGCTCGGCGAACTGGGCCATGTCGTTGGCATCCGCAATCGAGCCGGGGCGCAGGCCATCACCGAGGCTGAAGGCCACGTCGTAGGCCTTCATGATCTCGCAGATCTCGGCGAAGTGGGTGTAGAGGAAGTTCTCCTGGTGGTGGGCCAGGCACCACTTAGCGAGGATCGAGCCGCCGCGGGAGACGATGCCCGTCACGCGCTCGGCGGTCAGCGGGATGTAGCGCAGCAGCACTCCGGCATGGATGGTGAAGTAGTCGACACCCTGTTCGGCTTGCTCGACCAGTGTGTCGCGGAACAGCTCCCAGGTCAGATCCTCGGGCCGTCCGTCGACCTTCTCCAGGGCCTGGTAGATGGGCACGGTGCCGATCGGCACCGGCGCATTGCGCAGGATCCACTCGCGGGTCTCATGGATGTGCCGGCCCGTGGAGAGATCCATCAGCGTATCGCCGCCCCATCGCGCTGACCAGACCATCTTCTCCACCTCTTCGGCCACCGAGGAGGTGATGGCCGAGTTGCCGATGTTGGTGTTGACCTTCACCCGGAAGTTGCGCCCGATGATCATCGGCTCGAGCTCGGGGTGATTGATGTTGGCCGGGATGATGGCCCGCCCGGCGGCGACCTCGGCGCGGACGAATTCCGCCGTCATCGTCTCGGGCAGCTGGGCGCCATAGGACTGGCCGCTGTGCTGCCTGAGCAGCTTCGTGTAGCGCGGATCGGCGCGCAGCTCATCCAGCCGCTGGGCCTCGCGTAGGGCGACGAACTCCATCTCGGGCGTCACGATACCGCGCCGGGCATAGTGCATCTGGGTGACATTGGCCCCGGCCTTGGCCCGCCGCGGTGCCCGGAGGTGTGCGAAGCGCAGGTGGGTCAACGCGGGGTCCGCCTGGCGGGCTCGGCCATAGGCGGAGCTGGGGCCAGGTAGGACCTCGGTATCGCCGCGCTCGCGGATCCAAGCCGAACGGCGATCGGGCAGGCCGGCAAGGAGATCGATGCGGGCCTCGGGATCGGTATAGGGTCCCGAGGTGTCGTAGACGAAGATCGGAGGATTTTCCTCCTGGCCCGAGCGTGTCTGCGTCGACGTTTGTCTCACCTCGCGCATCGGTACGAGCAGATCCGCGCGCGAGCCTTGGACATAGACCTTGCGGGCATTCGGGAAGGGCTTAGTGACCTCGTCCGACAGTCTGGCTGTGGACGCGGCGACGGAGTTGGGGATGGCGCTCATGATCTGGATTCCTCGTTGCTGCACCAGAGGGAACGGAGCGGACCAGACTGGTGCGCCCGGATACACCCTCAGCCGGTGACCGGCTCGATCGATGCCGCGGGGGTGACCCATGATGGCTGCGATGGACGCGATCGCGAGCAGGATCCGGCGCCGGCTTGGCGGACGTGCACGGTGCAGGCACATCGCATCGTGCAGTACTGTGGACTCGCAAGAAGGCGGCCGCCCAGCTTTCCTGCGCCGGTACTAACCGGATCAGGTTCGAAGGGACTCTCTCAGCGCCATGCCCGGGCCTGTCCGTGGCCCCGGCCTGGGCACCCCCAGCGGGACTTGATCGGCGAAACTAAAGCATGAGAGTGCGTTTTTCAACCGCCAATCAGATGGCGCATCGATAGGTCGATGGCGCTGACGTCCTTGGTCAGATCACCCACGGAGATATCATCGACTCCCGTTGCGGCGATCGCGCGGACCGTCGCGAGCGTGATGCCGCCAGACGCCTCCAGCCGGGCGCGACCGGCGCAGAGCGCAACGGCTTGGCGCAGCCTCTCCGGGCTGAAGTTATCAAGCAGGATCTGCTGTGCCCCGCCCACGATCGCTTGCTCCAGCTCGTCCAGGGTCTCTACCTCGATCTCGATCGGGGTCCCGGCTGGGGCGATGCGGTTGGCTGTCGCGAGGGCCGTCGCGATCGATCCGCTCGCCAGGATGTGGTTCTCTTTGATGAGGATGGCGTCATGCAGACCTTGGCGGTGGTTGTAGCCGCCGCCGCAGCGCACCGCGTATTTCTGTTGTGCCCGCAGGCCGGGCAGTGTCTTGCGCGTGTCGAGGATGCGCACTGGTAGGCCGCGCACGGCGTCGACGTAACGGCGCGTGCGTGTCGCGGTGCCGGACAGGACCTGCAGGTAGTTCAGCGCCGTGCGCTCACCGCTGAGCAGGGCGCGCGCGTGACCTTCTAGACGACACAGCTCGTCTCCGTCGGAGAAACGCTGTCCATCGCGCATGTTCCAGGAGACCCGGATGCTGGGGTCGAGCAGGCGAAATGTCATCTCGAGCCAGGCACTGCCGCAAAGCACGCCTGCCTCGCGCGCCGCGATGCGTGCCAGCGAGCGCTGGTCATCACGCACGAGCCGGGCCGTGAGATCGCCGCTGCCGATATCTTCGGCGAGTGCGAGACGAGCCTGGCTCTCGATCGCAGCGCTGGCTGGCAGCAGGTCTGCGAGCGGGTCGGTATTGCTTGTGGGGTGATCGCTGGAGCGAGTCATCGGGAATCTCCGTCTATCGCGTCGAGGATGGCCCGGGCCGCCTCGTCGATGATGGCGTCGTCGTCGTGTCCGATGACCTGGGCTAGGCCTTGGTCGAACAGCCGGGCCAGGCGTTGCCCGGTGAGCTCGGCTGCCCGGCGACCGCGGCGATCGACGAACAAGAACCGTTCGCCTTCGCGGTCCTGCCAAAGGAGCTTCATCCGCGCGCGCTCCTGGCCGTTGCGGCGCAGTTGTATCCAGGTGCCCGGCAGGAGGCGGGGGCCTGTCCAGCCCGGCTCTGCGCCTGTCTGCCCCGGCCGCTCCTCGGCGGCCTCTGAGGGATCAATGGCAATCATGTCGCCGTCGCCGCGGAGCGCCGCCAGGTGCAAGACCTGCAGATCTTTGAACCAAGATGCGATCTGTCGAGGATCCGCTGAGCTGTCGGCCAGGGATAGACGCAGCTTGCGCAACAGCGATGGGATGATCCGCAGAAGCTCGCGGCGTTCCTCCACGGTGATCTTCGGGTGCACGCTCCAGAGAAGTTGATCCACCATTGCGA
Source organism: uncultured Chromatiaceae bacterium (assembly GCA_964583605.1). Taxonomy (GTDB): domain Bacteria; phylum Pseudomonadota; class Gammaproteobacteria; order Chromatiales; family Chromatiaceae; genus CAZOWL01. Next base: position 2,319 of record CAZOWL010000004.1, on the reverse strand, counting down.
GACCGTCACGCCATCCCTGACCCTCGCACCCGCCACGTTCGTAGGCGGTCGCGAGGACGCGACTCCAGCCCTGTTCAAGCAATGCGAGAAGGGGCACGGGCACATTGCGGTAAGCATTCAGACGCTCACGTATCGTTTCGTTGACGATCTGGTCGGTGGTTCTCGTCCGGGCGCGACTCTCGGCGACCTGCCGTGCCTTCTCGGCCCAGGTCCGGGCCACTTCGCCCTCGCGACCGAGCTCGGCGTGGAGCTGCCGATAGGCACGCGCGTAGAGGTCGGGGTCTTGTTCGGTATCAGCAAGGATGCGCTCGACGACACCATTCAAGACGGTGTAAAGGTCGTGCGGCGATCCGTCTTCGCCGTCGGTCCAGCCCATCACGGCCTGGGCCATCTGATTGAGCAGCTTGCGGGCAGGATGGCTCGGGTTTTGGAAGAACGACGCATCGTGCAGGGCCAGCCTCAGAATCGGGATCTGCAGCCGTGCGAACAGCACCTTGAACGGCTCGGGCAGACGGGGTCCGGATAGCACCTGCTTGAACAGCAACGCGAGCGTGTCGATCGTCGACTCATCGGCTTGAGAGAGGACGCGGTGTGCCCTCGAGTGCGGATCCAGACGCAAGGCCTGGCCCAGTTGGCCCCGCAGCTCCTGGCTGCTGGTTCCCAGGTCGCTGCGGCGCCTCCACACCTGCTGCTGAAGTCGCGCGAGGGCGTCGACGAGCTCGTTGCGGCTGATGGGGTCCCTTACGCCGGACCGGGCTTCGCTGAGACGTTGCTCCACGAGAAGCCGGAGCCTGGCCAGGGCCAGCGTACTGCTACGGGCCTTAAGCGGTGACTCGGGGTCCCGCGCGCCGGGAGAGCGGGGCAGTCGTGCCCGAGCCGGCGCGGAGGTCGACGCCACCATGCGGAAGGGGCGCGACTCCCCATCGCTCTCGTTCGCTTGTTGCTGGCCTGGCTTCGCAGCCCGAAGCACGCAGCGTGCGTATGGCTCGGCCAACCGGTCCATAACGCGCTTGTCGAACAGCTTGTAGACAACCAGCCTGATCGCTGGGGCGACGGGAGAGAATGGCTGCATCGCAGCCAGGAAGGCCTCGCCAATCGCTGCTGGGGCGAGCGGGTTGTTGTCGGGCGTGAGGCCCTCACAGCCGCAGCGTTCCGCCAGATGGCGATTCAGCTCCGAGAGTACCTCCCGGTAGCGGTTCGTCGACTTGGACACGAGGTTGGAGATGGCAAGGCCTTCCTCGAGGTCAACGCTGTTGGCGAAGGTCTGTCCGTACGCTAAGCTTGCGCCCGCATCGGCCCGGCCAGCCCGGGCCTGTCCGTCCCGGGGCTGTGCGTTGGCCAGGCCCATGCTCGCCGCGCCGAGCGCCTGCAGAAAGCCGTCTCGGCAGGTGTGCCTGTGTCTGCGGAACAGGCGTACGGCACGGAAGTAACCGGCGTAGAGGTCATCGCGCTCGGCCTTGTCGGCTAGGTCAAACAACGCGTCTTCGACCTTGTCGTAGAAGTCGTCGAAGAGCTTCAGGAGGTCTTGATGGAACGGCCGAGCGCACCGCTCGATGGCGCAGGGCCCTAACGGTGGGCGACGTGTCTGGGCCATCTGAGCTTGGTGAGTACCCATCACGGCAGGTTGAGCTGAGCTGGTTGCCGGAGGCCGTGCGGCGGCCGTCGCCTAACCACGACGCACGGCCTGCCGAGGTCGTTGTTGACCTTCTCGTGGTCCATGGCATCAGCTTACCACCTGGTGAGCTCGGTGGTCCTTGGATTGACGCCCTCTTCCTCAACCGCCTCGATCCGCTCGCCCATCCCTATTTCAATGCGTTGGCCAGGCAACGGCTCTCGGCCCATTTGTTGATTCGCCGCGACGGAGCCTTGGTGCAATACGTAGACTTGAGGGCGCGTGCCTGGCACGCCGGGCCCTCCGAGTACGAAGGTCGGCGCGCCTGCAACGACTTCTCGATCGGCATCGAGCTTGAAGGGGCCGACGAGATCCCCTATGCGGACAGCCAGTACGAGACCTTGGCGCGCACCGCCGAGCGCATCCGCAAGGGCTTTCCCGCCATCGGCATACAACGTATCGTCGGCCATTCAGAGATCGCCCCGGGGCGGAAGACTGACCCTGGGCCGGCGTTCGATTGGCCGCGTCTGCGTCGATTGATGCGCACGGCGCTTGATCCCTGATCATCCTGCCGGTAGGCCGATTCGCTTCAGGTCGCCCGGATACCGGCGGGCCCGAGGCCCGGTCGCATGAGATGCAGGCTGACAGGGATCGACTTACCTCGCCCGGATCGCGATGCTCTCAAGACCATGTTGTCGAAGCTGCTC
>CAZOWL010000003.1:0-97277 GCA_964583605.1 uncultured Chromatiaceae bacterium | reverse complement strand
GTTGGCCAGTGGGCCATAGACGATGTAGGTGTGGCCGGTGACCCAGCCGACGTCGGCGGTGCACCAGTAGACCTCGCCGTCCTGGTAGTCGAAGGTGTACTTGTGCGTGATCGCGGCATAGACGAGATAGCCGCCCGTCGTATGTAGCACGCCCTTCGGCTTGCCGGTCGAGCCCGACGTGTAGAGGATGAAGAGCGGGTCCTCGGCGTCCATCTCCTCCGCCGGGCAGTCGCTCGACGCGTCCGCCATGGCCTCTTGGTACCAGATATCGCGGCCTTCGGTCCAATCGATCTCGCCGCCCGTGCGCCGTACAACGACGACAGTGTCGACGTTCGGACATTCGGCCAGCGCCTTGTCCGCGTTCTTCTTCAGCGGCACATGGCGGCCGCCACGGACGCCCTCGTCGGAGGTCACTAGAGTCCGGCAGTCCGAGTCCAGGATCCGGTCGCGCAGGCTGTCCGGCGAGAAGCCGCCGAAGACGATCGAGTGCACCGCGCCGATGCGCGCGCAAGCGAGCATCGCCACGGCGGCCTCCGGGATCATCGGCAAATAGATGCAGACCCGGTCACCCTTCTTGACGCCGCGGGATGCGAGCACATTGGCGAGCTTGCAGACCTCGGCGTGCAGCTCCCGATAGGTGAGACGCCGGTCCTCCTCGGGATTGTCGCCCTCCCAGATGATTGCGACCTGGTCGCCGCGCCTGTCGAGGTGACGGTCGAGGCAGTTATGAGCGATGTTGAGCTTGCCGCCCTCGAACCAGCGGATGTGAAGATCCTCGGCCGCGAAGCTGTAGCTCAGCACCTTATTCCAGGGCTTCGACCAGGTGACAAATCGCTCGGCCTGCTCGGCCCAGAAGCCCTCGGGGTCGGAGATCGAGCGTTCGTACATGCTCGCGTAATGATCCTTGTCGATGTGGGCCTGGGCGGCGATCGACTCTGGGACCGGGTAGACCTTCTGGTCCGACATGGGGGCGTCTCCTCTGTGTTGTGGTGATTCTAAGCCTCCGCGCGTCCAACCGGGCTCAGCGGGGCGGGACGAAAAATACACACAATCCTAAACCTTACGGAAGGAGTCTGCCACCCACCGGCGAGGCTACGGCCAATATTCCCATATTTCAGCCCTGGGATTTGCGAGGCAGGAGGGGGTTGCGGTCGTGACCTTCTGGGGCGAGGCCACGTGTCATCATCTAGGGTGGATCGCTTCGCCCCGTGATCGTTTGAATGATCTGAAGCCAGTCGAGCGCGGCGGCCAACTGGCCGTCAACAGGAGTGGCAGTAGTAGTCGGGTAATCCGGCAAGACGGCAGGCTTGTTTGCACCCACCGTTCGGGAACAGGGTCTCGAGATCGCGGCGCTTGGGTGCGACGCCGGGTCGCGTCAGGCGCTCGCCGAGCCCCTGCAGGATGACGCGCGGCGATGGCGGGAAGTCATGCTCGGCGAAATAGTCGCGCAGGAATTCGAGGACTGCCCAGTGCTTGTCGCGGAGCTTGAGTCCTTCCTCCGCGGCCAGGGCCATGGCGACCTCGCGGTCCCAGGTGGCGAAATCGGCAAGGAAACCGCGACGGTTGCGGTGAAGATCCCGGTTGGCGAGTGGCGAAGCGGACATCGAGACATCTCCTCCATCTTAACGATGGTCACGGTCGATCTGTTCGATCCTGCTCTTCCGGGAGCAACAATCCTCATTCTTCTGATGGGTTGCCAGTGCTGGATCACCGGCCTGCGGCGTCGTGGAGTATCCGCCATTGTTGGAGATTTGGCCAGCACAGCAAGGCGGGAAGCCCGAGACCATGAGCGCTGGCTTTGGGTGTGCGTACGCGCGGGCGGGCCGGGGCCTTAGCTTTTACCTTCGGTGCTGCCTTCGCCGGTGTGCGTACGCGCGGGCGGGCCGGGGTCCAGCCTGAAGGGTCCGCACCGCAATCTCTTCACGGCCGAGTGACGTCCGGGTGACGTCCGAGCGGTCCCGCGTCTTGCCCAATGCGACTGTATGCTGTTGCGCATAAGGGGACGCACCCCCGTCTCGTGGCCGTGCCCAGCATGAATCTCTGATGGGGCACCCGGGGTGATGGTACTCTTCGCCGCCGATGAACCGCGATCCAGTGTGCCCACCCGAGCCTCAGACCGCGTCGGTGCGGATCGTGCGCCGCGAGCGCGCGGGGCCCGTGCCCACGGATGCGCAGTCGCTCTGCGCTGGGCTCTACGCGGCTCGCGGTGCCGGCGGTGCGGATCTCGGTCTGGCTAGGCTGCACCCGCTCTCGGCACTCGCGGGTGCCGCAAGGGCCGCGGAGTGTCTCGCTGATACGATTTGCCGCGGCGGCTCGATCCTTGTCGTCGGCGACTATGATGCCGACGGGGCGACCGGCACGGTCGTGGCTCTGCTCGGCCTGCGGGCCCTCGGCGCCGCGCGCGTTGACTATTTGGTCCCGAGCCGTTTCGCCTTCGGCTACGGTCTGAGCCCAGAGGTGGTCGACGTCGCGGCGGAACGGCACCCGGATCTGATTCTGACGGTCGACAATGGCATCGCGAGCCTCGCGGGTGTCGATCGGGCGAAGACCCTGGGCATACCGGTGGTGATCACCGATCACCATCTGCCCGGTCCGGTGCTCCCCGACGCGGCCGCCATCGTCAATCCGAGCCAGCCCACTTGCACCTTCCCGAGCAAGCATCTGGCCGGTGTAGGCGTCATCTTCTACCTCCTCGCCGCGGTGCGGGCGCACCTACAGACCTCTGGCTGGCTCGGCCCGGCCCGCTCGGCCCCGAAGCTGGCTGAGCTCTTGGATCTGGTCGCACTTGGCACAGTCGCGGATGTGGTGACTCTTGACGACAACAACCGCGTCTTGGTCGAGCAGGGCTTGCGCCGTATCCGCGCCGGGCGGTGCCGGCCGGGGGTTCGCGCGCTGCTCGGTGTCGCCGGGCGCACCGCCGCCTCAGCGACGGCGCGGGATCTGGCTTTCGCCGTCGCGCCACGGCTCAACGCTGCCGGGCGGCTGGCGGACATGAGCCTCGGCGTCGAGTGTCTGCTTGCAGAGGATCCGAGACAGGCGCTCGAGATGGCTCGGAAGCTCGATCGCCTCAACCGCGAGCGTCGCGCGATCGAAGACGGGATGCAAGCCGAGGCCGAGGCCCTATTGGCTGGCTTGAGGCTCGATGATGCGCGGCTCGGTGCCGGTCTGTGTCTCTTCGCCCCGGGCTGGCATCAAGGGGTCACCGGCATCCTCGCGGCGCGTCTCCGCGAGCGCTATCATCGCCCGGTGGTGGCCTTCGCGGAGGCCGATGATAGCCTGCTGCGTGGCTCGGCGCGGTCGATCGAGGGGCTGCATATTCGCGATCTCATCGCGCGGATCGATCAGATCCATCCGGGGTTGATCGCGCGCTTCGGGGGACATGCGATGGCCGCCGGCCTCAGCCTGCGACCGGCGGCTTTCGAGGAGTTCCGCGACGCGTATACACAATTGGTTTCCGGCGAGCTCGGCGAGGGCCCGCTCGTGCGCGAGCTGGTCTCGGATGGCGAGCTCCCCGCTGCGCTGTTGACGCTGGCGACGGCCGAGCATCTGCGCCTGGCCGGGCCCTGGGGCAAGGGCTTCCCTGAGCCCCTTTTCGACGGCCCTTTCGAGGTGCTCGATCGCCGCGTGGTTGCGGAGCGGCATCTGCGGCTGCGGGTCCGGGCCGACGGCGGCTGGCCGATCGACGCCATTGGCTTCAATCAAGCGAGCCGCCTGCGCGAGGCGGTCGGCACGGTGCACATCGCCTATCGACTCGATGTCAACGACCACCAGGGGCTGCGTGCCCCGCAACTGATCTTGGAGCATCTTCAATCGATCCGGAGCACCAGCAGGAGTTGAGCCGCTCCCCAGAGGAGCCCAGTAAGAGCGAGCGCAAGCGCCAGCATCTCGCGCTGCAGCAGCTGGCCGGGCGGCTTGTCGAGATGCCGCGTGCCGAGCTGGCGGATCTCGACCTGAGCGCGGCGACCTGGGCGGCGCTCGATGAGATCGCACGGATCAGGGACCGGCGCGCCCGCGCGCGTCAAGTCAAGCGGATCGCGAATCTGCTGGAGCGGGAGGATCAGCATGCGGTGCACCTCCTGGTCGACGAGAGGGTCGAGCGCCAGCGCGTTGCCGCGGCGCAACAGCAAGAGGTCGAGCGGTGGCGCGCGCGCTTGCTGGATAAGGGCGACAGCGCCCTGGCCGAGCTTCTCGAGCGTTGCCCCGGTGCGGATCGACAGCGTCTGCGGCAGCTTCTGCGGGCGGCAAGGCGTGACAGTGAGGCCGGCCGCTCAGATGGGCCGCGTCAGCTGTTTCGCTGCCTACGCGACCTGCTCGAGGAGGCACGCCGCTCGAGCCTGACGGGGGAGGGTCGGTAGCCTTGTGACCAGGGCCACGACGAAGCGAATTGATTGGCTAATAATCGCCCTGATACTCTTTCGCGCCGCACAACGTGGAATGAGCGCTGAATGACTTCGAGCCGACCTGTCTTTCTCGACCTCTGGCGGATCAGACTGCTGCCAACGGGTATCGTGTCGATTTTGCATCGCGTGAGCGGCTTCCTCATGTTGGTTGCCACGCCACTGGGGGTTTGGCTCCTCGGTCTTTCCCTCTCAGGGCCGGCGGGATTCGATTCGGCCATTGCGGTACTGAGCCATCCGCTCGCGAAGCTGGTGCTTCTGATAGTCGCCTGGTCTCTCTTGCACCATCTGTTTGCAGGAGCTCGCCACCTGCTGCTTGATCTCGGTGTCGGCTTGGAGCGCACGACGGCGCGGCGAAGCGCGTGGGCGGCTATCGGCCTCTCCGTGGCGGTACTGGCTCTCGGCGCAGGATTTTGGCTGTGAGCCGGCAAGCTTCGGGGATCAAGGCGTGGGTTGTGCAGCGCGTCTCGGCCGTCTACCTCGGTGCGTTCTCTTTGTATGTCTTCGCGCATTTCGTCGCGGCGCCCCCGTCGGACTATCAGACGTGGAGTGAATGGGTCGCCCAGCCATGGGTCAATCTCGGCTGGCTGCTGTGCGTGCCGATGCTACTGGCGCATGCCTGGGTCGGCCTGCGCAACATCCTGATCGACTACGTCCGGCCGTTCCCACTGCGCGCCGCGCTCCTCACGGTCGGGGCGTTGACGCTGCTCGCCTGCGGGCTCTGGGCCTTGCGGGCGCTAGTCCTCGTCGGTCTGGAGGGATAACGAGAAGATGGCAACTCCAAGACGTCACTTCGATGCCCTGATCCTCGGCGCGGGCGGGGCGGGGCTCAATGCCGCGCTGCGTCTGGCCGGGGCCGATGCCCGGGTCGCCGTCGTCTCCAAGGTCTTCCCGACACGGTCGCACACCGTCGCCGCGCAAGGCGGTGTGAATGCGGCGCTGGCGAATGTACTGCCCGATAATTGGCACTGGCACATGTTCGATACCGTTAAGGGCTCGGACTACCTCGGCGACCAGGATGCGATCGAGTACATGTGCCGTGAGGCTGTCCCGACCGTCTACGAGCTTGAGCATGCGGGCGTGCCCTTCTCACGGCTCGACAACGGACGGATCTATCAGCGCGCCTTCGGTGGTCAGAGCCAGGACTTCGGTGGCGCACAGGCGGCGCGCACCTGCGCGGCCGCCGACCGCACCGGGCATGCCATCCTCCATACCCTCTACCAGCAGAATCTTCGGGCACGGACCCATTTCTTCGACGAGTTCTTCGCCATCGACCTGCTCCGCGACGACGATGGCTATGTCGTCGGCGCGCTGGTGCTCGAGATCGAGACCGGCGAGCCGCTGGTCATCGCCGCGAAGGCGACACTGATCGCAACTGGCGGGTACGGCCAGGTGTTCCGCACGACGACCAATGCCTTCATCAACACCGGTGATGGGATGGCCATGGCGCTGCGCATCGGTGTGCCGCTGATGGATATGGAGTTCTACCAATTCCATCCGACGGGTGTCGCTGGCAAGGGTATGCTGATTACCGAAGGGGTGCGCGGCGAAGGCGGCTACCTGGTCAATGCCGACGGCGAGCGCTTCATGGAGCGCTATGCCCCGCACGCCCTGGATTTGGCCAGCCGTGACGTGGTCAGTCGTGCCATTGCCACCGAGGTGCGCGAGGGCCGCGGCTGCGGGCCAGAAGCGGATCACGTGCTGCTGAAGCTCGACCACCTCGGTCGGGGGGTGATTGCACAACGCCTACCCGGTATCAGCGACATCTGCCGGACCTTCGTCGGCATCGACCCGGCGCGCGAGCCGATCCCGGTCTTTCCCACGGCGCACTACGCGATGGGCGGCATCCCGACCGATCGCCACGCCCGCGTCGTCGCGCCAGTCCGCCACGGGCCCGAGGAGCCGGTGCCGGGCCTCTATGCAGCCGGTGAGTGCGCCTGCGTCTCGGTGCACGGTGGCAATCGCCTCGGTGGGAACTCGTTGCTCGACATCCTCGTCTTCGGTCGTGCCGCCGGGCAGGATATCCTGCGCTATGTCAAGGAGAACCCGAACCACCGCCCGTTGACGGAAGGCGTCATCGCCCCGGCAATGGCCCGGCTCGAGCACTGGCAGCGCAAAGGCGACGGTGAGCCGGCGCATCGCGTCAAGGGGGATCTGCGCAGAGTGATGGAGGACCACTGCGGGGTCTTCCGTACCGAAGACAACATGGCGGAGGGCGTCGCGCAGCTTACCGCCTTGCGCGAGCGGGTCGAGGCCGCCCGGCTTGCCGACTATAGCCGCACCTTCAACACCGCCCGCATCGAGGCCTTAGAGCTCGATAATCTGATCGATGTTGGGATGGCGACGCTACGCTCGGCGCTGTACCGCCAGGAGAGCCGCGGCGCGCACTCACGCATCGATTTTCCGGAGCGTGACGACCAGGCCTGGCTGCGCCACAGCCTCTATTTCCGCGACGGTGACCGGATGGACTCGAAGCCTGTGCGCACTAAGCCGCTGACGGTAGAGAGCTTTCCGCCCAAGGCGCGCGTCTACTGATGAGATCGCCCTGATGAAACTGCGCGTCTATCGCTTCAATCCGGAGACCGACAGGCGTCCCTCTATGCAGGCATTCGAGGTCACTCCGACCCCGGGCATGATGCTGCGCGAGGCGTTGCTTGACATAAAACAACAAGACGAGAGCTTCACCTTTCGCCACTCCTGCGGCGAGGGCGTCTGCGGCTCGGACGGAGTGAATGTCAATGGACGTAATCGGCTCGCCTGCATCACGCCACTAGCCGAGCTCAAGGAGCCGATTGAAGTCCGGCCCTTGCCTGGGCGGCCGGTGATTCGCGATCTCGTCGTCGACCTGAGCCAGTTCTACGAGCAGTACCGCAATGTCAAGCCTTATTTGGTGCGCGATGGCCCGCTGCCGGAGGCCGAGATCCGGCAGTCGCCGGCCGAGCGCGAGCGGCTCGACGGGCTCTATGAGTGTATCCTCTGTGCGTGCTGCTCGACCGCCTGCCCATCCTTCTGGTGGAATCCCGAGCGTTTCCATGGCCCCGCCGCCCTGCTGCAGGCCTGGCGTTTTCTGACCGACAGCCGCGATCAGGCCACGGAGGCACGCCTCGATGCGCTGGAAGGGCCCTATAAGCTGTTCCGTTGCCACTCGATCATGCACTGTGTGGAGGTCTGTCCGAAGGGCCTGAACCCGACCCGCGCGATCGGCAGGATCAAGGAGCTGATGCTCGAGAAAGGGGTATGAGCACAGATGGCGAAGATGCCGAGCGGCGGCGGCTGCGTTGGCAATGCCGCCGCGGCATGCTGGAGCTCGATCTGTTGCTCAACGACTTCGTCGAGCGCGGCTACGCCGATTTGGACGCCGCGGGCCAGCAGGTCTTCGAGAGGCTGCTCGGCCATCCTGATCAGATTCTCCATGGCTGGCTGATGCAGCAGGCCGTGCCGGCCGATTCTGAGCTCCGCGATCTGGTCGGTCGGATATTGAAGCTGGCGGGGTCGAGCCCGTCGCAGGTCCCGAATTGACCGCGGCGCGGACCGCGTCCTCACTGCTCGTGCCCGGTCAGTGGGCGTTGGGTGCTTGTCGCGCGGCAACCGCCGTGGTGTTGCCCAGCCGTCCTTGTGCGACCTGCCGACACGGGCTCGGTGAGATGGACCACGAGCGAGACTTGTACTACTGTCTGCACTCCCAACCACAATAGCCTCGAGGAGAAAGAGATGAAGCAGATCCTTATCGGAATCCTGGCCGGCGCCCTGATGGCGCCTGTATTGGCCGACGAGATGGCCACGCCGGAAGAGGCCAAGGCGTTGAGCGAAAAGGCCCAAGCCGCCGTCAACGAGATGGGCAGCGAGAAGGCGTTCGAGGTCTTTGCCGATCCGGACGGCGGCTTCCAGGAGAAAGACCTGTATGTCTTCTGCATGGATATGGATGGCGTAATGCTGTCACACGCCGTCAAGCCCGACCTGGTCGGTAAGAACCTTTACGATTTCAATAAGTACGGGGACTTGCTGTTTCAGGACATGATCGCCGTCGCGAAGGATTCGGGTGCGGGCTGGGTCGATTACAACTGGCCTTATCCCGGCACCGATGAGGTCAAGCCGAAAACCAGCTATATCGCTACAAATGATGAAGGCTTCTTCTGCGGTGTAGGGGCGTACAAGTAACCAAGATGCGCATGGAGCGGTCCGCTAACGACCATGGCGGTGCGCCGCCCGCACATACTGAGAGGATGTGCCCCGCCGTGACCGTTTCCGCTCCCAAGCCGCCTCCGACGACGGGGGTGGGAGAGGCGCAGCGCGCTGCGCGCGCCTTTGATCGCATCGTCCAGAGGTCGGCGTGACACAGGGAGGTGTCGCCCGGTTGGGGCGATCAGGGCCTTCACCGAGCGTGATTGCCCGACGCCCTGTACCGCGGTGGTTACCGCTCCAGCTGCAGCATCAATCGAACGAAGTCCATCGCGGCGTTGAAGAAATCGCTCTGCGGCTTGCCGCGACAATCCGCCTCAATGCGCCCCATCGCGGCGCTGATCTCCGCGCCGCGCAGGATGTCCTGTCCAGTCGCCAGGCTCAACCCCGAGACGAAGCCGGCCAGCCACTCCTCGTAACGCCGGTACTCCGCGCCATCGGCCTCGCCGGCAGGGTCAAGCGCAGCCGCCGCATCGAGGAACTGCTTACACCGCTTGACGCCGTAGCCCCACAGCATCGGAGCCGGATCCGCCGCCCACGCGTGCGGTGCGCTCAGGAGGCAAACGCAAAGGAGCTTAGTCAGCAAGCGGACCATTTTTGTGTAACCATACGTTCATACTGCGGGCGGTGACCGTCCGTTAGCATCTGACGATTTGCCAGAGCTGAGTAGTGCCGATGCGAGTGTTGATGATCTCTGACGTCTACTTCCCGCGCGTCAACGGGGTCTCAACCTCCATTCAGACCTTCGCCCGCGAGCTCGTCGCCAAGGGGCACGACGTCGCCCTCATCGCACCGGACTACGGTCGCGAAGTGATCGAGCCCTTCGAGATCTTGCGCATCCCGTCGCGATACCTGTTCGTCGATCCCGAAGATCGCATGATGCGGATCACCGACATTCGGCGCCGACGACCAAGTCTCATCGAGCAGGGCTTCGATCTCGTCCATATCCAGACACCTTTTGTGGCCCATTACGCCGGCCTCGCGCTCGCCAGTCGCCTCGGCGTGCCCAAGATCGCGAGCTATCATACCTTTTTCGAGCAGTACCTCGACAAGTACGTCACCTTTGTCCCGCCGGCCTGGCTGCGCTATGCCGCACGCCGGTTCTCGATCGCCCAGTGCCACGATGTCGACGGCCTCGTCGTCCCGTCGCATGCGATGCTGCGGATCCTGCGTGGCTACGGGATCGAGACACCAGCCCAAGTGATTCCTACGGGCATCGAGCTCGATCGGTTTCGCCGCGGTGATGGCGTGGCATTTCGCCGGCGCTATAAGATCCCCCCCGAGCGGCCGGTCTTGCTGCATGTCGGGCGCATCGCCTTCGAGAAGAACATCGACTTCCTGTTGCGCATGCTCGCCGTCGTGAAGGCGAGCATTCCGGACGTGCTCCTCTTGTTTGCCGGCGAGGGCCCGGCGCGTCGACCGTTGCAGGCCCTTGCCGAACAGCTCGGCCTGACTCGGAACGTGTTGTTCGTCGGCTATGTTGACCGCGGCGGGCCGCTCGAGGACTGTTACAGCGCCGGTGATGTCTTTGTCTTTGCCTCTCGCACCGAGACCCAAGGGCTTGTCGTCCTCGAGGCCTTGGCCCTCGGTCTGCCCGTGGTGTCGACCGCCGTGATGGGGACGCGGGAGGTATTGATCGAGGGCCGTGGCAGCCTGATCGCTGACGAGGACGAAGACCAGTTCGCTGGAAAGGTGGTCAGGCTGTTGCGGGATGTCGAGCTGCGCCGACAGTTGAGCCAAGCGGCCCACAGCTATGCCTCGGAGTATTCGGCCCCGGTGCTTGCCGATCGGATGCTCGCCTTCTATGCCAAGATCCTCGCCCCCCGCCAGGACATTCAGCCGTTTTCGATCGCGACGGCTGATGAGCCGAAACTATAATACGCTTCGGATCTTCTTGAGAGCTCTCATCGATGACCCCCATGCCGATCCCGCGGTGCTGGGCCAGCGTCCTCCCATTCCTGGCGTGGATGCCGGCCGTTGGTCGCCGCGAGCTGCGAGCCGATCTCATAGCCGCCCTCACTGGGGCCATCATCGTGCTGCCTCAGGGCGTGGCATTTGCCACCATCGCCGGCATGCCGCCTCAATACGGGCTGTACGCAGGGATGGTGCCGGCCATCGTTGCGGCGCTGTTCGGCTCGTCGCGCCATCTGGTGTCCGGGCCGACGACGGCGGCGTCGGTGGTCCTATTCTCGTCTCTCTCGGTGCTGGCTGTCCCCGGCACGCCAGATTACGTGACGCTGGCCTTGACCTTGACCTTCATGGTCGGCGTGCTCGAGCTGGCCCTTGGAATCGCGCGCATGGGGGCCTTGGTCAACTTCATCTCTCATTCGGTCGTCGTTGGCTTCACGGCCGGGGCGGCGCTCTTGATCGCGGCCAAGCAGCTCAAGCACTTCTTTGGGCTCGAGATGGACAGTGGGGGGCATTTCCACCAGATCCTGATCGAGCTTGCAAGGCACCTGCCCGAGATCAACCCGAGTGCAACGGCCGTGGCCGTTGGGACTCTGGTGATCGGCCTCGCCGTGAAGCGCTGGTTGCCGCAGTTCCCCTACATGATCGCGGCCATGGTCGGTGGCAGCCTGCTGGCACTGGGGCTCGATACTTGGCTCGGCCCCGAGCGCACCGGCATTGTGACCGTCGGCCCCCTTCCCGCCAGCCTGCCGCCACTCTCGGCGCCGTCGTTGACGTTGGATCACATCCGGGACCTGGCCCCGGCGGCGCTGGCGGTGACCCTGTTTGCGCTGACCGAGGCGGTCTCGATCGGCCGGGCGCTGGCCGCCCGTGGTGGCTACCGCATCGACGGCAATCAGGAGTTCATCGGCCAGGGGCTTTCCAATATCGCAGGGTCCTTCTTTTCGGGCTATGTCGCCACTGGCTCCTTCAATCGCAGTGGCATCAATTTCGCCGCCGGGGCGCGGACGCCACTCGCGGCCGTACTCGCGGCGTTGCTGCTGATGATGATCGTGCTGTTGGTCGCGCCGCTTGCCGCCTACCTGCCGACGGCGGCAATGGCCGGCATCCTGTTTCTGGTTGCTTGGGGGCTGATCGACTTTAAGGAGATTGGCCACATCCTGCACGCCTCTAGGCGTGAGACAGCGATTCTCACGGTGACCTTCTTCGCGACCCTGCTCCTCGAGCTCGAGCTCGCCATCTTTGCCGGCGTGCTCCTGTCCTTGGTCCTCTACCTGGAGCGCACCTCCAAGCCACGCCTGGTGACGCTGGCCCCGGATCCGCGGCTGCCCAAGCGTGCCTTCTCGAGCGGTACTGAGGTAGCCCAGTGCCCGCAGCTGCACCTGCTGCGCATCGACGGCTCCCTCTACTTTGGCTCGGTGAATCATGTTGAGGAGGCCTTCGACCGGTGGCGCGCAAAGCACCCCGAACAGAAGCACCTCGCAGTGATTGCCGACGGGATCAATTTCGTCGATCTTCAGGGCGCTCAGACGCTGGTCCGCGAGGCGGAGCGTCGACGCGCCGCAGGTGGCGGCCTCTATCTGGTCAATGTCAAGCAGGGACTCTGGGATGCCCTCGAGCGCGACGGCAGCTTGGATGCAATCGGGCCGAGGAACGTGTTTCAGACCAGAGAGGCGGCGATCCGGGCGATCTACCAGAAGCTCGACAAGGATCGCTGCGCGGCCTGCGCGCGGCGGATCTTTCTCGAATGCTCTGGCCTCCGGTAGTGCTGGTTACGCGACGGGTCGCTCGCTAGAATCAGTCAGGGTCATCACTATCATTGGCATAGTCCGTGGTCCAGTCTGTCCGACTCGCGTTCTTGTTCTTGTTTGTGGGCCTGGCAGTCGCTACGCCAAGCGCGGCGATGTCTGTCCTGCCGAAGGGCATCGCCATTTCCGAGCAGCCGGTTCAGCCGGTTCAGCCGGCGCCGGCGACGCCGAGCGTTGAGGACTACGAACAGCTGCTCGCCGAGCTCGTCGTGGTCGAAAAATCCAAGCGGCGCCTGCATCTGGTAAGGCGGGGGAAGCCTGTGCGCTCCTACCCGATATCGCTCGGCTTCGCCCCTGAAGGCCATAAGCAGCAAGAGGGCGACGGGCGTACGCCGGAGGGAACCTATCGGCTCGATTGGCGGAGGCCTTCCAGCCGCTTCTACAAGGCGATTCATATCGACTATCCGAATGAGACAGACCGGATGCGTGCCGTTCAACTCGGCGTTCGACCGGGCGGACTGATCATGATCCACGGGCAACCGCGACCAAACAGCCACGCGGACCTGCAGGAAGTGGTGCGCAACGAGGATTGGACCAAGGGCTGCATCGCCGTCTCCAATCTGGCTATCGAGGAGATCTGGGAGGCGACCCGCGACGGCACGCCGATCGAGATCCGGCCTTGAGCGAAATGCGGTCCTGATTGGCGCTGGAGCCCGTGCACGATGCCCTCGCGGCCCCTCACACTTGCCTTGGTCCAGCAGGCCCATCTCGGCGACTCGGTGGCGAATCTGGATGCCATCGAGGCGGCCATCCGTCGCGGGCGATCCGCAGGCGCTAAGCTCATGCTGCTCCAGGAGCTCCACAACGGCGACTATTTTTGCCAGGTCGAGGAGCCGGGCCGCTTTGACCTGGCGGAGCCGATCCCCGGCCCGACGACAGCCCGGCTCGCAGCCCTTGCCAGCGAGCTCGGTGTCGTGATCGTTGGCTCTCTGTTCGAGCGGCGGGCGCCGGGTCTCTACCACAATACGGCCGTTGTGTTGGACCGCGACGGCCGCTTGGCGGGGATCTATCGCAAGATGCATATCCCCGATGATCCCGGTTACTACGAGAAGTTCTATTTCGCGCCTGGCGATCTCGGCTTCGAGCCGATCGAGACGAGTATCGGCCGCCTGGGGGTCCTGGTGTGCTGGGATCAATGGTATCCGGAAGCGGCGCGACTGATGGCGTTGGCCGGTGCTGAGCTATTGCTCTATCCGACGGCGATCGGCTGGGATCCGACCGACGACCCCGTGGAGCAGGCTCGCCAGCGCGAGGCCTGGATGGCCGTCCAGCGCAGCCACGCGATTGCTAATGCCTTGCCGGTCGCGGTTTGCAATCGCGTGGGGCATGAGGCAGATCCGAGCGGGGCTACGGCTGGCGCCACCTTTTGGGGGAGCTCGTTTGTTTGTGGGCCCCAAGGGGAGATCCTGTCTCAGGCGTCGAACCGAGACCCCGAGGTGCTGGTTGCCGAGATCGACCTCGGTCGCACCGAGGCGGTACGACGGGTCTGGCCCTTCCTCCGCGATCGGCGGGTCGATGCCTATGGTGATCTCCTGCGGCGTTACCGGGATTGAGCCTAATCCCTGGCGGCTGCTCGGCTCCTCCCGCGCCACAGCGCCCAGGCCGCAACGGCGAGCGTGACCATGAAGCCGATGGCTGCCCAATTCGCTAAAGTGAGTCCGAGCACGGTCGAGCCGGCATCACTACAGAAGCCTGTCGCAAGGAATAGGGCTGGCCATTGCTGGCCCAGCCAATCCACCCATTGCTCGATCAAGCCAGGCTCAGCGTTCGCGCACGCGAACGGGCTGCCGCTCGTCTCGAGCTGAATCCAGCTCTGATAGACCGCGACACCGAGGCCTGAGGCAGCCGTCAGCATGGCTAGCGTTCCGAACAGCTGGCCGACGAGCTGGCGTCCTCCGATCGCCGCCACAGCACACAAGACCGCTAGGAGCATGAAGAGGAGGCGTTGAAAGATGCATAGATGACAAGCCTCCATGTAGCGCCACTCGGTCAGGCCGAAGCTCAACGCGGCTGCGGTAAGGCTGAGCAACGCCAGAGCGACCCAGAGTTGGCGGGGATCTGCGGTGATCATGCAGCTATTCCATTCATCTCTACTGCCAAAGATGCGGGCGTGACCAGTAGTGGCCGTGGGCCAATGCCACATTCTTGAAGCTTACCCGGTCCCAATTCTAGCGACGCGCGGACGTCAGAACAGCCCTGATAGAGAAGCGAGAGGTAGATCCCGTGCGTGTGCGAATCGTGTCGCCCAGTGCCGTGAGGCGTCGTGCACTCATCCTGCCGAGTCGTGACCGCATGAGTCGCGCTGAACGACAGCGGCCGCGATGATCTGCAAGTAATGCCGTGCGCTGAGCCCTTGTTGGTACGCGGCGACGGCGGCCTTGAGGCGCTCTGCGGGCGGCGGATTGTCGAGGGTGGCGACCATCGCGCGGGACATGGCTTCGGCGTCGCCGACGGGCACCAGGCTACCAACTGACGTGGTTCGAAGCAGCTCGGACGGTCCGCTGGGGCAATCGGTCGACACGACTGGCGTGCCGAGCGCCATTGCCTCGATCAGAACATTGGGCGAGCCCTCCCACGCTGAGGAGAGGACGAACAGCTTAGCCCGTGACATGAAAGCGTAGGGATTTGACTGAAATCCCGGCAGATCCACGTCGGCATGGATGCCGAGCCTGCTCGCCAGGTCCTCCAACCCTCGCCGTCTGCGCCCCTCTCCCAATATGACCAAACGGCACGGACGACCGCGCCGAACCTCGGCGAAGGCGCGGATCAGTGTCGCGAAGTCCTTCTGGCGGCCGAGTCGGCCGGCACCGAGGATGACCGGCACCTGCCGTGGCTGCAACCAGGGGTGGCCGCAGTCAGCGGCGCCGAGCGAGGCCAATTCCGGCGTGATCGTAGGGTTGCGCACGACCTCGATGCGCGTCCTGGCGACGTGGGCGATCTTGGCCGTGTCGTCGGCCACGCCTTCGGAGACCGCGATAATCCGATCGACCCGCGGGTAGAGCCAACGGATCAGCGCGTAGCGGGGCCAGCGCTGGACGGCCGGCTTGCCGGCCATCGCGGCGGAGAGGTGGGTGCCGAGCCGCATCAGGATCGGGGTGCTCGTCTGGGCTAGCGCTCGGGCCAGCACCGCACTGCGGCCGGCTCGATCCTTGACGGCGAGCAGGGCCGCAGGGCGCTCGCGGCGCAGGTAGCGGGCGAGTGCCGGGATGGCCAACGCCGAATGCGGCGTACCGAGTGCGAGCTGGCGCACGGCAGGCGGCACGCGCTCAAGGTGCGGCCCGTCACGCCGCATCAAAACGAGGTCGACGGCCTGTCCGAGGTCGATGAGGCCCCGCGTCAGGTTCACGACCATGCGCTCGACGCCCCCGCTGCCGGAAAAGGAGACGAAGATGGCGATCCGGCTGAGGCGGTTTGAGCTAGACGCGCTCAGTGCGTGCGGGCCTCGCGCGCCCAGTCGGTATGAAACTGCTCGCCGCTCGGACGGTCGACGCGCTCGTAGGTGTGGGCGCCAAAGTAGTCGCGCTGCGCCTGAATCAGGTTGGCCGACAGGCTGGCGCTACGATACCCGTCATAGAAGGTGAGCGCCGAGGTCAGTGCCGGTATCGGGATACCCAGTCCCAGGCCCATCGCCGCTGTCTTCCGCCAGCCGGGGAGGGTACGTGCCAGCTCATCACGGAAGAAATGATCCTGGAGTAGGTTCTCGAGCCCTGGATCCCGATGAAAAGCGGTCTTGATATTGTCAAGGAAGCGGCTCCGAATGATGCAGCCGCCGCGCCACATTTGCGCGATGCTCCCGAGGTCCAGCGGCCAGCCGTATGTGGCGTTGGCCTGGCGCATCAGCATGAAGCCCTGCGCGTATGAGCAGATCTTGGCCGCGTACAAGGCATCGTGGATGCGATCGATGAACCTCGTGGCCTCGACGCCGAACGACAGCAGGCCTGCTGGCAGCCGCGCCGCGGCACGAACGCGCTCGTCCTTCATCGCCGAGAGGAAGCGCGCACAGACGGCCTCGCCGACTAGCGTCAAGGGCACGCCAAGCTCCAGGGCGTTAATCGCCGTCCAGGAGCCGGTACCCTTCTGGGCGGCGCGATCTAAGACCTTGTCCACGAGAGGCTCACCATTCTCGTCCTTAACCTTCAGGATCTCGGCGGTGATCTCGATGAGGTAAGAGTCGAGCACACCGCGATCCCAGTCCGCAAAGATGGCCTGAATCTCGTCGATCGATAGGCCGAGCCCGGCGCGCAGCAGGAGATAGGCCTCGGCGATGAGCTGCATGTCGCCGTACTCGATGCCGTTGTGCACCATTTTCACATAGTGTCCAGCGCCATCAGGCCCGACCCACTGACAGCAGGGCACGCCGTCCACCTTCGCCGCGATGGACTGCAATGGGTCCTTCAGCAGTGCCCAGGCGGCCTCGTCGCCGCCGGGCATGATGGAGGGGCCGTGGCGCGCGCCCTCTTCACCGCCAGAGATCCCGGCCCCGACATAGAGCAGACCGCGTGGCGCGAGACTCCTTGCTCGGCGAATCGTATCTGCGAAGTGGGTATTGCCACCGTCGATCAAACAATCGCCCTTCTCGAGGTGGGGGGCAAGCCCGTCGATCAGCTCATCGATAGCCGAGCCGGCGCGGACCATCATCAGGATGCGCCGCGGCTTGGCGAGTGCGGCGACTAGCTCCTGAATCGTGTGACAGCCGCGAATAGAGGTGTTTGCCGCCGCGCCAGCGATGAATTCGTCGATGCGCGAGAGGGTGCGGTTGTACACGGCCACATCGATTCCGTGGGACGCCATGTTCAAGGAGAGGTTTTGTCCCATCACGGCGAGACCGATCAATCCTATTTCCGCATCCGCCACAAGCTATCTCCGAAAAATCTGAGGTCTTGCGATATCCCAATCGGCGAAGAGCAGGCGTTGGGGCTGACCTGGTCTGGCAGTGCCCGTTGCCGGCGGCCGCAACCGGGAGGGGTTGGCAACGCTATGGTTTTTCGCTGACACTTCCGCACCGAGGGGCCGCCCGATGGGGCGCCGCGGCAGGGTCCGTATGACCGCAAGCCGCGGCGGCGGGTGGTGTCGTGCCGACAAGGTCGAAGAACGACGGTGACACGATGCGATTGCATAACGCGTTTATCTTGCTTTTCACGCCTGCGATTCTGTTCGCTTCGAGTATACCGACCGCACCAGCGGGCGAATCCTTGCCAACGTTCGAGGAGATCTATCGATCCACCGATGCCGAGCACCTGACCGCCTGGGGCCGTCGGTACGAGCGCGGCGTCGGTGTTGCGCGGGACACCGAGAGGGCCGTACGCCTGTACTGCCGAGCCGCCGCGTACGGTGATGTGCAGGCCAAATTCTATCTGGGTCAGGTCCTGGCGTTCGGCCGGGACATCGAGCGTGACGCTGAATTGGCTGCCGCCTGGCTCCATGCCGCCGCCGACGCTGGCGAGCGGCGCTCACGCAGTATGCTGCTGCTCCTCAATGGAGATGACAAGCCGGCTCGTCGTCCGGTTTGCCCGTTCGGGGATCACCTCGGTCGGATCGCTGCCCGGGGGCAATCGGCACCCGGTGCTGTGGTCGAGCTGGTGCGGCGCCTGGCACCGGGCTACGGGCTGGATCCAGAGCTTGTGCTTGCCGTGATCGAGACCGAATCCAACTTCAACCCGAACGCGCTCTCGCCGAAGAATGCCCAAGGCCTGATGCAGCTCATCCCCGAGACCGCGACGCGCTTTGGCGTGCAGGATGTCTGGGACCCCGAGCAGAACCTGCGCGGGGGGATGGCATATCTTAGTTGGCTGCTCGATCGTTTCGAGGGCGATCTCGAGCTCGCCCTGGCGGGCTACAACGCCGGTGAAGGGGCGGTCGAGCGCCATGGGGGCATCCCTCCGTACCAGGAGACCCAGGCTTACGTAAGCCGCATTATCGCGCGGGTCAATTGACCGCAGGGACTACCGTGGGAGGCCCCGCCGCGTGGGTTCTCGGCGTGATCACTTGAAGAGCTCGATTTCGGTGCGGCTCGAGGCGGTGATGAGCTCAAGGCAATCGAATGGATCCCAAGCGTCCTTGTGATCTCCGTCCGCCTCGCACCGCGTGATGTCGTTGAGCAGGAGCTTGCCGAGGCGCTCGCAGCTCAAGCTCGTCACGTCGAACTGCTTGACGCTCGTCTTGTGCGCCGGGAGTGGCGCGACATTGGCCGCCATACGGTCAGCGATCAGACCCTCGGGATCGAAGCCGACGAGGTCCCACTGTAAGGCCGTGAAGCTATGCGGTGTGTCGTTGCGAATCACGAAGGACAGACGGCAGCCGGATTCGAAGGGGTCGGCGCGGTTCAGCTCGACGGAGATCCGGCCCGCGTTGGCGGAAGACCCGGGGCCGGCGGCCATGCTGAGAAGGGGAGGGAGGCCGAGCGCCGCGAGAGTGAGGAGCGCCAGCGCTGGGCGCGGCAACCTGGCCGGTTGAGGTTGCCGGACGGCTTGATGCTCCGAGCCGGGCACCTGCCGACTTGGGCTTGGCGCCTCGGGATCCGTATCACGCCGGCTGGTCGGTGTCCTGCGACCCCCGGGCCAGCGATCCCACGCACCGACCGGCATGCAGGCGACATGGGCACTAGGCCAACGGAGAGTCACCGACAAGCTACCTGCATTACCGTTCCGCGTCGTCATCGCCAGCTCGCATGAGGCCCCTCCGCGCGAGACTATACACGAACGCGACATGGATTCAACGCTGCCTGCGATGCGCTCGGTGCGGAGCTTATTTACAGCTCCTGCTTGGAGCACTAAGGCAATGCCAGCGCGCTTCCGGCAGCGAGGGCAATGGCAGTGGTGGTGGCTGCCACACGCCAAGCCATGCTGCGGTCTGCGACGGCGGTGACGATGCCGAGCTTGGTCACTGTGTTGACCACGGCGGCGAGGACGATGGCCCGAACAGCCACGTGCGGTGACAACTGATCAGGGTCCATGCGCGCAAGCGACAGGCTGATGGCATCGACATCCGTGAGGCCCGCGACCGCCGCCAGTCCGTACAGGCCAGCCTCGCCGAGCCATTCCCGGACATAATGGGACAGAAGCATGATGGTCGCTAGCACACCGCCGAAGACCAGCGCTGTTGTGACCTCGGAAGGATTCGAAATGCCTTGACTGGGCTCGGCGCGGACATCACGTGTGTGCGCCTCAAGGCTGAGCACGGCCGCCGCGATGAGGCTGGTGGCCAGGGCCGCGGCGATCGGCCAGATCAGCTCCGGCAGCAGCGCGCCGTTCACGAGGCCGACCAAGATGCCCAGCCGCACGAACATGATCCCGGCGGCCAGGGCGACGCCGGCGGCGAGCATTGGTGCCATCTGCGGGCTGCGCCGACCGAGCTTGGCGAAGCTGATCGTCAGTGCCGTCGACGAGGCCAGACCACCGAACAGCGATGTCAACAGCAGTCCGCTGCGCGGACCGGCAAGCTTCATCGCGATATAGCCGACGAAGGAGATGCCGGCGACCAGGACCACCAGCCACCAGAGCTGGTAGGGGTTGAGCACACCGCCTGGTCCGAAGCCGCGATCCGGTAGCACAGGCAACAGGACGACCGACAGCACCAGCAGCTCGACCGTGGCCGTCAGCTCGAAGCGCTTGATTTGCTCGACCCAGCGGTGGAGCACCGGTTTCGCGGACAAGAGCGCCATCGTCGCCACAGCTCCGGCTGCGGCTAGCGTGGGATCGCCGAGCACCGCCAGGGCACCGAGCAGCAGCACGAGCAGCTCCGCGACCTCCGTGGTGATGCCGAAGTCCCTGATCTCGCGGGTACGCAACAGATGCGCGGCGACCACCAGCCCGCCATAGGCGAGGATGGTCGCACCGAGCACCCATACGCCGAGCTCACGCGTCAGCATGGCCGCCACACCGCCGAGCAGGCCCATGAGCGCGAAGGTTCGTACGCCGGCGATGCGCACCCCGCCGCCTTGGTCGCGCGTGTGGCGGCCACGCTCGATGCCGATCAGAAAGCCGATGCCGAGGGCGAGGGCGAGGCGCCAGAGCTCTTCAGTGCCGTCCATGAGTCTATTCTGGAGCCTGCTGGTACAGCGCGCCAGGGCCGGGGGCGTCTTGGACCAGGCTGTGTTCTTGACCTCGGGTGGTCGCTTGTGGGGGAGGGCAAGAGGGGCTATCTTGGCCAATCAGCTGGGTGACCTGCCCTTATCTGTGACCGCCCGAAGGTAACCTCTCTCCCTGATGCGCTCCATCGATCTGGCTCGAGCAGCCACGCCGTTATCTGCATTCGTTCAACCGGCGCGGAGCCGCTTCTGGGCCATCGTTTTGGTCTGTCTCACGGCCATCGGGGCGAGCGGGCTGCTCGCTGGCCAGGTGGCCGCACAGCCGGCCGGCGGTGCGAGCGACTCGCCACGCAGCGCCACCTCGAGCTGGTCGGCCGCGCTACCCTCGGTCAGCCAGATCGAGGCGAAGCTGGGCGAGGTCGAGGGATCGGCTGCGCTCGACGAGGAGGCCAAGGCCAAGCTGCTTGAGCAGTACCGCCGGGCGCTTTCGCATCTGGAGTCGACGCGGACCTTCGACGCGAAGACCGCGGAGCTGGCCCAGGTCCTCACCGAGGCACCGGGCGAGATCGACGCCATCGAGGCACGTCTGACGCGGGTGGAAGGTGCCGACACGATGGCGACTATCCCAGAGGATATCCCTTCCGATGCCCTGGCTCAGCGCTTGAGCCAGACGCAGGCCGATGCGGCCGTTGAGGAGACGCGCGTCAAGGAACTCGACAAGGTCATCGACAGTGAAGCCGAGCGCCCGAAGCTTGCCCGCAACCGCCTCGCCGAGATCCAGAGCGCGCTCGATGAAGTCGAGACCGAGCTGAGCCAGCTCGCTACCGAGGATCCTGCTTCCGGGCTGGCCCAGGCGCGCCGGTGGGCCCTGGAGACGCGCCGCGAGTCGCTCTGGGCCGAGGCTCGGATGCTCGAGCAGGAGTTGCGCAGCCAGAGTGTCCGCGGGGCCTTGCTCCGGGCTCGCCGCGAGCAAGCGGCGCGGAATCTGGAGCGCATCCGCGCCGAGCAGCGCCGCCTCGAGGAGATCCATAACCGCCGCTTGCAGGCCGAGGCCGAGGCGGCGGAGCGTGAGTTCGAGCGGGCCACCGCAGATGCTGCTGACAAACCGAAGCCCGTGCGTGAGGCGATCGAGGAGAATGCCCGGATCTCTACAGAGACGGGCGACCTGGCGCGGCGCCTGGATCGGCACGCCGAGAAGACCTCGGCGGTGAAGGCTGAGCAGGCCCGCGTGGAGCAAGACTTCAAGGACGCGCGACAACGGATCGAGGCGGCAGGACTGAGCAGGGCCCTCGGTCAGCTCCTCCTAGAGCGGCGGGAGGAGCTCCCGGATCGGCGTCGCCTCAGGCGGGCAATCGACGAGCGCGAGGAGGCGATCGCCGACGCAACGCTCAAGCAGATTCGCTACCGCGAAGAGGCGCGCCACCTGCGCGATCGGGACCGCTACCTCGACGAGTTGGTGGCCGAGGATCCCGCCGCACAGACCGCGGAGCTGCGGGCCTCGTTGGCCGAGGCCCTCGAGCAGCGCCGGCGTTTGATCGGTCAGGCTTTGGAGATCTATGACGATTACGTTCGCCAGCTCAGTGAGCTCAACTATGCGACCGAGCAGCTCCTGGAGGCAACGGAACGTTACGAGGAATTCCTCGATGAGCGCCTGCTGTGGGTGCGCAGCTCCCAGGCGTTGGACCTCGAGGCGCTTAACGGCATCCCGGTCGCCATCTCTTGGCTCCTTGACCCCAAGCATTGGCAGGAGGTGCTGCACGTCTTCGCCCATGAGAGTCGCCACTCGCCGGCGTTTTGGGCGGGCTGGCTGATCCTTGCGCTCTATTTTTGGAAGCTCTCGAGCCTCCGGCGCGCGATCTGCTCGACGGCCGAGCCGCTACGGCGGATTCGCACCGACAGACTCGGCTACACGTTCAAAGCAATCGGCCTGACCCTGTTGGGCGCGCTTCCCGTGCCGCTGCTGCTTTGGCTGCTCGGTCGGCAGCTCGGCGTCTCCGAGGAGGCGAGCGGGTTTACCCGCAGCCTCGGGTCGGCGTTGATGGGCGTGGCGTTTGGACTCTACTGCCTGCGCGCCTTTCGTCTCCTGTGCATGCGCGACGGCGTGGCAGATCGGCATTTCCGCTGGAGCGCCGGGGTTTTGCGCCGGCTCCGACAGGAGCTCCGCTGGTTTACGCTCTACATCGTGCCGGTGGCGGTGTTGACGCTGCTACTCCTCACCGACACGGATCCCGCTGTGCGCGGCAGCCTCGGCCGCTTGGCCCTGATCGCGATCATGCTGGGTCTCTCGATCTTTTATGCTCGCCTGCTCGATCCAAAGAAAGGCGTGCTGAGCGAGGCCCTTGCCGAGCGGCCAGATGGTTTGCTCAATCGTTCGCGGCATATCTGGTACACGCTGATCGCGGGCTCGCCCCTGGCCCTTGCGGTGCTTGCGCTGCTCGGCTATGGATACACAGCCGGCGTGCTGTTCCGCTCCTTGGTGCAGCAGACCTGGCTCGCGTTCTTGTTGATCACCGTCCACCAGGTGATCGTGCGTTGGCTGATGGTGACGCGACGACGCCTCGCGTTGCAGGCTGCCTTGGAACGTCAAGCCGCCAGGCGGGCACAGAGCGAGGCCCCGGGCAAGCCGGCGGGTGTCGCCGGCGATGCCTTGCCGCAGGTGGAGGAGCCCGAGCCAGACCTCGCAGCACTCGATGAGCAGACGCGCCGCTTGATTAATGCCTCGATCATTGTCGCCGCAGTACTCGGCATTTGGCTGACCTGGTCGGGCGTACTGCCGGCGCTGAACCTTTTCGACCGGTTCGAGCTTTGGCACTACAAAGGCTTGGTCGATGGTGCCGAGACGCGTGTCCCCGTCACACTCGCGGACCTAGGCCTGGTCTTGGCGGTCATTTTGGTGGCGGCCGTCGCGGCGAAGAACCTGCCGGCCCTGCTCGAGATCGTGCTGCTGCAAATCAGCGGTGTGTCGCCGGGCGGGCGCTACGCGATCAAGACACTCACTGGCTACGTGATCGTTGTGATCGCGTTCCTCGTGGTGTTCAGCACGCTCGGCCTGCAATGGTCGCAGATGCAGTGGCTCGTCGCGGCGCTTGGCGTCGGGATTGGCTTTGGGCTGCAGGAGATCGTCGCGAATTTCATCAGCGGTATCATCATCCTGTTCGAGCGTCCGGTGCGTGTCGGCGACATCGTCACGATCGGCGATACCTCCGGCGTCGTGACGAACATCCAGATCCGCGCGACGACCATACGCAACTGGGATCGCCAGGAGCTGCTTGTTCCCAACAAGGAGTTCATCACCGGGCGACTGCTGAACTGGACCCTCACCGACCAGCAGACCCGCATCAGCATTCCCGTCGGCGTGGAGTATGGCAGCGACACGCGCAAGGCCCTGCGGATCCTCTCGGAGGTCGCCAAAGATCACCCGCGGACACTGGATGATCCGGCCCCCCTCATCACCTTCGAAGGCTTCGGGGACAACGCCTTGACGCTGGTGCTGCGCTGCTACATGGGCACCCTCGAGGGGCGTCTCGATGTCACGACAGAGCTGTACCAGGAGGTGTATGACCGTTTCAACGCGAGCGGGATTGGTATCGCCTTCCCGCAGCGCGACGTTCATCTGTCGGCGCGCGAGCCGATCGATGTGCGGCTGCATGCCTCGACGGTGCCCGAAGGGTTGAGCGATGTCCGTCCGCAGAGGGAATCGATGTAGCACATGCATCGCTTATCCTTAGGAAACCGGTCGGAGGATAGTTACGTAATGCAGCCGGAGGAGATGGTCGATGCCCGATTTGAGTGAGCTTTACGAGCGCGATTACGAGGCCTGGGCGAGGAGGCAGGTCGAGCTGTTGAGCACTCGGCGTTTCGCGGACCTCGATATTGCCCATCTTATAGAGGAGCTTGAGGACATGGGCCGGAGCGAGCGGAACGAATTGGAGAGCCGTCTCACGATCTTGCTCGCACATTTGCTCAAGTGGGAGCTCCAGTACGGGCGGCTTGCCGAGCGGTGGAGAGAATTCAAAGGGGACAGCTGGCGCGCAACGATCATCGAGCAGCGCGACCGCATCGCCAAGCGCCTAGACAAGTCGCCAGGACTCAAGTCAGCACTGGAGTCGGTCGCCAAGGAGGCCTACCGCGATGCGGTACGGCTGACCGCGAAGGAAACAGGACTGGCTATTGAGTATTTTCCGGAGCAGTCCCCGTACGCGCTGCATCAGATCTTGGATGATGGCTTCTTCCCTGAGCCACGGCCTGCGCCCGACCACCCCCAGCACGAATGATGTCGGCGGAGAGGCGCCGGTATGCAGGCATCGAAGCGCGAGTCAGCGCGGCCGGCGGATGACGGAGGCCAATGAATCTGGCAGAGTGCGCGGCCTGGCATGATTGATCGGGCTGGATCGCCAATGAGCTGGAAGACCGCGTATCGCTCTTTCTACTACCAGGGTGCACCGGAACCGGAAGACCTGGATCTGAGGCCGGAGGACAGCGCGCTCCTCTGCATCGATGTGCAGAACTATGGCATGGAGCTTCGCGATGACCCGGCCGAGCGGGCGCGCTGGGCGCCCTTCCACGAGCGCATGCGCGGCACGGTAATCCCGACGCTGCGGGCCCTGCAGGAGAGCTTCCGCGCCGCGGGCATCGATGTGATCCACGCGCGGATTGCCTGCCTGTTGCCTGATGGCCGGGATCGGTCCCTGAGCCAGAAGATGCCGGGCTGGAACAACCTGTTGATGCCATTGGATACCCTAGGGTCGCAGATCATCCCGGAGCTCGCCCCGTGCCCAGGGGAGATCGTCGTGACCAAGACCACGGATAGCGCCGTCACCGGGACCAATCTCCGCCTGGTGCTTTCGAACATGGGCGTGCGTAACGTTATCGTAGCCGGCATCTACACAGACCAATGTGTCAGCTCGACGGTGCGCAGTCTCGCCGATGAAAGCTTCCAGGTGGTCGTCGTCGAGGACTGCTGCGCGGCCGGCACCGACGAGCTTCATCACAAGGAGCTCGAGATCCTGAACATGATCTACTGCCACGTCGTCAGCAGCTCAGAGCTGCGCCCGATGATGCGGCTTCCCTCCGCCCAGCCGATCTAGGCGAGTGCCCGAGGATCGCATGCCAGATGGCCCAGATGTCCCAGATGGCCCAGATGGCCCAGATGGCCCAGATGCCGCAGGACCTGTGTCGGACCGGGTCTTTCGAGCCAGGCGCGCGGGCCATTTTTTGGATGCGCCGCAAGGAAACCGAAATCTGGCTATCAACTTTGGGCCAAGCTCCTGATACCATTCCCACGCCTTAGGTAAGGAAGAGCCAATCGGAGCCGCGTGCAAAAGCTGCGGCCTCTTGGCGGCTCCGACGGAACTTAAGCTGCCCTTGTCGAACGCACCGCGGTGCGTTCGAGGTTTTGTTTCGCTACAGTGAGGAGACCCATAATGAGCAGAAGACTGACTTTGACGGGCGTCGCTGGAACCATCGGTCTCTTGTCGATGCTTGCCGCTCCCGCGCAGGCAGGCAGCCCGGTGACCTGTACCTTCGTCATCCAAGAGGATCTCGACAGCAATGTACAGGCCGGGTTCTATCGGACGCGCCACCTGGTGCGCGATGATCAGGTCGACAAGTTGGTCCCGTCGGCCCCAGAGGCGGTCAGGATGCGCACGGACGGCGAGAACATTTGCTGGCTGTGGCACGCAGAGAACGATCGACTGAAGACGCACGTCGACACGCGGGATGTCACGTTTGACAAAGAGGCAAAGGTTCCGAGCTGCGAGGACCTGAAGATTCGAGTGATGTGTCGCCGCGGGTAAGGTTCTACTCGTTGCGGCCTAGCCCGGAGCAGATGTCCGTGATGCCGGCTGGAGGTCATGCCGGCATCACCATCCGACAACATCCGCCGCCATTCAGCGACGTCTAGGTTCTGCGACGCGGCGCGCTACGATGAAACTCGCGAAGCAGGCAATCGCACGCCTCACTGCTGACGCACCCGTGCTGGACCGGCCAGCACGGGTGTTGTTCTCGTCTCTCTCTACCTAGCAGACCGGCAGCTTCTTGGCTCGTCAACGCACCTGAATTCGCGCCATCTCCTGGCCATTCGGGTCCGTCAAGTGCACCGCGCAGGCGATGCATGGGTCGAAGCTGTGGATGGTGCGCAGGATCTCGATCGGCTGCTCGTGATCATGCAGCGCATGGCCGGCGAGGGCTGCCTCGTAGGGCCCCTGTTGGTCAAGCCCATCGCGGGGGCCGGCGTTCCAGGTGCTGGGCACGACCGCCTGGTAGTTGGCGGTCTTGCCGTCCTCGATGACGATCCAATGGCCGAGGGCGCCGCGCGGGGCCTCCATCCGGCCGACGCCCTGGGCTCGCTTGGGCCAAGTCGCGGGATCCCAGAGCTCGGCGTTGAAGGTCTTCAGATCTCCACCCCTGATATTGGCTAGCAGGTTGTCATACCAGGTCGGCAAGATATCAACGATGATCGCCGTCTCCAGTGTCCGCGCGGCGGTGCGGCCCATCGTCGAGTAGAGGGCCTCGACCGGTAGCTCGAGCCGGGCGAGCGTCGAGTCGACCAGATCTTTCACTGCCTCGTTGCCACTGGCATAGAGTACTAGCACGCGCGCCAGCGGCCCGACCTCCGTCGGCTTGCCGCGCCAACGCGGTGACTTGAGCCAGGAGTACTGGTGCTCGACATCAAGCTGTCCGTACGGCGGTTCCGGTCCCGTGTAGGCAAACTCGGTCTCACCCCAGTAGGGATGTAGGCCCTTCTCTTTGCCTGCGCCATACTGATACCAGGAACGGGCGACGAACTCCTCGATATCGGCTGCGGCCTCGAGATTCACCGGCTCGATGTGCGATAGGTCACGGTCCAGGATGATGCCAGCTGGCAGCCAGAAGGAGCTGGGATCACAGGTGTTGGCGGCCGGAAACTCGCCATAGCAGAGGAAGTTGCCGATCCCTTCCCCTTGCTCGAACCAGTCCTTGTAGAACCCGGCGATCGCAAGGGTATCCGGCACGTAGACCTGATGTACGAATTCCTGCATCTGCCTGATCAGGCTCCGCACCCGCTCCAGGCCAACGACGTCGACAGCCGTGCCGGCCTGCTTGCCGGATTCCAGGCTGATTGCGCAGGGCATGCCGCCGACGCACAGGTTGGGGTGCGGGTTCTTGCCGCCGAAGAGGGCATGCAGCTCGGCAACCTCGCGCTGCCAGGAGAGTGCATCGAGATAGTGCGCGACCGCCATCAGGTTGGCCTCGGGCGGCAGCTTGTAGGCCGGATGACCCCAATAGCCGTTGGCGAACAGCCCGAGCTGGCCGGCCTCGACGAAGCCCTTGAGGCGTTTCTGGACGTCGGCGAAATAGCCGGGCGAGGTCTTCGCGTAGCGGCTGATCGATTGAGCCAGCTCCGAGGTCTGCTTCGGGTCGGCGCTCAGTGCCGAGACGATATCGACCCAATCCAGCGCATGCAGGTGATAGAAATGCATCACGTGGTCGTGCACGTACTGGGCGCCGATCATCAGGTTGCGGATCAGCTGGGCGTTGGGGGGAATCTCGTAGTGCAGGGCGTTTTCGACAGCACGGACCGATGCGAGACCGTGCACCAGCGTGCAGACACCGCAGATGCGCTGGGCGAAGGCCCAGGCATCGCGGGGGTCGCGCCCGCGCAGGATGGTCTCGATGCCACGCACCATCGTGCCCGAGGAATAGGCCTGGGCGATCCGATCTCCGTCCATCTGCGCCTCGATACGCAGATGGCCCTCGATGCGTGTAATTGGGTCAACGACGATGCGGGCAGTCATACGGCCGCTCCTTCAACAGCTTGATTGACCGGGGTCGGTTGGTCTTCGATGAGATGGTCGGCGACGAGCTCGACCAGGCTGTCGACCCGCTTCGTCCAACGGTTCTTGAAACGGCCCGCCTCGAAATTGAGGCGACAGCTGGCGCAGCTGACGATGACGGCCTCGGCGCCGGTCTGCTCGACCTGCTGCATCTTGATCTTGAAGGATTCATCGCGTAGGCGCGTGGCCCGCTCCAACAGGAAGATGCCGGCGCCGCCACCGCAGCACCAGTTGTACTCCTTGTTGGCCGGCATCTCGGCGAAGTCGGCGTCCATGGCCTTTAGCACCGCGCGGGGCTCGTCGAAGGCCCCGCCGCGGCGCCCGGTTTTGCACGGATCGTGATAGGTGACCTTGCCCTCGAGAGGCCTGAGCCGCAGCCGACCCTCCTTGGCCTGTTTGCCGAGGAACTCGGAGATGTACATCATCTCGAACGGTAGCTTGCCGCCCTGCAGCATCGGGTTCCAGCGCAAGGCGGGATAGGCGTGGCCGCATTCGGCGATGATGAGCAGCTTGGCTCCGATACGGCTGGCTGCGGCCAGGATTGGGTCGACGCGCTGCTTCCACAGGGCCATGTCGCCTGAGAGCAGGCCAAAATTCGCACTCTCGAAGGCGTCCGAGCAGATCGTCCAATCCACACCCAAGTGGTTCATGACCTTGGCTGTCGCGAGTAGGCCGTTGCCATTGGCCACCAGGTCCACCGCCGAGCTCAGCACCATGACCTCGGCGCGCTCCTTGTCGATCGGGATCTCGACACCTTCCTGCTCGCGTACCGTGTCGGCCATCTTGTGCAGCGCCTCGGGCGAGGAGCCGAATACGGTGCCGCGGTGCATCTGCTCCATGCGCAGGGCGTTGAGCTCAGGCGGGACCAGCTCGGCCGCGACCATCGCGCTGCGCATGTGGTGCACGAGTGACGCGATATCGATGCCCATCGGGCAGACCATGGTGCAGCGGCCGCACTCGGAACAGGCGTCGTAGACGAGCTCCTGGGCCTCCTCGAGGTCGCTGAGCTTGACTGGACGTGTCACCAACCGGTGCCACCAGCGCAGGGGGCTGATCTCGCGCTGATAGACGCGCCGATAGACATCCATCTTGCGCATCGGGGCGTACTTGGCCTCGCCGGTCGCCAGGAAATAGTGACAGGCGTTGGTGCACTGGCCGCAATGGATGCAGCTCTCGAGCCACACCGCCTCGTCGGCATTTGTCTCCTCGATCAGGGTGTCGATGGCGCGGGCCACGCGCTGCTCCTCGGGCAGCGTGGGCTCCGGTGCCATCTCGCGCAGCATCTGGATCTGGCTGGCAAAGCCCTGAAAGACCTGCTCGAAGGTCGGGAAGACGCTCGGAAAGACAGGCACGCTCATATCCGTACCCCCTTATGGGCGTAGGTGATCCCGCTTTGCGCACGTGAGAAGACGAACCAGAAGGCGTGCATCAACTTGCTGAACGGGAAGTAGGCGAAGAGTAGGGCGGCGCTCAAGATGTGCAGTGCGAGCATGGTCTCGTAGCGCAGACCGACGTGGGCGAACGCCATCAGCCCCGTGAGCAGAGGCAAGGTCACGATGATCCAGGTCACATAGTCCCCGATGTTCGAGTTGTAGACCTCTGGTCGGCTGAGGCGGCGGAAGATCAATGCGATCAGCGAGACGAGCGCGATCGTGCCGAGGGCGACGCCGACGAAGTTCGGCACACCTGGCCAAGATAGGCCTGTCAGGCCGGAGATGAACTCGATGTGCGGCACGATCAGAAAGACCACGCCGAAGGTCCCGAGGTGGAAGAGATAGGCGAGCACCGTTTGATATCGGGTCGTCGTGCGAAACTCATCAGCCGGCCAGGCGCGGCTGAAGACCGTGCGGTAGCCCTTGAAATTGCCGAAGACGTCGCGGGGGCGCGACAGGTCGGCGCCGCGTGTGAGGATCAGCACACCGGCCAGCCGGAACACGAGGCCGGCTGTCAGGATGATCAAGGATGCGTGTATGACCGGTCCGCGTGCGAAGTCGAGGAGACTCATAATCTGTTGTCCTCCAATCGTCTCTCTTTCGATACTTGAACCGAGCGACCGGAAACCGCGTCGGCGCAACGAGAGCACATCGAGCGAAGGCCCGCCCTTCCTCGGCTGCGGTCGCCCCGCGGATAACGAACGGGGCGGCTGAGGCAGTTTGCTGATCTTCTCGTTGCGTTTCCGCCGTTCCCGATGCCCTTCTGGGTGGTGGCCGTCTAGCGTGCGGGAGGTCCCGCCGACCCGTCGGGCGGGCCTTGTGGACTATTGTTTGGCTGGCTCTTCGGTGTGCACCTGCGCCTTCTTGCGTCGAGCGAGCAGTGCCGCGCCGGCCCCGACTGCGGCCCCAGCTAGCGCGGCGGCAGCGATCGCTGTGTTGTCCTTGAATTGGGCTTTAGGCACCGAGTCGTAGATGCCGCCGGCATCCCAGAACCGCGGCTCAGAGCAGCCTATGCAGCCATGGCCCGACTGGATCGGGAAGCTGACCCCTTGGTTCCACTTCACATGGGCACAGGCGTTGTAAGTGACCGGCGCCTTGCAACCCAGCTTGTACAGGCACCAACCTTGGCGCGCGCCTTCGTCGTCGAAGGTCTCGGCGAACTGGCCGCGATCGTAGAACGGCCGGCGATAGCAGCGGTCGTGCAGGTTCTCCCCGTAGAAGGACATTGGACGACCGAGGTGATCGAGCTCCGGAAGGCGGCCCAACGTCAGGAAATGGGCCATCACGCCGGTGATGGCCAAGGGCATCGGTGGGCAGCCCGGCACATTGACGATCGGCTTGTCTTGGATGATGTCGCCGACGGCGACCGCTTGCGTCGGATTCGGGCTGGCCATCGGCAGCCCGCCATAGGCCGAGCAGGTCCCGACGTTGATGATGGCGGCAGCGTCTCGTGCGCAATCCTTCAGCATCTGCAGGTTGCTGATGCCGGCGATGGTGGAGTAGTGCTCGACGAGGGGTATCGAGCCATCGACGAGAAGAAGGTATTCCCCGGCATTCTCCCGTTGGGCTTGCTCGCGGGCTTGCTCGGCCGCATGCCCGGATGCCGCCTGCAAGGTGTGGTGGTAGTCGAGCGAGATGAAGTCGAAGATCAGACCCTCGATGCTTGGTGCATGCGACCGCGTGAGGGACTCGGTGCAGCCGGTGCACTCCTGAAACGACAGCCAGATGACGGAAGGCCGTTTGGCGCTCGCGAGCGCCTCGGCCATCGCCGGGACCGAGGTCATCGGGAGCGCCATCAAGGATGCAGTTGTCGAGCAGAACTTCAGGAACGCGCGGCGACTGACCCCTTGGCTGCGCAGCAGTTCGCCTAGCGTCGAGTGATTGTCCATCGTGGATCCTCCAGTCGCGGTGGTTATTATTTGTTGTTGGCGTCGATCACAGTCCCGTCCAGGTGGCCGCGTGACGACCGCGACGGTCCGCACAGCAGACCCTACGGCGGCGGTTTCGGGTAGGGTCCGCTGTGCGGACCATGCCCGTTGGCCGGACTTATGATCAAGGCCTTGTTGTTCTTGTTGTCGGCACCCCGAGCGATTGTCGTGCCGCCCGTTGCGTCCGTGGGCGCTGAGGGTATGGGTCGCCTCCGCTCGAACGCATTCGTTTACTGCGTGCCCCAGCCTCTAGCGGCACCGCCGCGGTACGAACGCGGTGCTTCATGTTGCGGCAGGGCAATAGGGTTGCCTTACTATGAAATTCGCGAAGCACGTTCGCTCCCTCGCCCTCTGGGAGAGGGTTGGGGTGAGGGAACGATCAGGGACGAGGCGGCATTTCATCGTCCGGGGTGGCTCGCCTCGTCCCATGATCGTTAGCCGGACTTCATTCGCGAAGTCTCGTCTGAACACCCGGTGGAATTATTAACACGCGGCCCTACCGGTTGAGTTGATCTGAATCAGCTCCGTATCAACAAACTATGAAAGGGCGGCCGCTGGAATGAAGTATATTGTTGTTTTATAATCAATTAATTCCGGCGCGTATTCGTGCAATTGGATGCGCCAGGTCAATGACGATCATGGCCTGATCTGAATTAAACGCTTATAAGATTAAATTCGCAATTACGCATTTGGCTTGCGGTCGAAAAGCCATTTGCGAAGGATATACATGGTTGGTCGGCCGGGTCATTGCGCTCATTCGGCCCCGCCAAGCCGCGGCCAGATTCCAGTGCAGAGCCAAGTTGCGGATCGGAATTAGCCCGCTTTGTCTCCTTTCAACGGATTGGGGGCGAGGTCTTCTCACCGCAGGACAAGTGGCCTCGGCGGACGCCTTGCTGCAGCGACGCCTTGAGGCCGTCGCAGATGGTCCGCAAGGTCTTGATGCGTGCGAAGCGCTTGTCCTCGGCTGCAATCAGTGTCCAAGGTGCCGTCTCGGTACTGGTCCGGGCGACCATCTCGTTCACGGCGGCCTTGTACAGCGGCCATTTCTCGCGGTTGCGCCAGTCCTCGTCGGTGATCTTGTAGCGCTTGTAGGCGACCTTCTCACGCTCCTCGAAGCGGCGCAATTGCTCCTCTTGGCTGATCTGAAGCCAGAACTTGAATAGGATGATGCCGTTCTCCATCAACTGCTCTTCGAACTCGTTGATCTCCGAATAGGCACGACGCCACTCGGCGTCCGAGGCGAGCCCGTCCTCGACACGCTCGACGAGCACCCTTCCGTACCAAGAGCGGTCGTAGATCGTGATGTAGCCAGCGCGCGGAATGTGACGCCAGAAACGCCAGAGGTAATGATGGGCCATCTCTTCGTCGGTGGGCGCGGCGACCGAGATGGCCCGATACAGCCGTGCGTCGATCGCGCCTGTGATGCGACGGATGGCGCCGCCTTTCCCCCCGGCGTCGATGCCCTCGAAGACCATCACTGTCGAGCGCTTGGCCTTGTAGGCCTGCCAAGCGAGCTCGTTGATCTCGGCCTGCAGCGCATGCAGCGCGCCCTTGTACTCATCCTGGCTCAGTGCTTGGGTCAGGTCGAGTTGGTCGATCAGTGTCACCTGGGCAGTGGCCACGTCCGGGATGTCGAGCCCCTTGCCGCTGGAAGGAGGGTCGCAAGGCTCGGGCTCGCTGAGCCGTGACTTGAGCGCCTGCAGCAGTGTCTTGCCGACGGTGAGGTCGCGATAGCGGCGATCGACGGCCTCGATCAGGTACCAGGGCGAGATGCCGCGATCGGTATGCAGGATGACACGTTCGGCGACGCGCTCGAACTCTTGGTAGTGCTCGGAGAACTTGGCCTTGTCGGGCAGCATCTTCCAGCGACTGCGATCGTCGCGCGACAGGGCCTTGAGGCGCGCCTTCTGGTCGGTCTCGGACATGTGAAACCAGAACTTGACGATGAGTGCGCCGTCTTGGATGAGCATGCGCTCGTAGTCAACGATCCGGTTCAGCTCGGCGTCGAGCTGGGCATCGGAGCAGATCCCTTTGAAGCGATGCTCGATCGGGGCTTGATACCAGCCACCGAAGAGGATCGCCATCTCGCCGCGCGGCGGCAGCGAGCGCCAGAAACGCCAATAGCGGGGCCGCGCACGCTCCTCGTCGGTCTCGTCCCAGAACGCGTTGGTCTGAACCCGGCGGGTGTCGAGCCACTCGTTGAGCCTGTTGGTTACCTCGCCCTTACCGGCGCCTTCGATGCCCGCGAGCAGGACCACGACGGGCATATTGGTCTGCAGGAGCTCACGCTGCACGGCGAGGAGCTGCGTACGTAGGTCTGCCTGCTGCGCCTTGAAATCGTCCTTGCTGACGCAGCGCCCGAGCTTTGTGGATTCGAACATGCTTAGTGATCTCAAATCGTTACCCGCCGTCTTCGAGCCAGTCGCGCTAGTCTGCCGCCGCGGACGCGGCCCGGCTGAATCGATCGCCCAACGAGGCGGATCCGCCCCTTTGCCAGGTTGGCCGTGTCGCGCTCATCTGCGCTTGGACCCCTTGATCGGGCGCGGCCGACTGTCGGCATCGACGGCGACGCAGGTGAGGCTGGCCGTGGCGACATGCTCGCGACTCGACGGGTCGGGCTCGCGCCGCGCCCATGCCTCGACCTGCACGGTGATCGACGTGCGGCCGATCCGGACCAGACGAGCCTACAGGTTCACCAGGTCGCCGACCAGCACCGGCGCGATGAAGCCGAGCTCCTTGACAGCGACCGTAGCGACCCGGCCTCGCGCGAGAGCGATCGCGACCCTGCTGCCAGCGATGCCGGCCTGCGACATGAGCCGGCCGCTGAAGATATCGCCATAGGCGTCGGAACTATGTCGTCGGGCGAGGCCTTGAGGTTCCACGGCAGTACCTCACTTATACACTAGGAAATAACCACGTGAGAGAGCATCGATGACGACGATGAAGGTGACGCAAGCCCCCTCGCAAACGACGAAGACCGCTCGGCGTCCTGCCCCCGATCCACTGATCGTGAGTGGCGGGCTCGCGTTTCTGCTCAGCCTCCTCGGGCTGACTATGCTACCGACCCTGACGATCGCCGCCGTGTTGACGGCAGGCCTCGCGTTGGTTGGGGCCGCGCTCTATCAGGTGGCACGCATCTGGGGCGAGCAGCCATTCAGGGAGCGTGCGCGTCGCTTGGGCTACGCACTGGCCTATGCCTTCGGTGGTCTGGCCATGATCTCGAATCCGCCTGGTGCCGCGACCGGCTTGACGCTCTTCGGCGCAATTGCCTTAGGTATACTCGGCTTCCAGCGCCTCTTGCTCCAGACCCGGCGCGGTGATGCCGCGGCGGCTCGTCGGGCTCGGTCAGCCGGTTGGCTCTCGCTCGGCGCCGGTACTGCCGTTCTCGTGACTTGGCCACTCTCGAGCACTTGGGCGATCGGTGTCGCAGTCGCTGCCTACCTTGGCGCGATCGGTTGGGGCAACTTGACGACCGGCATCGCATTGAGGCGAATTCCGAGGGTCGTTGACTCCGGCAAATCTTTGGAGGCTGGAGCCACTTTTCACGCTTAGCGGTAGCTGATGATGGCTGATCGTGTGCGAGGTGTCGGCTAGCAGTCGGCACCTCGCGCCATCATCCCGTCGTCAGTACCCGGTGACCTTAGCGGCTGCGACCTCTCGCTTGGCCGCCAACTCCTTCTCGAATGATCGTCGTGCCGTGAGACATCCAAGCGGCACGGCGAGTAGCGTCAGCGAAGTGGCCACGATCGGTCCGAATAACAGTGAGATGGCCATACCCTGAAATATCGGGTCGAACAGTAGGGCAAGGGCACCGGCCATCATCGTGAGATTAGTGACCCAGATGGGTCGGAAGCGAATGTGCCCGGCGTTGACTACCGCCTGGTCGATCGGCTCACCATGCTCGAGCTCGTTCTTCGTGAAATCCAGCATCAAGATAGAGCTGCGGACCTCGATCCCGGCCAATGCGATGAAGCCGATCATCGAGGTGGCCGTGAACTCGGCGCCCAGCAGCCAGTGACCTGGGATGATCCCGATCAAGGTCAAGGGTATGGGCGCCATCACGACCAACGCCTGGGGCAAGCTGCCGAACTCCCACACCAGCAGGACATAGATGAGCAGCAGCGCCGCGGCAAATGCCAGACCTAGGTCGCGGAAGGTCTCGTAGGTCACGACCCACTCACCGGTCCACTCGAAGCCCGACACCAGGTCGTGATCCGGCGGTCCGGTGAGGGTGCCGCTCATAACGACCCCATCCGGGCTCGGATGCTCTGCGAGTATCTCCTCAACCGCCAACATGCCGTAGATGGGTGCCCCTAGGCGCCCGGCCATCTCGCCCACCACATACTCGATCGGCCGCAGGTCCTTGCGGAAGATGATCGGATCCTCCGCAATGCGCTGGAAGACGCCAAGCTCGGAGAGCGGGACCCTGTGCCCTGTGTCGCTCTGGATCGGTAGATCACCGAGCCGGGCGACCTCCGAGCGCGCCGCCTGCGGCACCTGTATGACGATGCCGACCGGCTCGAGCACGCTGCCGCGCTTGACATCGCCGAGCGCATAGCCGCCGACGGCCATTTGCACATTGCGCAGGATGGTCTCGACCGCGACGTTGCGGCGCACGGCCTTCTCGACATCGACCGCGAAGTGCCAGCGCTCGTAGGGCTCAGCCATGAAGTTGTCGGCGTCGACTAGATTCGGCACCTCCTCGAACCACCTGGTCATATCGGTGGCGACTTGGCGGCGGAGGGCGTCGTCCGGGCCGTGGATCTCGGCGACGACCGTCTGCAGGACCGGCGGCCCTGGTGGCATCTCGACGACCGAGAGCCGGGCACCGCCGTCACGCGCGATCGGTGTGAGCAGCTCCCGCGCGGCCTCGGCGATCTGATGGCTGCTGCGCTTGCGCTGGTCCTTGTCCATCAGCATCACCTGGATGTCGGCGTGCCAGGGCTGGTCGCGCAGATAGTAGTGGCGGACCATGCCGTTGAAGTTGAACGGCGAGGCGGTGCCGACATAGGTCTGCAGCGCCGTCACCTCGGGCAGCTGCCGGAGCTCGCGCGCCAGCCGCCAGGTCAGGTTGGCGGTGGTCGGGAGCGCCGTCCCCTCCGGCATGTCGATCACGACGTTGAATTCGGGCTTATTGTCGAACGGCAGCATCTTCACCGTCACCGCCCTCGTGTAGAACATCGAGCAGGCGGCGAAGAAGGCCAGCACGATCAGCGCGAGAAAGGCCCAGGCCCAGCGCCGGTGGCGGATTAGCGGTGTGATCAGCGGCCGGTAGGTCTTGCCGATCAGCACCTGCGTGCGGCGCTCGCGCTCCTCGGCCCGCTCCAGGGCCTTGAGCTTGGGTCGCAGCGTGCGCGCGACCCAGGGCGTGAAGACGAAGGCGAAGACGACCGAGAAGAAGGCCGCTGCGGTGCCGAGGATCGGGATCGGCCGCATGTAGGGCCCCATCATGCCGCTGACGAAGCCCATCGGCAGCAGTGCAGCGAAGATGGTCAGGTTGGCCATGATGGTCGGGTTGCCGACCTCGCGTACCGCATCGACCGCGGTCGGCGTGCTCGTCTCACCGTCGTGGAGCCAGCGGCGGTAGACGTTCTCGACCACCACCGTCGCGTCGTCGACCAGGATGCCGATCGAGAAGATCAGAGCGAAGAGGCTCACGCGGTCGATCGTGAAGCCGAGCACCCAGGCCGACCAGATGGTGATCAGGATCACCAGCGGGATCACGGTGATCACGACCGCGGCCGGGCGCGTGCCCAAGGTCGCCCAGCAGAGCAGGCTCACGGCCAGCGCCGCCCACCACATGGCGGCCAAGAGCTCGTTGACCTTGTCGTTGGCTGTCTGGCCGTAGTTGCGCGAGACCGTGTAATGGACGTGGTCCGGCAACAGGCGGCCTTCGAGCAGCGCAAGGCGCTCGAGGATCGCGTTCGCTACGACGACGCCGTTGGTGCCTTCGCGCTTGGCGATCGCGACCGTGACGGCCGCTGCCCCGTCGGCGGCGACCTCCGGCATACCTCGACCCGGCGTCGCGCCGGAGAAGTAGCTGACGAGCTGCTCGGTCTCGGCCGGCCCTTCGATGACCCGGGCAACGTCCTGGACATAGACCGGGACGCCGAAGTGCGTCCCGACGATCAGGCGCGCGACGTCGTCGGCGTCGCGCAGAAAGGAGCCGGCCGAGATCTCGAAGACGGTATCCTGATGCTCGACGCTGCCGCCGGTCTGCTCCTGGTTGGCGCTGCGGATGGCCGCAGCCACCTGGTCGAGGCTGATGTCGAAGCCGTTGAGCTGCTCGGGGAAGACCTCGATGCGGATCTGCTCCGGTCGTCCGCCGACGACGAATCCCTGTCCGGTATCCGGCACCTCGCTGAGACGCTGCAGCACATCGAAGCCGAGCTGGCGCAGCACCGCATCGTCGACCTCGGTCGACCAGAGCGTGATCGTCACGACGGGCACGTCGTCGACACTCTTGGGCTTGACCAGCGGCAGCGACACACCTGGAGGGATCTTGTCGAGGTTCGATTGGAGCTTGTCGTGGACCTTGACGATCGAGGGCCCGAGCGGCTCGCCGACGTAGAAGAGCACGGTCACCAGTCCTGCGCCGCGTTTTGAGGTCGAGTAGACATGCTCGACGCCGGGGATCTCGCTCATGATCCGCTCCAGCGGGCTGATCGCGAGATGGGCCACCTGCTCGGCCGAGGCGCCCGCATACGGCACGAAGATGTCGATCATCGGCACCGAGATCTGCGGGTCCTCCTGCCTTGGCGTGTAAAGGATCGCGATGATGCCGATGGTCAGCGTGCCGACCATCAGCAGCGGTGACAATGGCGATTCGATGAAGAATTGGGCGAGCCAGCCGGCGATCCCGAGAGATGGACGGTCCCGCGGCGGCAGCGCATGGTGGTGCCGCGCTGGTCGGCGCGAGCCGTATCTCGGAATTCGTCGTGTCATACGTCATCCATCTTGCGAATCGAGCCCCTCGACGCGACGGCTGACCGACGCAGCTGATCGGCTAGGTGCCGGGATTAGATGCCCGCGCGGGCCAGCGCAGGCGCCCCGGGGCTGGACCGGTCCCGGATGCGCAACGCGCGGGACGGGGTCGTCATCAGGCCGTCACCCTCAGTATAGGCCTAGTCTGTCCTGCCTGATGGACGCCAACCTACCAGCCAACCCCCAGCTCCTCAGCCTCCAATCGGGGACTGCGGAAGGCTTTAGCCGGCTCCGCCTCGCACGCCAGCGCCTTCGGCGGCAAAGGGTTGCCGCTCGGCCGTTGGGATTGCGTAGGGCGGCAAGCAGAGAGCACAGGCATCCCTCTACCGTCCGGGGAATGCCCGGTCTGCTCACAACCCCAGCACCGCAGCGCCAGCACCGAACGTTGAGCAGCCACCGACCGTGCTCGCAGATTAACGATCTCGAGCCTGATGATCTTCGTTCGCTGGCTCCTCTGTTGGGGCACGCCGCCGGCGCAAGTTGCTGTGACCTTCGATCACGTCGAATGGGCAAGACTCGTGTGCCCGCTGTCGT
Source organism: uncultured Chromatiaceae bacterium (assembly GCA_964583605.1). Taxonomy (GTDB): domain Bacteria; phylum Pseudomonadota; class Gammaproteobacteria; order Chromatiales; family Chromatiaceae; genus CAZOWL01. The sequence continues at coordinate 58,266 of CAZOWL010000003.1, read as the reverse complement.
GCGGGAGCGCAGATGTCGAGAATTTTTACAGTATTGTGAATGTGGCTGAACTAACCGGGCCAGGCGGCGAGCGTGCTTCGCGGATTTCCGCGTAACCTATTGATACGAGACGTATTGCCTCATGTCATCGACTGGCCGGACGATCTAAACGAGGCAACCGGCTTGTCGACCAGAAGGCCTTCGATGAGGCCGTTCTCGCGTCAAACCGATCGCGGGCGCTGGGCCGTCTCGCCCATCTTGAGGGGCGGAGCCGGTGGCAAGGTGTCGGGAATTTTTACAATAGTCTGCGCCCGCAACGCCGATCATTTTCCTTTTCTGAACAATAGCATAACGCCATGGTACGGTGGCCCCGGGGGCGATGCGGTCGCCGCGTGTTACAAGAGCTTTACACTCGCAAGGCACGGCCTGGCGGTGCCTGTTCTTAAGTATCGGATTTAGCCATGTAATCTGATTATGGCGCGCATTTTGTATGCAGCAACGCGCGACGCACGGCGCGACTCATGGTGCTTGGCTGTGTGCGAGGCGAGGCAAGCGATCCGGTCTGCGGCGGCAGTCGCTCCGCCGCCGGATGTGCGCGGGCGCACGCATGCCAAATCGGGTGGGCCGCAGGGCCCCACGGCACACAAGCCAAGGGCGCCGTCACATGAGAAGGCGTTTGGGCTGCCGATATGCGGCAGGGAGGCGCTTGTTCAGGGTGGTGAGGAGCTGCGTGGTCGCGGTGGGTGTGCCCATCGTGACGAACATCCGCCGCACCAACCGCGACCGCAACCTCGGCCGGACTTGTGGCCCGCGATGACAGGCGCCGCCCACGCTCAGCCGATCGAGTCCAAATACGGCAGGAGATTATGGAAATGAAACAGTCTGCAGTGAAACGAGTGACCTTGGGCGCGGCGGGTGCCCTCCTGGCGGCTTCTGTGCCGCTGTCGGCGCAAGCGGTGTCTCTGGTAAACGCTTGGGTGCTCGCTGACTGGGCCCTGCCGGACACCGCGACGTCACCTCCTGTTGCCGTGACCGATATCACTTCCTACAAATTGACGATTGACGGGAGCGGCGTGGCGACAGGCTTCGAGGTGGACAACCTGGGCGACTTGAGCGCGATTGAGGCCCTCACATATAGCAGCCACACCGGTACGATCAATCCTGGAGAGACCGATGGGACCACCGCGGCGCGAGTGAGCTCGGAAGTCGGTAAATGGGACGACGCTGCAATCGTCACCGAGGGACCCGACGATGCGGCCTTGAATCTCGACTACTCGAGCGGGTCGGGCCCAGTCATCTTCAACCGGCCGCCGAGCAACGGAAAGTCCCTCATCATTGCCGAGGATGCTGGCCTCGACGGCTTTAAGCTGAGCCTTTGTGGCAATGCGACCTGTAGTCCTTCCTCCAAGACGACCGTGTTCGATGGCTTCAACTCGACGGTTGGCAGCGGCCTTGTCAATAAGGGTTTGTTCTCATTCAGGGACACCAGCAACCCGGACAACATGGACCAGGCCTTCTACTTCGCGTTCGATGAAGCGCTATCTGGCTATTGGATTTCCATCGAGACCTCGGTGAACGGGTGCAATGCAACAAACTGTGGCGAGCCCCTGGAGATCGACTTCGCCGGCGTTGTGCCGATACCGGCTGCCGCGTGGCTCTTCGGCTCGGCACTGCTGGGCGTAGCGGCCATCGGCTATCGGCGAACTGCCACCGCCTAAGCAAGCCAGGGAGCCTCCCGGTTCCAAGCTCCCCCCAAGCTCCCCCTGGGGTCAGGTCTTTACTTGCAACATCTCAAGGCGGGCCATCGAGCTGGGTCCGTCTGCCGGAAAACCACTTGAAATAAGGGAGTGCGAGCCCGAGAGCTCGCCGACCGGCCATCCAACCAAGCATTCTTGGCCAGCGAGGTTAGCCGCTCGTGGCTCGAGTGTCGGCTTCCAGTCACCACAGCCCTCAGCTCCGGGCTGCGTCACCGCCCGGGCTCGCCCGGTCGTCCAGGATGTAGGCCAAATCCAGCTCAATCTCATTGGGTGCAAGGTCGATCAGCTCGACGCGGTCGTCCGGGATCAGTCGCAGATCATCGACGGTGGCGAGCTTGAGGGCCTCCATGATGACTCCTTTGGCTGTTCGCGCTCGGACGCTACGGCGCTGATTATCGCAAAGCTGTCTCTGACGCAAAGCGCAAGTTGGGGCAGGGCGGGCAGCGACCGGCCTTCTGGTCAGTCCAGATCGCGAGATCGCCTTGGATATCGGTGAGGGTGGATCGGTGCCGTCGCCCTCGGCCTACCAGGAGAGCAGCTTACTATGAAATTCGCGCAGCACGTGCGCTCCCTCGCCCTCCGGGAGAGGGTTGGGGTGAGGGAACGATCACGGAAGAGGCGGCATTTCATCGTCTGGGGTGGCTCGCCTCGTCCCATGATCGTTACCATGAAATTCGCGGAGCACGTTCGCCCCCTCGCCCTCTGGGAGAGGGTTGGGGTGAGGGAACGATCACGGACGAGGCGGCATTTCATCGTCTGGGGTGGCTCGCCTCGTCCCATGATCGTTAGACGGGTGACAGAGGGAGAGCAGTCCAGGGGTCTGGCCGATACTCAGCTTTGGCCCGTTCCACCCGGCATCAAAGGCCCGGTCACGAGCAACGCCAGCCAGGCGACGATGCTGGCCACGAGCCCGACCGCGACGCCGACGCGGAACCACTCGAGGAACAGGATGCGGGTGCGATAGCGCTTCTCGAGCATGCCGAGGGCGACGATGTTGGCGGTGCTGCCGATCATCGTGATGTTGCCGCCGAAACAGGCGCCGAAGAGCAGGGCCCACCAGAGCGGGTTGACGGGGTCGACCTCGCCGACCAGCTCCTGAACGACTGGGATGAAGGCGGCGACGAAGATGACGTTGTCGACGAAGGCCGATCCGAGCGCCGAGATCGCCATGACGGCCGGCACGAGGATCTCTCGCTGCTCACCGAGGAGGGCCTTGAGCGATGTGGCGGCCTCGACGGTGACCTCGGTGTACTGCAGCGTGCCGGCGACGCCGAAGAGCATCAGGAAGAAGGTCAGCGTCCACCACTCGACATCGTGCTCGATGTAGTAGCGGGCCCGCGCGCGGCGCCAGATCATCACGATCCCCGCTGAGATCAGCGGCGCCATGTAGAGGACGGTGTTGGTCTCCAGCCCCAGCCAGACCTCGATGCGATGATGCAGGGCCACGAGCCCGATTGTGCCGCCGATCAGTAGCAGCCCGCGGCGATAGGGGACGGCGATGGTCGGCCCGAGCGGCAGGGTATGACCGCGCCGGGTCTCCAGTCGCTCGGAGAGTTCGGCGATCTCGCGGCGGTACCAGAGCATCAGCAGCGCGACCGTCGCGGCGAGGCTGAGCAGCATGACGGGGAAGGACCAGACCATGAAGTCTTCGAAGGTCAGCCCGGCGCGGCTGCCGATGAGGATGCCCACCGGGTTGCCGAGCATGGTCCCGGCGCTGCCGACGTTGGTCGCCATCACGCAGATGATCAAGAAGGGCACAGGGCGCACCTTCAGCACATCGCAGACCTGAAAGACCAGTGCCGCCATGAACAGGATGCTGGTGACCTCGTCGACGGCCGAGGCGCTCAAGGCCGAGGCGACGGCCGTGACGAGGATGAAGCGCGGGCCGGTCATGTGCCGGATCGTCAAGATCCCCTGGATGATCCAGGTGAAGAATCCTAGGTCCCGTAGGCCGCCTACGACGACCATCATGCCGATCAGGAAGAGGATGACCTCGAGCGAGGAGTGCTCCATGAAGGACTCCAGCTCCAGCGCCCCGGTGAGCAGCAGCACTGGCAGTCCAAGAAAGGCAATGGCAAGTCGGAATCCCCAGAAGAAGAGCGTGGCCAGGATGATGACCAGGAAGACGGTGACCGAGATAGTCTGCTGATCGCTTAGGCCCCAAACATAGCGGCTCAATAGCCCGACGACGGCGCTGATCGACGCGAGCAGGGCGAAGCGCGACAGCAGCCTTGCCGTCGACATGGGTGCATCAATGTCATTGCGGATCAAGTCGTCGGTCCGGTCGTCAGGCTCGGAGCACCCTCTGGATGAACTCCTGGATGGTGATGATGCCGACGAGCTTTTTATCCCGCACGACCATCACGTGACGTACGTCGCGCCGCATCATGACCTTCGCCACCTGGACGGCCGGTGTGGTCTCCTCGACGGTCGCATAGCGCTCGCCGAAGACCATGATCTCCTGCACCGGCATCTGGGATTCGCGGCGCAGCACCTCGACGAAGGGCTCGAAGTTCAGGATCGGCGACAGGTCCTCCATCCAGGTGATGTACTCGGGCAGGCAGACGCGGATCAGCTCATCCTGCGTCACGAGTCCGACGAGGTCCCCATCGGCGTCGAGCACCGGGAGCTCGATGACGCCCTCGCGGCAGAAGGTGTCGATCGCCTCGGCTAGCGTGTCGGTATCGCGGAGCCGCGGAAAGTCCGTGCGCATCATGTCACGCGCGGCGACATAGTCGGGCAAGTGCTCGTTCGCGGCGCGAAAGGCGGACCAGATCTGCTGTGGATCGTCGAGCTGCAGGAGCCGTTCGATACCGCCTTCGGCGCAGCAGAGGCCCCGTAGCGCAGCAACCAGACGTAGGTAGCCGGCCGGATCGTCGACGGGCGCCAAGATCAGGGCGAGCAGGTTAACGCGCCCGATCTCGGCGCCGGCGCAAGCGGGGGTGTCATCATCGTCGCGACAGTGGATGCCCCCGCGGCTCAGGGCCACAGCGATGCGCCGTCGCTGCAAGCCTTCGATACGCGCGTGGATGACGGCCGCGCGCGATGTTACGGCCATCACGCCGCAGCGGTCGCGTGCGATGATGAGGCGGTAGACTGACCCCGCATCGATCGACACGTCCGCTGCACGGACACGTCCGATCAGCCGCCGCAGCGCGGCATCCAGTTCGACCTCGGCCGGGGCGCAGATGATCTCCGCGGGCGTGAATAGAGAAGTGATCTCGATCGGGAGGGCCGCCGGGCGCTGCTTCCTTGACTTGGATGGGAGCCTAAACGGCAAAGGGGTTCACCATACCTTCGGTCACGAAACTAGGCCGCTGGGGAGGGTAGGGGGCGCACGCGTCCGTTCCGCAGCGAATGCGCGACCGTCGGCTCGCTGCCGACTGGCGGCCACCAATTGGCGTGAGGGGGCCGGCCTCCTGCCGGCGCCGAGTTACGCCATCAAGCCGCTGACCGGCGACAGCGGGGTCGCCGAAACAGGCTCACTCTGGGCTCACTCTGGGCTCACTCTGGCACGGGCGGCGGCGTCTCGGCCTGGGTCGGCGCCTGCTGGCCGTAGGGCGCGCCATAGCCATAGGGAGCGCCCCAGCCGTAGGGGTTGCCGTAGCCGTATCCATAGGGCCCGCCCCCCCAGCCGTGAGGTCCGCCATACCCATAAGGGCCGCCCCAGCCGTAGGGACCACCATAGCCGTAGGGGCCGCCGTAGCCGTAACGGTCATACCAATAGTCATCCCGGTCGTCGCCGAAAAAATCGTCCATGAATCCGAAGAACGCCGATGCTGGGGCCGCGGTGAAGATTCCCGAAGCAGCGATGAGCGCAGCGGCGAGCTTGAAGGGACTTCTCATGATGGTCTCCTGGTTCTCCAGTGTGTCTCGAAAGCAGCGGCGATCGGCATCGGCTGAGCACCGCCATTATAGGCAACAAAGCTCTGAGCACAGTAGCGTAGGGCTGGGTAGCGGAGGGTGTCCTTGCTCGGGTTGTTCCCGCGTCTGGGCTGATCGCGGAATACACTCGTCGCGCATGGGTCTTGCGGTCAGCGAGCTACGGCCATTGGGCCTGAGCGCTAGGCGCGTCGAGGAGCCGTAGCCGGCCCAATAGCGAGGAGGCGCAACGCGGCGCTCGTGCGCGCGGGGCGCGCATCGCGGCGGAAAATCCATGGGTGACGGGTATAATTCCCGCTCTTGTTCGGCAGTAGTCACAGCGGCTCCCCGGCGAAGCCACTGTTCACGAAAGAGGACTCGTAATGAAGCGGATACTCGCTGCTCTGTCATGTCTCGCGCCGCTGGTGGCGACCGGTGGGGAGTTCAGCTCGACCCTGGTGGTGCAGACCGGCTTCCTGCGTGAAGGCGATCTGATCGTGCGCAACATCACCGACCTGGTCAGCAAGAAGACCTGTCTGACATTCTACATCCGTACCGCGGGGACCAGCCCCGTTACCGACTGCTACGATGTCGTCGGCGAGCTCGGCGCCGACGTGCGCCAGGCGGCCCATATGAGGGAAGGCAACCTGATCATGCGCAAGGTCGAAGACACAAAGAATAACCGCGCCTGCCTCGTCGCCTATGTCGGCACGCCGGGGACCTCACCGGCAGTGCATTGCTACACCAATGCCCACCGCTTTCGCGAGGGCCTGCAGGTTAACAGCCACCTGCGCGAAGGCGATCTGGACATCCACCGCGTCGCGGATGCCAGCGCCAACACGACCTGCCTGGTCGCCTTCGTCGATACCAAAGGCACTTCCCCATCCGTCTTCTGCTATCCGAGCAAGCCCGAGGGTGTCGGCGGCCTCCGTCAGGAGCATCAGCTCAGAGAGGGGGATCTCGTCGTGCGCAAGGTCATCGATGATGCCAACGCGAGATCATGCCTGGTCAGCTACGTCCGCACAGAGGGCACCTCATCGCGCCTGTTCTGTTTCTGACGCAATGGGCGCGATGGCCTCCGGATAAGCCTCCGCTAATATACTAAACTAATTAGGTGAGTGGAGGCTATCCGTCTATCCGAGAGGATGGCGGCATACCGGTGCAGGCAGGAGGTGTATCATGAAAGGGCAAAGGCTACATGTGCTCGCGGCGGCTGTGTTGGCCACTGTGCTGCTGGCGGTGCCTGTTCAGTCGCAGGCCTTCTTCGGTTTCTTCGGCGGCGGCTTCAGCTTCGGCTTCGGCGGTGGCTTCGGCGGATGGGGCGGGCCAGGCTGGTACGGCCCGGGCTATTGGGGCTATCCAGGATACTGGGGTTATCCCGGCCACCATTGGTATCGTCCGTATCATTGGTATGCGTATGATGCCTTTGGGCCTTACCATTACGGCGGCTATCCCTACGGCTACCCGTACTACGGTCTAGCGCCGCCAGTCGGCTACGCCCCAGCGGCGCTGGCGCCGACGGCCCCGACCACCTCATCGGCGAAGTAGCGCCAGCTCAGCCGAGGGGGCCGGGTCAAGCACCCGGATCAAGGCCATCGGGCATCTCTGTTAAGCCCGCGAAAGCGGGCTATCCCCGTGAGCGGTTGTCGCGGTCTGTCATTGGTCGCGTAGGGCCGGTGCGTGAGCACAGCGTCACGGACGCGTCGTGTCGCCCTAGAGGGCGACACGCCGACCCGAGCGACTGACGGCGATGACGTCGTCTTGCTGGTGACAATTGTGGTCATGACCAAACTCGCTTGCGTCGGGATGGTCAAACGCACTATCGTCACCGGCACGCGTCGAGATCTCTTCTCCCAGCCCTTTGCCTCGCGGCCGCGCCATCTGTGAGGCGCGGCGACCACAGGCCGATCCTGGTGCCAGGCCGTCGAGGCCTAGTCAGTGCCCACGCGCTCAGCGAGCCTCGTCCAGCCATGTCCGTGATTGCGCATCTCTTCCTCCTGTATTCCGCCTGCGTTTGCCGTCTAATTCACTCTGGCTCGACGAGCCGGAAGGGCTCGATGGTGTCGGTCGGTCTTCGGGGCATGCCTGTGCCAGGTCTTGCTTTCGGCCTGCGATCGGTCAACTCTTGGCCGATCTGGGCTATTGTCCTCGTATCCCTGGCTGCGATGTCGGGCTGCGCGTCCGACCAGTTGTTAGGGCCGGAGGCATCGCTGCGGCCGAGCACGCCGATGCCGCGCGATAGGATGCCGCCGGCCGCAAGCGACTCGGTTCCCGGGGTTGATATCGCGGCCCGCTGCAAGGTGTCAACCCCTGGGGCGCGCCCAGAGCCTCTGCGAGAGGTGGTCACGGATCTGTACGAGGCGGGTGTCGACCCCGGTGTCGGGACCGAGGCACTGCTGCGAGCGAATTGCGATACCTTGGCCGCGATCGTCAGTGAAATGGTGGTCCAGGGCGGGCCTGGTGTCGTGGATGCGGTCTCGGATCGTGCCCTTCTCATCGCGGGCGCCGAGCTCCAGCCGGTGGTCGCGGCCGGCATTCTGCTGGGCCTCGAGCGCCTGGGGCAAGCCGGGCAACAGCCGCCGTCACGGACTTACGGCCTGGCGTATTTCGCCACACGTGCCGATGGCGCCCCCCTCGTTACGGCGCCGCACCCTTCACCGCTGTACTACGAGGCCATACCCGGCTACGGCTTATACACCTTCGTCCTCTTCGGCGTGGACCGGCCGGATCGCACCGAGACCGATCGCGTGCGTCAAAGTGAGCTGATGCGCCTGCTCAGGCGCTATGTCCTAGCGCCAGACAGCGGCCGCCACGACCCAATCGGTGCCGCCCATGCCTTTTTGGTTGCTGTAGAGCCGCAGGCGCCGAAACGGTCTGGCAACAGCGCCGCTGACGGCGCGACGAGCGCCGAGCTGGCCGCGGCCATGCGCGCGGCATTCCTCGCACACCTTCGCCACCAGGGCCAAACGGCTGTCGCCAAGCGTCTCGAGGGGCGCGCCGGTCCATTTTTCGTGTCTGGTCGCGAGCCAAGATTGGTCCCGACCGGAGGCGATGGGCCACGTCTGCTCGTTGATCTCACCGACATCGGCGTCGAGTACCTTTACAATGTCATCGACGCTTACGATCGCCCGATCGGCGCGAGCGCGGCTGACGGGGCAGAGCTCGAAGCGATTCGTGGGCGGCTGCGGGGGCTTCTGGGGCCTGGGCGACATCACGGGTCGGCAACCGTGCCAGAGGACTGGATCGTGCTCGTGCCGCCGGCGCCGGCCGCCGCGGCGGCTCGAGTCGAGTCGTCGAGCCCTGCGGCTAAGTTTGGCGGTGCGTCGCAACCGATGCGTTGCCGAGACGCATCCTTGTTTGAGCCCAAAAGATTGTCATGTTTCGTTTCAGCATCCCGAGCCTGATCAAGTTCCTGATCGGCATATTCCTTCTGCAGGCCATCACGGTCCTTCTGGTCTACACGGCCGAGCAGACCGACATCGCGGAGACCTGGTGGCTCTTCCTCAGCATCGGAGCCGCCATCGGCACCCTCGTGGCTCTGTGGTTCACATCATTAGCTGAGGGTCATCGGCACAAGGCGGAGTCCCACTTAAAGGACCGTCATTACCGCGAGCGTGAGGCGTTGCGTGCCAAGGCGGAGAAGGAGCGCGTCGCCGCGATGAAGGCGACCGAGCGCCTGGTTGCCAAAGCCAAGACGCGGGCCGCGAACAGCAACCTATTGAAGACCGGTGCCTTGGTGACTGGCGGTGTCGGTGTTGCGCTGCTGATGATGACGCAATTCGTCACCGTTGGCCTGCTTGCGGTGACGACCGCCGGTGGCCTCATGCTTGGGTACGGGGTTCGGGCCCGTCAGGATCGTTGGGGCCGTGAGCGCCTCATCGGAGGCGAGGAGAAGCGCATCGCGGCGGTCACCTATCGACCCGAGAAGACCGGGGGCAGGCTGCCGAAGCCGAGGAGCGAGGACCGCAATCGTGGCCAGCTGGTCGACGGGCAGGAAGACGCCGGTGAGCCGGCGAGCCCCTAGTGCCGCGGTGAAACCGGTGAGACCGCGGTCATTCGTTGCAATAATAGCCGTGGGTGATCAGCCCCTCCTCCAGATAATCCGACACCATCGGATGGGCCAGCAGGTATTCTGCCGCGCGCACCGATAGGTCGCCGAGGGCCTCGTCGACGGCGCTCTCCCATTCCTCGATCTCGTAGTCGCCGCGTCCGAGCCACATCAGGGCGATGAGTTCGGCGCGCTGGCGACCGTTCAGGTCGGCGAGGGTGTCTTGGATTTCACGTAACGAAGAGTCATCGCTATGATTGGCGAGGATCTGAAGGGCCCAGTCATCGCTCGGGTTGTCGGGCTGCTCAGGTATCACGACGTCCTCTTTGGCCTGGAGTTCACGGGCCTTGGCGATGAGGAAGCAGAGTGTTTCGAGGCGTATGTGGAGCATGATCTCTCCTCTTTTCCCAGCGGACCGCGTTGCGGGTCGGCATGGCGGGTCCGCTCGGCTCGCGGCCCTAGTCATTGGAACCACAGTCAGCAGTCTACTACGGTTCCATTCGCGGGTCGGCCCGGACAGACCGGCCGGTAACTGTGCCCCAGCGCCCGGACGGTGCCGCGGGCGGACCGTACGGAGTCGATGCCGACGTCGCGCGGCGGCCTTGGCCTTAAGCGCAGCGCTCCTGGTCGGCTGCGCGACGGTCCCGGAGACCAACCGCTCGCAGCTGCGATTGATCAGCCCGACACAAGAGGCCGAGCTCGGACTCAAGACGTTCGATAAGGTCAAGCAGCAGACCCCTCGCTCGCGCGACCGGGGCAAGGTGCGCATGGTCCAGAGCGTCGGCACACGCATTGCCGCAGTCACCCCCATGCCAAATGCCAACTGGGAATTTGTGCTCTTCGACGTCCCCGACAAGCCGAACGCCTTCGCCCTGCCTGGCGGCAAGGTCGGCATCTACAGCGGCATGCTGCCGATCACGAAGAATGAGGCCGGCCTGGCGACCGTGATCGCGCACGAGATCGCGCATGTCTTCGCCCATCATGGCGCCGAGCGGATGTCCCAAGGCCTCCTGGTGCAGCTGGGCGGTGTCGCGCTATCGGCCGCCCTCGGCTCCCAGGCCGCGGCGACGCGCGACCTGGCGATGCAGGCCTACGGCGTCGGTGCTCAGGTCGGTGTGCTCTTGCCCTACTCGCGCACGCAAGAGTTGGAAGCCGACAGGCTTGGGCTGCTATTCATGGCCCGTGCGGGCTACGACCCGCGTGAGGCCGTCGCGTTTTGGCGCCGCTTTCAGGCCCACAACCGCTCCCAGGGGGGCGAGCCCCTCGAGTTCCTGACCACGCATCCCCTCGACGACCGCCGCATTGAGGCCCTCGAGGCGGCGCTGCCGCGTGCGGTTGCGGAGTATGAGCAAGCACGGGCCCGTCGCTGAGCCACGGCGGGCTGTGACGCCGAGCGTGCCGATCGACAGGTCATGGGCCTAACGATCATGGGGCGAGCCGAGCTACCCCGGACGATGAAAGGTCACCTCGCCCCTGATAGTTCCCTCACCCCAACCCTCTCCCAGAGGGCGAGGGGGCGAACGTGCTCCGCGAATTTCATGGTAACGATCATGCGTCCCTGGTGGCAGCTCGGTTCGGCCTTGACCACGCTCGCGCTGCTCGGCTGCGGCGGCGAGCAGGCCGGCATCCCGGTCCTCCATTGGTATGTGTTCGACGAGCCGTCCGGAGCCTTTGCCGAAGCCGCCCGCCGCTGCGCCGAGGGGTCACGGGGTGCGTATCGTATCGAGCTGGTCGCGCTGCCTGCCGACGCCGATCAGCAGCGCGAGCAGCTGGTGCGCCGCCTTGCCGCCGGTGACACCGCGATCGACTTGATCGGCATGGACGTCATCTGGACCGCGGAATTTGCGGCCGCCGAATGGATCCTGCCCTGGCCCCGGGGCTCGGTGAGCCGGATCAGCGAGGGCCGGCTCGCGACGCCGCTCGCGACGGCGACCTATCGGGATCGCCTCTGGGCGATCCCGTTCACGACGAACACCCAGCTCTTGTGGTACCGCACCGACCGTGTCGACGAGCCGCCGGCGACCTGGGACGAGATGATCTCGCTCGCCGAGTCGCTCGGTGAGGACGGCACGATCCAGGCCCAGGGCGAGCGTTATGAGGGGCTGACGGTCTTCTTCGTCTCCCTGCTGGCCTCAGCCGGCGGCACCGTCTTGAGCGAGGACGGTCGGTCGGTGACGCTGCCCTCGGACGCAACGGCGGCAGCGCTGCGGATCATGCGGCGCCTGGCGACCTCTCCGGCCGCGCCGTCAGGTCTCGCTCGGGCGCGTGAGGATCAGGCGCGACTCGGCTTCGAGGCCGGTAGCTCGAGCTTCATGGTCAACTACACCTATGTCTGGCCGAGCGCCCAACAGAATGCACCGGAGATCGCCGAGCGGATGGGCTGGGCGCGCTGGCCGGCGGTGCATCCCGATCGCCCGAGCCGTGTCACGATCGGCGGCATCAATCTTGGCGTCGGTGCCTTCACCCGCCATCGAGATCTCGCGCGGAGCGCGGTCGAGTGCCTCGCCGCCGTCTCGGGGCAACGGCTCGCGGCGAGGCGGGGCGGGCTTCCGCCGACGCTCGAGGCGCTCTACGACGACCCTGACATCCGCGCCACCTTCCCGTTCGCCGATCTGTTGCGTCGGACGCTGCGCGACGCTGTAGAGCGGCCCCAGACGCCACTCTACAACGACGTCTCGCTGGCGATCGGTCGAACGCTGCACCCGATGTCGCGGATCAACCCCGTGTGCGACATCGGCGATCTGCGCGAGAAGATCGACCGGGCCCTGCGCTCGGAGGGGCTCCTGTGAGCGGTCATCGTGACCCGGCCGAGGAGCGTCTCGGATGGCTCCTGTGCACGCCGGCGGTGTTGGCGATGCTTCTGGTCACGGCCTACCCGATACTCTATGCGCTCTGGCTGTCGCTGTTCCGCTACGACCTGCGCTTTCCCGGCGAGCGCGCCTTCGTTGGTCTGGCCAACTATGCCAGTGTGCTGACCTCCGAGGTCTGGTGGCAATCGCTGCTCAATACCGCGATCATCACGGTCGGCTCGGTCGCGATCGAGCTCGTGCTGGGCATGCTGCTCGCGCTTGTCATGCACCGAGTCCTCTTTCTCCGGCGCACTGTGCGGGCCTCGGTGCTCGTGCCCTACGCCATCATCACCGTGGTCGCCGCGATGGCCTGGAAGTTCGCGTTCGATCCGGTCACGGGCTTCGTCAACCCCTGGCTCGGCACCGAGCGGGCTTGGCTGACGGAGCGCTGGTCGGCGTTTCTCGTCATCATCCTGACCGAGGTCTGGAAGACGACGCCCTTCATGGCCCTTCTTTTGCTGGCTGGCCTGACACTCGTGCCACCCGACCTACTCGACGCCGCGCGCGTCGACGGCGCGAATGCCCGCCAACGCTTCTTCCGCATCACGTTGCCGCTGATGCGCCCGACGATCTTGGTCGCACTCTTGTTCCGCACGCTGGATGCCTTTCGCATATTCGATACCGTTTTCGTTCAGACGCGCGGCGCCCAGGGCACCGAGACCGTCTCGATCGTCGGCTACCAGGCGCTGGTCACCCGTCTGAACCTCGGCCTCGGCTCGGCCGTCTCGGTCCTGATCTTTCTCTGCGTGATCGCCATCGCCGTGCTCTTCGTCAAGGGCCTCAAGGCCGACGTGAGCCGTGGCGAAGAGCGCTGAGTCTGCAACGATGGCGCGGCGAACCGCCCTCGATCTGCTGTTCTGGCGTCTCGGTCCGCTGCTGGTAATTCTCTATGCCCTGTTGCCGGTTGCCTGGATCCTGGCCTTGTCGTTGAAGCCCGCGGCGGATCTGGGTGACGGCCGGTTCGTGCCGCAGCGCCTGAGCCTGGAGCACTACCGCGCGATCTTCGCCGATGCCCAGTTCCCGGCGGCGCTCTGGAACTCGATCGGGATCGCGGCGCTGGCGACCTGCGCGGCGGTGGTTCTGGCGATGTTTGCCGCTTACGCCATCGTCCGGCTGCGCTTTCGTGGTCGCGAGCTGGTCCTCGGTGCGGCGTTGGCGATCGCGATGTTCCCGCCTGTTGCGGTGATCGGCCCGCTGTTCAATCTGTGGCGCCAGATCGGGCTCTACGACACCTGGCCGGGCCTGATCCTGCCCTACATGACCTTCACGCTGCCGCTCGCGATCTGGACCCTGTCGGCCTTCTTCCGTGAGATCCCCTGGGATCTCGACCGGGCCGCGCGGGTCGATGGTGCGACCCCATTGCAGGCCTTTTGGCATGTGATCGCGCCATTGGCGGCTCCAGGGGTCTTCACCGCGGCTATCCTGGTCTTCATCTTCGCCTGGAACGACTTCCTGTTCGCGGCGGCGCTGACCTCGACCAACGCCGCCCGGACGGTCCCGGCGGCGATCGCCTTCTTCACAGGCAGCTCGCGCTTTGAGCTGCCGACGGGCTCGATCGCCGCCGCATCGGTCGTGGTGACGGTGCCGGTGGTTCTGTTGGTTCTGATCTTCCAGCGCCGGATCGTGGCCGGGCTGACCTCCGGCGCTGTCAAGGGTTGACACCTATGGCCGAGATCGTCCTCGATGGCATCACCAAGCGCTTTCCCGACGGGACCGAGGCGCTGCGGCCGACCGATCTACGGATTCACGACGGCGAGCTCTTCGTCCTCGTCGGTCCGTCGGGCTGCGGCAAGTCGACGCTGCTGAAGATCCTCGTCGGACTCGAGCGGCCGAGCGGCGGTGCGGTGCGGGTCGGAGGCGAGGACGTCACGGCCCGCGACCCGAAGGACCGCAATATGGCGATGGTGTTTCAGAGCTACGCCATCTACCCGCATATGACGGTGCGCGAGAACATGGCCTTCCCGCTTAAGCTGGCCGGGCTGAAAAGGTCGGAGATCGCCGAGCGCGTCGAGCGCGCCGCGGAGATCCTCGAGCTCGGCGCGCTGTTGGAGCGCAGACCGGCGGCGCTCTCCGGCGGTCAGCGGCAGCGGGTCGCGATGGGCCGCGCTATTGTGCGCGAGCCCGTCGCCTTCCTGCTCGATGAGCCGCTGTCCAATCTGGATGCCCGGCTGCGCGTGCAGATGCGCACCGAGCTCGCCCGCCTGCAGCGGCGCCTCGGGACGACGACCGTCTATGTGACCCATGACCAGACCGAGGCGATGACCTTGGGGGATCGGATTGCCGTGCTGCGTCACGGGTTGATCCAGCAGATCGGCACACCGCGCGAGCTCTATCGCTGCCCGGCCAATCTCTTTGTCGCGACCTTCATCGGGTCGCCTGGCATGAACCTGTTACCCGCGCGGATCGCCGATGACCGTCTGCGGCTGCCGATGACCGAGCTGCCGCTCCCAGAGGGCTTGCGTCGTCGGGCGGCGTCTGGTGCCGAGCTCGTCGTCGGCTTCCGGCCGGAGGACGTCTACGCGGCGCCGGGCGATGAGGTCGGGCGTGATGGCGTTTTTCACGGCCGCGTCGGGCTCGTCGAGTGGCTGGGTGCCGAGCTCATCGTGCATTGCGACCTGTCGCCGCCAGAGGACGCGCCAGGGGACGCGGCGGGGCCGAACGGACAGCTAAGGATTGTTGCTCGGCTCAGTGCCGACACGCAGGTCGCGGAGTCGGAGCGCCTTGCCGTGCGGGTCGACCCTGAACGGATCTTGCTGTTCGATCGGGAGAACGGGCTCAGGATCGACGGAGACACGCCCGGAGCGGCCAAGCCCGGCTGTTCCTGAGGGTGCTGCGCATCGTCAGATAGGGGTCAGACAAGGGGGCGACCGAGCGCCCTTTCGAGCGTCCCGCCGCGAGGGCGGGACATTGCCTGAAGCACTCAGTCGTGCTGCTTCAGCCCCAGGCTATGATCGGCGTCGATCTGATCGAGGACCGGGGTGACTCCCCAGCGGATCGACTCTTTATACTTGTCCGGGTCGTTGCGATCCGGCCAGAACTTCTCGGGGTCCATCCCGCCCGGGACTGCGGCCGCGCTGGCCTCGCTCTCTGCGGGGGCCGCCGCTTGACCTTCAGCCGTGCCCTCCTCGCTCTGTGCATAGGCCACCGAGGCGCAAAGCATCGTGGCCGCGATCATAACAATCAGTCGTTGCATGTTCTCACTCCTGCACTGTGAAACGGTCAGGGGCACAAGGCAGAGAGTCGGTCCCCTCCGAGCCTGCGATGTGCCGCCCGATCGATCGATGCGATCGATTCCCGACTTGGTCATGAAATTGATCGGCAACATGGCCGTCTCAGTTGATCTGCGATAGGCGCGCCCAATAATTCAAGAGACTTCTGACGAGGCGGCCCATTCGGATGACGGCGGTGAGGAGTATAACGCCTTCGGCATTGATGTCGAGATATCAGAGCTATGGCTTGGCGCGCTCTTCGGTGCGCAGGTCCGGGTTGGGCTCGATGTCCTCGTAAATGTCCGGATCCGCTTTGGTCGGCGGCTTGGTGGTCTCGACGTCGGACGGCAGGTCCGGGTTGTTCTCCGCGACGCCGCTGTAGACGTCGGCAGCGGGATCCGGGCCTGGCTCGTCCATCGGGATCTCCGGCCCCTCGCCGCGCAGATCGGGGTTGTCCTCAGCCAGCCCGTCATAGACGGTCTCGGCGCTTGCGGACCAGGCCAGAAGCATTGCGGTCATCAGTGCGGCTGAGCTCAGTGCGGCGAAATTTGGCATAACGCGTCTCCTCGGTCATGAATTCCATATGCGCATCACGCGCATCGCGTTCACGCGTGCGCTAGCGATCGCCGAGACAGCTCGGCTGCGCGGCGCGCCAGCGTGCGGATGGCCCGTGCCCCTGCTGCAACCATTTGGCAATGGGTTGGTCACGGTCCTATCACGCAGCTTCAAGCAATCAGGCTGCCAACTAGACCTCAAGCCTGCGGTCAGGTCGATCGCGAGTCGATCGCAGCAAGAGCGAGAGCGGTTCCTCCGCGCTGTCGCGCGATCGGCTGGGTGCATTCACCCGCCGCAATGGGGTATATCCACCGTGCCGTCGCGATCGCCGGGCACGCTACGTATTACCACTCAGTCTTTGCTTCGGTCGCCCACAATTTCCGGGGCACCACAAACCCGTTACGATGAACGGAGACTTCTGGTGGACCAATGGGCGGACCAAGGAGCGTATCCAGGAGCACAACCGGGGCTCGCCCGGAAGTGCTCGCCGCAGGGACTCCGCCTGCTTGCAGGCGATCTCTTTTTGTGAACTGGCCGCGCATCCTAGCGGTCGGTGGTCGGCTCGCGAGTAGACTCTTCTCGCCAATTTCAGGCTCTTGGGGGCGGAAATGGATCGCACGCGTTCGGAGCACGCCGCCTGTCATGGCGCCAAGGTTTGCGAGAGCTTCCCAGTCGGCTGTTGCAGGCTCGACGCCACGGGGACGATCATCGAGATCAACGCGGCCGCGGCCTCGTTGCTCGGCGAGGAGGAGCCCCGGCTCTTCGGCACCAAGCTGTCGCGGTATCTGGCCCCACGGCAGCTTGTGGCATTCCGGGCTCACCTCGCCCGCGCCTGCCTGGCGGTGCTGTTCGTCGATCTGGGTGGCTTCAAGCTGATCAACGACGCACACGGGCATCACGTCGGCGACGCGGTGCTGAAAAAGGCGGCCTCACGCGCGAGCCGCGTCCTCCGCGAGAGCGATACCGTCGCGCGGATCGGTGGCGACGAGCTGGTTCTGCTCATCGCCCCGCTCGATGCACCCGAGATCGCCTTAAGCATTGCGCAAAGGCTGCTGGAGGCCCTGAAGCGCCCCTATCGAAGCGGCCGGGTCGCCGTCTCGGCCTCTGCCAGCATCGGCATGAGCCTGTACCCGGACGACGGCGTGAGCGCCGAGGAGCTGATCGGCCGGGCCGATGCGGCCATGTACCGGGCCAAGGAGGCCGGTCGAGGGCGCTATCACTACTTTGGCCGTGAAGCGACGAGGCCGGACTGCGAGCCCGTCGCCGCCCAGGAGGTCCCGCGCCGCACGGTGGCGAGCGGCCCCCGGCTTGCGCGCTCCAGCCCCCGACCGACACCCCGCTGGGACAACGTCGGCCCGTAGGGGCGCGGCCACATCTTGCGGCGCAGGCCAGACCGGCGTCGCCTGTGTCCGTGTCCTGCTGCGTGGGTGAGGGCCAAGGAACGGTCGGCCTTCTCCAGACGCCGTGCGGTTACCCGGGCCGACCCCTACACTGAGTCGGCCCGAAGCGGCTTGAGCGCTGGTTCACTCGCGCTGACGATGGTTACCGCATCCGCAAGGAGATCCGCGAGATGCCGGTCTTCTCGGTCCAAGACGTGCTCAAGCACCCGCCCTTCACCAAGCTCGACCTGATCGCGCGCTTCGCGCCACCGAGCGTCGTCGACGTCAATGCCGTCAAGCGCGCCGAGCAGGATCTGGCGGTCGCGAAGGAACGCCTGGCCGCGGATCTGGAGACGATGAATCGCCCGCATGAGATCGGCAGCCGCTGCCTGCGCGGCGACGGGATCGGTGGCATCCTCGAGCATGTGCTCGACGCGGCCATCCTGATCGGCCAGGCCGATATGGGCTATATTCAGAACTTGGACCTCGCGGCGGGAGACCTGCCGGGTGTCGTCGAGCGCGGTTGCCCGGATCCGTGTCTCGGGCTCTGGGAGCATCTGCGGTGCGATCAGGGTCTACTCGAGAAGACCCTGCGCCGCGGCGAGCGTGCCGAGATCGAGGACATCGTCACGAGCTGGGCCTTGGGCGATACACCGACGCAGATGGCCCTGACGGAGGCCGGTTGCCGTGGCGTGTGCGGGCGGCACGGCCTGCACCGGATAGGCCTGCAAGGGATAGCGGTCAGTCGCGTGGCGCCATCCCCGATGATCGGAACCCAATCTCGTTATGATCGCCGACGACAATTGCCATCGGACATCACCGACGACCCTGCGCGCGCGTACCGAGGCGGCGGTGGGGCTCTCGCCGACGGATCTCGCCCAGATGACGGATGAAGAGATCCGGCGGCTCGTGCACGAGCTGCAGGTCCATCAGATCGAGCTCGCGATGCAGAATGAGCACCTGCTGCAGGCCCAGCGTGAGCTTGCCGAGTCGCGCGATCGCGCTAGGGATCTCTACGACTTCGCCCCGGTCGGCTATCTGACGCTCGCTGCCGACACGACGATCCGCGAGGCCAATCTGATGGCCGCGAGCCTGCTCGGCCGCGAGCGCGCCTACCTGCGGGGCAAGCGCTTCAGCGACCTCATCGCACCGGAATGCCAGGACCGCTTCTATCTGCATCGCCGCGAGGTCCGCGGCTGCGATGAGAGGCAGGCCTGCGAGCTGCGCCTGAAGCGGCCTGAGGGGCAGAGTATCTGGGTGCAGGTTGAGATCAATCGCGGCGATCCTATCGGGGCAGAGGGTCCCGAATACCGTTGCGTGGTCACCGACATCACGGCGCGCAAGCAGGCGGAGGAGGCGCTCGAGCGGCAGTTGCGCCTCACCGAGGCCATCACGCTCTGCGCCGCTGAGGCGATCTTCGTCACCGATCGGGCAGGTCGGATCACGCAGTCCAACGCCGAGGGCGAGCGGATCTTCGGCTATGCCGGCGACGAGCTCAGTGGCGAAGACCTGCATGCGCTGCTGCACCATCACCACAGTGACGGCCGGCCTTACCCGCATGAGGAGTGCCCACTCTGCAGCCTCTACAGCCACGGCGAGAGCATTCGCGACTACGAGACGCAGTTCTTCCGCAAGGACGGCACGCCGGTGCAGGTATCCTGCTCGAACGCGATCCTGAAGGTCGACGGCGAGTCGTATGGCGGTGTCCTGCTCGTGCACGACATCACGTCCCGCAAGCGTGCCGAGGAGGCCCTGCGCGAGGCCGCCCGGCGCAAGGACGAGTTTCTCGCCACGCTCGCCCACGAGCTGCGCAATCCGCTCGCACCGATCGCCAACGCAATCGGCATCCTGAGGCTCCAGGGCACCACCAATCCGAAGGCCCTGGCCGCCGAGGCCATCATCGAGCGGCAGCTGAAGAATCTCGTGCGCCTCATCGATGACCTGCTCGATGTCAGCCGCATCACGCGCGGCCGGCTCGAGCTGCGCCGCGAGCGCGTCACGCTCACGAGCGTGGTCGAGGCGGCCGTCGAGGGCGCCCGTCCGCACATCGAGGGCGCCGGACACAGATTGACGGTCGCCTTGCCGGATGAGGCCATCCCGCTCGACGCCGACCCGGTGCGCCTGGCGCAGGTGTTCCTGAACCTGCTCAACAATGCGAGCAAGTACACGGCGGCTGGGGGGCAGATCCACCTCAGCGCCGGGCGCGACGGCGCCGAGATCCTGGTCCGCGTGCGCGACACCGGCCGTGGCATTGCCGCTGAGGACCTGCCGCGGCTGTTCGAGATATTCACGCAGATCGGTGCCGCTAATGGGGCGGGACACGGCGGGCTCGGCATCGGCCTCTCGCTCGCGCAGGGCCTGGTCAGGATGCATGGCGGCGAGCTCGAGGCCTGCAGCGCCGGCCTAGGGCGGGGCAGCGAGTTCCTCGTGCGCCTGCCGGTGGCCGAGGCCCGCCCGCTGCCGCCCGTTGAGGGCGATCAGGCTCCGCCCGCACCGGCCGGCCCGCTGCGCATCCTGGTCGCCGATGACAATCCCGATATCGTGGATTCGTTGGTGATGCTGCTCGAGGCCGCGGGTCAGCAGGTCGTGACGGCGCGTGATGGCGAGGAGGCACTCGCCGCGGCCGACCGCCATCGCCCGCAGATCGCGATCCTAGACATCGGTATGCCCAAGCTCGACGGCTACGAGGTCTGTCGCCGGCTGCGCCGCGAGCCCTGGGGCCGGGCGATGCGCCTCATCGCGCTGACCGGCTGGGGTCAGCAAAGCGATCGCCGCAACGCCGAGGCGGCCGGCTTCGACGATCATCTCGTCAAGCCAGTCACCCTATCTACGCTCCTGCAACGGCTCGCCATCCCGTCCCAGAGCTAGGGCTGGCATTGCAGGCGCCGCAGGGTCCGCTGCGCGGGCCATTAGACGCAGCGAGGTAGGGTCCGCTGCGCGGACCACCCGCGACCTCTCTCAGCGTAGATTCTTCTTATACGGGGGGATCGCGGCGTTGCGCGCCTTGGAGAAGTTCGCGAACTCCATCGTGACGCTGGCGAGCTCGACACCGGCGAAGTCGGCATTGGTCACATCGGCACGGCGCAGGATCGCCCCGCCGAGGACGGCGTCTCTGAGGTCGACGTCGGTCAGGTTCGCATGGCGCATGTTGGCGTCCTGAGCCAGTACATGGCGGAGATTGGCGCCGTGCAGGTCGGCCCCCTCGAGATTGGCCAGGTTTATGACGGTGAAGCCGCCCGGGTGCTTGCTCGAGAGATCGGCGCGGTGCAATTTGGCGAGCGCCAGATTGGCGTCGTTCAAATGGCAGTCCCTTAGATCGGCGTCACTGAGGTCGACCTCGCGCAGGTTTGCCTTGATGAAGAGGGCACGGTGCGCGACGATGCGGCGGAGATTACTGCCGTGGAAATCGGTGCCGCGCAGATCGGCATGGCTTAGGTCGGCCCCTTCGAGGTCGGCCTTGTGCACCTCGGCATGGCGCAGATCCGCGCCGGTCAGCTTGGCGCCGGCCAGCTTGGCGCCACTCAAGAGCGTCGCCCCGGAGTGGCGCTCGGCACCAAGGCGGGCATGACTCAGGTCCGCGCCGCGCAGATCGGCGGCGATCAATTGCGCACCGCCGAGCAGGGCGCCGGCGAGCTGCGCCTCGCGCAGGTCGGCGTCGGCCAGATCGGTCAGCTCCAGATCGGCCCCGCGGAGGTCCGCACCGCGGAGATCGGCGCCATTCAGGCTCATCTCCCTGAGGTCCGCCCGTACCAGCGAATCCCCGTCGATCTGCCCAATCACCTCACCGGTCGTCTTGTGTCTGATCTCGATCATCTTGGCCCTGCACAACCTTGAGTGCAATAAGTCTCTGCGCCCGCGCCTTGCGCTAGGCTCAACGAGGGCGTCGCTCGGATCTCGTCTGCGCACACAATCTACCAGAAAACACCGTCGCTCACCCGATCCGCGCCGTCGCTGAAGGCCACAATATTCGTAGTTGGTTAGATAACTAATTAATGCCACAGAGATTGTAGGTCTTTGGGCTTTCGCTCACAATGGCTGAAAAACCAAACTCATAGCCTGTCATTGACAGATGTCATGGCGCGCAGATCAACGCGGACCAACCTGGCGACCCTCGAGGACCTTAGATGCCACCGACCGAGACCTACTACGAGGTGATGCGGCGACAGGGGATCTCCCGCCGCAGCTTCCTCAAGTTCTGCAGCCTGAGTGCGACCGCGCTGGGGCTGGCGCCCACCTTCGCCGGCCGTATCGCCACGGCGATGGAGACCAAGCCGCGCATCCCGGTGATCTGGCTGCACGGCCTGGAGTGCACCTGCTGCTCCGAGGCCTTCATCCGCTCCGCCCATCCGTTGGTCTCCGATGTGGTCCTGTCGATGATCTCGCTCGACTACCAGGGCCTGATCATGGCTGCGGCCGGGCATCAGGCCGAGGAGATCCTTGACGAGACGCGCGACAAGCACGCCGGGAACTATCTCCTCGCCGTCGAGGGCAATGCCCCGTTGAATCAAGACGGCATGAGCTGCTTTGTCGCTGGCCGTCCGTTCATCGATCAGCTCCAGGAGATGGCCGCCGATGCCAAGGCCGTGGTTGCCTGGGGCTCCTGTGCGTCCTGGGGCTGCGTCCAGGCGGCGCGCCCGAACCCGACCCGGGCGACTCCCGTCCATGAGCTCGTTCGCGACAAGCCGGTGATCAAGGTGCCCGGCTGTCCGCCGATCCCCGAGGTCATGACCGGTGTGCTGACCTATATGCTGACCTTCGAGCAGCTGCCGCCGCTCGACCGTCAGGGCCGGCCCAAGATGTTCTACGGGCAGCGGATTCACGACAAATGCTATCGCCGGCCGCACTTCGACGCCGGGCAGTTCGTCGAGGCCTGGGACGACGAGGGCGCGCGCCGGGGCTATTGTCTCTACAAGATGGGCTGCAAGGGTCCGACGACCTACAACGCCTGCTCGACGGTGCGTTGGAACGAGGGCGTCTCCTTCCCGATCCAATCCGGTCATGGTTGCATCGGCTGCTCTGAGGACGGGTTCTGGGACAAGGGCAGCTTCTATCAGCACGTGACCGACACGCACGTGTTCGGCGTCGAGGCCAATGCCGACAAGACCGGCATCGCGGTTGCCACCGGTGTCGGGGCGGCGATCGCGGGGCATGCCGTCGTCAGCGGCATCAAGCGCGTTCAGCAGAAGAAGCAGCAACAGAAGCAAGGGGATGAAGCGGTATGAGTGTCGCGACGCCGAATGGTTTTCAGCTTGATAACTCGGGCAAGCGCCTCGTCGTCGACCCGGTGACCCGTATCGAGGGTCACCTGCGCTGCGAGGTCAATCTCGACGCCGACAATGTGATACGCAATGCGGTCAGCTCCGGGACCATGTGGCGCGGTCTGGAGCTCATCCTGCGCGGGCGCGACCCGCGCGATGCTTGGGCCTTCACGCAGCGGATCTGTGGTGTCTGCACCGGGACTCATGCGCTTACCTCGGTGCGGGCCGTTGAGAACGCGCTCGGTATCCCGATCCCGGAGAACGCCAACACGATCCGCAACATCATGCAGTTGACTCTGCAGGCACAGGACCATCTGGTCCATTTCTATCACCTGCATGCGCTCGACTGGGTCGATGTCGTCTCGGCGCTCAACGCCGACCCGAAAGCGACGAGCGAGCTCGCCCAGAGCATCAGCGCTTGGCCCAAGTCCTCGCCGGGCTATTTCCGCGAAATCCAGGAGCGGCTGAAGCGCTTCGTCGCGATGGGCCAGCTTGGCCCCTTCAAGAACGGCTACTGGGGCAGCCCGGCCTATCGCCTCCCGCCGGAGGCCAACCTGATGGCCGTGGCGCACTACCTGGAGGCCCTCGATTTCCAGAAGGAGATCGTCAAGATCCATACCATCTACGGCGGGAAGAACCCGCACCCGAACTGGCTCGTCGGTGGCGTGCCCTGCTCGATCAATGTCTCGGACACCGGGGCCGTCGGGGCCGTCAACATGGAACGGCTCAACATGATGAGCGGGATCATCGATCAGACGATTGAGTTCATCGACAAGGTCTACCTCCCGGACCTGCTCGCGATCGCCGGCTTCTACAAGGATTGGACCTATGGCGGGGGCCTGAGCGGGCAAGCAGTGCTGTCCTACGGTGACATCCCGGAACACGCGAACGACGACTCTGCCGACAACCTGCTCCTGCCACGCGGGGCCATCATCAACGGCAACCTGGGCGAGGTCCACGAGGTCGACCTGACCGACCCGGAGCAGATCCAGGAGCTCGTCACTCATTCTTGGTTCGATTACGACGATGAGAGCCGTGGCCTTCATCCCTGGGACGGGGTGACCGAGCCCAACTTCACGCTCGGCCCGAAGACCGAGGGGAGCCAGCGCAAGATCCTCGTCCTCGATGAGCGGGCCAAGTACTCTTGGGTCAAGGCCCCGCGCTGGCGCGGCCATGCGATGGAGGTCGGGCCGCTGGCGCGCTGGGTGATCGGCTATGCCAGGGGCATCCCGGAGTTCAAGGAGCCGGTCGAGAAGGTGCTCACCGATCTGGATCTTCCGGTCGACGCCCTCTTCTCGGCGCTCGGGCGCACGGCTGCGCGCGGCCTCGAGGCCTCCTGGGCGGCACACAAGCTGCGCTATTTCCATGACAAGCTGATCGCCAACATCAAGGCCGGCGACACCGCCACGGCGAACACTGAGAAGTGGGAGGTCAAGAGCTGGCCGAAGGAGGCGCGCGGTGTCGGCACGACCGAGGCCCCGCGCGGCGCACTGGGCCATTGGGTCGTGATCAAGAACGGCAAGATCGACAACTATCAGGCCGTGGTGCCGACGACCTGGAACGCCTCGCCGCGCGACCAGGCCGGCAACATCGGTGCCTACGAGGCGGCCCTGCTGGGCGTCCCGCTGGCGAAGGCCGATGAGCCGCTGGAGATCCTGCGGGTGCTGCACAGCTTCGATCCCTGTCTCGCCTGTGCGGCCCATATCATCGATCCGGAAGGCGAGGAGCTAACGCGAGTCGAGGTGCGTTGAGTCAATGAACACGAGCCTCCCTCAGGTCAAACAGACCGCCGTCTATGTCTACCAGGCGCCGCTTCGGGTCTGGCACTGGGTCAACGCGTTGGCGATGGCAGTGCTGGCGATCAGCGGCTACCTGATCGCCAACCCGCTGCCGTCGATGCCCGGTGAGGCGAGCGACCACTTCGTCATGGGCTACATCCGTTTCGCCCACTTCGCGGCCGCCTATGTCTTTGCGATCGGCTTCATCTTTCGCCTCTACTGGGCCATCGTCGGCAACCCTTACTCGCGCCAGCTCTTCAGCCTGCCGTTCTGGCGCCGAAGCTTCTGGAGCGAGCTCTGGCACGAGCTGCGTTGGTATGCCTTCCTCGAGCAGGAGCCGAGGAAGTACATCGGCCACAACCCGCTGGCCCACCTGTTCATGGTCGTCATCATCACCGTCGGTGGCCTGGTGATGATCGCGACGGGCTTCGCGCTCTACTCCGAGCAGACGGGGCTCGGCAGCTGGCAAGACGTGCTGTTCGGCTGGCTGATCCCGCTCGCCGGTCAGAGCCAGGACGTGCGCATGTGGCATCACTGGGGCATGTGGGTGATCGTCGTCTTCGTCATGCTGCACGTCTACGCGGCGCTGCGCGAGGACATCATGTCGCGCCAGAGCCTGATCAGCACGATGCTGAGCGGCTGGCGGATGTTCAAGGATGATCGGCCGTGACCAGTGCGGCGCGCATGGTCGAGTCGGCGGCCGCGCCCCGGGTCCTCATCCTCGGCATCGGCAATCTGCTCTGGGCCGATGAGGGCTTTGGGGTGCGTGCCGTCGAGACGCTGCAGGGCGGCTGGCGCTTCCCGGAGAATGTCCGGCTCCTCGACGGCGGTACCCAGGGGCTCAACCTGATCGATGCCGTGCGGGATGCCGACGTGCTCGTCGTCTTCGACGCCGTCGACTACGGGCTAGCGCCCGGGACCTTGAAGCGCGTCGAAGGCGAGGAGGTGCCGAGCTTTCTGGGGGCGAAGAAGATGAGCCTGCACCAGACGGGCTTTCAGGAGGTCCTGGCGCTCGCGAAGCTGCTCGGCGAGTGCCCCGAGCACCTCCTGCTGATCGGCGTGCAGCCGGTCGAGCTCGAGGACTTCGGCGGTAGCCTGCGCGCGGCCGTCAAGGCGCAGATCGAGCCCGCTATCGCGCTGGCGCTCGAGTATCTCGCCGATTTCGGCGTCGAGGCCGAGGCCTTGGGCGCGGCGCTCGCCGAGCCGGGCCTGGCGCATCCGTCTCTTGCGATCGCGCACTACGAGGCCGGGCGTCCAGGTCCAGAGGAGGCCTGCCGTTGCGGGGACGCCAGAGTGCTCAACCGTATCGCGCAGTCTCCCGCTGATGCCGGTGAGGGCCGCCCCTCTGAGGCGGCGGGCTCGACAACTCAGGCTGGAGGCTAGGCCATTGAAATGCGAGAAGATTGCCGCCGTAACCCCGGATCAGGGTGATGGACCCGAACGATGGGATGAGGGGACTCCGACGCATCGCTCGGCGACCAGTGGTCGTCCAGGCCAGGCGAGTTGGCGGGTCCGCGAAGGCGGTCGGCCTGAGGGTGGCCGCAGCACCAGGGCCGGGATCGCGCTGCTGCAGCGTCTCTGCGGGGTGCTCAGTAAGCACTGTGTCGGCCAGATGCCCCAAGTCTTGGATCTCGGAGGGCTCGAGCCGGGGAGCCGGCGGTTCGTCGAGGAGACCTTGGGCGAGGGCGAGGTGAGTATCCTGAGCCGGGGCCTGGAGGAGGCACGCATCCAGGAGACGGCGCTGCCGGGCGTCTGGCTGCTGCATATCGCCGATGCGGGGGGACGGGCCCTGCGTCACGTCATTGAGGTCGCCGACGTGCCCGGATTGGTCCGCGCGACGGCCTTCGTCGGCGCCAGGATAAGCCTTTCGACGCTGACGGTGCTGCCCGAGGGTGTGATGAATGCACCCGCCGTGCTGACCGAGCTCGAGGCGCGCGCGGCGGCGTGGGAGAGTGGCCAGCCGGCGCACATCGTCAATCTGACGCTGCTACCCCAGACCGAGGAGGACCTCACCTTCCTCGGCGCCCTGCTCGGGCGCGGTCCGGTGAGCATCCTGACGCGCGGCTATGGGAACTGCCGCATTACGGCAACCGAGCTGCAGTATGTCTGGTGGGTCCAGCACTTCAGCGCCGAGGACCGGTTGATCCTCAACACGCTCGAGGTCACCGACGTACCCGTCGCCGCACTGGCCGCTCAAGAAGATATCGAAGACAGTCGCGACCGCTTGGGTAGGAAGCTCTCCGAGCTCGGCTGAGCGATCGGCACAGAAGGGGGCGGGCGTTCCGCCTACGTCCGGCGACAGGAACGCCTTCGCGCAGATCTTGGACGCCAGCGGCCGCGACACCGGGGCGATCGTGGCTAGCGCGGCCTATCGAAGGACCGGAGGGTCTCTGCAGCTCGCGCATGAAGGCACCCTCCGGGGGCTCAATCACTGTTTCAAGTCACAGCAAGCCCATGGCCTTCTTGCGCGGCGCCGGTCGGCCTGTCAAGCCACGCGAGCAGCGCCTTCGCCAGGAGACACG
The DNA here is from genome assembly GCA_964583605.1 of uncultured Chromatiaceae bacterium. Classification (GTDB taxonomy): domain Bacteria; phylum Pseudomonadota; class Gammaproteobacteria; order Chromatiales; family Chromatiaceae; genus CAZOWL01. The sequence goes on along the minus strand of CAZOWL010000003.1, from coordinate 31,071 downwards.
AGAAGGGCACTGCCAGCATGAAGCTTGCCGCTCAGGTGTAAAGATTCATCTGACACTCGCGGCTCATCGAGAGGTAGCTGGCGGCTCCGGCCCACTCGGCGATCTCCGGGATGAAGGCGTCCTCGGCGAGTCCGAACAGATCACGTGTCATCTGACAGCCGACGAGCTTCACCCCGCCCTCGACGCACAATGATCGGAGCTCCTCCACCGGCGCGACCCCCTTGTCGTGGAGGGTCTTCTTCATCATGCCGGTGGCCAGGCTCTCAAAGCCGGGGATGCCAGCCATGATCAGGTTCGGAATCGGCCAGGACACACCCCGCAGCCACTCTGGGCCATAGGGGACTTTCATCGGCATGGCCGGATTGCCGAGACCACTCAGCCGCAAATCCAGCTTCTTCTTCAGCAGCGTCAGGCCGTAAAAGGTGAAAAACATCGTCACTTCCCATCCCAACGCCGCTGCGGTGGAGGCGATGATGAAAGGTGGATAGGCCCAATCTAAGGTGCCCTTCGTGACCATGATGGATAGCGATGGCGTCCGCTTTGCCTCCCAGTCCTTGATATGCTGGGCGAACTGCGAACTGAACCATTCTTCCGGGCTCGGCATCTCGGCCAAGGTCGCCGGCTTTGCTTCGGTCAACATGGCTTAGCCTCCGTGATTGCGCGGCCACTCCCCGCTGCCGAGTTGCGTCTCAGAGTCCCACCAGCTCCGCGTGGACGCCCTCGCGGCGAGCGGTCTCCACGAGCGCCTTCGCGGTGACCTTGTCGGGGCGATACTGCACGATCGTCAGGTGAGCCTTCTCGGCATGGTTACTAACGCTTACAACGCCATCGATCTCACGCAAGTGATCTGAGATCTCGGCCCGGCGCTCGGCCGGCAGGTTCTCGTCGATGTGGATCATGACGTCCGCCAGAGAGATATCCATCACGTGCCTCCTGTGTTGCCGCCTCAGTCGCCTCGCTCAGGAGGCGTTACATCGAAAATCGTCCGCGCCGCACAATAGCGCGGGCCACTCAAGGCCCGCCAAGGACCTTCATCCCTAACCTAAAGTATAGTTCCGTCCCGCGGATCCATAGAGCCCGAGAGGCGGTGCCGCTCGTGAGGGTGGGCGCCCCCCCCGATCAGTCGGGTGACGCGATGCCGGTGCGCAACGCGAACCGGACCAAGCCGGCCAGGTTGTCGATGTTGAGCTTGAGCATGATGCGGCTGCGGTGGGTCTCGACGGTCTTGGCGCTGATACCAAGCTCAGCGGCGATCTCTTTCGTGCGACGCCCTTGAGCCAGCAGCCGCAGGACCTCGCGCTCACGCGGGCTGAGCCTGTCCGGATCGGGCGCCGCGAGGTGCTCGGTGGCGCCTGTCCGCTCTCGGGCAGACCTATCGAGCGCCGCCGGGCGCTGCAGCAGGGGGCTGATGAAGGTCTCGCCGCGCATTGCGGCCTGGATCGCGGCGACCAACTCGGCGCTGGCCTCGTTCTTGATGACATACGCGCACGCCCCCGCGGCGAGCATGCGCTCGCGCGAGTGGGGATCGCTGTGCATCGAGAGCGCGACGACCCGCGTGCCGGGCGCATGCTCACGGATGGCTGCGGCGGTGTCGATACCGCTCTTGCCTGGCATGCCGATGTCGAGGACCGCGATGGACGGCCGGAGCTCGGTGGCCAGCCGAATGGCTTCATCGCCGTCGGCCGCCTCGCCGACGACCTCCCACCCCGGCTGTTGGCGGAGCAGGGCCGCCAGCCCCTCGCGGAACAGCCGATGGTCGTCGCAGAGGAGTAGGGTCAGGGTCACCGGGCGAGTCGACCGGTGCGCCGGCTGGTCGGCCTGGATCGGGTCACGGAAGCCATAGCGTGTTTTCGTTTCAACGGATTCTGCGTGTTGACCTTGAGGCCAACACTCCGGCCAACGCGTCGCTGGGAGCGTCGCACTCCAGGGCGCCCATCCTCCCATACGCCAGGTATGGCCAATCCCTCGGCGATGGCACCAGCCCCGCCGTGACGGGATTGAAGGCGACATAGCGCACCGCAGCCTCAAAGTGTGCCTCGTCCCGAATGAACCTGTCCCAATAGCCGCGCTGCCAATGTGGTACATAGCCGAGTGCCCCATCCACCGCGAAGCGCCGCGATGTGAAGCTCTTCCAAGAGGCCACCAGCTCGCCTAGCCGCGTCCCGGCGTGGATACCGACCAGGACATGAACATGATTGGGCATCACGACGCCAAGGATCAGATCGTACCGCCGACCATCGAAATGGCGCCAAGCGCTGATGACCAAGTCCGCGTTGCGTCGGTGCTGCAAGATGCACGAGCCGAATCCCCTGTCCAGCAAAGCCTCGATGCGCTTCCTTCGTGCGGCCTCGAGGGCGGGCTTCGCCAGGCCTTGCTCACCAAGCTCCATCTCCAGCCTTGCCAGCTGGGCTCGCGGCAGGCTGTCATCCAAGCGAAAGGTGATCAATTGGTAGAGACCAGCGCAATCATAGTGGGGGAGTCCGTCGTGCTTGTACCAGCCTCGGTGATCCGTGCCTGCCATGGCAGTTGCCTCTCCTTGGATATCGGTACATTACAGCGCCCCTGCCTTTGCGGCGCGTGGTCTTGGTGTTGACCTTGAGGTCAACACTCCAGCCGACGCGTGGCTGCGAGTGTTGCTGGGAGTGTCGCCCTCGAGGGCGACTCGAGCCCGATTCGGGCAATTGTAGCCGCGCCCCGAGTGCATCTCACCCGTCCCGAGGCTCAAGCTCTTGCTGGGCGGCGCGCGTCGGCGCGAGTGGCAGCGTCACGCGGATACGGGTGCCCGGCTTGATTGACTCGATCCGCAGCTCGCCGCCGAGGACGGCCAGGCGCTCGCGGACGCTGTAGAGACCGAAGCCGCCGCGGCTGCTCTCCGGACGGCCGAGCCTTGTGGGATCGAGGCCGACACCATCGTCCTCAATGATCAGTTCGATCCGATCGCCCTGCGCGTCGAGCTGGATCGCGCCATGCCGGGCCCCGGAGTGCTTGATCAGGTTGTGCACCAGCTCGCGAACGCACTGAAACAGGATCACCGATTGCTCCCGCAGGAGAGGCGGCAGACGGCCACTCAGCGTGCAGGTCATCTGCACCCTGGACCGCGTCTCCGTCGTATCGGCGAGCCATGCGAGCGCCGCATCGAGCCCCTTCTGCTCCAGCACGGGCGGGCTCAGGTCGAACTGCAAGGTCCGCAGCTCGCCGATGGCCTCGCGCAGCAGGGCCAGACCGGTCACGATCTGCTGGGCACTTTCGGGACCAGGGTGCTCTGTGGCGCCGTCGAGCTGCATCTGGGCCAGGGCCAGCTTCTGCATCGGGCTGTCGTGCAGCTCGGTGGCGAGGCGTGTCTTCTCGGCCTGCTCGAGCAGCGACAGGTGCACGCCCAAGCGGCGCAGCTCGATGTTCGCCGCCTCCAGCTCACGCGTGCGCTCGCTGAGCGCCTGGTCCAGCCCTTGCGACAGCACACCCAGCTCGAGGTGTGTGCGGACCCGCGCAACGAGCACCGATGGCTGGAAAGGCTTCACGACATAGTCGGCGCCGCCAGCGTCGAAGGCCCGCAGTATGCTCGGCTCGTCGTCTCGGCCGGTCAGGAAGATGACCGGGGTGGAAGCGGTTCGTGGCCGCCGCTTCAGCTCGTAGCAGGTGGCGATCCCGTCGGGCTCAGGCATACGGATATCGAGCAGGATCAGATCCGGCCGCACCCGCTCAGCGATCTCGATCGCGAGCCGGCCGGTGCCGGCGGCATAGACGCTATAGCCATGTTCCAGCAACAGGTTGCCGACATAGCGCAGACTCGTCGGGTCATCGTCGGCGATGAGCACACGGCGCTCGGCCCGACCGGCCCGACCGCCAGCCTCTCCAACATGCCTGTCTGTCACGGCAGGGCTCATGTCGTTGCAGCCCGGCGCGAGCGGCTATCCCGTGTCTGGATCGCCATGGTGCCTTGCTTCAGGGCCGCGATGTGCTCCGTCAGCTCGATCAGGTCGAATCGTTCGGCGGCGTCCAGCAGCCGATCTGCCGCCTGGCGGACCTGGGTATCCCCGCGGGTCAGGGCGTCGTGACGCAGCGCCTCGGCCAGACGTTGGATCGCGTTGATCGACGCGAAGGGCGGCTGGAGGTCCCGCAAGGTCGCCAGCAACGCCGGTGAAATTCGTAGCGGCTGGGTCGGCCCTACGAGCACGGTTGTGCTGTCGCCCGTGGGCGGCGCTTGGGGGGCCTCGTCGGTGCGCAGCCACCGGGCCAACGCCGCCAGCAGATCCTCGCGGGCCAGCGGCTTGCGGAGGATCCGCTCGAACACCTGGCTCAGCGCGGCGTCGTTGTCGCGTGTGTCTGCGGCCGTGATGCCGAGGATTGGGGTCTGAGCCGTGACTGGATCCGGCCTCAGCCGTCGCGCGGCCTCGAGGCCGTCCAGGCCAGGCATCGCCAGATCGAGGAGGATCAGGTCTGGATGATGCACCTGGGCCAGCGCCACGGCCTCGTTGCCATCGCCTGCTTCGAGGATGTCGAGCGGCTGGCCGCGCAGGAGCTCGCGGAGAAGCGCGCGGTTGTCGGCCCGATCATCGGCGATCAGCAAGCGCGCCGGGGCCAGTCGGCCGGCCGGCTCGGCGCCCGGTGAGCCAAACCCGGTGTCAGCGTGGATCGGCGATCCGCGTGCCACCTCGGATAGCTCCAAGGCGAAGGTGCTGCCACGGCCTGGTGCACTGGCGAGGCGGATGTCTCCGCCCATCATGACGGCCAGCCGGCGGCTGATCGCCAGACCCAGTCCGGCGCCGTCGGGCGGCTTCGGTCCGTTACCCTGGGTGAAGGCTTCGAAGATGGTCTCCCGGTCCTCCTCGCCGATCCCGGGACCTGTGTCCGCCACCGAGAGGCTGAGCTGAACCCTGCTGGGGCTCGATGGTGTCGCTGAGGCGCGGACATCTACGCCGCCTGCTTCGGTGAACTTGATCGCGTTACCGATGAGGTTCACCAAGACTTGGCGCACGCGCGTGTCATCGAGCAACAGGATCGCGGGGACGTCGTCCTCGACACGGGTCTGCAGCCGCAGCCCGTTCTCGGCCGCGCGCCGGCTGAACATGGTCTCGAGCTCGTGGAACAGTGCGCGCAGGTCCGTCGCGACGGTGCGGGTGCGCAGGCGCCCAGCCTCGATGCGCGATAGGTCCAGCAGGTCATCGATCAACTGGGCCAGGGACTTGCCGGCCGAGTGGATCGCATCTAACCATCCGCGCTCGCGGCCGGACCGGGCCGACCCCTGCATCAGTGAGGCGAAGCCCAGCAATACGTTCAATGGCGTGCGCAGCTCATGACTGATGTTTGCGAGGAAGGCGCCCTTGGCCCGATTGGCCTGCTCGGCGGCCTCCTTGGCCTCGCGCAATTCCGCCTCGGCCCGGCGGCGGCGTGCGATCTCCCGCGTCAGGCTCAGATTCCACATCGCGATGATCGCGAGGAGCGCTGCGGTGACGCCGAGGATCCGCCAGAGGGTTCGCCAATCTGTCTCGTGCGCGTAGCGGATCGAGATCCAGTTGTGATAGATCCCATCCCGCTCGCTCTGCGGAATGGCGTTCAGGCCTTTCTGCAGCACACTGGCGAGCATCGGTTGATCCCGCGCAACGGCCATCGTCAGGCGGTACACGAACGGCGTTTCGCCGGCCACCTTGATCTGAGTGAGCCCGGACTGCCCGATGTAATAGCTCGTCGTGACGAGGTTTCCGACGAAGGCGTACGCCTCCCCCCTGGCGACGCGGCGCAGCGCCTCACGGGTATCCGCGACGGGCTGCAGGCGGATCCTGGGCTCCTGCTCCCGCAGCCAGTCTTCGACCGTGTCGCCGCGGATGACGGTCACCAGCCTTTCACGCAGCGCGCCGGTCCCGCCGAGGTAGGCCACCTCGGCGGCCGAGAAGATCGCGGCCGGGAAGGTCGCGTAGGGCTCGGTCAGCAGGAGTGTCCGCCGCCGTTGCGGCGTTTCGGCAACCGCCGGCAGCAGGTCCAGTTGCCCATCGGCGAATCGCTGCTTCGCCGCCGACCAGGAGGGTGTCGGGATGAGCTCGAAGCGCAGGCCGAGCTGCCGTTCGAGCCGCTGCGGATAGGCCACGGAGATGCCCTGAGGCGCGCTGCGCTGGTCGGTGAATGCGACCGGCGCCCAGGCCGTGTCGATGCCCACGCGGATCACCGGCTTCTTGGCGAGCCAGGCGCGCTCGTCGCTGTTGAGCGCTGGCCAGTCCGACGGGGGCTCAGGCAGGTCGGCGCCCAGCCAACGACCGATGATCGCCTGACGCTCATCGGTGGTGATGGTGGCGAGGCCCGCGTTGAGGATCGCGGTGAGCTCAGGCCAATCCTTGCGGACCGACATCACCAGCTCGCCGCCTAGCTCGGGGATCATGCCGGACACGAGAAACCCGGTCTGGGTGTGCTGCTTGCGCCAGTACTCCAATGAGACGCTCGCCACGACCACGTCAACCTGTCCTGCCAGTAGGGCGGCCGCCAGTGCCTCCTGGCTCGGTAGTGGGACGAGGGTGATGTCGCCTCGCCCGGCAAGGGCGTGCTCGACCATCCGCGTTGCGGCGATATAGCCGACCCGCTCGCCGGAAAGGGCCTCGAGATTGCGCGGAGGATCGGGGTCGTCGTTGCGGGCGTAGAGGTAGTAGTAGGTCTCGAAAAACGGGGTCGTGAAATCGAAGTGCGCGCGATGTGCATCGAGGGGGAAGGTGAGGCCGAGCATATCGAGCTGGCGCTGCTCGGCGCGTGCCACGAGTCTTGGCCAGGTGTCGAGCTCGACGCGGATCGTCGTGCCGAGGCGGTCGTTGAGCAGCTCGAGGAAATCGATGAAGACGCCCCGTGCCTGGCCATCCGCGTCGAGCATGACCGCCGGTGGCTGATTCCTGGGGAAGCCGACGACCAGCTCCGGATGGGCAGCCAGCCAGGCGCGCTCGTCTGGGGTTAAGAGCCCGGTGCCTGCCTCGATAGCAGCGGCCTCGGCGATCCACAGCATCACCGCGAAGGCGGCGGTCACGCGCTTCATCGCTTTGCGGGCTTGGACGACACCAGTCTGGATCTGATCGGCGTCACCGAGGCCCCGATCGAGACCCCGCTCGCCCCTGAGCCGGAGCTGGATCAACTGATCGCATTCCACGAGAGGCCGCGGGAGACGTCATGAGCGCCTTTGAGCGCGAGCACAAGGGGGCCAAGGGCCCTGGATGGTCCCTTGACCGTGAGGCCGGATGCGGGGAACGGGGAATCGGGTCGCGTACCTCGAGAGCGGGGCGATCGACTAGGGGCCCTGCGCAATCCGAAGGATGCACGCTCGAGCTGCGGCAATGGCGAAGATGGGCGAGTTCGTCTGGGGCACTTGAAACTCCAATGAAACCGCTTGGCGAATCAGTCGGTGAGGATGTGCCCGAGGAGGTCAAGACGGCCTGTGCCGAAGCCGCCGACCGGTACTGGTTGCTGAAACCCGGTAGCTGTGTGGCGCTCGGCGGCCGACGCAGGCCCGATGGCCTGTGCGGAGTCAGTGTTGGCGGTGGCCCTCGCCGGGGCGTTTGCGTGGCGACCGAGGCCGGAGACATCCTGTTCCTGTATGACGTGTGATGCCGGTCTTGCTGGCGGTCGAGCTGCCGGTGAAGCTCGGCTCTCTAGACTACGATTTGACTAATCGGAGACAGCCATGGATCTAACCAGCTTGCTGATTTTCCTCGCTATCGGCGCGGTCGCCAGCTGGCTCGCGGGCTTGCTGATGCGCGGCGGGGGCTTTGGCCTCCTGGGCAATATCGTCGTTGGCATCATCGGCGCGTTCGTCGGCGGTTGGCTGTTCGGTCTCATCGGGATTACGGCCGGCGGGCTCATCGGGTCGATCCTCACGGCAACCGCTGGCGCGGTGGTGCTGCTGTTCGTTGTCGGGGTCTTGAAGAAGGCGGCGGATTGATGTGTGCCATGGCGGGCTAACGATCATGGGGCGAGCCGAGCCCATACCATTACCCATAAGTCGATCCGTTGCACGAGATCAGCGGGTTACGAGAGCGATCTTCAGGCCCCCGGACCAAGGTGCGCCACCCTGGATCAGGCACTTGCGCCGGGTCGCATCCATGGCCGCCAGACTTATGGGTAATGGCATGAGCCGAGCCACCCCAGATGATGAAAGGTCGCCTCGCCCCTGATCGTTCCCTCTCCCCAACCCTCTCCCAGAGGGCGAGGGAGCGAACGTGCTGCGCGGATTCAATTTCAGGAGAGCGCTGACCAAATCGCGCGAAGCTATGAGGAATCGGCATGACAGACGATATAACCGGAGCATTAATCGGAACCTTGATCGGCCTCGCCATCGGCTTGGTCTTCATCTTCATCTTCGCCGCCATCTTCCGGTGGCTGTGGAATACGACGATGCCGGAGGTGTTCGGTATCAAGGCCGTGTCCTTTGCGCAAGCGATCAAGATTCTGCTCTTGGCCAGCATCCTGTTCGGCGGGCACCGGGTCGTTGATACGACGCCGCCTTACCTCAGCGAGCCCGAGGCCGGACAACCTGACATCGCGAGCTGACGCAGTGAGCCTGCTCGCGCCGGCGGTTATCACCTGCGGCTTGACGCCCCGGCTTCGGAGGCTCTGCGTTGGCCGGCGGGCATTTCGTTGGCGACCAACTGAACCGGCCCGTGCGAGACGCCGGGCCTTGCGCACCCCGGCCTTCCATTGACCCTATGCCCATGCGGGAGACACCTGTGCCCTGCGTCTTGCACCGAGCGTCCGGACGGGCCTGTCGGCCTTATCAGTGCTTTCCGCCGCTCTATTGCTCGTCTTCCCAGGCCAGTCTAGGGCGGAGGCGGATGGCCCTGACTTTTTTGAGGTGGTTGCCGTCGCTCATGACGACGTCCTGAATATCCGCGCCGAGCCGAGCCCGCGTGCCAAAAAGCTCGGTACCATCCCGCCCGGAGCCGACTGCGTGCGCAATCTGGGCTGCCGTGGCGGACTGACCTTCGAGGAATTCTCGACACTGAGCGCTGCTCAGCAGGTCGCGCGCCTCCGTCAGAATCCGCGTTGGTGCCGCATCGAATACCAGGGCATCACCGGCTGGGTCGCCGGACGCTACTTGTCCGAAGGGAGCTGCTTTGAGTAGCAGCGGACGGTAATTGTCTCTGGATCCTGCCTGTTGGGCGGCGCTGCCGCCGCAGCATGGCTGGTTATCTGGTTCCCAAGCCGGGCTTGGGAACCGAGCCCGAGAGAGCGCTGCTTGTAGCTCCTCGCTCAGCTGTGCGATTTCAGCCAATCATCCACTTGTTGTTCAGCCTCCTCCCGAGCCACGCCGTATTTCTCCTGGATCTTGCCAACCATCTTCTCACGGTTTCCTTCGAGCTGCTCCAGCTCGTCATCAGTGAGCTCGCCCCATTTCGCTCTGGCCGAGCCCTTCAGCTGATGCCATTTGCCTTTGATCTGATCCCAATTCATGGGCGGAGTCCTCGGTTCGTTTGAGAGATCCTCGGCGATCTGCCGCATCCAGTCAGGAAGGCGACAGCACAAATCAGCATAGGAATCCGGCTATGACAATGCAATCAGGATCTTCCTGTCAGGAGGATCCTGATGGCGCCCACTCTGAGATTTGCTCTACTCTGAGCCTCATCCAGACTGGCCTGAGCGATATGGGATCCCAGTCGCATGGATCCCCGGACGTTGAGTTGTCCAAGACTTTGCATCTGGGAGCCGCAATGCGTCGGTTATGCATCGCAATTGTGATTGGGCTTGGGGTTCTCTATCTGCTCGCGCTCGTGGTGTTCCTCGTCGGCACCTTCGGTCTGTTCGGGAGTGAGCGCGACCCACTGGAAGGAGTGTTCCTGGTGCCGCTCGGCTGGCCGTGGAACAGCTTCGTCGACGCTGCCCCGAAGTCGCTTTGGCCTTGGCTGGCGGCCGCATCCCCGCTTGTGAATCTATTCGTTCTTGCGATCCTGTGTCGCCTTGCTGTCCTGCCAGAGCGGTGAATCGGGTCGAGGTCCATCGGCGTCAATCTTCCACGGCATCCAAGGCCCAGGAGCAGCCAATCTGCGCAAGCCACGCGCCCGAGCTGAGAAGGCGGCTCGGCGATGCCGACGGCAATGTGCTCGTAAAGAAATCAGCCCCGGCTAGAGCCGGTCTGCGGAAAAGGTGTCGCAGGCGGTGAGCTTGCCCTGCTCCATGCCGCGGCGGAACCAGCGTACCCGCTGCGCGGAGCTGCCGTGGGTGAAGCTGTCGGGGGTGATGTAGCCGCGGGACTGCTCCTGTAGACGGTCGTCGCCAATGGCCGCGGCAGCACGCAGGGCCTCCGCAAGGTCGCCTTCTTCGAGGAGATTGCGGGCGCGCTCCGCGTGATGGGCCCAAACACCGGACAAGCAGTCTGCCTGGAGCTCCAGGCGCACCGAGAGCTGATTGGCTTCCCCCTCGCTCGTGCTGCGCAGGGCGGCTTGCACCTCGTCGGAGATCCCGAGCAAGTTCTGCACGTGGTGGCCGACCTCGTGGGCGATCACGTAAGCCTGGGCGAAGTCACCAGGGGCACCGAAGCGCATCCGCAGTTCGTCGTAGAAGGCGAGATCAATGTAGACCTTCTCATCAGCGGGGCAATAGAAGGGCCCCATGGCGGACTGGGCGAAGCCGCAGGTGGAGCGAACCGCTCCGGTGAAAAGCACCAGCTTGGGCTCCCGGTAGCGGCCGTCGAATTTACCGAAGAGCGCGTGCCAGGTATCTTCGGTGTCCGCCAGGACCACGGAGACGAAGTCGGCCAGCTCGTCCTCGCTCCCGCCGCGCGGCGGCGATACCGACGGTCCGTAGGAATTCGGGATGCCCGATTGCGAAGGTGCTGGCACCATGTCGCCGCTGCCCAGAAAGACGCTGGGATCCACGCCGAAGTAGAGGGCGGCCAGCACCAGCACGATGGTGCCGATGCCGCCGCCGATGCCGCCCCGGCGGATGCGCACAGGCATTGGGCGGCGGCCGCTGCCCCCTCCGAGGCCGGGGAAGCCGCTCCCAGAACGGCGATCTTCGATGTTCTCGCTGCGTCGCCCGGTTCTCCAGCGCATGGTCTTCTCCGGCGGCCCTCAATGTCGCAAGCAAGGGGAGTGAAATGGATGGTGCCCGATAGGGCGATTCACAGCGACTCAGCGCGGGCGCTCAGATGATGGTGACCGATAGCGTGTAGCTGACGGTCTTGCCTGCGTCCCTGTCGTTGCCCATCAGATACACGCGAACGCGGTAGTCGCCGTCCTTCGGGAGGATCACCTCGCCATAGTTATTCTCGCTCCCGGAGCTATTAAAGATGGCGACATTGTCGCTGCCGGGCGGCAGGATGTTGAAATATCAGAGCGCGCCCTCGTCGGTAAGCGACATGATGCCAGCGGTGGTGCCGTCGCGATAGCCGATGCAGCGCCACCGGGCCCGCTGCGGCCCGACGCCGACGATGACCTCGGTTCCGGCCTCCGAGTAGCTTGACGAGAGCAGGACCACATCCGCGTTGTTCGTTGTGCGGGTCACATCCCGCAGACAGCCTTGCTCGGCCACGGTCGGGGTGCCGGCGGTTGCTGGACTTCCAGCGCGGATGTCACCAGTCGTTTCGGTGCAACCCGCGAGCACCGCAAGCGCGGCAGCAGTGGTCAGGATCTTGATCTGATGTTTCATGTCTTGCCCTTCCTTTCGTTGACTTGTGGATGTTGCGCGCCGTGCCACGCGCCTGTGACCGAGGTGTGGCTGATGCCAGCGGTCCGCCTCTGTGCAATCGCGCCGTCCCCCAGGGGCGCAGGGAGCCGAGAGACCAGCGCATCCTCAGGCGCTACTCATGATCACGAAGTCCGTGTTGGATCGGCGGTCCGGATGCAACGACAGATCCGTCACGACCATGACCATTCCTGGGTGCATGCGCGGCTTCATTGCCCGGCGGAACGCGGCGTCTGTGCGCAGATGCGCGACGAAGTCATCATCGGACATCCTGGCCGGCGGATGAGCGCCGGGGGCATTGTGATGGCTGATTGCGTGCCAGGAGAGGCCACGAGAGCCGTCGTGGACACCGTTCAGCACGAAGACGTGCGATCCAAGGGCGGTGTCCGACCCCTCGACATAGAGATCGCCCTTAGCGGTGACGTCTCCGTTCTCGATCAGCTCGACGCGGCGGTCGAGCGTGGATGCGATCACCGTCGTCACCGGATGCTCGTCGAGGCTCTCCCAATCGGAGGGATGGCGTTTGCCCTCGAGCCCGGCGACGGCGTCCTCGAGCTCTTCTTCGGCGTAGGCGCTCAACACCATTCCCGGATGGTTGAGCTCCCAGGGATCGGAATGGGCGCCGGCGATGATCACTGGTGTGCCCAGGTGCGTCACGGTCCATAGCCTCTCAGAGAACGCCAGTGGTAGGCGCACGCAACCGTGCGAGGCCGGATAGCCGGGGAGGTTGCCAGCGTGCAACGCGATGCCGTCCCAGGTGAGCCGATTCATGTTCGGCATCGGGGCATTGTTGTAGGTGGATGAGTGATGGTCCTTGTCCTTCTGTAAGACCGTGAACACGCCGGTCGGGGTCTCGTGCCCCGTCTTGCCCGTGGAGCAGGTCGACACGGCGATCCGGATTCCGTTGCGATAGACATGCACGAGCTGTTCGGGGATCGAGACCACGACTGCGACCGCGCCCTCCGGCGAGCGCTCGGGATGCCAGGTGAACTCACCAGGCTTCAGCCTGTGGATCTCCCGCATCTCTTCACTTGCGAAGACCCCGGGTCCAACAAGCAGCGGTGCACCGGCGACAGCGGCGAGTCTGAACAGTGCCGTCCGGCGATCAATCGGTGATGTCATGGTCTCGTGATCTCCTTGCAGATCCGCTGCTCCACGTCGTTCGCGGCTTTGCTGCAATCAAAGCCCGGCTCGGTAGCGCGGGCCACCGGGGCGCCCAGAAGGCTGGCAGCAGGGACCAGCGCGAGACTGTCGATCATCGGTGTTCTCCGTCGATTCATGCTCTGGACAAGGGTGATTCACCGTCCGGAAAGCTTTGGATATTACGCAAGGGTCGGTCGATCGTGGATCAGGCCTTTCCTTTAGGGAAATTCCTGATAGGCCCGTCTTCCGGGCGGTTCGGGCTGGTGCTTGTTCCCGAGCGCCGCTGGGAGTCCCCGGCCGGCGAAGTCCAAACGCGGCGCCCCCTTCCCTCCGATGAGATAGGAGGTCGAGATGGCGGCTGGCGTGTCTAAAGGTCAGCGGCGCGTCGCGCGGAGGTCCACGGAGAGCAGCAAGACGGCCAGGGCCGTCGCCGCCGTCGGAACCCACCAGAGCGGGCTGCCGAGACCGTATTGCATGGCGCTCGAGAGCAAGCACCAGAGCACGGGAATCGGCATGAGCATGGCCGCCAGAGGCGGTGCGAGGAGCGCGGCGAGGGCCAGCGTTGCGATTGCGGTGGGGTCTGGCGCCGTGCCGAAAAATTCTAGGCCGAACGGAGCACGATCGGCTGCCCGGATGAATGGCTAAGCACTCAAAGTGCCGCGAAGTCAGCAGCCATGCGCCGCCGCAGCGCCGGATCGGGAAGCGGCCGTGCTGCGGCGGCCATGTTCTCACGCATGTGCTCGACCTGGCTCGTGGCGGGGATCGCGCAGGTTACGGCGGGGTGAGCGATGATGAACTTGAGCAGGGCCTGAGCCCAGGTCCGGCAGCCAATCTAGACGGCCCAGCCGGGCAGAGGTTGGCGCTCGGCGATGTGGATCAGCTCCTTGCGCCGGAATGGCCGGTTGGCGATGACCGCGATGCCGAGCTCCTCGGCAATAGGGAGCAAGCGCTTCTCGGCTTCGCGATCGGCGATGTTGTAAGTCAGCTGGACGAAATCGATAGGCTCCTGGCGCATGACCTGCTCGAGCTCTCGATGCCGGCGGCCGTGGGAGGTCGTCACGCCGATATAGCGAACATCGCCCTCGGCCCGCATCTCTTTGAGGGTGCGCAGGTGCTCCTGCCAGGCAACGAGATTGTGCACCTGAAGGAGATCGAACCGGTCAATGCCCCAGAGGCGGCGTGATTCGCCGATCTCAGTCGGACCGGATCGGGCCGAGCGGGTCCAGACCTTGGTCGCCGCGAACAGATTCCGCGTGTCGTCGAGCCTTGGCAGCACCCGGCCGAGCACGGCCTCAGCCGAGCCGTACATTGGCGAAGAGTCGATCATGCCGCCGCCCCCAGCGAAGAAGGAACGCAGGATCTTGGTACGGACGGCAAGAGCGACGGGATCCTCGCCGACATTGAAGGTGATCCAGGTGCCCATGCCGATCACGGGCAGCGGCTTGCCGCTCGCAGCGACCGGCTTCGTCAGAACCGGCACCGCCGTTGTGCTCAGCGGGGCGCCAAGCATGACTGCGCCGGCGCTAGCAGCGAGCCGCAGGAAGGTGCGGCGACTGAGTGCCAAATTCATGCTAGGCGGGGGACGCGCGATGTCCCGTCTCGACATGGCTGGCGCGGTTCACGGCTGGTCCTCGGATTCCAGGGGCATTCCAGGGCCGCTGCCCGGTGCTCCGCGGCTCGATCGCTCACCGGCACTTGGGACGCCGCTCGTGCCTCGCGGGTGCGCATCCTCACAATGACGCCGCAGCTCAGAATTCGCGTCACACGCAGCCGGTCGGCTTCGGTAAGCCACCCCACTTACAGATGAGCTTCATCGGGCCCTTCTTGAAGATATCGTAAAGCTCCTTCGTTGAGGTCTTCTGCTTCTTGGCGAAGATGCGGATCGGAGGCACAACGCCATCGCATTCGTACATCGCGCGGGCCTCCCGAATAAATCGCATGACCTGGTCGGTCATCTCAAAGTCATCGGCCGCCGCGAGCTCGACTGCGAGCTCTTCGCTCCAGTCATCCCGATCGACCAGAAAGCCTTCACCGTCAAGCGGCACGCTGATCACTGCGCTCATGGGTCACCTCTTACAGCAAAAAGACTGAGCGAAACTGTCGGCCTTTACCAGTCCCGACATGGTGGCATGTCCCGACGGATCAAAGGCGCTTCAGTTTCGGGTTTCACGCCCGGCTCCGGTCACCCAGCCGTCGTCCGGCACCGCGTGCCATCCGTTGCGGTGCTGAGCTTCGCGATCCGATGGTCAGCGCCCTGCGATACGGTCATACTTACTATGAAATCCGCGCAGCACGCTCGCTCCCTCGCCCTCTGGGAGAGGGTTGGGGTGAGGGAACGATCAAGGGCGAGGCGACCTTTCATCATCTGGGGTGGCTCGCCTCGCCCCATGATCGTTAGTCGAGCGGCAGTGCCTATTTTCTGGGTCGGGCTGAGCACGACCGGCTTTGCACAAGGGTCGATGAGGTCATGGGATACACCAACCAACTTAGACAATTTCGGTCCAGTCACCGACCAGCTTTTCCTTCCTCGCGCCCGCACTATGCGTCGCTTCGGCTGGCATATAGGCTAATAGGCTCCTGTCGCCGCTCGTTGAGGGCGCACGCGAGCTCCTCGCATTCTGGCAGGGGGCCAGTTGGAAGTCGGCTTCTCCCTCGACATACCTGGGCCCTGCTCGCGGTGAGCGTGCCTCTGCTGGTTAACTGCGCAAGTACCGGAAGCCATGTGACAGCCTGGGGAGAGATCACACTGGCCCCGGGCGACACCGGTTCTTGCAGCTCCAACCCGTGCCGGGTCTATTTCGAGATGCCGCCTGGGGAAGGGACCTACAAGGTGACTGGTACGGGCTTCACGATCGGGGAGTATCCCGCGGGGCAACGGGTCATGATCGGAAGCTTCTTTGAGAGTACTGCGATCAGGGTGGAGGGCGCGAGCGTGCCTCCGACGTACCTCTATGTGCCCGGCACCTCGAGTGACGTTCCCTAGCGTCGCGCTCCCAGAAAACGCCCCCGTTCAGACTATTGATCGCACCCCGTTCGTGCCGAACACCGAGGGGAAAACCCATCTGGCATCTGCTACGGCGTTATTCAAGCCATGACAAGCCTCCTGCGTTTAAGAATGGGGGGTCATCGCGATGGCCAGATGATTGGCACTCTCAGCATTTAGAAGGTTATTCGACCTCACCCCGCAGAGACGATTTTCTCGCGGCTCAGGGGTATCCTACCTGAAGGCTTGACAGCGCCACTCCGCCGCGATAGCTTCTCGTTGTTGCCTTGTGCGCTAGGCATACGGCTTTTGTTTATAGCGGTGACTTATGAGCGAGCAGAAGAAAACCCGGCCTAAGGTTCCCGACGGGCACAGTCGATTTTGCGTGACCCGGCAGAAGCAGCCGAATGAAAAGGGGTTTGTTGGATACGAAGTCATCTGGGAATCGTTCCAGAAAGAGGCGGAGTACCAGGCCCCCAAACATCCCTAGGGAAACCGACCGTTTCGCAATCCCTTTCGCGATCCCGGCCCAGTTGAGATAGAAGATCAGAGGGATTGGGAAAACCACGTTTTCTGGGTCCGGTTTCTCGGTCCCTCGACCTTTGGCGGTTTCGTTCGAGGAAGACGGTTTGGCGTCCTGCCCTTACGGGAAGCGCTGAGTAGCTTACCGCTTCCTCAGATATCCGCGGCCGCGCGAATGAGAGATGCCGTCGTAGTCGCTACGGCCGAGCCTAGGCGGGGGCAGGAAGATGCTGTCCTAGGCCGTCCAATCTCCATGCCCCCGAGTCCCGCAGATCATCAATCCTCCAACGCTTCACTAGCGTAGCATCGCGGGCCGACCCGATTGCCCGAAGATGGCTCCGGAGGCGGGGTGCTACTAGCGGGCGCCGATCACAATCTCGTCTAGGCTGCCGCGTGACGAGCGGGATCGTCCGCAGAGCGGACCCTGCGGCTGCGATATGTCCCGTAGGGTCCGCTGTCCGGACCGCGCGCGGTGTTCGGGCTCGGGATCAAGGCCTACCAGCGTATCGATCATGAAATTGACATTAGCGAGCTCGAAGTTCAACGAGCACCAGGCGATATTCACGGCAGAGATTGTCGAGCGGATCAAGATCAAGCTTCACGAAGCCGGTGTCGACCAAGAGAAGCTAGAGGACCTGACGGCGAGTATCGCCTTGAGCATCGCCGGGATCATCGACGATCTCGCAGGGATCGAGGTGGATGGTCTAGAGGTACACCCGTATCTCACATTCCGCACAAATGATGACGAGCTCATTCATTGCGGGGAGAATTCTTACACCTACGAGCATGTCTACGCGGCTATGAGAGCGCTTTTTCGCGGTTAGGCACGAGTAGGAAGGGATTCTGCTGCGGGGTAGCGCAATGAAATCCCGCCAGGATTAGATCGGTATGGTTGAGAGTCCATCGGTGTGCGGGCCCTTGTCGACCTTGCCCCCGGCGATGATCTCCTCATCCGTCGCATCGCGCACGCTAAGGATCTCAAGCTCAAAAATGACCTGCCTGCCGCAAAGCGGATTGTTCCCATCAATGGTTAGCGTCTTGTCGTCGATTCGGGTGACGAGAAAGCTCTTGGTATCGCCTTTCTCGTTCTCCATGATGATGCGCGTGCCTATTTCTCGATACTCTACGGGAACATTCTCGATCCAGTCGGTGATAACGAGCGACTCGTCTCTGGGGCCATGGAGATCGGTGCAGTCGATCGGGACACTTATCTTGTCCCCAGCCGATTTGCCCTCTAGTTCCGCCATGATCTGTGGTGCAAGCACCTCGTTGGTACCTTGAACATAGCCTAGAGGAAATTCGACGGCTATTAAGACATCGGCGGTCTTCTGATCGACGACACGATAGGTCAGCTCGACGAACTTGTTGCTTGCGATTGTCTGTTTCATCGGACTTATATGGCGTCAGAAGATCGATGCGCCAAAGATTCTTACTTCCCCGTTCTCGTAGCCAAGGACCATGCGTCCGAGCCACTCTCCCTCCCGCACTTTGCTGCGCACGCGGTAGAGAACTGTCACATGTTGGCCACGCCGGATCAGCCCCAGAAAATCCCTCTCCTCCACGAGGTTCCGCGCCAGCTGGCTGTGCGCAAACTGGTTGCCTACTTCGACTTCATTCAGGCCAAGGAGCAAGTGATACGAGAACTTCTTGATGAACTTGCCGTACTGGCCCTCGTTGGAATACTTGACCAGGTCATCCCACATAGGATGGGCGATCCCAAGTATCTCGTCGTCGGTTTGATCGATAATGTTCATTCTCGGATCGCCATCAGTCGGCTAGGCGCCACCACGGTGTCACAACCAGTGCCGAGCTTGCGGAGTTAACACGCCGAGAAAGCGCGCAAGTACCCGGCCATCGGGGGCGTTCACCAGTCACTTCGAAGGCGGTGGCTCAATCTCTTGAGAGGCGAGGGCCCTCGGGGTCACCGAGCGCCCTTACCTTGAGGGTACCTGGAAAAGCTCAGCGTGCCTATGCGAGCGACGGCCCGTCTCGTGAGATCGCCTGGAAGGCGAGCCGCGAAGGGTCGCTCAAGGCTAGCTCAAACCTGCGCCTCCGCCGTTTGATCCTTGACTTCAACCAGGTGGTAACAAGGCGCCTTTTCCATCGTGTATTCACCGGTCTCTGGATCACGGCGCGAGACCGTGAGCACATGCCAGTTCTCGTCGTCCAGCTTCATGGCGTCACCGCGATAGTAATAGCCGGGCCAACGGGTTTCCTTGCGGAACAGCGTGTGCTGAATGACGGCCTCGGAGGTGAGGTGACGATGCTTCAGCTCCCACGCGCGCAGCAGCTCGTGGAGGTTCTCTGCCGCAAGCTTCTCAAGGTCCTCTTCCAGGAGCTTCAGCTTCTTCAGGCCGATGTTCAGCAACTTCTCGTTGGTCATATAGCTGACGGTCACACCGCCGCAGTACTCGTCCATCAACTTTTGCAGGCGATCGAGGCCCTGGCGCGGGTTGATGTAGTTGGGGTTGACCGTACCGGCTGTGATCTCATTCCGATAGATCTTGTAATGCTCCATCGGCTTGTAGATCTCTTGCTTGCGACGATTGATCTGCTCGTCAGATACACGGATACCTTCGGCCTTCCCGTCGTCGATGTATTTGCAGGCTGCCTTGGCTGCGAGACGACCTTCAGTGAAGGAGCCAGAAGAGAAGGCGTGTGGGGTGCCGCCTGCCGCGTCACCGGCACCAAACAAACCGTCAACGGTAGTCATACGATTGTAGCCCCAGAAGTACTCTGGGGGCGATACATCCTCGGGACCCGAGCACCAGGCGCCGCAACCGGTGGCGTGCGAGCCCATGACGTACGGCTCGGAAGTCGTTAGCTCGGGATTCTCGTTCTTCGGATCTACGTCGGTCGCCGCCCACAGCACGGCTTGCCCCACGGTCATGCCCAGGAAGTTGTGCCAGCCGATCTCTTCGAGATGCGGGTCCTGGAAGGCCTCCATTGTGACCATGTGGATCGGACCGCGCCCGGCATTGACCTCACTGATGAACGCATGGTTGCGCAGGCAGGTCGGTATGGGTCGATGTGTCCTGTGCGAAACTTCCGGATCCAGGTACTCCTTGCCCACGATCTCCTGTAGCTGAGGCCACCATTTGGATTCGTACTCTTCGCCGAAGCCATTCTGCGTATAGGTCTTTAGGTGCAGGAAGTAGGCGCCAACCGGACCGTAACCGTCCTTGAAACGGGCCAGAACGATCCTGTTCTCCATCTGGGTCATCTTGGCACCGGCGCCGATCAGCAAGCCATAGGCTGAGCCCGACGACCAGGGCGCATACCAGACACGACCAGCACCTTCACCGACCGAGCGTGGCTTGTAGATGTTCGACGCGCCGCCGGCGGCAACAATGACTGTCTTGGCCTTGAAGACGTGGTAATTTCCAGTCCGCACATTGAAACCGACCGCGCCGGCAACACGGTTCGGTTTGCTCTCATCCATCAGCAGGTGCGTAACGCAGATGCGGTTGAAGACCTTATCGGCAGATTTCTTAGCTGCCTCGGCGACAATCGGCTTATAGGACTCGCCGTGAATCATGATCTGCCATCGGCCTTCGCGCTGATAGGCACCGGTCTTTGGGTCACGCATCAGCGGCAGACCCCAATCCTCGAACTCGTGCACAGTCGAGTCGACGTGACGGGCCATATCGAATAGAAGGTCTTCGCGCACCATACCCATCAGGTCGATACGCGCGTAACGGACATGATCTTCCGGGTTATTCTCTCCGAAACGGGTTCCCATGTAGCAATTGATTGCGTACAGACCCTGCGAAACGGCACCGGAGCGGTCGATATTGGCCTTTTCGGCGATGACGATCTTCTTGTCCCGGCCCCAGTAGCGGGCTTCGAATGCGGCGCCTGTGCCGCCCAAGCCGGCGCCAGCGACCAGGATGTCGATATCGTCTTCGATAATTGTCTTGTAGGCCATTAGTAGTACACTCCCTCTCTCATCTTTAGGCCGGCGGACTCGAGCGTGTGCAGGCCCCCGTCGTCGAGTCGAATGTATTTCGGCTCGTTGAACAACAGCTGGCTATCGCGTACCTCCTGGCTCGGTGGGGGAGCGTCGGCGAGCTTGGGGATGTGCTGCCCCCAAGGTTTCGTAGTGATCGGAGCGAGCAGAGTCATGTCCTTGGTGCCATTGCGGAACATGATCCGCCAGGCGATGACACCCTTCTCCTCGTCACGGCGCACTCGTACCGAGTGGCCCAGAGGTGCAAAGTCTGCGTAGCCGCGAACGTCAATCGCGTTGTGTGGACAAGCTTTGACGCAGGGCAAGCACTCCCAGCACATATTGGGCTCGATGTTGTAGGCGCGCCGGGTCACGGGATCAATGTGCATGATGTCAGAAGGGCAGATATCAACGCATTGACCACAACCGTCGCACCGAGTCATATAGACGAAAGTCGGCATCTCTTCTTCCTCTTCGCAACGCGATTCATCGAATCAAGATCAGTAGTGGGTCGGTGCTTCACGCTTGATACCCAGCCCCATGTACGGTGGGTTTTCGCCCATGTACTCCGGGATGTCGGGGTACCGTTCTCTGACGGCGGGGTCGGTCAGCTCGGGTAGATCCGGCAACTTGTCTCTCGAACCGTCCGCTTGAGCGACCTTCTTTTGAAACGCAGCCGCGGGCTTGTAAAACATGTGGGCGAACTTTGACCAGAAGACGGTGCTGAACAGCGCGGTGGCTGAGACGATGAACACGAATAGCGCGACACCGGCGAGCAAACCGCCGCCAACCGCCTCGAGCACCGACCAAGCCAGCGCGAAGGTGGCCATTAGCAACAGCGAAACGATGAACAGGTCGCGGCGCTCCAGCTCATACCACTGGTGGCCTTCGGAGCACACGTCGGCGCGGATCTTGAGCCAGAACCAGTAGCCGCCGACGCAGATCATCAGCGCACCGATGTGCCAGAGCAGGGGCGTGAGCATCGAGGTCTCGCCCTCTGCGGCCGGCAGGCCAAAGATCAGAAGCGCAGTCGTCACGACAAAGATGATGAAGCCGTACATCATGAGCAGGTGGGATTTGCGCCGGTCTGGGTTGTCAAACTCGCCGGAAGCCAGTACTTCGTTCGCGACCGTGCTGACGGCGAGACTGACCTTCTCTACGATGCCGACTTCACGCGTGGCAAGCTTTTTGAGCGATTGCCCTTTCTCGAAGAAATACTTGGCGCTGTTCTTGTGTATCACATCGAGCAGGGTGCCGCCGATGACCAAGAGGACCATCAAGATTACGTAAGCCTGCATGACAGCGGGTGGGATGAGAGCCGAAAGCTCCGCGAAGGGGTTGCTGGTTATCATCAGATCAAGGCTCCGATTACCTCAGAAGAACGTCGTCCCGTACCGTCCCGGTAGCAGATCAACTGGCCGTGTCGAGTGAGCGCTTATCCGAGCGCTCAACAGTGAAAACGCTGTCGCCCCTACGAAGAATATTAAAACGTTATTGTAAATCTTCCAATTTTCTAATATAATAAATAAATTTTCTGTGGCCATAGAGGGAGCTAATTGCTTTCGGACTGATGCTGCCGCAGGGTGCCGGATGGGTGGCTGCGGGTGAGCTTCGCGCAAGAGCGTGAGCGGGGCGAAGCGAAGCACCGTTCGATGCGAGAGCTATCAGGATGGAAGACGGCTCGCACGGAGAGGGTGCCTGGGGCGGTGGCCCGTCGCGCAGAAGGGATTCTGGTCGCCGCTTCGTTTGGCTATCATTGGCGCTCCCCTCCCAGGCGCCGGCTAACCGCCTCTAGCGCAATCGCCACCCAAGCACACGAGACCCTTACGATGAGCATCAAACTGTCCTTGCGCGTCCAAGCCGTCAAGCCTTCCGCGACGCTCGCCATTACGGCGCGGGCCAAGGCATTGCGCGCGGCGGGCCAGGACGTCATCGGCCTTGGCGCCGGTGAGCCGGATTTTGATACGCCGGATCACATCAAAGACGCGGCCATTGCGGCGATCCAGCGCGGTTTCACGAAATACACGGCCGTCGACGGAACCCCTGAGCTGAAGCAGGCGGTGATCGACAAGTTCGAGCGTGAGAACGAGCTCACCTTCACGCCCGATCAGATCCTGGTCTCCTGCGGCGGCAAGCAGAGCTTCTACAACTTGGCTCAGGCCGTCCTGGATCCGGGGGATGAAGTCGTCATCCCGGCCCCCTACTGGGTCTCTTACCCGGATATGGCGCTACTCGCCGGGGGCGTGCCCGTGTACATCCACGCCGGCGCCGAGCAGAACTTCAAGATGAGCCCGGCGCAGCTGAGAGGGGCTATGACCGATCAGACGCGTCTGGTGGTCATCAACAGTCCCTCGAACCCGACGGGGATGGCCTACACGCGCGAGGAGTTGGGGGCCCTGGGCGAGGTGCTGCAGGAGTATCCGCGGTGCGTGATCGCTACGGACGACATGTACGAGCACATCCGTTGGTCGAGCGCTCCGTTCGTCAACATCCTCAATGTGTGCCCAGATTTGGCTCCACGGACGCTCGTGCTGAACGGCGTCTCCAAGGCCTATTCGATGACCGGCTGGCGGATCGGCTATGCCGGCGGTCCGGCGGATATCATCCGGGCGATGAAGAAGATTCAATCGCAAAGCACATCGAACCCGACATCCATCTCACAGGTCGCCGCACAAGCCGCGCTGGAGGGTCCGCAGGACTGCATTGCAACAATGCTGTCCGCGTTCAAAGAGCGCCACGATGTCGTCGTCGAGCGATTGGGCCAGATCCCAGGCGTCGCCTGCCTACCGACCGATGGCACCTTCTACGTCTTTCCGCGCGTGCAGGGACTGATCGACAAGATTGGTGGCGTCCGTAATGATTTGGAGCTCGCTGAGTATCTCATTGAGCACGCTGGCGTGGCACTTGTCCCCGGATCGGCCTTTGGCCTCGAGGGCCACGTCCGCATCTCGATTGCAACCAGTCGCGAGAATCTCGATCAGGCCATGGATCGCCTCATGCGGGTCGCGATGGCGGCTTAGCGAGCGCGTGACCCCAGGTTCGTCTCCGCCGCAGTCCCGGCGCCGAGGTGCTGTCCGGGTCAGCAGGGCCGCGTGCCGCGTGCGCTGGCGAGACTGATATCGCAGCCCTGACGCGCGCGCCTTGACCAGACGATATGCCCTCGCTAGAATTCGGCGCTTGTTTGATCCCCGGTAGCTCAGTCGGTAGAGCGGGTGACTGTTAATCACTAGGTCGGCGGTTCGAGCCCGTCCCGGGGAGCCAATAAAGACAAGGGCTTAGCTCAAAAGGCTAGGCCCTTTTTCTTTGCGTGGCGCACTCATGGCGCACTCGCTCGCAACATCCCACCGCAAAGCGCGCTCGTCTCGGCGCCCTTCCCCTGCCCCTTCCGTCACCCTCGCGACCGGCCCCTGAGGCGCCGAATCGCCCCTCTTTTCCGCCTGACTGCGCCTTGAGTGCGCCATAGGCCCGTGGCGCACTCTGTTATCGCCAACGAAACATCAGCTTACGGCACTACATCATGGGATTGCTCATCCTTTGTTGCCGTTTTTCGCCGTTTGTTGTAGCCTTCATCGTGTCCCTGAGACGAACAGGCCCCGAGTCGGTTGCCGCCGACACGAGGCCCTGACCACCACCCAACCTGAGCGAGAGGTTCGGCATGGCTACTATCAGTTTACGCACGGCGGCCGACGGCACCAAGGCATACCGCGTCGAGGTCCGATTGAAGGGCTACCCGGCGCAGCGCGCCACCTTCGCCCGCCTGACCGATGCCCGACGCTGGGCACAGGCCACCGAGAGCGCAATCCGCGAGGGGCGACACTTCAGGACCACCGAGGCCAAGCGCCACACGCTGGGCGATCTGATTGACCGCTATGTCCGCGAGGTCTGCCCGCACAAGAAGGACGGCGGCCATCAGGCCCGGCAACTGGCGTGGTGGAAAGACCAACTCGGCGCCTATGCCCTGGCCGACGTGACGCCCGCCCTAATCGCCGAGTACCGCGACCACCGCGCCGCCCAAGCCACGCCGCGAGGCGAGCGCACGAGCCCCGCAACCGTGGTGCGGTATCTCGCTGCCCTGTCCCATGCGTTCACCGTTGCCGTGAAGGAGTGGGGCTGGCTGCCCGACAACCCGCTGCGCAAGGTGACCAAGCCCCGGGAGCCGCGCGGCCGCGTTCGCTTCCTGGATGATGACGAGCGCGAGCGCTTGCTTGAAGCCTGCAAGGCATCCGCGAGCCCGGACCTGCACGCGGCCGTCATCCTGGCCCTAAGCACGGGCGCCCGCCAACAAGAGGTCCTTGGCCTTCGCTGGGGGCAGATCGACCTAGCCCGCAAGGTTGCCACCCTGCACGAGACCAAGAACGGCGAGCGGCGCATCCTGCCCTTGGCTGGCCCGGCCCTAGAGCTACTGAAGGCCCGCGCCAAGGTGCGGCGCCTGGATACCGACCTTCTGTTCCCGGGGCGCAAGAGGCAGGCCGACGGCAGTATCAAGCCCGTCGATTTGCGCACGCCGTTCGAGACCGCGTTGAAGGTGGCAGGCGTCGAGGACTTCCATTGGCATGACTTGCGCCACACGGCGGCGAGCTACCTGGCCATGAACGGCGCGAGCCTGGCCGAGATTGCCGAGATCCTTGGCCATAAGACTTTGCAGATGGTGCGGCGGTACGCGCACCTGAGCGACGCGCACGTTGCTGGCGTTGTCGAGCGCATGAACGCGCGCTACTTCGGGGAGGGCGGACAGTGAGCGACGCCCTGACTCAATGGATGCTGCTCGCTTACCAACTGGCTGCCAATGGCGAGTCTGCGGCAACACCCGAAGAGCGCGCGATGTGCGACCAATGGCGGGAAATATTCGATGCGCAACAGATTACGCCCGCTTCCGTCATGGCCGAGTTCGAGCGCCAACACCTTCCAGGGTATATAGCCGCCGCAACAGAACCAAGGCCGGGGAAGAAAACGGCATCAACGCGCGCGGCGCAAGAGCTTTGTCATGCGGCCGCTTATTGCATCGAAAACGATATCGCGATGCCGCGCCAACTGAAGGAATACATTCTGAATGGATTGCGCGCTGGCATCAAAGGCGAGTCCGTTGATGCCGCGCTTCGACTGAAACGCGGCGCGGGACAAGCGAAAGACGATGACCCGCTGTTTGTCATGGCCAATGAGCGGCGCGTTGCTGTTCGCATCTACGGCATGACGACGCGCGAAGGACTGACCGTGGCGCAAGCGAAGGAACGCGCCTGTAAAGAGTTCGACATCGACACGCGCCGCGCTGAACAGATATGGCAAAAATACCGCCCGGCCCCGCACGCCGAGGCCGCATGGGGGGCATATTGCGCGCGCTTCTTCGAGCTGTTTAACAGCATGCCTAGCCCCGCAAGGGGCGAGGCTTACGAGGCGTGGCGGCAAGAGATACAAGCCCATATCCGGCTGGATCGAACAAGCGAAATGAAATAGCCGATTTCGTTTCGGGCTTCCCCGTCACGACAGGCAGACGATGACCGCCATGAGCCGCCGCACCCCGCGACGGCGACATGGTTGGAGGTCATCATGCCCGCACCGCATACCGCCGCTGTACCCGCCGCTGTACCCGCCGCCGTACCCGCCGCCTAATCCCGATTACCGCCTGGAATGACTATCACCCCTGGCCCCCGGCTGGCGGTATGCGTCATCTTCGGTTCCACTGCGCCACAAACGGATTCGCGACAGCCTTCAAAAAAGTCGGCAATCGTGTCCTTGTCGACGAGACAGAATTCTTCAATTGCGTCGATCGGGCCAATGGTCGGGCATCGTGAGGTTAGCAGCCATGGATACGACACGCACCCGGCACAGGCGCGCGTGCCCCGGACATGCCGATGCCCCGTCGGGCGGGGCATCGAGCGGGGTCTTCACTACCACGCCTCGTGGTCGGCACATATCGCGCCGGTATCGTACACGGTACCGCCGTCGCCCGCCATACGCTCGCCGACTGGCCGAAATCCTCACCGACCCGGCCGGCTGGCGCGGGCGCTGGGGCGCATCGGCCGACGGTCGACACCTGACCATGACCGTCACCGCTGGACCCGACGCGTGGGCGATCGCCCGTGATTATCTCGCCGTCGGCGCGCCCATTCTCGTCGCACCACCTGGCGATGATCCCGCCGGCTATGACTGGCAGCTGCTGCGCGGTCATCCCCCCGTGCTACTGCGGTTGTGCGGGGATCTGGGGAGCGCCGAGGTTGGCCGGCTGGCCGCAGCGATCCTGCACGATGCCGGCGGTCGCGTCCTGGTGTTGCCGTCTGGGCGCCTGTTCTGCGCTGGAGGTGCGGCCGATGCGTGACCCCACATTCGAGCAGGACAGATCACCTGGAGCGAGACCCGACGATGTGGTTGTCACTTTTCCGCCCGGCGGCCGAAACACGGATACTGATGCCGCCCTCAGACCCTCAGACGATGATCTAGCGCTCGCGTTCATTGCGGGACAACCTTTGCTGCGCTACGTCGCGGGCTGGGGCAAGTGGCTTCAGTGGGACGGCTACCGTTGGGCCGAAGACCGCACCGTCGAGGTGTATGACTTGGTGCGCAGACTCTTGCGAGAAATTGCGGCCAATTGGGCGGATGTGACGCGGCATCGGCTGCTTTCGGCAAAGACTGTCTCCGCAGTCGAGAAGCTATCACGTTGCGACCGCCGGTCTGCGGCCATCGCCGACCAGTGGGACCGCGACGACCTGACCTTGAACACGCCCGCCGGCATGGTTCACCTACCGACTGGCGAGGTCCGACCACACGATCCCGCTGCCTATTGCACAAAGATCACCGCCGTCGGTCCGCGTGGCGAATGCCCGCGCTGGCAGCAATTTCTCGATGAGGTGACCAACGGAGACAAGGAGCTTTCAGGCTTCCTGCAACGTGTTGCCGGATACGCGGCTACTGGCCTGATCCGCGAGCACGCGCTATTTTTTCTGTACGGGACTGGCGGGAACGGCAAAGGGGTGTTCTTGAACACGCTAGAATGGTTGCTCGCAGACTATGCGGCCGTTGCGTCTATGGAGACCTTTACGGCTTCGCCGACCGATCGGCACCCGACCGACCTTGCGATGCTACGGGGTGCGCGTTTGGTCATCGCTCAGGAGACGGAGGAAGGCCGAGCGTGGGCCGAGAGTCGCATCAAGGCGTTGACTGGCGGCGACCCGATTACCGCGCGGTTCATGCGGCAGGATTTCTTCACCTTCGCGCCGAAGTTCAAGCTGCTCATCGCGGGCAATCACAAGCCGCGGTTGCGGAATGTCGATGAAGCCATGCGGCGGCGCCTGCATCTTATTCCCTTCACCGTCGCGTTTCCGGTTCATAAGCGCGACCCGGACTTGGCTGACAAGCTCAAGGCCGAAGGCTCGGGCATCATGCAATGGATTGTTGAGGGCGCCTGCGAGTATTTCCGTGTCGGGCTGAAACCGCCACCGATCGTGTTGGAGGCGACGGCCGAGTATTTCGGTGCTCAAGACCTGTTCGCGCAGTGGCTTGAGGAATGCTGCGAGCGGGATTCGCGTTACTGGGAAACGCCGACGCGCTTGTATGCTTCATGGAAGCGCTACGCGGACACGCAGCAAGAGCGACCCGGTCGCCAAGCCGACTTCAAAGACCGGCTGGCAGCAAGTGGCATTCACGACGGGCGAGACAATGCTCGCGGCCGCTACTACGGAGGCGTCCGAGTGCGCGGAGGCACCGACGACGCGGGGCGCGAGTGGGACCCATGACGGACAGGACAAGTTCCTTCCTTAATAGACGTAGACGCGCACGTTCCAACGCCTGAGATGCAGGAGCTTGTCATAGCCGACATGACCGCCGTTTTCGAGCCCGATGACGAGTCAAGGTGGCCCGCGGCAACCTCAGGATGGATATTCGATGACAGAATTCGACGACAAGCGCCATCGACACCGGGCTGTGTTCAGAACTCCATTGTTCACGACGGCAGTCACTCTGCTTGGTGTCTTTGCAGGGTGGCTTGGCTCTCTATTCGGAGATGAGATTCGTAGCGCATTTCCATTCTATTGGGGACCTGGACCACTCTCCGCGCCAGCAACTATCTTCTGGCTATCGCTCGTCCTCTTCGCGCTTCTATTCTTCTACAGGCAACGTGCCACAGACAACGCGCGGGAAGCCGAACAGCGACGCCTGGAGCAGCGGACGAGCGAACTAACGGATTTGATCAGAACCTTGCCTCCGCGCGGGTTCTTAAATCAGTTCGTTGCGGCGTATGAGATCGCGAGATCCGCGAAATTCAACGCCCTACGAGCCGATTCCGATCCTGTATACATCGAGAAAGCGACAAGGATCGTCTTGAGCGCGTTGGTTGGGATTGCGAAAAGCTTCGATGGCAATCCAGCGGATCGCACCTATTGCGCCAATATCATGCTGTTTCTACCTTTCGACGGGCATGCCCGCAAAGATCTTGAGCGGGTTAGAGACATGGTGGTTTTTCTGGACCCTGACGCAGATATCGAGAGCTTGCGAGGCGTCTTATATCTTAGTCCAAAGATGTCTACGACGACAGCAACAAGAGAGGATGAGCCCGATGGCGACATCGGCGAGTTCGCGCTTCCTGTACCGAAGAACGTCAAGTCCGATGATGGCGCGCGGTGGAGGCTCTTGCCTGGGGCGCCATTCGCGGCGTTTGGCGAACCCGGGCGGATGTCAGCATTTGCGGACACGAACAGTCTGGTGCAGTGGTGCGAAGAAAATGGCGATTTCTCGCCCAGCGTTCTCCGTGACATTGAACATTACTTTTCTTCTGAACGAGGCCGCAAAGTTGCGAGCTTCCTCGCGATCACGGTCTGGGAGGATCCGAGGCAGGCGGAAGCCCCCGACTCTGTACCTAATCGCTGTTGTCAATATCCACACGAACCGCACCGGTTTACTAAAGCAAGAGGAATCGCTGGAACTCTTCGTTCCCTTGGTAGTACCATTTTTGTCCCTACTTGCAGATTTGATTGGCGCGTGGTGTTCAAAGAATCCCGGGTTTCTGCCAGACGGCCGAGCCGGAATTGATCGTCCTGGCAGACGCGTAAAGGAGACGAACCATGTCGAAACGCCGGCAAAACATTCACGCCCAGGATAGGCGACAGAGAAGTGGAAGCGTGACAATACAAAAACTTAGCGCGCAGCCGGCGGGAGACGTCTTGGCCCTGCTGGGGCAAAGGTTGCACGAAGCGTCGCAGGCTGAGTACTGCGCAACCACCCCGTCTTATAAGAAGGAAGGCGATCATTTCTGGATCGAGATCCCAGGAATGTTCCAGCGGTCAGCACGTTAGCGCTTGACCCGCTCCGTACGCGGGTCAAGCGGTGCAGGTGGCCTCACGTCTCAGGAACCTTGCGCCACGTGACATCGCCGGTTGCTAGCGGTCTGCAACCTCGTCGGCCGTCCGCTCCCCTCTTCGAAGCGCGTCCAGCTCAAGCGCGCTGCGCGAGCAGTTGATCGGCAACCTGGCCCCTTAGCGGTGCGCGATCAGGTCGAAAAGCGATTTTGCCCTTCCTGTTCACGGGTCGGTTATCCTCTGCGTCGCGCTCTCCCCGCGCAGGTATCCGCAACCGACCCCCCGCAACCATGGCATCCAGCAAAGAGAAGTTCCTGCACTTGCTGTACAACGACCTACTGAAGGTCGATCTGGCCGACCTGGACTTCGGCTTCTACCGCATCCTCAAGTACCGCCGCGACGAGGTGCGGGCCTTCTTCGACACCAAACTGCCGCAGACCATGGCCGAGGCCATGCAAGGGCAGACCGCCGACCGGCTCGTGGAGGTTGACGGGCGCCTTGCCAGCACTCGCACCGACCTGGAAAAGGCCGCGGAGGTCCTCGGTCTTACCGGTCCATTCACCGCCGACGGCGCCCTGAACCGGAATCTCGCCGCAATGCCGGCCGGCAAGCGCTTTCTCGACCTGACCGCCGAGCGCGAGCACCTTGCAGCCGCCGCGGGCTTCTCCCAGACCGAGGAAGACCGGCTCTACAACCACCTGTACCTATTCTTCTCGCGCTACTACGCCGACGGCGACTTCATCCGCCAACCCCGCCGCGGGCGCGAGGGTCGCTACAGCGTCGCCTATAACGGCGAGGACGTGCACTTCCACTGGCGCGGGCGCGGCAGCCACTACGTCAAGACCACCGAGGAGTTGACCCGCTACCGCTACCGCGACGGTGACTGGGCGGTGGAGTTTCAGCTTGCCGAGGCCAGTCAGGAGCAGGACAACGTCAAGGGCAAGACCCGCTACTTCTTCCCGCAGCCGGAGGGCTTCGACGTGGACGCGGAGGCGCGCACCGCCTGCCTGCCCTTCGTCTTCCGCCCGCTCACCCGGCAGGAAGAGGACCGGTACAAGGGCAACGGCGGCGTGCAGGACCAGATCATCGACGGCCTGCTGGAGCCCCTGCAGGCGCGACTGAAGCCGGGGCTCGACGGCGCCACCCTGGCACGCCACATCCGCCGCTACGCCCGCAAGCACCGCACCGACTACTTCGTGCACCCCCAGCTCGGCACCTTCCTGCGCGCCGAGCTGGACTGGTACCTGAAGAACGAGTTCCTGGACCTGGACGCCATCGCCGGCAGCACCGACCCCGCCGTGCTGTCCGACCGGCTGATCAAGCTCAAGGCCCTGCGCAGCATCGGCGGGCTCATCATCGACTTCCTGGACCAGATCGAGACCTTCCAGGCGGCGCTGTTCGAGAAGCGCAAGCTCGTGCTGCGCGCCGACTACCTGGCCCCGGTGCGGCTGCTGGACCGGGCGCTGTGGTCGGAGATCCTCGCCAACCGGGCGCAGATCGCCGCCTGGCGCGACCTGTTCGGCCTGGCCGGCGCCGTCACCGAG
>CAZOWL010000002.1:0-104689 GCA_964583605.1 uncultured Chromatiaceae bacterium | reverse complement strand
TCACCCCAACCCTCTCCCAGAGGGCGAGGGAGCGAACGTGCTTCGCGAAGTTCATCGTCTTGAGACGGGGTTGGCTCTAACCCGTCTCCGAGACGGCCTTTCCGCACTGGTTCCGCAAGCTGTCGCTGGTCTCGATCGGCAGATCGAGACCAGCCGTGGGGGCCCATATCAGAGCTTGACACTCACACGGCTCCCGAAACTGCCTCACTAGAATCGGTCCCGCCAGAACGGTCAGCGAAGATCTCGGGGGCTTTCAATCTCGGTGCTGATCGAGCAACGGCAGGTGGTACCGCCAGCTTCCGTAAGTCACCCTAAGGGCTACAAGCTCCTCGTAGGTGTACACGGACTTATTCGCGACCCTTGATCCACCATCGCCTGATTCGCCGCCGCCGGAGCCGCCGTCGCCTGATTCGCCATCGCCGGAGCCGCCATCGCCTGATTCGCCATCGCCGTCCCTGGAGTCAACCTCGGGATCGGAATAGGGCATCGTGGTGATCAGTTCGTTGGAGAAATCGCTGCATTCGGTTTCCGCGGCGTTGCACGCGCGCGCGGCGAAGTAATAGGTCACACCCTGGACCAGGTTAGGGATCTCGAGCGAGGTGGCGGTGGTCTCGATCCGCTCGTCGTACTCGCCGCTTGTCACGCCGTAGTGGACCACGTAATGGTCCACGCGGCTGTCATCGACTGGATCCCATTCGAGGTGGACGCTCCCATCTGCGGCGGCCGTCGTGATCAGCCACAGCAGCAGCGCCGTGGGCATGAATAGTAGAGCTCGAGCTGCGCTCGATCGCTTGACATCGTCTTGCGCTAAAGCGCTCGCGTGCGCGTCCATCGCCGCCTCCCTGCTGGCGTTGTGCTACCGGTTCCCTATGTCCCCTCGGCGGGTCAAGCACGATGTGCCTTGGCCCCCCCTTCGCCGCCGGCGATGACTCGGCGCGTCGCCGCCAGCTCCGGGCGGCCGCCGTCCTTGCGTCAGGCTCGATCGCCCTCCTCCTCGGTGATCTGTGAGTCTTGGATACGGCCACGCCGGCGACCCGGCTCAGAGGGGCCGCTATTCCACGTCGGCGACGAAGTAGCCGACATCCTCCGTCGTGTGCCTCGTTTTTTCGTCGCGCGACTGCTCCTCCTGGACCCAGATCTCGACCTCCGCCTCGCCGAGCCCAGCCCATCTCAGGCTGGCGGTGTCGCCGCCATCGGTCGTCTGCATATCGGCCACGAGCACCGGCGGGCGCGCGAAGAGCGTCTCGTAGCGGATCTTGTGCCGCTTGTCCGTCACCCGATCGCCGGTTCGGCCGACCTCATAGCGTATGTCGCCGATGACGCCGAGCGACGGCTCCCAGGCGATGTAATCGATGCGCTCCAGGCCATGGCGCTGCTTGTTGGCCTCCTGCTCGCACATCCCAACGTAGAAGCCGTGCGTCGCGATCTCGCGCAGACGGGCATTGACAGCGTGCGCGTCGTTGTCGGTCGTGACCGCCGCGAGGACCACCGGCACCTCGGTGAGCTCCTCGATGAAGGGGGCATATTCGAAGGCGCTGGTCGCCCCGGTCTCCACGGATCCGGCCTCGACGAAGAAGCCGTTTGGGAGCTGATACCGGCCGCGCTCCATGGCCAGGTAACTGACCTGCTCGGATTTGTGCCATTGGTCTAGGTATTCCCATTCCTGCACGCGGATCCAGAAGCCGTCCTCGTCGACACCGTCAATCCGCAACACCCCCGGTTGCCCCCCGCGATAGCTCATACCCTTGACGACGACGATCGGGTCTGTGAAGGTGCGCTCGAAGGTAACGCGCTGCCGACGATGACTCACGAGGATGTCGCCGATCTCGATCGGCAGGTGCTGGTCGGCATCGAGGTCCATATCGGAGGCTGGCATGCCACTCGGCGCGGACTCGTCGCCTTCGGGACGGGTAGACTGGTCCGCGACTATCTGAGGGCTTTCGACCTCGATGAGGGCCGAGCGCGAATCGGTCGTCCCACCGGGCCCCGTTATCGTGAGGGTCACCGTGAAGGTTCCAGATTGCTCGTAGGTGTACACGGCTGTCTGGGCCGTACTCGATCCGCCATCACCGAACGCCCAGGCTCGGCTGGTGGCATCGGTCGAGGTATCGGCGAAGGTGACGACCAGCGGCGCGGAGCCTGACATCACGCTCACGGTGAAATCGGCCACCGGTTCGGGGTACGGGATCGTAGCGCTCAACTCGTTGGAGAGGTCGCTGCATTCGGTCTCCAGGGCATTGCACGCGCGCGCGGCGAAGTAGTAGGTCACACCCTGGAACAGATGGGGGATCTCGAGGCAGGTGGCGGCGGTCTCGATCTGCTCGTCGTACTCGCCGCTTGTTACGCCGTAATGGACGACGTAATGGTCCACGCGACTGTCATTGACCGGATCCCATTCAAGACGGGCACTGCCTGCCGCCGCGGGGTCCCATTCGAGTTGGATCGCCGGATCGGCGCCGGCCGCCGTCGCGGCCAGGCAAAGCGCCAGGACCATCGGTAAGAGTCCTAGCGCTGGCGGTGCGCTCCGACGCTCTGAATGGTCCTCGGATAGATGGTTGATGCATGCGTCCATCGGCGCCTCCCTGGCTGTCGCTCTGCTCCCTGTTCCCTGCGATCCGCCCGGGGACGCCTAGCACCGCAAGGTGCTGTGACAGTCCGTTTCGCCCCCGCCGATCCATCGGCACGCTAACGATCATGGGGCGGGGCGAGCCAGCCCGGACCATGAAATGTCGCCTCGCCCCTGATCGTTCCCTCACCCCATCCCTCTCCCAAAGGGCGAGGGAGCGAACGTGCTGCGCGAATTTCATGGTCAGGGCAGGTCCGAGTAGACCGTTGTAGTCGCGTAGGATTTGATCACTTTGCTGCCCAGTCATCTGTGAGGTCTGGCACGCGTATGACAGGCACCGATCGCCGGTCGCAAATGGTCGACGAACAACAAATCGGGGCCGAGCGAGCGACGTGACCCGGTTCGCCGCTGCGAGACGGCCATGCTCCCGTATTGCCGCCTGGGGGTGCGAGTGCGTCCCGATCCCTCGGTCGATATCCGTCCGTCGCGGTTCTTGCGACAGGGATCGCAGCGGTTCGGCATCTAGGAAGGCGGTTTGTTAGAATCGCGCCCGACTGATAGGGGCGGGAGTATTCGCGGCCGAAGACCGATTCACCACCTAACGATCATCGGGCGCGGCAAGTCACCCCAGATGCCGACATGTCGCTTCGCCACTGTTCGCTCCCACACCCCACCTTGTCCCAGAGGGCGAGGGAGCGAACAAGCTTCGCGAATCTCATAGTAACGGTCGGCTTCGGGCGAAAATCGGCTTTACCGCTTGAGGGACTCTTCCCGGGGGCGTTTGCCATGCGCCATGATGGCGGCCGTTCAACGCCCCATTAGGCGGTCAAGGAGAAGCCGATCGGGGCGAGCGCGTGGGGATGCGCCCCCAGTGTGGATCGGGGAGAAGTTGTTGTTCCGGACTCTAAGGGGTACACCAGTGATTGAGGACACAAGCAAGACGCTGCGGGGCCGAGGAGCCGCGGCAGGATTCACGCGGGGGCAACAGCTGATCGTCGCCCTGATCGCCGCAGGCGCCGCAGTGGGATTCCTATTCGCCGATGCCCTCAGGGAGCTGGAGCTCCTGTGGCGGCATCGCGAGGAGTACAGTCACGGCTACCTCGTTCCAGTCGTCAGCTTGTTCCTCATCTGGCACCAACGCTACGAGATCGCCCAGACGGGATTGCGCGGGTCCTGGCTCGGCTGGTGGGTGCTGCTGGGCGGGCTGACGATGTTTGTCATGGGGCATCTTGGCACCCTCTATGTAGTCCAGCACTATGCGTTCGCCGTGGTGCTGTTCGGGCTGGCTTGGAGCTTCGCCGGCACGGCCGCGATGCGCTACCTGTGGTTCCCTCTCGTCTTTCTCCTCTTCATGGTGCCCCTGCCACCGTTCCTCTACAACAATCTCTCCGGGAAACTGCAGCTTATCTCCTCCGAGCTTGGTGTGGCCATCATCCGTTGGCTGGGAATCAGCGTCTTTCTCGAAGGGAATGTCATTGATCTCGGCACCTATAAGCTGCAGGTCGTAGAGGCCTGCAACGGGCTGCGCTACCTCTTTCCGCTCACCAGCTTCGGGTTCCTCGCGGCCTATCTGTTCCGAGCCCCGCTGTGGCAACGCGCCATCGTGTTCCTCTCGACGATACCGATCACCGTGCTGATGAACAGCTTCCGTATCGGCATAACCGGGGTGCTGGTGGACCGCTTTGGCATTGGGGTGGCCGAGGGATTTCTGCACGACTTCGAAGGATGGGTCATCTTCATGGCCTGCACCCTGATATTGTTGACCCAGATCTGGTTTTTCGCCCGCTTCACGGGTGGCGGTCAACCCCTGAGCGAGGTCTTCGGGCTTGTCGCCTTGCCGAGCCAGGCGACGGCGGCGCCCAGCCGCGGTCTACCGAAGACGCCGGCGCCATTCGCTGCGGCGATTGCGCTGGTGCTCGTCGTCGGCGTTGTCGTCCAAGTCATCGGGGCAAGGCCTGAACTGATACCAGAGCGAACAGAGCTTGCACGGTTTCCCGGCGAGATCGATGGCTGGATCGGGAGCCCCCAGACTCTCGAGCAGCATTATCTCGATGCGCTCGACCTTACGGATTATTACATCGGCGATTTTCACAACCCACTCGGCGAAGTGGTGAACTTCTACACCGCCTACTATGCCTCCCAAAGGTCCGGGGAAGCCGCCCATTCACCGAGATCCTGCATCCCCGGTGGCGGATGGGAGATCAGCGATTTGTCGCGGCAGACGCTTGCCGGTGTTCAAGTGGATGGGCAGAATCTGGTGGTCAATCGCTTGCAGATCCAACGGGGCGACGCAAGACAGCTCGTCTATTACTGGTTCCAAGGCCGGAGCCGCTTGCTCACGAGTGAATATGCGGTGAAGTGGTACCTGTTCTGGGACGCTTTGACGCGGAACCGCACCGATGGTGCGCTGGTTCGGATCACGACGGGCATCAAGCCCTGGGAGGATTGGGCGCGCGGCGACAAGCGGCTGTCTGAATTTGCCGGGCTCGTGGTTGAGGAATTGGGTAGCTTCGTGCCGAACTGATCATCGGGGCTGTGCCCAAACAGAGTTGGATGACGGCGTCGATGACCCTGCACGGTCCGCCGTCTCGCGATCCTTCGCGGGGGAACCCCCGGAGACCGAAACCGGTCGATCGCAGCACCGCTTGATTGTCACATCCAGCGGATAAACTGAGAGAAGGTCGATTCACGGCCCGCCGACGATCGACAGATCCGCGCACCAGTGTCGACAACCGCATGGCCGTGCTCGCGCGCGGGCGTGAAGATGCAACTGCCAGCTTGGGATTGAGATCTGATGGAATCTTTCATGAGCTTAGCCCTAGCGGTCGCGCTCAGCATGAGCATTATCCCGGCCGCCATGCGCGCAGCACCGAGACTGGCGCTCGTCGACGTGCCGGATGCCCGCAAGGTCCATTCGGCGGCCATACCCCGGGTCGGAGGCATCGGCATCGTCATCGGAGCGCTGATCCCCCTCCTGCTGTGGCTCCCGGCCGAGCCGCTTTATCAGAGCTACCTACTCGCGTCGATTGTTCTTTTTGTCTTCGGGCTATTCGATGACCGTCTCGACCTGGGACACTTTGTAAAATTCGCGGGTCAGTTCCTCGCCGTCGGACTGCTTGTGTTCTACGGCGACCTCACGATCGAGCGCTTCCCCTTCATCTCGCCCAACCCGCTCCATCCCCTGGCGGGACAGGCGGTAACTTTTATTGCGATGGTAGGCATGATCAATGCCGCCAACCACGCTGACGGACTCGACGGGCTGGCCGGCGGGCTGACCCTATTGTCATTGCTGGCGATGGCCGCACTGGCCTTGACTGCGGACGGCAATGCCGAAGACATGATTGCGTTGGCAGTCACCGGCGGCATCATCGGCTTCCTGCGTTACAACACCCATCCTGCCGTTGTGTTCATGGGCGACAGTGGAAGCCAATTCTTGGGCCTCACCTCCGGGTTTCTTGCCATTGTATTAACTCAGCAGACGAATCCCGCTTTGAGCCCGGCGTTGCCGGCATTACTGCTCGGGCTGCCCGTCATCGATATCCTGGTGGTGCTGTACTTGCGGGCATCCAGCGGGATGAATTGGTTCAAGGCTACCCGCAACCACATCCACCATCGACTGCTGGATATCGGCCTCTCCCATCAGTCGACAGTCGTCATCATCTATTCGGTCCAGCTTATCTTCGTCGCCAGTGCAGCAGTGCTGCGATATCAATCAGATATCTTGATTCTGGCCATCTATCTGATGATGGCCGTTGCCCTCTTATTGGCAATTGCAAGCATCGAGAAGGGCGTGGCGAAAGAGGGCTTAAGGTCTTCGGCGCCGCGTTTGAGTCGAGCCATCCATGACATGATGGACGCGCGACTTGTACGACGTGGGCCCTTGCTGTTCTTGGCGCTGGCTGTCCCCTCGTATTTCGTAGCGATAGCCCTGACAGAGCATCACATCAGCCAAGATATCGCTGCGATGTCGGCGTTGCTACTCATCGTCTTGCTCATTGACGCCGGGATCAATCGCTTGCGCGGCCTAGTCGTCTCCCGAGCCGCGATCTTTTCAGTGGCCGTGTTTGCCGCTTATCTCTGCTCGACATCGCCGCCCGCCTTCATGGCCGACATAGAGTTGCTGCGAAGAGTCTTCTTTGCCGCGCTAGCAATAGGCATCGCCATGGCGTTGAAGTTCTCACAAGACGTCACATTCCGGACAACGACCCTAGACTACCTCACGCTGTTCCTGGTCATCTTGGTGGCATTGTTTCCGATGCCCCAGGTCCTTGACGGGACGCTTGCTGCGATCGTCGTCAAGTCAGTGATTCTTTTCTATGCCTGCGAGGTCCTACTCTCTCGGACGACGCGCGCGCCGATACCCTTGTACGCGGGAGCAGTCGGTGCCCTGGCGGTCCTCGCTGTGCGGGGCCTCGCATGACGGGCCATCCGCGAATGAGCCATCTGCTTCCGGCCTCCAGCGACGAGCCTCCGCGAATCCACTAGTCGTGCTCATCGCGACACCGAAAGGAGCCCAGTCAGGCCCCTGCGGCCGGTCCTTGGAGGTTGGCACCAATACCATGATTGTCTTCCATGATTTTCCGGGTGGGCGTCCCGGCAGTGGCCTAGGTCTCTTGCGTAGCCGGTCCGCGCTCGCCAGGACTCGGCTCTTTGCCGATACGCAAGGCCGTCTCCGGCTCCCCTAAGGCCCTTGCGATGGCGCGCAGGTGCTCACCCAGCGTTTGCTGGTGGCGGGCACGCGCGAACGCCAGCAGGTGCTCGCCCAGCGGATCGCCAACCAAGGCGCGGGCCTGCGTCAACGCTGCGACGGCTGCGTCGCTATCCCCTTCGGCGAGGCGCGCGATCCCCTGCCCGAGCAAGCGCTCGGCGGCCTCTTCCGCGGCAAGAAGATGCATGAGGTCCATCCCGCAGCGCCGGCAACGCGGGCCGGCGTCGCAACTCGCGCGGCAGCTCGGGCAGCGCTCCATCAGGCCTCCAGGTAGTAGATCAGGTCGGAGAGGGCGTTGACCGCCTCATCGATGGCCTCGGCCTCACCTGTCTCGAGGGCATCCCGCAAGGCCTCGACGCCGTCGACCAGGTCTTCGCGGTCCTGCGGATTGGCTCCCTGCATCAGGCGCTCGGCCTTGGCGATGAGGTCCTGGGCCGCATCCGGCTCGCCCTGCGCCGTGGCCTCTGCGGCCTCGCCCTCGATCAGCACCGAGAGGCGCTCGCGCGCCGCCGCCAGCTCTTGCTGCTCGAAGCGAGCCGTGGCGTTGTCGATCGTGATGCGCTGCTCTAGGCCAGTGCGCTTCTCACGTGATGAGACATGCAGGATGCCGTTGACGTCGAGAGAGAAGGTCGTGACGATCACGTTCCCGGCCGGCACATCGCTCAGACCTTCGATCCGATACGAACCGATCTCGGTGTTGTTCAAGGCGTCCGGGTCCTCGCCCTGGTAGACCTGGACGTGGATCGCCTCCTGGCCGTCCTCGATCGTCGAGAAGGCCTCGCTCTTGGTCACCGGGATGGGTGTGTTCTTGCGGATCAACGGCACAAAGGTGTACGGGTAGGGCTCGCCGTTAAGCATCGCCAAGGCGCTGGTGCCGAATGTGTACGGCGTGACATCGACCAGCACGCTCGAGACCTGATCGCCGGCGATGACCGCCGCCTGGATCGCGGCACCCGTGGCGACGCAGAGATCAGGATCGACCTCGCTGCGCGGCTGCATGCCGAGCTCTTCCTCGATGCGGCGCTGGATCAGTGGGGTGCGTGTCGCACCTCCGACCAGCAGGACCTCGTCCAGATCGGACACGCTGAGCCCGGCGCCGTCCAGTGCCGTATGCATCGCCTGGAGGGTCTCGTCGATGAAGGGCGCGATCATCGCCTCATACTGCAGGCGGTCGAGCTCTAGGGAGAGATGCACCGGCTTGCCCTCGTGCTCCAGCAGATACTCCTCCTCGACACGGGCGTAGGGCGCATCGCTCAGCGCGATCTTGGCGGTCTCCGCGGCGCGGCCAAGGCGGGCCATGACACTGCGCTGCTCGGTCGGGTCGACGCCCTTCTCGGCCTTGAGCCAGGTCACCAGATGCTCGACGAGCTTGGCGTCGAAGTCGTCGCCGCCGAGGTGGTTGTTGCCATGGCTCGCCAGGACCTCGGTCACGTCCTGGGTCAGGCGCACGACCGAGACATCGAAGGTGCCACCGCCCAGATCATAGACGAGGATCGTCTTGCCCTCTGGGTGATCGACCTCGTAGGCCAGGGCCGCGGCGGTCGGCTCGTTGATGATGCGCACGACCTCGAGCCCGGCCAGCTCGCCGGCGTCCCGCGTGGCCTGGCGCTGGGCATCGGAGAAGTAGGCCGGCACCGTGATGACCGCCTTCGACACGGTCTGCCCGAGCTCGGTCTCCGCGGCCTGCTTGAGCCGCCGCAAGATCAGCGCGGAGATCTCCTGCGGCGTGTAGGCCTGATCGCCCATCGCGACCTTCTCGTCCTGGCCCATGCGCCGCTTGATAGAGCGGACGGTCCGCTCGGGGTAGAGCGCGTACTGGTTGCGCGCCGCCTGCCCGACGAGCAGCGTGCCGTCATCGGCGAGGCCGACGACCGAGGGCAGGATCTTACCGCCGTCGACGTCGAGCACCTGGGCGCGCCCGCCGCGGACCAAGGCGACCTCCGAGTTCGTCGTCCCCAGGTCGATGCCAATGATGATGTTGCTCACGAACGATCCTCCAGCGGGAGCCTCAAGTGTTTGCCGTGAAACCGGCGTGCAGCACGCCCATGATCGCCACGCGCCTCAATCGCGCGGGGCCTTGTTGACGATGACCTCGGCCAGGCGCAGCAGCCGCTCACCTTGACGGAAGCCCGGCCGCAGCTCGCCCAGGACCTCGCCGTCAGGGCGCGCCCGATCCTCGATGATCTCGCCGACCTGCATCGTCTGCGGGTCAAACGGTCGCCCGATCGCCGCGACCGCCTCGACACCGCGCCGCGCCAAGGTCTCGTCGAGGCGTCGCAGACTCATGCCGAGGCCCTCGGCCATCCCGCCGACGAACTCGACCGCCCCACCGCGCCGCGCCAGCCAGCCCGGGCGGTAGCGCTGCGCCTGATCGTGCCCGGCCCGCAGTCGATCACGCAGCTCCAACAGCTCTAGAAGGAGCTCTCGCTCACTCTGCTGGCGGGCGCGCTGGTCTTCGTCGCGCCGGCACTCGAGCTCACCCTCCAGCCGGTCATTGGCCTGGCGCAGTGCCTCGAAGAGTTCGCGGAACTGATCGAGCGCGGCCTTGAGCTGCCGTGACTCGATCTTGACCTCGTTCTTCAGCGCGGCCAGCTCGCTCAGCAGCGTGAACAGATCCGGTGCCGTGGGCGGGGGGCCAGGGGCGACCTCATTGACGGCCTCGAGATAGGCACCAAAACGCGAGATCAGCTCCTCACGGGCCGCCGCGTCCATCTTCAGCGATCCCCGCGCAGTAAGGCGTGGAACAGCTCCAGACTGGGCCGCCCGGGGGCACCGACTGGCGCAGCCCGATCGAGGATCTCCGCAGAGGTCGGCGGCGAGGCGTCGAAGAGCTCGTAGGCGAGGCGATCGCGGCGCGTCCGCAAGGCCTCATAGGCCGTGCGCAGGGCCTCGAAGCGCTGCGGATCGCGCTCCGGCGGTGCGCGCTTGATGCCCTCGAGGTAGGCGCGATGAACGGCCGCGTCGTCGGCATCCGCTGGGATGCCGAGCACAAGATAGGGATCCATCATGAGAAGAAATCGAGCTGGTCTGGTTCGTTCGGGTCGTCGGTGTCTCTGGCGGCGGTCTTTGCTCTCTTCACCGGCCCCTTGTCAGGGGCAGGGTTGAGGCTCTTACGAGACGGTGCCAGGTGCGGCACTGGGGGCATGTCGTCCCACGCCCCGCTGTCTTTAAGCTCGTCCCTGACGACCGCCGCCAAGGCATCGAGCAGGGCCTCATGTCCCATCTCGCGCTCAATCTGCTTGAGCTTCTTTCGCTCCGCTGGGCGCAGATTCAGCATATCGAGCAGCTTGTTGGCGCCCATCGCGCGGATGAAGGTCGACAGCATCTCCTCCTCGCTGATTTCGTCGAACGGGCTCGGCGACGGCGGCCCCAGGAAGACCTCTCCCGCCTGCCGCAACCGTTCTTCGATGCGATGGGCCGTGCGGTTGTCGCCCTCCTCCAGGGCGCGCCCGAGGGCAAGCTCCAACCGCTCGAGCGCAGCGAGCCCCCCACCACGAGAGCCACTCGGGTGCCCCGCCTCGAAGGCATGGAGCTCGAAGATCGGCGCCCCACGCCAGCGCTTCAGCGCGGCCTTGGCGAAGGCCAGGCGCGCCGCATCGAGCCCGGCTCGGCTCAGCGTCTCGCAGGCGGCGTGAACCTCCTGGAAGGACAGACTGGCGCCGCCGGAGTCCTTGAGCAGTCTCTCGAAGTAGGCCCCGACATCACGCGGGAGCCGTTGATCGGCATCCAAATGCGCACGCAGGCGGGCGAAGAGCTCGAGCAGATCCTCGCGTCGCCCTGCCCGCCGCGGGGCCAAACCGAGCCGTTTCAGCAATGGTGCCGTCTCGTGTCCGACCGCCGCCGCCTCCAGCGCAATGGCGAAGGCACTGCTCAGGCCGCTGCCCAGGCGCCCTGCAAGCTCGCAGAGCCGAGTCGCCCCCGCCTCGGGATCCTCACCGTACAGCAAGAACGCGCTCGTCAGATCGCAGCGCTCCCGCAGCCGCTCATCGTTGACCCAGCCCGCCGCCTGCTCGAGCTCCTTGCGGGCGAGGTCGAAGCGCGCGGCGCGGATCTGCTTGCGCGCGTGGGCGAGGTGCGCGCTGACCAGGCGCTCACGCACGCCGACGTTGATCGGGTCGAGCTTGAGGATCTGCCGGGCGAGGCCCGTCGCCTTCTTGAAGGCACCTGTCGCGATCGCCGCATCCAGGGCGGCGGTCAAGAGCTTGACGTCCTGAGGCCAGCGGGCCAGCGCCTGATCCAGGATCCGGCGCGCGTCCTTGAGGGACCCCTCCGCAAGGAACAAGCGAATCAGCCGCAGATAGGTCTCCAGATGATCGGGATCGTAGGCCAGGCTCTCCTCGAGGTCCTGGGCCACAGCCCGGGCTAATTCCTCGCTCACTGCGCCGCGCGAGCGGCGTTCGACGATACCGGTCGCGCTATCGAGGCGCCGCAGCACCAACGCCAATCGCAGCGCCCGATCGCTGCCAGGCTCCGGGCGCCCGCCCTGCTTGAGATGCCAGGCATGGCTCAGCCAAGCCTCCCGCCTCTCCCAGGGGTCAGCCGCCGCCTCGTCCTCCCAGGCGGCGATCAGGTCGGACTCGGCCGCCGTCGGACGAGGCATACCAACCGACTGGAACCAGTTGAGACTGCGCGGGAAATCCTCGGTCAGCAGGCGCAGTCCCCGCTGGCGCACCCAGGCGTCGCCCAACCGGTCACGATGCGCATACATCACGCGCAGGAGCCCTTGGCTGGACGACTTGGCCTTAGACAGCTCGCGCCAGAGGGCCTGGCGCACCTCGTCCCAGCCGCGCAGGGCCAGCGCAAAGCGCCGAGTCGTCTCGCCGGCCTCGGCGAGACGCGCGTCGAGCTCCGCTTCGGGGGCCAAGGCCAGCTGCGCCGCCTCGTGCAGCGACGCGAAGCCGGCCGAGACCGAGCCGCGTGACAGCATCGCGGCGGCCTCCCGCGGCCGCGATGGCAAACGTTGCAACGCCCTCAGGATCTGCGCCAGGTCACGGTACGGGGAGCGAAACGGGATAGCGCTGAGCGCCGCGTTGAGCCCTGGCTCATCATCGCGGCAATAGGCGGCGAGCGCCTCGCTCGCCGCCGCGCCGTGCACCAGGATCGGGTCCTCCTCGGGTAGTCCAGCCGCAATCTGGGTCTCGCCCGCCAGCCAGCGGGCGGCCAGATGAGAACTCAGCTCCGCGAGTGCCCCCGGCGGCAGGCTGGACGCCTGCGAGCTGTAGAGCCTCAAGACCGTCGGCAGTTCACCGAGCTGCAACAGCAACGCGGCATGCTCCGGCTCGAAGGGGACGGCGGGCCCGAGCTGCTGGCGATTCTCCCACATCACCAGGGCCTCTTTCAGCAGCCCCTTGGCACTGAGCTGCCGGGCGCGGCCCGCATAGGCAGACGCCAGGTTGTCGCGCCAGGCAGCGACGTCGTCCTGCTTGAGGAGATCCTTATAGCCCGCGATGGCCTCGCGGTACCGGCCGCTCGCCAAATGCTGGTCGGCCCGCTCGACTAGCTGCGGCACCGAGGGCCGGAGAGACGCCGGTCGTCGCTGACTGGCACGGGTCTTGCACTTCTTGGCCATCAGCGGAACTGCCGCAGGTACCACCACTCGAAGCCATGTTTCAGCGAGTGGAAGATGCGCCAGGACGGCAGGACGAGGTTGAGCCGCTCGGTGCGCGCGACGAGCATGCCGCGGTCGTAGGCATCGACGATGCACAGAAGCTCGACCTTGAAGGTGCGGGTCGCAGGCTGCCCGCGAAGCTCGGCCAGCAGGTTCTGAGCTGCTGTCTTGCCTTGCAGATCGGCCATGTGGCCCTGCTTCGGCATCCATTCCGGCCCCGGGAAACTGCCGCAATCTCCGGCCACGTAGACACGCTCGAAGCCGGGCACGCGGCAGTGTGCGTCCCCTTGCAGCAGCCCCCCGGGCGAGCGTGGCAGCGCCGTGTTGTCGAACCACTGGTTGCCGGTGAGACCGGGCATGAAGAGAATCAGGTCGGCAGGGACATCGCCGCCCTCGGTCATGACGCGGTCGGCCGTGAAACCCTTGATCTTGTGTCCGAGATGGGTCGTGATGTCACGTTTGCGCATCTCCTCCAGTAGCCCATCGACGGCCTTCGGTCCGAGGCGGCTGCCGGGCCGCTCGGCGGGCGTGAAAAAGACGAGCTTGAAGCGCCCACGCCGCCCCTCGACGACCAGCTGCCGCTCGATGCCGAAGAGGAACTCGAAGATTGGCCCGCCACGCATCGAGCCTTGCTCGTTGGGGTTGCCGGCAAAGCCCATCGCGATCGTGCCGCCATCCATCGCCTTGAGCCGATCGCGGAGCTGCTCGCCGGCGGCGATCCCCTCGCAGGGCGTGATCGCGTGCTCGATCCCCGGCAGCTTCTTGATGAAACGCCCGCCGCTGCCGATGATGAGCCCATCGTTGGCGATCTCGCCGGCCGTCGTCTCGAGCGTCCGCCCGCCATCGCGCAGCCCCGTCGCCTCGGCGGCGACATGGCGGACATTCATGCGCTCAAGATACGCCGCCAGATCGATACGCAGATCATCACCGCTGCGCTGCCCCGACGGGAGCCAGATCAGTCCGGC
The DNA here is from genome assembly GCA_964583605.1 of uncultured Chromatiaceae bacterium. Lineage (GTDB taxonomy): Bacteria > Pseudomonadota > Gammaproteobacteria > Chromatiales > Chromatiaceae > CAZOWL01. The sequence goes on along the minus strand of CAZOWL010000002.1, from coordinate 90,842 downwards.
GTAATAGACGAACTCGGGGCGCGGGCTCACAAGGGTGATCTCGAGCGGCTCCTTCGCCGCCCTGAGCGTCCTGATCGCCGTCAGGCCGGCAAAGCCGGACCCGACGATGGTGATGCGTGATGCCATGGTGAAGCTCCGGAAATCCAGAGGTAGCCGACGCTGCGTTAGGGCTCGGCAGCGCCATTTGAATCGGCCGCCGGCATCAAACCGAGCATCGCCGACAACACCGGCCAGACATTATCGAGCAGCTGTCCCTGCGCGGCCGCCGTCGGGTGCAGGCCATCGGGCTGCATCAGCTCCCAGCGCTCCGCGACGCCCTCGAGCAGCGCCGGCACCAGCGACACATCGGCCCGCTCGGCCACGGTCTCGAACACGGCTTGAAAGCCTTCGGTGTAGGCCGCACCGTAGTTTGGCGGCAGGCGGTTGCCGATCAGGAGGACCCGACTGTCAGCACTGCGCGAGCGCTCGATCAGCTCGAGCAGATTGTCACGGAGCAGATCGAGGCTGTGCCCGCGCAGCCCGTCGTTGGCGCCGAGCTGTATGATGACAAGGTCCGGCTGCTCACGTTCCAATAGGCCCGGCAGACGCGTGAGGCCACCCGCCGTGGTCTCGCCGGAGATGCTGGCGTTCACCACTCGATACGGGCGTGCCATCTCCCGCAGCCGCTCTTCCAACCGCGATACCCAGCCGTCATCGGGCCCCAGCCCGTACGCGGCACTCAGGCTGTCGCCGAGGACGAGGACCACCGGCAGCGATTCGCCACGCGACGCAGGTGATAGCAGGAGACCAGCGATTAGGAGCAGTTGAAGCATGGCAGAAAAGGTCGGCTCGGTCATCTCCCGGGCCACGGGATTGGGCAAAGATGTTAACGGCCCAGGTGGGCGCTTGACCATACTCCACGACTGCGAGGTGACGGTAGGAGCCGGCGAGGCCGTCGCGATCCTCGGCGCCTCGGGCTCGGGCAAGTCCACGCTGCTCGGACTCCTCGCCGGTCTCGACACCGCCACTGCCGGCGAGGTGTGGCTCTGCGGACAGCCGCTCGCGGAGCTTGACGAGGATGGCCGCGCGGCCTTGCGCAATGGTCGCGTCGGATTCGTGTTCCAAAGCTTCCAGCTGCTACCGACCCTGAACGCCCTGGAGAACGTACTGCTGCCTCTGGAGCTGGCCGGTAGCGCAGACGCCCCGCGCCGCGCTGCCGAGGCGCTGGAGCGCGTCGGACTGGCCGAGCGCGCGGGACACTTCCCGCGCCAGCTCTCCGGTGGCGAGCAGCAGCGCGTCGCCATCGCCCGGGCCTTCGCCCCGGCGCCGGCAATCCTGTTTGCCGACGAGCCCACCGGCAACCTCGATCTCAAGACGGGCGAGCACATCATCGACCTCCTTATCGCCCTGCGTCAGGACTCGGGCGCCGCGCTCGTGCTGGTGACTCACGATGCGGTGCTGGCCGAGCGCTGCGATCGGCGTTTGGCGATGCAGGATGGCCGGTTGGAGCCGCTGCCATGAAGGCGTGGCGACTCACGTGGCGCCTGCTGCGGCAGGATTGGCGCAGCGGCGAGCTCTATCTGCTCGCCACGGCGCTCGTTCTCACCGTCGCCGCGATCACGGCCGTCGGCTTCTTCACCGACCGTGTCGAAGGCGCGATGGCCAAACAGGCCGCCGAGCTGATCGCGGCCGACCTGGTCATCGACTCCTCATCGCCGCCCGAGGCCGCACTGCTCGCCGAGGCGGAGAGGCTCGGGCTGCGCACCGCGCAGACGCTGGAATTCTCGACCGTCGCCACGAACGGCGGCGCGCCGCAGCTGGTGAGGCTCAAGGCGGTCGGTCAGGCCTATCCGCTGCGCGGTACGCTGCGCGTGCGCCAGGACATCGAGTCCGCGGCCGCACCGGTGCCGAGCGGACCAGCCCGCGGCGAGGCCTGGGTCGAGCCGCGGCTGCTGTATCTGCTCGAGGCCACCATTGGCGAGAACCTCGGCCTCGGTGAGGCCGAGCTGCATGTGACGCGGGTGCTCGACTACGAGCCGGATCGGGCCGGTGGTGTCTTTCAGCTGGCCCCGCGGGTCATGATCAACCGCGAAGACATCCCCACGACCGGGCTCGTCACGCCCCTGAGCCGCGTCGAGTACCGCCTCCTCCTGGCTGGGGGCGAGGAGGCACTCACGACATTCCGAGAATGGGCTGCGCCGCGTCTACCCCCCAACGCCCGCTTCCTCGACGCGCGCGAGGCGCGGCCGGAGTTTGAGTCCGCCATCGATCGTGCCTCAAGCTTCCTGCATCTGGCGACCCTCTCGACACTGCTCGTGGCCGGCGCCGCGATCGCGCTCGCCAGCCGGCGCCTCGTCGAGCGCCAGACGGACGCCGTCGCCGTGATGCGCTGCCTTGGCGCCCCGCGCCATCTGCTGACGCGCGTGTTCATCCTGCGTCTGATCGCGATCGGGCTGGTCGCGAGCCTGGCCGGCAGCCTGTTGGGCTTTCTAGCCCAGTACGGTCTCGCTGCGCTGCTCGCCGAGCTGTTCGTCACAGAGCTGCCCTCGCCCTCCCCGCGCCCGATCGCCGTGGGTGTCGGCACTGGCCTGATTGCGCTGCTCGGCTTCGCGCTACCGCCGCTCCTTCAGCTCGCCCGCATCCCGCCGCTGCGCGTGCTGCGCCGAGACCTTGGCGCGCCGCGTCTGTCAGCCGCCCTCACCCTGGTCGTCGCCGGCAGCGCCCTGGGCCTGCTGGTCTTCTGGCAGGCCGACGACCCGAATCTGGCGTGGAAGCTCCTGCTCGGCGTCGTCCTGACCCTTCTGGTGCTGGCCTTGGTCGTCGCGCTTGCGGTGCGGCTGGCCCGCGTGATCTCCCACCGCGCGAGTGGGGTCTGGCGGCTGGGGCTCGCGTCGCTCTCGCGGCGGCCGACCGGGGCCCTGTTCCAGATCGCCGGCTTCGGTCTCGGGATCCTTGCGCTCCTGCTGCTCGCCGTCGTCCGCGTCGACCTCCTGAGCACCTGGCAGCGGACGCTGCCCGAAGGGGCACCAAACCGTTTCCTGATCAACATCCAGCCGCACCAGGTCACAGAGCTGCGCGAGTACCTAGACGGGCACGGGATCAGCGGCTCTGGCCTCTTCCCGATGATCCGCGGGCGGTTGGTCGCGATCAACGGCGAGGCCGTCGACCCGGAGGCCTATGCCGATCCCGGTGCCCGACGGCTCGCCGAGCGGGAGTTCAACCTGAGCTACGGCGACGCGCCTCAGGCGGACAACCAGATCATCGCCGGTCGTTGGTGGGAGTCCGAGGGGGCGCCGCCGCAGCTCTCGGTCGAGCAAGGGATCGCCGAGACGCTGGGGATCGCCCTCGGCGACGAGCTGGCGTTCTGGGTCTCGGGCCGCGAGATTCGGGCGCCGGTCACGAGCCTGCGCGAGGTCCAGTGGGACAGCTTCAACGTCAACTTCTTCGTCATCGCCACACCCTCCTTGCTCGGCGACGAGCCATCGACCTACATCACCAGCATCTATCTGCCGAGCGATCAGGAACAGCTGGCCGCGGAACTGGTGCGCCGTTTCCCGAGCGTGACACTGATCGATGTGGTCGCCCTACTCGATCAAGTCCGGCAGGTCATAGAGCGCGGCGCAATGGCCGTCGAATACGTCTTCCTCTTCACGTTGGCGGCAGGCCTGCTGGTCATGTATGCCGGCATCCAGGCGAGCCTCGAGGAGCGGCGCGCCGAGCACGGGATCTTGCGCACGCTCGGCACTGCCCGCGGCCCGCTGCTCGGGAGCTTAGCCGTCGAGTTCACGCTCGCCGGGCTCATCGCCGGGCTCATCGCCTCGCTCGCCGCGGAGGCGACGGGGTTCATCCTCGCCCGCGAGGTCTTCGATCTGGAGCTGACCTTCAATCCCTGGCTCTGGCTCGCGGGCATCTTTGGCAGCGGCCTGCTGATCGGCCTAGCGGGCACACTGGCCACCTATCCGCTGGTGGTACGCCCACCACTGCAGACGCTGCGTCAGGCTGCATGAGCCATCCCAAATCGGAGCGGCCGAACCACGAAGAGCGAGAACGACACGCAAGCGCTTAGAACCTGGTCTTGGCGATGGCATCCCCCAGCGAGGCAGCGGACAGACAAGTGGCAACGCGTCGTTTTTCTCACGTCCTTTGCGCCTCCGTGGCTCTAGGTGCCGCACTCGCAGTAATCTTCTGCCGGCTTTGCGATTACCCTGCCGGCAACCGATAATTGGCTCTACACGCCGCAGGGGAAGCGATCATCATGTCTTTAATCAGACCCTTCGCCGGCCTAAGGCCGGCAGCGGACCGCGCCGCCGACGTAGCCGCACCGCCTTATGACGTCATGAGCACCGCCGAGGCCCGGGCGATGGTCTCGGGACGGCCGTGGAGCTTCCTGCACGTCTCCCGCGCCGAGGTCGACCTGCCGAAAGACACCGATCCTTACGACCCGAAGGTCTATGCCCGCGCCAGAGAGAACCTCGCGGGCATGATCGCCGCCGGTGTGCTGCTTCGCGACAATGAACCGAGCTTCTACGTCTACCGCCTAACGATGGGGGCCCATCGCCAGACCGGTGTCGTGCTGACCGCCGCGGTCGATGCCTACCGGTCGAACCGTGTCCGCCGCCACGAGCTCACGCGCCCAGCGAAGGAGGACGACCGCGTTCGCCAGATCGACGCATTGGATGCGCAGACCGGCCCTGTCTTCCTGGTGCATCCGAGTGACCCGGCAATCGACGATCTGCTCGCCGGCGCGGCACGCGCAGAGCCGCTGTTGAGCGTGCGCGCGGATGATGGCGTGCGCCACGAGGTCTGGCCCATCACGGCTCACGAGACCATCAGCCGCCTGACCGATGGCTTCGAGGCCATGCCGGCGCTCTACATCGCCGACGGACACCATCGCTGCGCGGCCGCCGCGCGCGTCGCCGAGGCGCGTCGCGCAGCCTCACGGCAGCCGCTGGGACAGGCCTCGTACGATTACTTCCTGGCCGTCAGCTTTCCGCACACGCAAGTCCAGGTCCTGGACTACAATCGGATCGTTCGCGACCTCAACGGCCTCGATCGCGATACCTTCTTGCACCGGCTCGGCGAGGCCTTCGAAGTCATCCCCAGCGGTTCGCCGGTGAAGCCAGTGCGGCCCGGCCAGCTCGGACTCTATCTGGACGGGAGCTGGTACCGTCTGGTCATCGCCCCAGCGCTCATACCGGCGACGGATCCAGTCCGCCGCCTTGATGTCAGCCTGCTGCAGGAACACCTGATCGGGCCGATTCTCAATATCACCGATCCGCGGCGCGACGAGCGCATCGACTTCGTCGGCGGCCGCCGCGGCCTCGCCGGTCTCACGGAGCGTGTCGACAGCGGCGAGATGCGCCTCGCCTTTACCCTCTTTCCGACCCGCATCGAGGACCTAATGGTCGTCGCCGACGCCGGCGCCGTCATGCCACCCAAGTCGACCTGGTTCGAGCCCAAGCTGGCCGACGGGCTGATCTCACACATTCTCGATTGATTTCCATAGGTTGTGCCGCTTCCAAGGTACCGAGTCGGCGACCATCAGCATGCGACGCCGTGCGGCCACTTCATGTACCCCGACGGAGACCCGCCGCCCTCCCTCATGAAAAATGACGATTTAAGGAGAAAACCCCCTTCAGGGAAGGTGGCCGGGCTCTGGCGGAATGCGGAGGTCGGCGCAGCTCATAGGGGCTTCCACGCAGACGCGGCGACGGCAACGTTCCAGGTCACGCGGCGCCGCATCCTCGAACAGATTCGGAGGAAGCTCGATCCCTCGCAGGGGTCCAGCTTGGCCAACTCGTCTTGCAGGCTGGCAAGACTGGGACGGCCGGGATTAACGAGAAGCTTCAACAAGACGCCCAAGGCGGTCCAGCTTCCAGACAACTAGCACATCACCTGCATGCACGAAGTCCAGCGCCGTGGTCAGACCGGGACGGTCATCCTCGGCCCCAGAGGCGTGATCCGCGAAGAGATGCCGGGCATCGACGCCCGCTGACAGAAGCGCATCGCGCTGCAGGTCGGCGCTCTGCCGGTCAGAGTCGGAAGGAACGCGCATGTAGCCGACGAGCATGAGCGGATCCAGGTCGTCGTCCCCTTTCAGACTTCCTCTTCTCTGATCCCCAGAGCGTCGATTCCCTGTGACGGGTAAACGCGGTTTGCTCTCACAACGGCGCTACGCCGCCCTTTTTCAGTAAGCGTGCGGCGACGCGAAACAGGTCAGGCATATCGAGCCGATTGTCTTTTCGCCGGAACATAACGCCGATACGTTCTTGTGCCGTAAAGAGCTCTGCCGCACCTGCCGCCTCGGCGTCTGGAAAAGGCGGCAAGTAGCCTGTCTTTTCGGCGTCCGCTTTGAGTGCTGTCACCGTGCCGGTCCGCTCCCAAACATGGTAGACCTCCTGTTCCGGCTGCGGCAGCAGTAAACCGGCGAGGGGCGCCAGAACACCCTTAATCCAGGGGAACTCTTGGTGCAATTGGTCGACGCGCGTCTTCGAAGCAGCCCTCAGGCCATGGCGAATTCCCTCTGCGGTGACGGCTCGATCAGCAGGTGGCACGCCGTGTGTAGCCGCGGCGGTCATCATGCCGAGGAAGCTTCGAGGGGTGACTTCTTGGTATGCATCGGCCAGGTGCGCAATCGGCCAACGGTACGTATTTCCTTTCTTGTAGCCATAACTTCCTTTGCCCATGTATCGTCCAGCTAGCCGAGTCATGGCCCGCTGTTGATCCGACGGGTCATGCGCTAAGGACCACCGGCGCGTCAGGATTGTCTGCCTGTTGGCGCTGCGCAAACCCTCGCTGCCAAGGACCCGTTCAAACGCGGCGGCTGCGTCAGGATCTGGCGCGAGCGCGATTCGCGAGAAGAACAAGCCATACAGATCCGTGGCCGACCACGTCAATCGAACCGCACCTGTGCGCATCTTCGGTAACTCGACGAAACGTAGAGCGTCATCGTCCAACTGATCGGGACGGATAAACAGTTTCGGCCGCAACGTACGGTAGGCCCGCAAAGCCCAGACGACTTCCAGAAGCGCCTCGGTGAGAAGACGCCGACGAGCCCAGGTTCGGGCAACAGTATCCAAAGCGTCGTAGATAATGAGAAGGGTGGTGTCTTCCTCACACAGCCTGTTGTCGTGGCTGTTCAGCAACGCTTCGCGTTGCTCCCAGTCTTGTGCCTGCAGGACAAAATCCTTTGGCTTTGCTACAGGCGTTCCGGCAGACCGTGCAACGGCGCTGATTACGCTAGCCCACCAAAAGGCTTTCGCATCTTCGATGCTTCCCTCGGCAGGCAATGCGGCATCGATCTGCTCTGCAGAGATTCCGTCAGGGCCTCCGATACCTGTGTACCCGAACTGAGCCGTGACCTTGTCCAGACGAAGTTTCGGATAGGCGTTGGCCGCGGCCGCGCGCGTCTCGTCGCGACCGAGCACCCCAGCCCAAAAGCTCTTTCCACTTCCTCGGGCACCAAGGACGATCGGGGTGTTCGGGTCTAGCGCTGCGGCATGGGCCCCCGGTGCGTAAATGTCGTCAAGACTCGCGACATGAATGCCGACCGCGTCGTTGGAAAGATCGCCGGGGATCTGTGCGATGGCGGTACGAATACGACGATAGTCCTCGCTCTCAGCCCGCATCGGTCGACTCCTTATCATTCGCCGCACTTGGCATCGCATCCGCCAACAAACTGGCCTGGATGAGGTCTATTAAAGGACCAAATGTTGCCCCGTAGACCTTTTGCGAAAGGAGATCGCGCCGAGCGAAGGGGTCGAATCCACGGTAGTTCTGGTCGTCAAGTACCTGCACCGCTGCTACCAGCGCCTTGTCCTGGTCGGCAAACACTTGATCGTCTGAAACCGCATCGTCCCACGGCACATCGCCGAAAGGCTCTGCTGGAAATGCCCCCGATGGTGCAGCGGCCCCACGTGGCGTTAATCCAACCTCCGCGGCAATGTTGCGGCAGCGGTCTAGAAAAGCCTCCCGACGTTCGCTTTCCAGTGGCGCTTTGCCTTGAACTATCGTCAGGCGCCACAGCCATTCAGGCAATGCATCATCCAGGCTCAGGAAGCGTGCCAAGTGGGCGAACAGAGCCTTAAATCCATGAAACGTCTGAGGTTCATCGAGCCCGAAAAGCAACACTTCCGCGCCCAGCCCCAGGAACGAGGCTGCAGTGGACTCGTGCAGCCCAGCACGAGCGTCCACTAGGATCGCGTCGTATCTAGTGGGGTCAGAAAACCGCTGGATCAAATCCACCACCTGTCCGCGGAACGAGATGACTTGGCCGTCCGGATTGATATCCTCTGCATAGGCGCGCGCAATCTTCGCCAAGACATCCGATGGATGGGCCAGAGTACGTCGGCCGAGTGCAGGCATAACGTCTAACCGACCGTGTCCGTCCGATACCGCAGACGGAGCAATCAAGTCGCTCAGAAATGAGCGATCCAGACCAGAAAGGCCGTTCTCAACAAGTGCGTCAAGGGTGCCAAATTCGGGGAGCGTTCGGTCATCCAACAGCATCGGACCGAGTCCCGGGGCTTCCAGATCCAAATCGATGACCAACACTCGCTGCCCTCTGGAAGCAAGGTTTGCCGCAGCTACGGCGAGAGCCGTAGAGCGCCCAACACCGCCCTTGATGCTGGCGAAGACGAACCGCGGCGGCGGCGCGGATGGCTCGGCGGGAGCAAGCAGCCAATCGACGCCAACCAGGCGGCGGTCTAGCAGTCGGACCCGATATCCGTTGGCATCTACGATTGCACTGCTAGGATCTCCTAATATGCGTCTCACACCAATGTCGTCGCATCCGGCTAGCACGCGATCATCTCGGGCGTAGGCGCCGAGTTGCTGCCTCATAGACTGCGACACACGCTCGACTACCGCCGGCTCCAATGGATCGGCGGCGAAGAACGCCAGGCGGCCAGCGGTGTCTCGAAGCGCAACCCCGGAATGCAGCCGATCAACACCCAACTCTGTAGCGACCACCTTGGCTAGAGCAGCGAGGCTATCGTCGAAGCGAATCGTCATGAGATCTTGCTCTTTAGGTCCCAATCGCCCCAACGATATCCTCCGCCTGATTCCGCCAGCGCTCCACCCAATTTCGATCGATATCGTCACCTTTGCAGTAACGCATACAGGTATCCCATTGGCTCATGAAATTGGGGTCGTTGATGAACCTCATCAGCGTTGTACCGCGACGTCCCAGTTGCAGATCGCGCAGTAGTGTCTTCAGCTCCGGGAAGTGGGCGTAAAAAGGGTCCTCTCTACGCTCGTCTTTCGGGAGTGGTTGCATGCCAGTTTCCCTCATCATTGCCTTGACAGCACACTCAGCGGCGATCCCGTACACGTAGCCGGCCACGTCTCGACGCCTTTCCGCGGCGTAAAGTACATTGGCTGCCTCGAGGTGGCGGCGAGCACATGCAGGAAATTCGATACGGTAGGTTATCGATGGGATGGTATCTTCAACTCCAGAACGATTCTTGAATGTTGTCCAGGACGTTACCTCAGACTGAGGCAAACGCGTATCGCACGGCCCACACACCCGCCGCGACGACAGCGACCATGGGTGCCGCCCAGCAGTCGTTCTAGCTACTGCAAACATCCCGAGTGAGCGCTTGGCAGGATAAACCGGACGCCGAATACAGCAAAGTGAAAGACCGTAACGGGGACTCAGCGGTCGGTCACAGCCGCGAGCCAGGGCTCACCCGACGACCTAGAGCGCCCGCCGCAACGGGCACGGAAGTTGAGCCGGTTTTTGCCCGGTTTTTGCAGAAACGTAACACATGTTCCGTAGGCCGTGTATGTCCGGCATGAGTCGGAAGCGGACAAGCAAGAGATTGAAATGGCGGCTGGTGTCACGACTGTTGGGTCTACCCCAAGCCGCTGCGGAGCAGCACACCTCCCCCAAGCGGGCAGCGCAAGCGAAATCTCTCCCTGATGGTCAATAACGCCCGCTTCTTAATCTTGCCCTGGATAGCATCGAAAGATCTGGCATCCATGCTCCTGGCCAAGGCCGCCAAGATGCTCCCGCAGCATGGGCAGGTGGTGTAAGGACCCCGCCCCGTGCCGCTCGAGACCTTTATCGAGAAGCCGCGCGAACCCAAGTGCTTTCGCGGAAGTCGTGGCTCGAGCCGCGGCTGGCTGATGGACTCGTCAGTCATATCCTCGATTGAGAGGGGCACAACGGTGAGGCCGCCTGGCCAGGCTTTATTGGTCAATGGTCCTTTACGGCGAACTGGGCCTCCTCGGTCGAGCCTCGCAGTGCGGTAACCGACGACGTCCCACCCTGAATCGTCATTGTGACATCATCGAAGTAGCCGGCGCCGACTTCCTGCTGATGCGACACGAAGGTGTACCCCTTTTCGCGGGCAGCGAATTCCGGCTCCTGGACCTTCTCGACATAGTGGCGCATCCCCTCGCCTCGGGCATAGTCATAGGCCAGGTCATACATGTTTAACCACATATTGTGGATACCCGCCAAGGTGATGAACTGGTACTTGTAGCCCATCTCGGCCAGCTCGTCTTGGAAGCGGGCGATGGTCGCGTCATCGAGGTTCTGGCGCCAGTTGAATGACGGCGAGCAGTTGTAAGCGAGGAGCTTATTCGGATTCTCAGCCAGGACGGCCGAGGCGAACTCCCGTGCGAAGCCGAGATCAGGCGTGGCCGTCTCGCACCAGACCAGATCGGCATAGGGGGCGTACGCCAGGCCGCGACTGATGGCCTGCTCCAGGCCGTTATTGACGGAGTAGAAACCCTCGGCCGTGCGCTTGCCGGTGAGGAATGGCTGGTCATTGGGGTCCACATCGGAGGTCAGCAGGTTCGCCGCCTCGGCATCTGTGCGGGCCAGCAACAGCGTCGGCACACCGCAGACGTCGGCTGCGAGACGCGCCGCGATCAGCTTCTGGACCGCCTCCTGCGTTGGGACCAGGACCTTGCCGCCCATGTGGCCGCATTTCTTCACCGCCGCGAGCTGATCCTCAAAGTGCACACCGGCAGCGCCGGCCGCGATCATGTTCTTCATCAGCTCGAACGCGTTCAACACTCCGCCGAATCCCGCCTCGGCATCGGCGACGATCGGCAGGAAGTAGTCAACGAACACCGGGGCATCCGGCCCGATGCCCTTGGCCCACTGGATCTCATCTGCCCGCGTGAAGGCGTTATTGATGCGCCGCACCATTGCTGGCACCGAGTCGTAGGCATAGAGAGACTGGTCGGGATACATGGTCTCCGAGGTGTTGCCGTCGGCAGCCACCTGCCATCCAGAGAGGTAGATCGCCTCAATTCCCGCCTTCGCCTGTTGCACCGCCTGCCCGCCGGTGATGGCACCAAGGCAGTTGACATAGCCTTTCTTGGCGTCCCCGCGCAGCAACTGCCATAGGCGTTCGGCACCGCGCTCGGCGTAGGTACAGGATGGCTGCACGGAGCCGCGCAGCCGCACGACATCGGCAGCCGTGTAGCCACGGCGCACGTCCTGCCAACGCGGGCTTTCCGCCCAATCCTGTTCCAGGGCCCGGATCTGATCGTCGCGTGTCATGGTGCCTACCTCAGTGGGTTGTCTTGTTGTCACCGCCATTGGGCGCTCAATCGGCCGGAATCGGCGTGTGGAAGCGAGATCTTCGACACCTCAGGCGGCCACAATATTTGATCATTTAGCTTGGTCTTCTGTTAGGAATGTAGCCGTTACCCCACTATTTGGAAAGGCAAACAGTCCAATTCTAAGTATTCTCTGGATCAGACCTCCCATAGCACCAACTAGCCCCCGCCGTTTGATCGCCTCCTCAGCAGAAGATCTGGTAGGTGGCGTTGGCGGTATCTAAGTGTGCGGCCTTGGTGACCTCAGGCATCGACTGCCGGGCCTCACGTCTCCCGCGATGCAAGGCCAAAGCCCCGATGCCTGCGATAACGGCTCGCGCAGCCGCTCGGCCGGGATTGTGGACAAGCAGAGCGCCGAAATGAGAGGCAGCCATCGTGCCTCCACAAAGGCTGCCGGCCCACCCAGATGATGACATGTCGCCTGGCGCCTGATCGTCCCCTCTCCCCAGGCCTCTCCCAGAGGGCGAAGGAGCAAACCTGCTTCGCGGATTTCATAGTAAGGTATGCACGCACGGATACCCGGCGGAGGATCCCACCGGCAACTGGCCAGCGCGCATCCGGAGCAGAAACCGGTTCGGGTGCGTCCGCGCCAATGCCGACGTGCTCACTCGCAAACAACTCGGGCATTGGATCCGGTCGGGTACTCGGGGCGATCCCCGGGGGAAAGCCTGGCCGGGGTATTGCGTCACGCAGCGCGCGAGCCTGATTTCGGCCTTGACCTATTTTCAGCGACCGATATGACCGAGCTCGAGGGCGCCCTGCGCGATGCGTTTTTCGAGGACCTCTTGCCCCTGCTACGCGGCATGCTCTACCGCTGCCGCAACAACAGGCGCTGGATCATGTCGTTCGTCAGCGAGGGCTGTCGACAGCTCACAGGCTATCAGCCCGAGTTGTTGTTGGGTGAAGCGGCGCCGAGCTACGCGGAGATCATCCACCCTGAAGACCGCGATAGGGTTTGGAGGACGGTGCAGAGCGCGTTGGCGAAGGGTTTGACCTTCGAGCTCGAGTACCGGATCCGTACGGCAACGGGCGAGCAAAAATGGGTTTGGGAGCACGGCCGGGCGCTTGACGCCAGACGTGAGGAGCTATTCGGCTTCGTCCTCGATATCACCGAGCGCAAGCACAAGGAGGCCTTGAATCGTGAGGCTCGCCTGGCGGTCGAGCGCGCGCTCGGCGAGGCCGATCGGGCGAGGCGGGCGCTCGAGTGCGTCCTGGAAGACGAAAAGGCCGCGCAGCAAGCGCTGCGGGAAAGCGAGACCTTGTACCGAGAGCTGGTCGAGAACATGAGCGACTCGGTGGTCGTCTATCGCGTCGTCGGCGACGGCGAGGATTTCATCATCAAGGAGTTCAATCGCGCCAGCGAACGCATCAGCGGTATCCCGCGGGACGACGTCATTGGACGCCGGGTGCGGGAGATCTTTCCCGGACTCCAGCCAGCAGGACTATTCGACACCTTCAAGCATGTTTGGCTAACCGGGGAGCCTCAGCACCGCCCCATCGACCTCTACCAGGACCAACGGCTCTCGCTCTGGATCGAGAGCTACCTCTTCAAGATACCGCGCGGCGAGATCGTCGGCATCTACCATGACGCGACCGAGCGCAAGCGCGCGGAGATGGCATTGCGAGCGAGTGAGGAACGGTACCGGCTGCTGGTGGACAACCAGAGCGACCTGGTCGTGAAGGTCGACGGGCAGGGCCGCTTTCAGTTTGTGAGTCCCTCCTATTGCCGGCTCTTCGGCAAGACCGAAGAAGAGCTCCTTGGCAGGACCTTCATGCCCCTCGTGCACGAGGACGATCGGCCAGGCACCGCGAAGGCCATGGAAGGTCTCTACGCGCCACCGTACACGATTTACGTGGAGCAGCGCGCCATGACGGTGTCTGGCTGGCGCTGGCTCGGCTGGGTCGATACTGCCATTCGCGGTCCGGATGGCGAGGTGACCGCAATCATCGGCGTCGGCCGGGACATCACCGAGCGCCGACTAGCCGAAAAGGAGGTTCAACGGCTGAACACCGAGCTGGAGGAACGTGTCCAGGCCCGTACCGCCGAGCTCGAGGCGGCCAACAAGGAGCTCGAAGCCTTCGTCTACTCGGTGTCGCACGACCTGCGTGCCCCTCTGCGCGCGGTCGCAGGCTTCGCTCAGATCCTCTCCCGGCGTCACCGCGACTGCCTTGATGAGGAGGGACGCCACTATCTCGACAATGTGATTGAGGCGGGCGCCCGAATGGACACTCTGATCGAAGACCTGTTGGAGTACTCGCGCACCGGGCGCGGTGCACTAAGGCTGCGCTCAGTGCCATTGGCGCCGATTATAGGCGGTCTGCAGGCGACTTTCGGCGGGCAGATTGCTGCGAAGAGAGCCCGAGTGCGGGTTCAGGAGCCATTGGCGACACCAGTTGGGGACCCTACGCTTATCGGCCAGGCCCTGGACAACCTGCTGGAGAATGCACTGACCTATCATCGGGCCGACGAGGCGCCCGACATCACCATTGCTGCCGAGACGCGGGAAGGTCGTGTGCTGGTCAGCATCACCGACCGCGGGATCGGCATCCCGAGCGAGTACCATGAGAAGATCTTCCAGGTGTTTCAGCGCCTCCACAATCAGGACACCTACCCAGGCACTGGTATTGGCTTGGCGATCGTCGCCAAGGCGATGCAGCTGATGAACGGCCGGGTCACGGTCGATTCCGAGCCGGAGGTTGGCAGTTGTTTCACGCTGAGCTTCCCAGCAGCGCAGGACGTTGGAAGTCTCGAGGCCTCGTCGTGAGCCGGCCCGCGCACATCCTGCTGGTCGACGACAACCGCATGGATGTCGAGCTGACCTTGAACGCCTTTCGCGAAGCCGGGCTCGCCAATCACATCGAAGTCGCAGCGAACGGTCGTCAGGCGCTGGACTATCTCCTAGGCCGCAGCGAATATGCCGACCGCGCGCGATTTCCGTTACCTGATCTGGTCCTCTTGGACCTGAAGATGCCAGGGATCGACGGTTTCGAGGTGCTCCGTCAGTTGAAGCGCGAGCCCATCGTTAAACGCGTCCCCATCGTCGTGCTGACGTCCTCCCGCGAGGAGGGCGACCAAGCACTGTCCTACGATACCGGGGCCAATTCTTACCTCGTCAAGCCCGTGTCGTTCGCCGGTTTTGTCGAAGTGGTGCGTGGTATTACCAGCTACTGGCTGACCCTCAACGTCGGACCGCCGCTGGCAGACGCATGACGCTCCAGCTGCTGATCGTCGAGGACCTGCCGCAAGATGCGGAGTTGATGGCACTGCGCCTCGAGCACGAGGGCTTCGAGCTGCAGTGGCGCAGCGTGGACACGGAGGCGGATTACCTCGCCGCTTTGGAGGCGAAGCCGGACCTGGTCTTCTGCGATTGGTGTCTGCCGAGCTTCACCGGTCAACGCGCGCTCGAGCTGCTGCGCGAGCGCAACTTGGATATCCCGTTCATCATTGTCTCGGGCCGGATCGGCGAGGAAACGGCCATTGCGGCGATGCATAAAGGGGCAACCGACTACATCCCCAAGGATCGTCCGGCCCGCCTCGGTCAGGCGGTGCGGCGGGCCCTCGAGGAGCGGCGGCTACAACGCGAGCACGCGCAGGCAAGGGAGCAGTTGCGGCTGGCTGAACGGGCATTCCAGAGCACGGCCGAGGGGATCATCGTCACGGACGTTGAGGGGCGAATCCTCTCCGTGAATCCCGCCTTCGAGGAGATTACCGGTTACCGTGCCGAGGAGGTGCTTGGCAAGAACCCGCGCCTGCTGCAGTCTGGCCGCCAAGGCGAATCCTTCTACCGCGATATGTGGGCAACACTAACGGAGGTTGGCCACTGGCGCGGGGAGATCTGGAACCGGCGCAAGGACGGCGAGATCTACCCACAGTGGAACACGATCAGCGTGGTCCGCGATCGCGGCGGCCAGGTGACGCATTTCGTCGGCATCTTCAGCGACATCAGTCACGCCAAATCGGCGCAGGAAAAGATCGATTTCCTAGCCCATCACGACGCCCTCACGGGCTTGCCGAACCGCAGCCTGTTCCGCGAGCGCTTGATGCACGCATTGTCCCGGCACCGGCGTGACCAAGCTGCCGTCGCCCTACTCTTCATCGACCTCGACCGATTCAAGAACGTAAACGACACCCTCGGTCATCCCGCAGGGGACGAGCTCCTGGTCCAGGCGAGCCGTCGTATGCGGGGCGTCATTCGCGACAGCGATACACTCGCGCGCATCGGCGGCGACGAGCTCTTGCTCCTTCTGGAGGACTGCGTTGGCCCCCAAGACGCCGCCACGGTCGCGCGCAAGCTGCTCGGGGTGCTCAAGGCACCCATGACCGTTTCCGGCCATGAGCTCGTCATGACCGCGAGCATCGGCATCAGCCTCTACCCAGGCGACGGCGAGGATGCCGATACGCTGATCCAGCACGCCGACCGTGCGATGTACGAGGCCAAGCAGCAGGGCCGCAACAGCTTCCAGTTCTTTACGCCCGCCCTTACGGCGGGTGCCTTCGAGCGCCTTGTCATGGAAAGCGCCTTGCGTGGGGCGGCCGAGCGTGCGGAGCTGGTCCTGCACTATCAACCGCAATTGGACCTGGCGAGCGGGGCACTCGCTGGTGTCGAGGCCTTGGTGCGCTGGCAGCACCCGGAGCTGGGCTTGTTGGGGCCGGATCGCTTCATCCCGTTGGCTGAGGAAATCGGTGTCATCGACGAGATCGGGACCTGGGTCCTGGGGTCGGCTTGCCAGCAACTGGTCGCCTGGGAGGCGGCCGGTCTCAGGATCCCGCGCGTGTCGGTCAATCTCTCGGTCAAGCAATTCGAGGATCAGCGAAAGGTCAGCCAGTTGGTCGAGGCCGTGCAGGCGAGTCAGCTCGCTCCGAGCCGCGTCGAGCTCGAAGTCACCGAGTCGATGCTCATGCGCGATCCTGAGCGCAGCGGCTCGGTCCTCACCAGCCTTAAGGAATCCGGCGTTGGCCTTGCCGTCGACGATTTCGGGACCGGTTATTCGAGCCTGGCCTACCTCAAGCGTCTACCCCTGGACCGCCTGAAGATCGATCGGTCCTTCGTGCGCGACATCGGGCGCGACAAGAATGACGAGGCCATCGTTCGGGCCGTGATCGCGCTGGCCAAGAGCCTTGGGCTGGCGACGGTCGCTGAGGGCGTCGAAGGGCCCCATCAGGCCAGTTTCCTGCGGCGCGAAGGCTGTGACCTGGCGCAGGGTTATCTCTACACGCCGCCCCTCCCCGCAGCCGACCTTGCGCAGTGGTATGAATCGTATCCAAAGTAACTGGCGGATGCCTGGCGCCGAGTGATGCTCGGCCGCGCATCAAATTTCATAGTTTCTCATTATTCGCAAGGCGCCTCCTTCGCGAATAAAGCCCATTTCCAGAAGGCCGCACCCCATGCGCGGCGGCACCCTATAGGATGGGAGGCGCGAGGCCGATGAGCTCTCGGTGGTTTACGATCCAAGGAGTGATCCACCTGTTTGTGGCCCTGGGCGCATATCCTGGTGGACTAGTCATGATCATCAGTCCGGATGGGTCGCTGATGGGTGTGGAAGGAGTCGTGGAGAGGATTGCATTTGATTCCTTGCTGATCCCGGGAATCTTGCTCTTGACGGTTAACGGCATTGGGCAGACAGTGGCGGGCATCTACAGCTTGCGCAAGCACAGGCTGTCCCCATACCTATCTGCGGTCTTTGGTCTGGCATTGATCGCCTGGATACTTGTAGAGTCGTTGATGCTGCAGAAGATTGTATTCCTGTCAATTCTTTACTTTGCCATAGGCGTATTCCAAACTGCGATTGCTGTGTATCTTCACTCGCTCACAGCCAGACCCTAGACAAGAGGCAGATTGCGGGTCGGTATCTGGTTCTCGATGATCGAATCCCCTCTAGCCACATTTAGGGTTGTTGAAACGTGAAGGATCCAAACGTCGAAGCGCTCGTTGCCATACTCGCGGCCCTGCTGGTCGCCGTCGCTGTCGCCTGGGCAGGCAGCCAAGGGGGCGTCACTCTGGGGGCCATTCCGCTCTTCGCGCTGGCAGCCTCGGTGGCCTTTGCGATCCAATGGGTCGTCTTCATACCCTCCTATCGCGCCCAGACCGAGCACTGGTACGACCTGACCGGCAGCCTGACCTATCTGGCGCTGGCGATTGGTACGCTGTTGTTGGCGGGGCGGTTCGATGCGAGGTCCCTCCTGCTGGTTGTCCTTATCTCCATCTGGGCGGTCCGGCTCGGCAGCTATCTGTTCCGGCGTGTTCAGAAGGCCGGTGCCGACACCCGCTTCGACGACATCAAGCCATCGTTTGCACGTTTCCTGATGGCGTGGACGCTGCAGGGCCTTTGGGTCTTTCTGACGTTGGCGGCCGCGCTGGCGGCCATGACAAGCGCGACTGCACCGCCGCTTGGTCTGATCGGTTGGGCTGGCGCGACCGTCTGGGTATTCGGCTTCGCCATCGAGGCAATTGCCGATGCGCAGAAGCGCGGCTTCCGCAACGACCCAGCGAACAAGGGCCGCTTCATCGACTCCGGACTCTGGGCCTGGTCCCGGCACCCGAACTATTTCGGCGAGATTGTCCTCTGGGCCGGCATCGCGCTGATCGCGCTGCCGGCGCTGTCCGGGTGGCAGTACATCACGCTGATCTCGCCACTCTTCGTCTACCTGCTCCTGACGCGGGTCAGTGGCATCCCAATCCTGGAGTCGCGCGCCGACGAGCGCTGGGGAAACGACCCCGCTTATCAGGCCTACAAAGCGCGCACGCCCGTGCTTTTTCCAAAGCCGCCCGAGAAGCGATGCCGTACGACCTGATCGTTGTGGGCTCGGGGAACGGTGCGTGCGCCTTCTTGCGACACTACCTCAGCGAAGCCGCCACGCCCGATGAACGGATCCTGGTGCTCGAAGAGGGAGCGACGTTCTTTCGCACCAGCGACATCACGCACCAATACAACTGGACCAGGTCATACGCCGAGGGCAGCGTTTTCAAGTTGCACGACGCGCGAACAGGCGACAACCGTCCGATCATCTCGGGGCGTGCCAGCACGCAGGGGGGCGGTGGCTCAGTCAACTACACGATGATCTTCGAGTCATCGGCTTGGCTCGCCGAGCATCTGGGGCACGACGAGGCGTACTGGGATGCGCGCAAGAAGGAGCTGGCTGACGCCTTCGATCGTCCTGACCCGCTGGCCGCGCCCTCCCCCATCCTTCAGCACGTCATGCATGTGGCCGAGGCCGCGGGCTTTGCGCCCAGCTCTTGCGCCACCGGTCACATCCCCGATCTCGAAGACGCCGAAGCGAAGCGACTGTACCCCTTCCCAACGCAGTTCAACCGCTTCGGGCAACGCACCCATAGCGGCGTGTCACTGGTCGATTGGGGCGATCCCCGCCTCACATTGCGCACGCGCGTGCGAGCGGAGCGACTCGAGCTCGTCGATGAACGCTGCGAGCTCGTGCACGCGCGCGACTGTGACACCGGAGAGGCCCTGTGCTTCGGCGTCGCTCGCGGCGGTCGCGTCATGCTGTGCGCCGGTGGAGTAACGCCGCAGCTGTTGCGGCCGCTGCGCGACGCCCTTTCTAACATTGCCATCGGCGCAGACACCAGCGACCACATCGTGCTGCCCCTTGGGATTTACCTGGTCGATCGTGCGCTGACCGTGAGCGATGAGGACGTGTACGTTCCGGTATTCGCGACCACGGCTGCCAATCCGGACGGCACGGCCGCGACGGTGTGCTGCTTTGATTTCTTTGCCGGCGACTTCCACAAAATGTGGTTCATCCTCGCCCACCTATACCAGGCCTTTTTGCTGCCGAACTGGGCGAAGCGCTTCGTGATCCGCAATCCCTGGGCGTTCACCGTTACGAAGACCGGCATTCGTGTGGTGCTATCCATTGTCACCACGGCGATCAACGTCGGCTGGGGCCTGAGTAATTGGCGGCGGGGCAAGCCCTTCACGCATCGCGACCTGGACCTGATCACCGCGATCGTCAAGTTCAACCCTGCTGGCGCGGGTCGCTACGCCGAGGATGGCCACATTGATCTCGAGCTCTTCAGCGGCAAGGGCGCCACGCGTGACGCCGAGGTCGCGCGGCACGTGATCGAGGCCCACCTGCCGATGCTCGACCAGCTCGGCCGCAAGCCGCCCGCGCTCATCCGCAGGCTGCTCCGCCTCCTGTCCGGTCTGCCCTACGAGGCAGCCGACGTCACGCGCTACGTGGAGCGGTACAGCCGCAAATTCCTGTTGTCTGAGCAGCACCTATCGGGCGGCTGCCTGATGGGTCAGGCCGCCGACACGGGGCTGAACGATCCCGGGGCCACCGGCCGCGTCCATGGCTCCGAGAACCTCTATGTCGCGGACCTCAGCGCCGTGCCGCTGCCGCGCATCAGCACACAGATGACCGCGTACCTGATCGGTCACCACGTCGCCTATCAGCTGGCGCTTGCCCGCCGGTCCGTCCAGTCCTCGTGAGGAGCCGAGCGGCGCGCGTGAGCGCTTGGCAGACAGCTCAAGCTCTACCCGACAATCCTTTTTGGCGGTGCCGGATGCCAGGCCATCGCGTCCAGCGATAGAAGCGCAATTCCTGCCAACATCAAACGCGTCGCCGCCCTTTCCATCGCCGCACCTCTCGTTACGCCCCGACGCGCAAACGCGAAAACCCTAGCGAGGCCCCGCCGCAGATCGACGAGTGGGGATAGACAACAGGATCGATATCGTCCTTGTACGGGCTGCGCTCGCGGACCATGAAGCTGCGGCCGTCGATTCGAGAATCCGTGCTTCCGCCCGGCGAGAAAGGAGCCTACGGCGACGGGCAAAGCGCTCGAGCTCGGCTGTGTGGTCAACGTCGGCGGGGTGAGGGGGTTGAGACAGTACATGGGATGCTCGTCGATGAGGGTTCAGAAGCCGGCCTTGATCATCAGTCCGGCCAACGGGGATGCTCCGCATAGCGGATCCTACCCGAAACCGCCGCCGCAGGCTCTGCTGTGCGGACCGTCGCGGTCGTCACACGGCGACCTGGACCGGACTGTGATCGACCGGCCAGAAGCCTGAGGTCCTCCATCCCGTCCAGGAAGGCGACACCGACGACCCGGTCTTCAGCTCCCCAAAAGAACTTCGCGGGATAGCAAGGGTATTGGGCTTGGGGTAGCCGGAATAGTCTGACGGGTAGTTGCCGAAAACGAGTCGGTAGTATTTGAGTACATCTCCGACGCGCGTCTGCTGGAAATGTCAGAAGTCGGCCGCACTGTTCACGGCAACAGGCGACGACTGTTTCGCGCGCTCCCGTCTACGAGAAGTATGGCTGTCTCGGGCCGGACCAGAATACACAATCAGAATCAACTGGTTGCCGAGCGCCGGCAGTCGCGGTCAGTCAAGCTCGCGTCCTGTCGATGTCTTAGGCTCTGCGCCTCGGGCAGAGCTCGACCAAGACAGCTAACTCACTCAGGTCATTTTGTGCGGCTGCAGTCGGACACGGGGAGGCGACAAGCTCAGCTATCGCCTGATGCAAAGGCAGCAGACCGCGGCCAGGTCGCGTCCGGCCTGCGGGTCGTCGCGTCTGCAGCGACTCGATTCACCAACTGACGGGGAGGGAGCGATGCCGGTATCAGCAACCAGTGAGGCGCGACGAGAGGACCTTCGAGCCTGTTTTCGCCGCGTCCGCTCACTCAGTGAGCAGCTCTGCGAGCCACTGGCCAATGAGGACTATGGTCTGCAGACGGTGGTCGAGGCGAGCCCGCCGAAATGGCATTTGGCCCATGCCTCCTGGTTTTTCGAGACCTTCCTGCTGAGGCCCTACCTGTCCAGCTATCGGGTCTTTCATCCTCGCTTCGAGTATCTCTTCAACAGCTATTACGAGCAGACCGGCACCGGCTTCTGGCCGCGTCCCGAGCGCGGCCTGCTATCGCGACCGACGGTCGATGAGGTCTACCAGTACCGGGGGCATGTCGACGCGGCCGTGGCCCGGTTGGTCGACGGCTGCTCCGAGCGCGATTGGCCGGTCATCGCCGAGCGACTGCAGGTCGGTCTCAACCACGAGCAGCAGCATCAAGAGCTGTTGGTGACGGACATCAAGCGAAACTTCGCTCACAACCCCCTGCGTCCGGCCTATCGCGAAGACCTGCCGCAGGCCCCCGCGGGCGACGCTGAGCCACTCCGCTGGATCCGTTATGCCGGTGGCCTGGCTGAGATCGGCGCCGGGCCCGATGGCTTCGCCTACGACAACGAGCGACCACGCCACCGCGTCTTCCTGGAGCCCTTCGCGCTCGCCGACCGGCCAGTCACGAACGGCGAGTACCTCGAGTTCATCAGCGACGGCGGTTATGAGAACCCCGCCCACTGGCTTTCGGACGGCTGGGCAGCCGTGCAAGGTCGCGGCTGGCGGCACCCGCTCTATTGGGAGCAGCAGGAGGGGGAGTGGCGGGTGTTCACGCTGGCCGGCATGCGCCCGTTGAACCGCGCCGAGCCGGTCTGCCACCTGAGCTTCTACGAGGCCGAGGCCTTCGCCAGCTGGGCCGGCAAGCGCCTGCCGACCGAGGCCGAATGGGAGCTGGTCGCAGAAGGGCGGCCTGTAACGGGGAACTTTGTCGAGACGGCCTGGCTGCACCCGCGACCAGTCGCCCCTGAGCCTTCCTCAGAGCCAGGGCCGCGACAGCTCTTTGGGGATGTCTGGGAATGGACTGGCTCGGCCTACCTCCCCTACCCCGGCTACCAGGCCCCGGCTGGGGCACTCGGTGAGTACAACGGCAAATTCATGTGCAACCAGATGGTCCTACGCGGCGGCTCCTGCGCCAGCTCCCAGGGGCACGTTCGCGCCAGCTATCGCAATTTCTTCTATCCGCACGAGCGCTGGCAGTTCCAGGGCTTACGGCTCGCGGAGTCGATCCGATGACCTATCGCGCAGCGACCCGGCGAATGACTCCCTTCGACGCCGCCCTGAGCGGTTCAGTGCAGGCCGCGCGGAAACCCGGGAGAGTCGCCTTCTATGATTACCATCCGCAACCTGCCGACCTCCGCAGCGAGGTGCTGGCGGGGCTGAGCGGATCGGAAAAGCGGCTGCCGCCGAAGCTCTTCTACGATCGCGACGGCTCCCGACTGTTCGACGCCATCACCGAGCTGCCCGAATACTATCCGACGCGCACGGAGATCGCCCTGTTGCGCGAGCACGGCGCGGAAATGGCTACACGCCTTGGCCGCGACGCCATACTGATCGAGCTCGGCAGTGGCAGCAGCCTCAAGATCCAGATCCTTTTGACGGCATTGAGACCCAGGGTCTACATGCCTGTCGACATCTCGCGTGAGCATCTGCGCGCCGCGGCCGAGGCGCTCGCCGCCCAATTCCCCGGGCTCGTGATCCGCGCCGCCTGCGCCGACTACTCGGCCCCGTTCGAGCTGCCCTTGGAGCCGGATTGGCATCGGCTCACCGCCTTCTTTCCAGGCTCGAGCATCGGCAACTTCGAGCCGGTGGAGGCGCGCGGTCTGCTGGAGCGCGTCGCCGGGCTCCTGGGCCCAGAAGGTCGCCTGTTGATCGGCGTCGATCTGCGCAAGGATCAGGCGACCCTTGATGCCGCCTACAACGACGCGCAGGGCATCACCGCGGCATTCAATCTCAACATCCTGAGGCGCATCAATCGCGAGCTTGGCGGCCGCTTCGATCTCGGTGCCTTCGCCCACCGCGCCTTCTTCAACGAGGCGGCGAGCCGGGTTGAGATGCACCTCGTCAGCCTGGCCGATCAGGAGGTCGAGGTTGCCGGGACGCTCGTCCCCTTTCGCTGCGGTGAGACGATTCACACCGAGAATTCCTACAAGTACAGTGTCTCCGACTTTAAGCGCCTGGCTGAGGAGGCCGGCTTCGCGACGGAGCAGGTATGGACGGACCGCAAGGATTATTTCAGCGTCCATTGCCTGCGCGCCCTCGGAACGTCTCAGATCGCAAACGCCGGCCTTGACACTGAGCCGCCGAGTGCTTGAAGATCGCAATCCCTCCCACAACTACTGGTTGAATGCGCAAGAAGCTTTTCATCCAGACCTACGGCTGCCAGATGAACGAGTACGACTCCGCCCGCATGGCGGACGTGCTCAGCGCCACACACGGTCTGGAACGTGTCGAGCGGCCCGAAGAGGCCGATGTACTCTTGCTCAACACCTGCTCGATCCGCGAGAAGGCGCAGGAGAAGGTCTTCTCTCAGCTGGGCCGCTGGCGTCCTTGGAAGGCCAGGCGACCGGATCTGGTCATCGGTGTCGGCGGTTGCGTGGCCAGTCAAGAGGGTGAGGCCATCCGCGAGCGGGCGCCCTTCGTCGACCTGGTCTTCGGTCCTCAGACGCTCCACCGACTGCCCGCGATGCTCGATGCCCTTGACGTTGGCCGCGCCCCGCAGGTCGACGTCTCCTTCCCTGAGATCGAGAAGTTCGACTGTCTGCCCGAGCCGCGGGCCGAGGGGCCGACGGCCTTCGTCTCGGTGATGGAGGGCTGCTCGAAGTACTGCAACTTCTGCGTCGTCCCCTATACACGAGGCGAGGAGATCAGTCGCCCGTTCGATGACGTCATCGCCGAGGTCGCGGCCTTGGCCGAGCAGGGCGTACGGGAGATCCATCTCCTAGGACAAAATGTCAACGCCTACCGAGGGCTGATGGATGACGGGGCCGACGCCGACTTGGCTCTACTGATCCGCTATGTCGCCGCCGTCGACGGCATCGAGCGCATCCGCTTCACCACCAGCCATCCGGTCGCGCTCTCCCCGGCCCTGATCGCCACATTCAGCGACGTCCCTGAGCTGGTGAGTTTTCTGCATTTGCCGATCCAAAGCGGCTCGGACCGCATCCTTGCGCTCATGAAGCGCGGGCATACGGTCCTGGAATACAAATCCAAGATTCGCCAGCTCCGGGCAGCAAGGCCCGGTATCAGTCTCTCCTCCGACTTCATCGTCGGCTTTCCGGGCGAGACGGAGACCGATTTCGCCGCGACGCTCGCCCTCGTCGCGGAGATCGGCTTCGACCAGAGCTTCAGCTTCGTCTACAGCCGCCGACCCGGCACCCCAGCAGCCGATTATCCCGACAACGTCCCGCTCAAGATCAAGCAGGAACGGCTCGCGATGCTGCAGCAGCGGATCACCGAGCAGGCCCATCGCATCAGCCGGAGCATGATCGGGACGACTCAGCGCGTCCTTGTCGAAGGACCGGCGCGCAAGGGCGCCTTCCAGCTCGCTGGTCGCACCGAGAACAATCGCGTGGCCAACTTCCCGGGCCCAGATCACCTAATCGGCCAATTCGTTGACGTGACGATCACCGAGGCGCTTCCCAACTCCCTGCGTGGCGAGCTTGCCGCGGCGTTTGCTGCCTGATGCCGACACCTACCGCCGCTTTGGCGACCAGCCCGCAGACCCGCGATTTGGACCTGACCCCGACGGACAACGTCCGCCTGGCCAATCTCTGTGGTCAGCTCGATCAACATCTCCGTCAGATCGAGCGTCGGCTCGGCATCGAGATCAATAACCGCGGTGCCAACTTTCGCCTGATCGGTGACGCGGATGGGGTCGCCGTCGGCGAGCAGGTCCTGCGCGACCTCTATGCCGTGACCGCCACCGAGGTCCTGAGCCCTGAGACCATCCACCTGCACCTGCAGGACTCGACGCTTGAGGCGCGGCTCGCGGAGCGGCTCGACCGCGTACCGGATGTCCTGATCAAGACCAAGCGCGGCCTGGTTCGGGCCCGCGGGCCGAATCAGCAGGAATACCTGCTCGCCATCCAACGGCACGATATCAATTTCGGTGTGGGTCCGGCCGGTACCGGCAAGACCTATCTCGCCGTCGCTAGCGCTATCGACGCGCTGGAGACAGACCGCGTGCGGCGGCTCGTACTGGTGCGCCCGGCGGTCGAGGCCGGCGAGCGGCTCGGCTTTCTGCCCGGCGATCTGGCCCAGAAGATCGACCCGTATCTGCGGCCGCTCTACGACGCCCTGTTCGAGATGCTCGGCTTCGAGAAGGTCAACAAGCTAATCGAGCGCAATGTCATCGAGGTCGCGCCGCTGGCCTACATGCGCGGCCGGACCCTCAACGACGCGTTCATCATTCTCGATGAGGCCCAAAACACCACTCCGGAGCAGATGAAGATGTTCCTGACCCGCATCGGCTTCGGGTCGACCGCCGTCATTACCGGCGACGTCACCCAGATCGACCTTCCCCGCGGTCAGCCATCGGGTCTCCGTCAGGCCATCGAGGTCCTACGCGACGTGCCAGGAATCAGCTTCACCTTCTTCAACGCACGCGATGTGGTGCGCCATGCCCTCGTGCAGCGCATCGTCCACGCCTACGACGCCTTCGATCGACAGCAGGTCAATGCCGCCAACGATCATGGGACGAGCCGAGCCACCCCGGATGATGAAAGGTCGCCTCGCCCCTGATCGTTCCCTCACCCCAACCCTCTCCCAGAGGGCGAGGGAGCGAACGTGCTGCGCGGATTTCGTTGTCAGTCAGATCGCTGACGACGAGACGAGCCAGTCTTTGGCCGGGCTCGTCGTGGATGTGCAGCACGCCTGCCCGAGCCCCCAGGGACCATCCCGCGTGGACCTCACCCGTTGGGTCGCGGCGGCCTTGAACGGCCGCACTGGGCCCGCGGAGGTGACGATCCGGCTCGTCGATGCGATCGAGGCCACCGCACTCAACGAGCGCTACCGCGGCCAAGCCAGACCGACGAACGTCCTCTCGTTCCCGTTCGAGCCGCCGCCGGGGCTCGGCGAAGCCTGTTATCTGCTCGGCGACCTGGTGATCTGCGCCCCATTGGTCGCCGACGAGGCCGCCGCGCAACGCAAAGCCCTCGACGCCCATTGGGCCCACCTGGTGATCCACGGTGTCCTGCATCTCCTTGGCCATGACCACCAGGAAGAGGTCGAGGCGGAGACCATGCGGGACCTGGAAACCGTCATCTTGCGCAGGTTAGGATTTGACAACCCTTATGAGGAACCAAGGTCACGTGATGACGAGCGACCGATCTAGCGGCGGTTCGCGTTCACGGAACTGGCTCGAGCGAATCGGCCAGATCTTCGGGGGCGAACCGCAAGACCGCGAGCAGCTCATCGAGCTGCTGAAGGAGGCCAAGGAACGGGCCCTGATCGACACCGATGCCCTCAGCATGATCGAGGGCGTATTGCAGGTCGCCGACCAGCGCGTGCGCGATATCATGATCCCGCGGGCCGAGATGGTGGCCATCCGGCGAGATGACCCCCTCGAGCGAATCCTGGAGATCGCTACCGAGTCGGCTCACTCGCGGTTCCCGGTCACAGGCGAAGACAAAGGCGAGGTGATCGGCATCATGATCGCGAAGGATCTCCTCGCCTACTGCTCCACCAATGGCCGCCGTGCCTTCAATCTGCGAGACCTTTTGCGCTCGGCCTTCTTCGTCCCCGAGAGCAAGCGCCTGAATGTGCTGCTCAAGGAATTCCGTGCCAGCCGTAACCACATGGCCATCGTCGTCGACGAGTACGGCAGCGCTGCCGGCTTGGTCACGATTGAAGATGTGTTGGAGCAAATCGTCGGCGAGATCGAGGACGAGCATGACTTCGATGAGGGGGCCAGCATCTTCAAGCGCAGCCGCAACGAGTACACGGCCAAGGCCCGCACCTCGATCGAGGACTTCAACGAGTATTTTGGCTGCGACTTCTCCGATGAGGAGTTCGACACGATCGGCGGACTTGTCGTCAATGCCTTGGGGCATCTGCCCAAGAAGGGCGAGACCGTGGTCCTCGGCGGCTTCCGCTTTACGGTAATGCGGGCCGATAGTCGCAAGGTGCTGCTACTGGGCGTCCATCCGCTGCCAGCGGACCTGCGTACCGAGACCGCGATCGAACGCCCAAATTGATGGGACGATAGGCCGGCCGTCGCGGCGGCCGGCTGGCGGGGATCGGGCCCGAAACGCTGTAACCTCGGTTAGCGCCCAGGCCGCGCCGCCACGGCTCCTGTGAGATTCGTCAAGCAAACGTGCCCACTCGCCCTCTGCCCTCCGCCCTCTGAAAAAGGGTTGGGTTGGGTCGGGTTCGGGCGAGGGAGCGATCAGGGGCGCGTCGAGGCGTCATCCTCCGGGGCATTTCGCCTCATCGCACAGTTCCTCCCGGCGTGCTGGCCTCCTCGTCAGACCTTGCGGGCGTCCATCATCCGCTCGATGATGGGCTGCAGGATGATCTCCATCGCGAAGCCCATCTTTCCGCCTGGGACGACGATCGTATTGCGGCGGGTCATGAAGGAGTCGTGGATCATCGCGAGCAGGTAGGGGAAGTCGATCCGAAGCTGCTCCGGCTCTTTGAAGCGGATGATGACGAAGCTCTCGTCCGGCGTCGGGATGTCGCGGGCAATGAAGGGATTCGAGGTATCAACCGTCGAGACCCGCTGGAAGTTGATGTCGGTGAGCGAGAACTGGGGGACGATGTAATTGATGTAGTCCGGCATGCGCCGCATGATGGTGTCAACGATGGCCTCGGCGGAATAGCCGCGCTCCGCATTGTCGCGATGGATCTTCTGAATCCACTCCAGGTTGACAATGGGCACGACGGCGACACCGAGATCGACCTGTCGGGCCACGTTGTGCTCCTCGGTGACGACCAGCCCGTGGAGGCCCTCGTAGAACAGGAGATCCGTGCCGGAAGGGATGTCCTCCCATGGGGTGAACTGCCCTGGCTTGAGATCCGTGCCGAGGCGGGCATTGTGCATCGCCGCCTCTTCAGCGCTATGGATGTAATAGCGTTTCTGACCGCTACCGCTCTCGCCATAGTTCTGAAACAGGGCCTCGAGCAAGTCGAAGCGGTTGGCCTCAGCGCCGAAGTGGCTGAGGCTGCGGTTTTCATCATGGGCCTTGGCCATTTGGGCCTTCATATCGGCCCGATCATAGCGATGGAAGCTGTCGCCTTCGATGACCGCGGCGTTGATCCCGTCTCGATAGAAGATGTGCTCAAAGGCGCGCTTCACGGTCGTCGTGCCCGCGCCGGATGAGCCCGTCACGGCAACGATCGGATGCTTCTTGGACATATGTGCTCCCCTTCTCTCTAGTTCATAACCGCGCTGGAGCTCATAACCGCGCTGGCGGGGCGCTTAATCGCTGCCGCACTGACAGCTGGAGCGCAAGCGCTTGCTAATATAGCACGAAGCATCGCCCCAACGACCCTCAGCCACGCGGCCTGATGAGCCCAAGCATCCTCTAACGGCGAGGGGGAAAGCGCGGCGGTTCCGAGGCAGCAAACAGGCCTTCGGGGCCCTACCTCATCGCCCGGGGATCAAGCCTCCGCCGAGATCGGTTGGCCTCGGGGACTCTCTAGCTGGACCTCGATCGGGGAGCGCGGCGGACGGTTGGCCTCATGCAGAACCTTGCGGCTGACCAGATCCTGTAAGCTGATGCCGTTGAGGTATTCGTAGATGCAGAGGCTCAAGTCCTCCCAAAGGTCATGGGTCAGACAAGGGCCATTCCCGAGGCAATCCTGACCGCCGCTGCAGCGCGTCGTATCCACATTCTCGTCGACTGCTGCGATGACCTCGGCGACCGAGATCTCCGTCCCATCACGGGAGAGATTGTATCCGCCACCCGGACCACGCACGCTGGATACCAACGAGTGCTTACGCAGCTTCGAGAAGAGTTGCTCCAGGTAGGAGAGGGAGATGCCCTGGCGTTGTGCGATGTCTGATAGGGATGTCGGCCCTTGGCCCTTATGCAGAGCCAGGTCCAACATGGCCGTCACGGCGTAGCGGCCCTTCGTGGTCAGTCTCACGAGTCAGTCACTCCTGCGATGCAAGGTTTGGTAATCTTACGATAACCGAGCAAATCGGTCCATTAAGGGGCCGTTTCTTCAGTCTCGCGAACGCCATCCTCACAGGCGACAAGGTCACGGTAGAGCTAACGCCGTACGACCTCTGTACCGCGCATCGAACGGGCGCCAACGGCATGATCATCTATCTCCATGGCTTGAACAGCTCCCATCGGTCGCAGAAGGCGGCTGTGCTCCGCGAGCGCCTTGCGCCCACGCCGGTCGTGGCACCGAATTACCCTGCGCACCGGGCCCGATGACGCGGTGGCCGTGCTGACCGGGGTGCTGCGCGAGCTCGGGATAGGCCCAAACGCTGCTGAGGGACCGGTCGTCGTCGGCAGCTCTATGGGCGGATTCTATGGCCAATACCTGGCACGTCGCTTTCGTTTCCATCATCTGTTTCTGATCAACCCGGCACTCGAGCCGTGGAATCTCCTCGCCCGCTTTTTGGGCCAGTCGATGACGACGGCGAATGGCCAGGAATACGTCGTTTCCTCAGAGACGGCGCAGACCCACGCGTCGCTACGGGCTTCCGGCGCCGTGCGCGGACAACGCGACCGCGACGACACTATTCCTTGACGCCGGCGACGAGGTCATCGATTACCAAATCGCGGCCAAACTGTACCAAGCCTGCGGGCGAGTGCTGATCTACCCAGGTGGCGACCACGCCTTTCGGCACCTGGAGGAGGCGGTGACAATCATCGCCGCCACCGTCGCGGGCCGGAGCGCCCCACCCTAGGGCGACACGAGCGATCCGAGGAGGTCAATCAAGAGCTCTCGCACTCATCACAAATTGCGGGCTCGAGACCGGTCGGCCCAGGGGCCGACACTCCGACCCATTCCGTGGTCGCCGACGAGTCAAGCGACCGACCCCGTAATGACTTGTGGCAGACGAACCCCAGGGCGAAAACACGAAAACCGACGTGTGCCTGGCTCGAGATCCAGGGCCTCGTCTCCTGGCTCCACTTACAGCAGCTTCTCGAAGATGCGGAAGCCCGCCACATAGGTGCCGATCACCGATCCCAGCGTACTCAGCATAAACACGAGCAGTACACGCGAGACGCGGTTCCGCCACCAGCCGGTGTAGTGGCTCACATCGGCCCGCAGGCGGCTGAAGTCGCCGACGCTGGGACGGCGCAGCGAGAGCTCTGCGGCAGCCGTGGCCACGCCGACGCCGATGGTTGGATTCAGCGAGGTCAGTGGGGCCGCTACGAAGGCGGCCAATGCGGTCAGCGGATGGCCACCGGCCAACGCCACGCCCGCGGCGGCGAGCGTGCCGTTGATGAGGACCCAATCGAGGACAAGCTCCCATCCGAGCGCCGGGTTGCGGGCGAACCCGTAAGCGAACCCGCCGAGGATCGCGACCACGACGAGCCATGGGAGGAGCTTCGGCCATGGGCTTGGGAACGGCACCTCCTCGAGCTGCTCGATTTCGTTGGCCGGGTCGCCCCGGTTGTCGCGCAGCGCGCGGGCGACGCCGTCCAGGTGTCCGGCCCCGACCACCACCAACACGCGGCGACAATCCTTCTCGGCAATCTCTGCACGCAGCTTCGCGGCCATATAACGGTCGCGCTCTTCGATGAGCGGCACGAAGAGATCACGGCGATCCTCGGCCAGCTCGGCGAAGGTCGTCTCGAGCACGTCGCCTTCCTTGAGCCGCTCGATCTCCTCCTCGGTGATCTCATCGCGCGAGAGCATCGCGAGCAGCAGGCCGACGAAAAGGGTATAGCGTCGCCACCAGCTCAGACTCCCTGTCAGCCGGCGCAGTGTCACACCAATCTCGCGATCGATGAGTACCAACGGCAACCCTTGCTCGCGGGCCAGACGCACGGCCATGCGCTGCTCCGCACCAGGCTCGATGCCGAACTGATCGGCCAAGCGCTGTTGGTAAGCCGATAGGGCTAGGCTCGCGACGACCATATAGACGCGCCGCTCACGGATCACCGAGAACAGATCCATGCGCGAAAGAGAGCCCGGGTCCAGCATCGCGTTGTAGCGGCTGCGGCAGAGCTCGACCGCAACAGCATCGTAACGGCCCTCCTCGATCAGCAAACGAACCATATTGGCACTGGCTCGCGAGACGTGCGCGGTGCCGAGTAGGGTCAGCTCGGCCTCTCCGAGGCTCAGGTCGATCCTCGGCTCGCGGTCCTCCGGTGCGGGGGGCAAAGACTCCGGCATCCCGAGACACTCCAAAAAAGGGCGCATGATACCGCTTCCGCGACACGACCGTAGTACCTTGGTCCCGGCTAGGGCCATCGCGTATCATTACCATAGGAATGATCCACGAACGACTGGTGCAACTCGTCCACTATTGTCGGGTTACGCCGCGCTGACCCGACCTACGAGTGCCCCGGTTGGTTCTGAACCGATACCAAGAGACGGCAGTTGATCCCTTTGCACTATCTCCGAATCACGGCGGTCTCGCTCTCGGCGATGATGTTTCTGTTCTCCGGCTGCGCTCAGATCGAGCGCGACAAGAAGAGCATGTCCCTTGAGGCCGCAGTGAACGCCTATGGATCGGCCATGCGCTGGGGCTACTTCGAGACCGCGAGTGGCTATCTGCACGCTGATGCCCATGCGCAGGTCCCGCGTCCCGATTGGACGACGAACCTTCGCATCCTCAGCTATGAGGTCGTCCAGCCAGCAGTTCTGGGGAGCGACGAGGTCGCCAATCAGGTCGTAAAGATCGATTATCTGTACGAGGATGAGCAGCGCGTACGCAGCCTAGTCGATCGTCAGATCTGGCGTTACGACGCGGGGTCTGGAACCTGGTGGCTGTACTCCGGCTTGCCGCCGTTCAAGTAAGAAAGCTTCTTTTGGACTAGGGTTGGTTGCGTGCGCCGGCCTATGGATCGTCGACCCATGGAATTCTCGCCTGCTGCACGGTTTCTCGTTGTCGCCGGGGCCCTCGTCATCGTGATCGCCGGGATGCGGGCGGCGGCTCCCCTGTTGACCCCCTTCCTCTTAGCCGTCTTTATAGCGATTATCACCTCTCCCCTGCTCAGCTGGCTCAAACACCGTCATCTCCCGGCCTCGGTCGCACTGCTCGTCGTGATCGCGGGTCTCATCGGCGTAGGCGGTCTCATCACGTCACTGCTCTCGGGCTCACTCGACCGTTTCATGAGTAGCCTTCCCGGTTACCAAGCACGCCTGAAAGGGCTCACGCTAGAGCTCGTGCAATGGCTGGACACGGCCGGCTTTCACGTCCCCCGCGAGGCTCTCACCACCTACGTCAACCCGGCGAATGCCATGGGCATTGCCGGGGATCTGATTAGCGGGATCGGCGGGGCGCTGACCAACGCGCTGCTGATCCTCTTGACGGTCATCTTCATCCTCTTGGAGGCAACCGGACTCCCCGCGAAGCTGCAGGCGGCGTTGAAGACGCCCGAGGTGACGCTCACGCGGCTCGATCACGTGCTGACCAACGTCAACCGCTACATGCTGATCAAGACCACGACGAGCCTGGTCACCGGCCTGCTTATCTGGGGCTGGCTCTCGCTGCTCGGGATCGATTTCGCCGTCCTCTGGGGGCTGGTGGCCTTTCTGTTCAATTTCGTGCCGACCATCGGATCCTTCGTTGCCGCTGTGCCCGCGATCCTCCTCGCCCTCGTCCAACTGGGTTTGCACTCCGCCCTTTGGGCCACGGCCGGATACATGGTGGTGAACATCCTGATCGGTAATTTTATCGAGCCGAAGTTCATGGGGCGAGGCGTCGGCCTCTCGACCTTGGTGGTCTTCTGCTCGTTGGTGTTCTGGGGCTGGGTGCTTGGTCCGGTAGGGATGTTCTTGTCCGTCCCCTTGACGATGGCGCTGAAGATCGCGCTGGACGCGAACCCCGATACTCGGCCGATTGCGATCCTGCTAGGTCCCGAGCTGCGCGCCCCCGCAGGCCCCCCGATTAGAGAGCCGCGCTTCGAAAAAAGGTCTCATCCGGAGTCAGAGGGAGAGTGAAGCCGAGATTGGTCGGACAATCGGGAAGGGTCGGCCGAGCGGACCCTGCACCGGTTGGGAGGACGGCACATCCCTGTGCCGTGGCGGAGATCGCCCCCTGGCGCGGGCCGACGCCGGCCTGGGCCGCCAGCTGGCCGACCAGCTGGCCGACTAGTCTCGCGACATAGCCTCTTCAGACAGGGCCTTCGCCTCGTCTGAAGCGGTCTCGCCCATCGCCGCCTCATGGGCAGACTCGGCCGCCTTGCCAGCCTCTTCCTGCATGGCAGCGCCCGATTCCTCGAGGGCGGGCATGGACTCCTCGGCCATTCCAGTCGCCTCTTCGCTTGCTTGCTCGGTGCCCGGCGCCATGCCCTCAACGGACTCGTCGACGGTCTCCATCGCCTCCTCGGCCATCTGCTCCGCGTCACTGGTCAGGTCGCTTGCGGCCTTGGTCATCGACTCGGTTGCGTCCCCGGCCATCTCCTGAGTCGCCTCCAGGGCCTCGCCAGCGGCCTCGACCTGCTCTTCGGTGAACTCCTGCGCACCCTCTGCCATCTCGCCTGCAGCCTCCTTGGCCTCTTCGAGCCGCTCGCTGGCCTGCTCCATCACCGACTCGACCGCGCTCGGCTCGCGCTCGGCGGCCGTCTCGGCCCCGGGGGATGTCTCGGCCTGCGGCGTCATCTCGGGCTCCGACGTCGTGCCTGGCTCGGACGACATCTCCGGCTCAGAGGACGTGGGCTCTTGCTCGCCGCCACAGGACGTCAGGCCTAAGGCCATCGCCGCGAGTAAAGCGATCAAAATGCGAACACTCATCAGATCGTCTCCTTCTCCGTTGAAAAAAGCGAGTCATTCTGCGGGATCGGCGGCGTCATATCGCCGACTACTACACGAGATGGGGTCGGGAAGCCGAGTGTGGTTTCCAGCCCCGGCGCACCTGTCCGCTCCTGCCGGACCGCTGCGACTCGGCCTTTGCGACAGGCAGGATCCAACTCATCGGCGCGCCCTGCGGCTCAGGTCACGGCCCAGCCGGATCGCCAGCAACGCGACCGGAACGCCGTGCATGACGAGATCGAAGATATCGACCAGGCGGACCAGCTCGCCGGCGGAGAGCATAACAAGCTTCTCCCAGAGGTGCGGCTCCGGGTAGAAGGGGGCAAGACCGAGGACAGCCGCCGGCAGGACCAAATAGTAGAGTGGAAGGCTGTCGAGCCAGCTGAGAAAACGTTCCATCGGATCGGCATTGAGGCCCAGTTCATGGCAGGATATAGGGACAATCGCGCGGTCGCGGGAGCGATCCCCGAACGCAGAGGCCGCGTTCGCACAGTACACGGAGCCTCATGGAGAACTTGCTACTTCTTTCCTTCGTATTCCTGATCGGCTGGCTCTGGCTGGACAGCCTGCGGGCGCGCGAGATCGCCCTCGGAATCTGCTCGGCGGCGTGCGCGCGACGCGGTCTGCAGCTCCTCGACCAGACCATCGCCCTGAGACGTTTGAGTCTGCATTGGACACGCTCCGGCATCAAGATCCGACGAGCCTATCACTTCGAGTACAGCGAGGAAGGTGTCGGCCGACACACCGGCCAACTGGTGCTTATTGGCCAGGACCTGGTCGATATTGGCTTCGGTCTCTGCGCATCGCCTACTTGACCACCTTCAGTGCGGGGCGCTCGCGCGGCGGTTGCGAACCGTCGTCGTCCGGTGAGCCATCGGGCGGCGGCTCCTCGTCCTCCGGGAACAACATGCCGCGCCCGTTCTCGCGGGCGTAGATGCCGATGACGGCCTCGACGGGGACGGACACGTCCATCGCCACTCCGCCGAAACGGGCCCCAAATGAGATGCGGTCGTTGCCGATAACGAGACCGCGAACCGCGCTCGGCGCGATATTCAGCACGATCTTGCCATCCTGCACATAGGCAATCGGCAGCTCGGCATCCTTGCGTCGCGCATCGACAAGGAGGTGCGGCGTCAGATTGTTGTCCAGAATCCATTGGTAGAGCGCACGGATCAAGTAGGGTCGATTCGGTGTCATCGCTTCTCTTAGGAAGACATAGGATCCGGATCAGTCCGCGCGACCACACTTACCGTCGGCGTCTCACCGGAAGTCGGTCATCATCTCGCGCTCTTGCTCGGTAAGGCTTTGCTGGAACGCCGGCCATTTGAAGATGCGCGCGGCGTAGTCGGTCACGGCCTTGGCGGCCGATGGCAGCGCGACGCCAACCATCGGCAAGCGCCACAACAGCGGCGCAACGCAGCAGTCCACCAACGAAAACTCGTCACTCATGAAGAACGGGCGCGCCGCAAACACGGGAGAGGTCGCAATCAGACTCTCGCGCAACTCTTTGCGCGCTTGAGCGACCGCCCCCTGATCATCCCCGTTCCGGCTCATGCGTTCGAGCAGACTGTACCAGTCCCGCTCTACGCGGTACATGAAGAGCCGGGCATTCGCCCGGGCGACCGGGTCGACGGGCAGCAACGGGGGGTGCGGGAAGCGCTCATCGAGGTACTCCATGATGATGCGCGACTCATACAGCCTGAGATCACGATCGACGAGGGTCGGCACCGTGCCATAGGGATTGAAATCCATGACCTCGTCCGGTAGGTCATTGGCCTCGACATTCACAATCTCGACTGTGATTCCCTTTTCTGCCAGTACGATACGGACTCGGTGGCAATAGGGGCAGGAGGGGTCAGAAAATAGCGTCATCACCATACGTCTACTGGTGGCAGCCACACAGGGGGAGTCCTGGGCTCGGCACACCGCACCGCGGGCAGCTGGTCGCTGCGCCACAGGGCGTGCCTCTGGGCGAAGCGAGCCTGGCGCTCAGGCTCATTCCTTAACCGCGCGAGGGGCCGAATGCATACGATCAGCCGCGCCAGAGCGGCCTCGGCCGATCGCGTAAGCTTGCGAGTATACTCGTTTCTCGTAGAGGATGTCGCAGCACCGTCGATTCACCGTGGCGCAAGGAACAGCTATTTTCGCTGGCGTTGCGGTTTCGCGGCGCCCTGTCCCGAGCTTCCTGCGCAGTGCTCACGGCTGAGACCGCCGTTGCGACTGAGCTTGCGACGCCGAGCCACTCCCTTGCCCGCCGGGAGAAGGTTGGAGTGAGGGAATGATCAGGTCCGAGGCGCCCGGCATCTTGAAGCGCGGTGCGCCTCGTCCCATACTTATCAGTGGATGTCCTTCCAGTATTCCTTCTTGAGCAGATATGCGAAGACGAAGAATACACCGAGGAACAGCAAGACTTTGACGCCCAGCTCGCGGCGCTCCAACGCGATCGGCTCGCCGACGTAGGTCAGGAAGGCCGTCAGATCGCGCACCATCGTATCGTATTCCTCTGGCGACATCGTCCCCGGCTCGACCAGCTCTAGGCCAGTGAGGACGCCGTGCTCATCCCCGCCGTGCTTATCCTCTTTATAGACGGCGTGCTGCACGCCCTGCAGTCCGCCCAATACATGCGGCATGCCGACGTCCGCGAACACGGCGTTATTGACGCCCCACGGCCGCGACGGGTCGACGTAGAAGCTCTTGAGATAGGTATAGACCCAGTCTGGGCTACGCCAGCGTGTGGCCAGCGTCAGATCCGGGATCGCGGTGCCGAACCAATTCTCGGCATCGTCGCCACGCATCGAGATCGTCATCAGGTCGCCCGGGCGGCCGCCGTCGTAGATGAAGCTGTCACGCAGCTCGGCTTCCGAGATGCCGAGATCCTCACCCATCCGGTTGTAACGCTGAAACTGCAGCGAGTGGCAGCTCAGACAATAGTCGACAAAGTGACGCGCCCCCCGTCGCAGAGACTCCTGGTCCTCCAGATCGATATTCGCCTTCTGCAGCGGCACACCCCCGGTCGCGGCCAGGGCCAGCGCCGGCGAGAGCGTCAAGATGAATGCGGCAACCAGCTTCCTCATGGCGTTACCCTCTCCGGCACGGGCTTGGTCTTTTCCAGCTTGGTGTAGATCGGCATCAGCACAAAGAACGCGAAATAGAGGACTGTGAAGATCTGCGCCAGCAGGGTGCGCGTCGGGGTGGCCGAGAGCATCCCAAGCCAGGCCAGCACGACGAACGAGACGGCGAAGATCCCGAGTGCCACCTTCGATACGATACCTTTGTAGCGGAGCGACTTGACCGGGCTGCGATCCAGCCACGGGAGCAGGAAGAAGATCAGGATCGACGCGAACATCACGAGCACCCCGGGAAACTGGGAGCCACCGAGGGGCGGCACGGCGCGCAAGATGGCGTAAAAGGGAGTGAAATACCAAACGGGCGCGATGTGCTCAGGTGTCTGCAGCGGGTCAGCCGGTTGGAAGTTTGGGGGCTCGATGAACAGGCCGCCGAAGGTCGGCGCAAAGAAGAGCACGATCGAGAAGAAGGCCAGGAACACGACGACGCCGGTGATATCCTTTACCGTGTAGTAGGGATGAAACGGGATCCCGTCCAGCGGCACACCCTTCTCATTCTTCTTCTCCTTGATTTCGATACCGTCCGGGTTGTTCGATCCAACCCGATGCAGCGCCACCACATGCACGAAGGCGAGTGCCGCCAAGACGAACGGCAGGAGAAAGTGTAGCGCATAGAAGCGGTTCAGCGTGACATCGGAGATCACGTAGTCACCGCGGATCCAGAGGGCGAGATCCTCGCCGATCCCGGGTACCGCCGCAAACAGGCTGACGATGACCTGCGCGCCCCAGTACGACATCTGACCCCACGGCAGCAGATAGCCGAAGAAGGCCGTCGCCATCATGACGAGGTAGATCACGACACCGATGATCCAAAGCAGCTCGCGCGGCTTGCGGTACGAGCCCCAGAGCAGCGCGCGGAACATGTGCAGATAGATGACGACGAAAAAGGCCGAGGAGCCGGTCGAATGGATGTAGCGGATCAGCCAGCCCCACTCAACATCGCGCATGATGTACTCGACCGAGGCGAAGGCGTGCTCAGCTGAGGGCTTGTAATTCATCGCCAGCCAGACGCCGCTCAGGACCTGGATCACCAGCACCAGCAGGGCAAGGGATCCGAAAAACGACCAGAAATTCAGGTTCTTCGGCGCGTAATACTCAGCGAGGTGCTCGTTCCAAACCTTGGTCAGCGGAAAGCGCTTATCGATCCAGCCAAGGAACCCGGTGGTCTCTGTGCTCATCAGGCGGCTCCTTCATCCTCACCGATGAGGATGGTGGTGTCATTGAGATAGGAATGCTGTGGGATCACCAGGTTGGTTGGGGCCGGAACACCCTTGTACACCCGGCCGGCCAGATCGAAGCGGGACCCATGACAGGGGCAGAAGAAGCCACCCTTCCAGCGCTCCCCGAGGTCTTCGGGCGCCATCTCGGGACGATAGGTCGGCGAGCAGCCGAGATGCGTACAGATCCCGATGGCGACGAAGTATTTGGGCTTGATCGCCCGCGCGGGATTCTCGCAGTACTCCGGCTGAATCGAGGTCTGCGACTGTGGATCGACCAGCTCGCTATCCAAGGTCGGCAGGGCCTCCAACATCTCCTCGGTGCGGCGCACCACCCAGATCGGCTTGCCGCGCCACTCCACGCGCAGTAGCGCGCCGGGTTCCAGCTTGCCGATGTCCGCCCGTACCGGCGCACCGGCGGCCCGGGCCTTCGCGCTCGGGTTCATGGCGCCGACGAACGGCACTAGCGCGTAACCGGCACCGACGGCACCGACCACGCTGGTTGCGGCGACAAGGACCCGTCGCCTGGTCTTGCTCACGCCATCTTTACTCATTGCTCGCTCCTATGGCCGACGCCGAAGGACCGCTGGCCAACCTTTCCGGACTCCCGAAACCGACCAGGCATATTGATGAATCAAGAATATACTGATTGTCTACAAGGTCGACCGCGCATTGTCCACGAACGCAGCGCGCCAGGTCAAGGCGCGGACCGGTTCGACAGCGGCGCGCCAGTGCCGCACCGACCTCCATCACAGCGCGCTCAATCGCACCTGGCCATTCGACGCCGCGGCATCGCAATAGTTGCCCCATCCAGGCCCGCGGTTGGCTCCGCGTCCACCGCAGAAGCAGCGACGGCCGGCGGCAAAGTATCACACCCGCGCACGCTGAGAGCCGCCGGGTAAGCATCGCGTGCCATCCACAGGCCCACCGCCACGCCCGAGGTCCGATCGCCGAGGAGAAACCAGCAACCTAGGGTACGCATCGCGTCCCGACTGAGGAGGATATCAGCGTAGGGGAAAGCGATGGGCGTACTCCGCACGGGCCGCGAACAAGGTCGGGTCGAGGAGCCAGATCGTATAGGTTGGTCGCAGCTCGCTGTGATCCTGGCCGCTTTGCAGCTGTTGGCTGTAGAGATCGGCCCAAGCGTAGAGGATGCGGGCGCTCAGCTCGGGAAGAAGAGGAGCTGGATCTCCACTTGGAAGAGACGGCGTTCGGCATCACGCGCCTTGACATCGACGATCGTGAGCTTGTCGTCGAGGGTTTCGCGCTCGATGTAGGGACTGAGGTTGTCGAGGCCGGTGACCGGCGCCGGCTGCTCATCGCCGAGCAAGGCGTTAAGGAAATCGCTGACCAGCTACACCTGAATAATGGTGTCGCTGTAGCGCGATACCGACGGATCATGAGTCATCAACCGCATCGGCTCGACGAGGGCTTGCGCCACGAGCAGGCGGTCGAACGGGTCTTGGTGATGTGCGGGCAGTGCTTCAACTGCCGCCGCATGCTCGGCCTCGATGGATAGGAAGCGATAACCGGACTCGCGGAAGTAATCGACGGCCTCCTCACTCGATCGATACCGGCATGTCGCCCCGGCCAAGCGCGTGCTTGATGGCGATCTCCCACACGCTCGCGACACTCACCCAGACGATGGACGTGGACGACTGAATCAACGTCTCGGCGTTCGCCGGCTACCTAGGGCTATCAGTGATCGCCCACAGAGAGACGTGCGTGTCGAGCAACAGATTCAAGCCCCATCTCCCCCCAGGAACAGCCGCGCCACGTCCGCGTTATGGGAGTCGATACTGTCAGGCACCTCGAATCTACCCTTGGCGACGCCGAGACGCTGGCCGCCCGGCCCTGCATCCACCGACACCAACTTGGCGACGGGCCGGCCGTTACGGGCGAT
Organism: uncultured Chromatiaceae bacterium; assembly: GCA_964583605.1. Lineage (GTDB taxonomy): Bacteria > Pseudomonadota > Gammaproteobacteria > Chromatiales > Chromatiaceae > CAZOWL01. The sequence goes on along the minus strand of CAZOWL010000002.1, from coordinate 50,525 downwards.
GATGATCTCGCGCTCCCGCCCTTGTTCGATCGCTTCCACCAAGCGAGACAGCGAGGATTTCGCTTGCAACATGTTGACGGCTTGCATCGTTCGTGTGCGCGAGACCCCGCCGCTCAGGCAGGGAGGGAGCGCGTACCCTGAGTCGCGCGGTTGACGGTCGCGTCCGCGTCCTCCGTTCAAGTAGCTTGATGTGGCGTTAGTCTAGTCTGGATTAGCTAGGTTGCGCGAGCGCGATTGGCAACGCTGGAGTCGGCCTCCGGCTCCGCCTCAAGGCACGGAGGCGCGCAGGGCTCTGATGCGAGAGCTCCAGTCCACCATGATCGCGCCATGATCACGGGATGGTCGCGCGAGTCTGGACCGAGATTTGCCCGGTCTACGGCATCTTATCCACGGACGCAACGGAGCGCGCCACCCACCCTATCCGCCGGACAAACGCCACATTGAACGGCAACAGCGAACGGTCAGCGGTCCCGGGCGATGTGACGCCACGCCCTGATCGGCTCCGCAAACACCACAGCGAGAACCGAGGGCGCGTCCAAGGCACAACGCCACGTCTCGCGGACAATTGATCCGGATCATCGCGCCAGGCCGCGAGGAACTTCTGTCGCCGCTTGATCAGGGTCAGCTAAATGGCGACCCTCGGCCACTTTGGATCAAGCTGAGCCAAAAACGGGCAAAAGACAAGACCTGATACCTTTCCTAGGTTTGACACCTTTCCTAGGTTAGCGGGTCTTCAACGTCTCAGAAGGTGTCGTCACGAGCGGCTCATTCTTGTGACGGATAGCCGCCGCCAGCTCGGCGAGGAGATCCTCCTCTTCAGGCTCGGCCGACGCTGCGCTGAGCGGCTCAGCGTGAAGGCTGCGCCTCGGGCCAATCGCCGTCAGCACGGCCTCAGCCAGGTCGGCCGGCTCGTAACGCTCGGCGGCGACGACGCTCACCAAGGGCAAGCTGGCCGCGCGACATACACGAGCGAGGATCGCGTCCGCCTTCGGCTTTCGGAACCGACGCCCATCGTCCCCGATCAGGTCCACCGCACAGAGCACGCGCAGACTCTGGGCGTCGCAGACGAGGTAATCGAAGCGAAGATCCGCCAGGCGGCCGTACGCCCGTTCCTGAATCGCCCGAGCGACCCGCCGCTCGATGCGGATCACATCTTCGGCTAGGATCTTGGCGAATACTCGGTAGCGCGAGCCGAGCGACGCATCGAGCGCCAGGAGCAGACCTCTTTCCGCGGGCGACAGAAACAGCCCGTCGAACTGATACGGCAGACGCGTTCGCACGCGCCAGTACCGAACAACGGCGAGCCCTGCCGAGAGAATCAGCAGCACCGCCAACATAACGAGGAGATAAAAGAAGTCCATAGGCCGCAGGCCGAGTCCGATGTCCTGCCCCTAGTTGTCCCGCCGAGCCCTCAAGACCAGGCCCAACAGGGGACTCGAGCCGCCACAGACTCGATCGCATCAGACATAGCGCACGCCAAGGATCTCAAATTCGCGCAGGCCGCTGGGGGCGTCCACCGCCACGACGTCCCCTTCCGTCTTGCCGATCAAGGCCCGGGCAATCGGCGAGCCGACCGAGATCATGCCGAGCCTGAGGTCGGCCTCGTCCTCACCGACGATCTGAAACGTGTGCTCGGCGTCCTTCTCTAGCTCCAATACGTCGACTGTGGCACCGAAGACGACCTTGCCGTCAGCCTTCAGCATCGTGACATCGATGACCTGGGCCAGGGCCAGCTTGCCCTCGATCTCTTGGATGCGTCCTTCGATAAAGGCCTGCTGCTCGCGGGCGGCATGGTATTCCGCATTCTCCTTCAGATCACCGTGCGATCGGGCCTCGGCGATGGCCTGGATCACCTTTGCACGGTCGACCTTCTTCAGCCTGGCCAGCTCGTCGCGCAATTTCTCAGCGCCTCTGGCGGTCAGAGGTACCTTGGTCATGGGCGATGTCCTCATCGGGGTGGCGCGCCGCGCGTCAGCGCGGGCAGCGTGTTGGCGGCTTGGCGCGATTACGCGCCGCCGCTTCGGGAGGGCCGCAGGCGGGCGCCGCGGCCGCCTTCAGTAGAGATCTTGTAACCGATTGACCGAGCGCGTGTCCAGTTGTTTCAAGGCCAGACAGGTCGCCTCGGCGCCGGAGATAGTGGTCGTGTAGCTCACCTTTTGCTGTAAAGCGGCCCGCCGGATCTCAGCCGAGTCGGCGATCGCGACCGCGCCCTCGGTCGTATTGATGATGAAGCTGATCTCACGATTCTTGATCATGTCGACGATGTGCGGGCGCCCTTCCTTGACCTTGTTGACCCCCTGGCAGTCGATCCCGGATGCCCGCAGGGCCGCGGCGGTACCGTGCGTCCCGTAGAGGACGAAGCCCAGCTCCACCAGGTCCTGCGCGACGCGGAGCAGGCGACGCTTATCGGCGTCGCGCACGCTGAGCATCGCCCTGCCCTTCGCCGGCAGCCGGGAGCCCGCGCCTTCCTGGGCCTTCGCATAGGCCTCGCCGAAGGTCTCACCGACACCCATCACCTCACCAGTCGACTTCATCTCAGGCCCGAGCAGTGTATCGACGCCCGGAAACTTGATGAAGGGGAATACGGCCTCCTTGACGAAATAGTGCTTGGGGCGTTGCTCGCCGACCCGCCCCTGTTCCTGAAGCGTCTTGCCAACCATGCAGCGGGCGGCAATCTTCGCAAGCGGCAGACCGATCGATTTGGAGACGAACGGCACCGTGCGCGAGGCGCGCGGGTTGACCTCCAAGATGTAGACCTCGTCGGACTGGATCGCGAACTGCGCATTCATCAATCCGACCACATCGAGGGCGCGTGCCATCTTCGTCATCTGCTCACGCATCCGGTCCTGGATTGCGGGTGACAGGGTATAGGGTGGCAGTGAACAGGCCGAATCGCCGGAATGCACACCGGCCTGCTCGATATGCTCCATGATCCCGCCGATCAGCACATCCCGGCCATCGCAGACCGCATCGACGTCGACCTCGATGGCGTCATCGAGGAACCGATCGAGCAGCACGGGGGACTCGTTCGAGACGCGCACGGCATCCCGCATGTAGCGGTCGAGGTCGGCTTCGTCGTAGACGATCTCCATCGCCCGACCGCCGAGGACATAGGAGGGACGCACGACCAGCGGATAGCCGATCTCAGCCGCGAGGGCCTTCGCTTCACCCTCGCTGCGTGCCGTGGTGTTCGGCGGCTGCCGAAGGCCCAAACGATGAATCAGCTGTTGGAAGCGCTCACGATCCTCGGCCAGATCGATCGAATCCGGGGTCGTGCCAATGATGGGCACGCCGGCGGCGTCGAGCGCCCGCGCGAGCTTCAGCGGCGTCTGTCCGCCGTACTGGACGATGACCCCCCGCGGGGCCTCCTTCTCCACGATCTCGAGCACATCCTCCAAGGTCAGCGGCTCGAAATAGAGCCGGTCGGAGGTGTCATAGTCGGTTGAGACGGTCTCCGGATTGCAGTTGACCATGATGGTCTCATAGCCGTCCTCGCGCATCGCCAAGGCCGCGTGAACACAGCAATAGTCGAATTCGATGCCTTGCCCGATACGGTTCGGACCGCCGCCGAGGACCATAATCTTATCGCGTCCGGTCGGCTCGGCCTCACACTCGTCCTCATACGTCGAATAGAGATAGGCTGTGCTGGAGGCAAACTCGGCGGCGCAGGTATCGACGCGCTTGAATACCGGGCGCACTCCAAGCCGCCACCGTCGCGTTCGCACATCCTGCTCGCTGAGGCCGGTCAGTGCCGCGAGGCGGCGGTCTGAGAAGCCCTTGCGCTTGAGGCCGCGCAGTCGATCCGCGGTCAGCGCCGCGGCGCCCGCCGCTCGGATCTGCCCCTCAGCCGCCACGAGATCCTGGACCTGGGCCAAGAACCAAGGGTCGATGCCGCTCAAGGCTTGCACGTCGTCGATGGCGAGACCGGCTCGGAACGCATCCGCGACATAGAAAAGGCGCTCTGGTCCGGTCTGACGCACCTCGAGGCAAATGGTCTCCACGGCCTCAGGCAAGGCCAGATCCACTATCTCCTCGAGACCATAGCGGTCAGTCTCGAGACTGCGGATGGCCTTCTGCAGCGATTCCTGGAAGGTGCGGCCGAGGGCCATCACCTCGCCGACCGATTTCATCTGCGTCGTCAGGCGGATATTCGCTTGGGGGAACTTCTCGAAGGCAAAACGGGGGATCTTGGTCACAACATAGTCGATACTCGGCTCGAAGGACGCCGGCGTTGCCCCGCCGGTGATCTCGTTGCGCAGCTCATCGAGCGTGTAGCCGACGGCGAGCTTTGCGGCCACCTTGGCAATCGGGAAGCCGGTAGCCTTCGAGGCCAGCGCCGAGGAACGTGAGACGCGCGGATTCATCTCGATGATGATCATCCGGCCGTCGGCGGGATTGATCGCAAATTGGACGTTCGAGCCCCCTGTGTCGACACCGATCTCGCGCAGCACCGCGATCGATGCGTCGCGCATGATCTGGTATTCCTTGTCCGTCAGTGTCTGGGCCGGCGCCACCGTGATCGAATCGCCCGTATGCACGCCCATCGGATCGAGGTTCTCGATCGAGCAGACGATGATGCAGTTGTCCACCCGATCGCGCACGACCTCCATCTCGAACTCCTTCCAACCGAGGACGGACTCCTCGATCAGGAGCTCACTGGTCGGCGATAGGTCGAGGCCGCGCCGGCAAATCTCCTCGAACTCCTCCAGGTTGTAAGCGACGCCTCCGCCGCTGCCACCGAGCGTGAACGAAGGCCGGATGATGCACGGAAACCCGATCGAGGGTTGTACCTGATTGGCCTCCTCGAGGCTGTGCGCGAGCGCCGAGCGCGGCATATCCAGGCCGATACGTCGCATGGCCTGCCGAAACAGATCGCGATCCTCCGCCTTGTCGATCGCCTCGCGCGAGGCCCCGATCAGCTCGATGCCGTACTCCGCGAGCACCCCCTCCCGGACCAGGTCCAGTGCGCAGTTGAGCGCCGTCTGACCACCCATCGTCGGGAGCAGCGCATGCGGTCGCTCGCGCTCGATGATACGGGCTACGGTACGCCATGTGACCGGCTCGATATAGGTCGCGTCGGCCATTTCCGGGTCGGTCATAATGGTCGCCGGATTGGAGTTGACCAGGATGACCCGGTAACCCTCTTCGCGCAGCGCCTTGCAGGCCTGCGCGCCGGAATAGTCGAACTCGCAGGCCTGGCCGATCACGATCGGCCCCGCGCCGATGATTAGGATGCTCTCAATATCGGTTCGCTTGGGCATCGCTTGCCTTCAACATGAAATTCGCGCAGCACGTTTGCTCCCTCGCCCTTTGAGAGAGGGTTGGGGTGAGGGCACGATCAGGGGCGAGGCGACATGTCATCATCTGGGATGGCTCGCCTCGTCCCATGATCGTGAGATGCGGTGCTCAGCACCAAAACGCCTCTCGCAAGGAGCGGCTCTTGTTGGGACCCGCTGCTGGCTCGGCAACGCGCGGCGTGCGCATCGCCGCCACACAGCGCCGCCCCAATCTCACCCGTGACGCCCTTCCATCAACGAGATGAAGTGGTCGAACAGCGGCGCGAGATCGTGAGGCCCGGGGCTCGCCTCCGGATGGCCTTGGAAGCCGAAGGCCGGATGGTGGCGATGTTGAAGGCCCTGCAGAGTGCCGTCGAATAAGGAGCGATGGGTCGCAATCAGGCCCTCGGGCAGGCTGGCCTCGTCCACCGCAAAGCCGTGGTTTTGACTGCTGATCAGAACGGCACCGGTGCGGAGATCTTGCACTGGGTGGTTGGCCCCGTGGTGGCCGAACTTCATCTTGGTCGTGCGCGCCCCACCGGCGAGGCCGAGCAGTTGGTGGCCAAGGCAGATCCCGAACAGCGGCATCCCATCCTCAAGCAGGTCGCGGATCGCTGCGATGGCGTAGTCGCAGGGCTCCGGGTCACCCGGACCGTTGGATAGGAAGACGCCGTCCGGCCCCAAAGCCATGACCTCATCCGCCGGTGTCTGCGCCGGAACCACCGTCACACGGCAACCACGCTCGGCCAGCATGCGCAGGATACTGCGCTTGATGCCGTAGTCATAGGCCACGACGTGCCAGGCTCGCGGCGCCTCGCCAGGGTGCGGGGGCTCCCCGTGCCCGTGGCCGAGGCGCCAAAGGCCTTCGGTCCAGGTATACCGCTCGGCCGTGCTCACCTCTTTGGCCAGATCCATGCCTTTGAGCCCAGGGAAGCCTCGGGCCGCCGCCAAAGCGGCCTTTTCGTCGAGCCGATCGCCAGCCTGCAGGCAGCCGTTCTGCGCCCCTTTCTCCCGCAAGAGCCGGGTCAGCCGGCGTGTGTCGATGCCGGCGATGGCCACCACCCCTTGACGAGCGAGATAATCATCGAGGGTCTCTTGTCGGCGCCAATTGCTCGCCAACACCGGCAGATCCCGAATCACCAAGCCAGCCGCCTGCACCGAGGTCGATTCCTCGTCCTCGCTGTTCACTCCGGTGTTTCCGATATGCGGATAGGTCAGAGTGACAAGCTGGCGCCGGTAAGACGGGTCGGTCAGGATCTCCTGGTAGCCGGTCATGGCCGTGTTAAATACGACCTCGCCGACGCTTTCGCCCGACGCGCCGATAGACTCACCCCGGAAGATCGAGCCGTCTCCCAGGGCCAGTAATGCGGGTTTTCTCAAGGGTGTCTCCGGACCAGAATACGGGCAGACGATGGCCGGCACGGTATGCGCGTCGCCGCGCATAATAGAGAGGAGATCTCAGGGAGGCCTCGATGACCGCGGATTCTAAAGAACAGGCCGCGGGCTGTCCACGCGCAGCCTTGTCCAATAACAGACGACTCGCGTGGGCGCGCGACTCAGGCATAGCGTCGCACCCAAGACATTAGAGTGGCGAGATCCATCGCCCCAGCCGTGCGGCCCAGCTCGCGTCCGCCTTGGAACACCGCCAGCGTCGGAATACTGCGGATGCCGAACTGCATCGCCAGCCCCTGGGCCTCTTCGGTGTTCACCTTCACAAGCCGCGCGTTGGGCTCGAGCTGACGGGCCGCCTCGTCGAAGACCGGCGCCATCATCCGGCAAGGCGCGCACCATGGCGCCCAGAAGTCGACCACCAGTGGCAGCTCGCTGCGCGCCAGATGCGTTGCGAAACGCCCCGCATCCAGAGCCAGCGGGGCCCGAGTGAAGAGGAGACGGTGACACTTGCCGCATTTCGCTCCCGCCTCGAGCCGCGCCCGTGGCAGCCGATTGACCGCATCGCAATGCGGACAAACGACGTGAATCGTCTCGCTCATGCTCTTTCTCCTGCATTGCGCCGCCGGGGGCATCTTGCGCGCACATCCGGCCGCCGGCTCAACCGAATCGACTTGATTCGCCGAGCCAAGACATCTACCTTGCCAATTTCAGGTACCGGATCATTCTGCTTGCGACTGCCTGGAGCGACAAGACTCATGGCCGATTCACCATTCATCGTCACGGTAACCACCGCGACCTTCCACACGGACGTCATCGAGACCTCCAGCCGCGTGCCGGTCCTGGTCGACTTCTGGGCGGACTGGTGCGCCCCCTGCCGCAGTCTGATGCCCCTGTTGGCGAAGCTGGCCGATGAATACCGTGGTAAGTTTATCCTGGCCAAGGTGGACACCGAAGCGGAGCGCGAGCTGGCCGCCCATTTCGGCATTCGCAGCCTGCCGACGGTACAGCTATTCAAAGACGGTCGGCCCATCGATCAGTTCATGGGCGCCCTGCCGGAAGCCCAGGTTCGAGATTTTCTCGATCGCTATATCCCGCGCGAGTCCGACGCCCTGCTTGATCGAGCTGAGCGACTGATGCGGGACGGCGATCTAGATCGCGCGGCGAGCCTCATCACACAGGCGCGAGAGCGAGACCCAGAGAACACGCGAATCTTCATCGCAGACGCACGCCTCAAAGCCGCCCGCGGCGAGACGGCCGAGGCCGAAGCGATGCTTGAGCGGGTGCCGCCTGAGCTGCATCACGACCCGGAGGTCGTCGCGCTCCGCGGCCAGCTGCGTTTCACGAATCTACTCACGGACGCCCCAGCGGCGGCGGAGCTCTCGGCGCGGCTCGCCGCTGACCCGAAGGACAGCGAGGCGCGCCACCTGTACGCAGCCCGCTTGGTGGTCGCTGGCGATTATGAGGCCGCGCTCGAGCAGCTGTTCCAGCTGATGAAGACCGACCGCTCCTACGGCGACGACGCCGGCCGCAAAGGCATGCTGATGATCTTCGACCTGCTGGGCGACAATGAGCTGGTTTCACGTTACCGCAGCCGGATGATGGCCGCGCTGTATTGACGTCGTTGGAGAGGGCCATACGCCTCCCAGATACGCCGCCTGGTGAGACCGGCCTCGCTTATCGGCCAGGCGATTCGTGAGTGAGGCATCATGGCGCACCCGCTAGCCGGCTTGGCGAGCCCATGCGATGGTCGCGATGCCGGCGATGGTGAGCAGAATGGAGCCCACGAGATGCAGTGCCAGTGCCGCGAGCGCCCACCCGGGGCGGCCCTGCTGCAACAGAGTGGTAATCTCGGCCGAGAAGGTGGAGAAGGTCGTCAGCCCACCGCAGAAGCCCGTGATGACGAAGAGCCGCCACTCCGGCGCCACGGCCGTCATCGTTGCGAAGAACCCGATCGCCAGTCCGATAAGATAGCCGCCGAGCAGATTGGCGGCCAAGGTTCCCAGCGGAATCGTTGGAAAGAGCGCATTGAGCTTGGTGCCGAGCAGCCACCGCAGCAAGGCGCCAAGGGCGGCACCCATGGCAATGGCCAACATAGATCGCCACATCGACCTCTCCAACAGGACTCGCGGACCTGGAATCTAGCAGATGATTTCGATCACTCCTAGCCTGGCCATCGATCAGCGCGATCTCGAGGAGCGCTTCATCCGCGCCCCTGGCCCGGGTGGCCAGCACGTGAACAAAGTGGCTACCGCGGTGCAGTTGCGCTTCAGGCTCCGGGGTTATAGTGAGCTCCCCGAAGCTGTCCGGGCGCGCCTGATTGAGCTTGCTGGCCGCCGCGTTAGCGCCGATGGCGTCCTCAGCATCGAGGCCCACCGTTTCCGAACGCGCGAGCGAAATCGTGCCGATGCGCTCGAGCGCCTGACCGTCCTGATCCGTCGCGCCACCCGCCGGCCGAAGCCGCGTAAGTTGACCCGCCCCTCCCGGGCGGCGCGGGAGCGCCGTCTCGAGGACAAACGCGAGCGCGCCGCGACCAAACGGTTACGTGGACCGCTTCGGGAAGGCTGAGCGCGGGCGGCCCACACGCCATCGGAGTTGCAGTCGGGGCGCACGACGGCCGTCGAGCGGCTGCGTGAGCGCGGCCAAGGGCAGCACTGGCAGGCGCCGAACGGCGGTAACGCTTCGTGAGGCTCGAGGGTGCTCACAAGGCCCTCCGCCCCTCGGGCGTCAGCCGGAGAGGAATCGCCAGCGCCTGCCAGCAAGTAGCCAAGTCGCTGATCTCAGACCGGGTGTTGTCGGGGCTCCGTGATGACCGCAGAGAGGTCGGCGTTGAGCTTCGGCTGGGATTGCGCCGCCGCGATATCGAGCCGGCGATCGCGCAGGGCGCACAATACACGTACCCAATCGGCGACATGGGCCTCGACACGGCCGTCCTCGACAGCGGTGCGGGCGCTGAAGAGTGCGAAAGGCGGAAGGTAGGTCATCCCACAGATTAGCGCGGTCTGCTCGAAGGGCTGCAGCAGCTCCCGAATCGTGTAATGATGGAACCCCTCCGAGCGGTACGCGGCCTCTGGGCCACCCGCGGTCAGGGCGTTGAGGAAGATCTTGCCACGCAGCGCCGTCCCCTCGGCCCCGTAGGCAAAGCCATGCTCGAGCACCAGGTCTTGCCACTCCTTGAGAATCGCCGGCGTCGAATACCAATAGAGCGGGTGCATAAAGCAGATCACGTCATGGGCACGTAGGCGGTCCTGCTCGCGATCGACATCAATATCGAAGTCGGGGTAGTCGGCATACAGGTCCACCAGGGTCACACCTTCGACGCTGGCCGTAGCTCGCGCCAGCGGGGCATTGACCTCGGAGCGGTCGAGTGACGGGTGGGCAAAAAGGACCAAGATGGCGCGCGGCCCCCGATGATCCGCGACGGCAAGCCCGCTCCTGGCAGTCACAGCGGCGGAGCGCATGCAGGATTCACGGGACAGGGCCTGTCAGGTGACGCCGAGGGGGGCATATGAAGGGGATTGCCGCTATTCCTTCTCTCCCTGCGGGATCGGCGCTGATCGAGACGGCACACACGGCAAGGCATTGGCGCGTAGCGAGCTTGAATGCGGACCCCATGCGCAGAACTAGCGGGGCGCTAGAGCGGTCCCAGTCCGCGGCCCCGCGGCAGCTCAGAGCCCAGCCAGCGAGCGGCGAACTCCTCGGCGGGGAGTGGCCGGTCAAAATGGTAGCCTTGGGCGAAATCGCAGCCTTCCTCGCGCAGGAGCTGAGCCTGCTCGGGGCTCTCTACACCTTCGGCCAGGATCTCTAGCTCGAGGCTGCGCCCCAGAGCCAGAATCGCCTGCACGATGGCCAGGCTGTTGCCATCGACCAGCAGGTCATCGACGAACGATTTGTCGATCTTGAGCTGCTGCAACGGCAGTCGCTTGAGGTAGGCGAGAGACGAGTAACCGGTGCCAAAATCGTCGACGACGAGACGCAGGCCGAGTTCTTGCAGCCGATGAAGCACCGCCTGGGCCAACGCAGCCTGCCGCATAATGGTCGACTCCGTGATCTCAAGCTCGAGCCGGTCCGGCGCCACCCCGCTGCCGGCGAGGATCTCGCGGACACGCCTCTCCAGGCCATCGCCTTCGAGCTCGCGGATCGAGATATTGACCGCCAGCCGCGGCAGATGCCATCCACAACGGTCCCACTCCGCCATCTGCTGACAGGCCTGCTCGAGGGCCCAGGCCCCGAGCTCACCGATCAGCCCGATCTCCTCGGCAAGTGGGATGAAGCGGGCAGGTGGGACGGGGCCTAGCTCGGGACTGGTCCAGCGTAGCAGACACTCAGCCCCAATCAAGGCGCCGTCGGCAAGACGGACCTGTGGTTGGAAGTGCAGGCTTAGCTCGCCGGCCGCCATGGCCTGCCGTAGCGAGGACTCGAGCCGGAGCCGCTGGACTGCCTCGGCCTCCATCGCCGCCTCGTAGAACTGAAAGGCCTGCGGACCCTGCTGCTTGGCCCGCTTCAAGGCCGCATCGGCATGTCGCAGCAGTGTCTCGCCGCTGGCGCCGTCGGTAGGATAGACGCTGATCCCAAGACTGGCCGTCACGAGCAGCTCTTGGTCGCTCAGAGTGCGCGGCACCGCGCAGAGGTCCAAGACCCGGTTGGCCATATCGGATGCCTCGAGAGGATCGCTCAGATCCTCGAGGATCAGGCCGAACTCGTCGCCAGCCAGGCGCGCAAGCGTATCGCCTGGGCGCAGCGCCGAGAGCAGGCTCGCGGCGACCTGTCGCAGCAGGGCGTCACCCTGCGCATGTCCGAGCGACTCGTTGACGACGCGAAAGCGGTTGAGATCGAGCAACATCAGCGCCAGCCCGACCTGATCGCGCTCCGCCCGCTGCAGCCCGTGCTCGAGGCGGGACCGGAACAGGGTGCGGTTGGGCAGACTTGTCAGCGGGTCGTGGTGAGCGAGAAAATCAAGCTGCTCCTTCGTCTGAGTCAGGCTCGTGATGTCGGCGATGATGATGATGTAGTGGCGTATCGACTCATCGTCGCCGACCACGGTACTGATCGTCATCCGTGCGCGAAAGAGCTCACCATCCTTGCGCCGACTCCAGAGCTCGCCGCTCCAGGAACGGCTCCTGGCCAAGACCGCCCAGATCGACCGGAACAGGATCTCATCGCGGCGGCGCCCGGAGTTGAGGAGCTCCGGCGTTCGGCCAAGCACCTCAGCCTCGTCATAGCCGCTTATCCCGGCAAAGGCGCGGTTGGCCGCGATGATTCGCTGCTGGCGATCCAGCACCAGCACGCCGTCGGCAGTGCCCTCGAAGACCTTCGCGGCCTGCGCGAGCTTCTCCTCGGCGAGATGCTGATCGGTGATATCTGTGTGTGTACCGACGACGCGGCTGGCCCGGCCGCTGGCATCCCAACTCACGACCTTACCCCGCCCGAGGATCCATCGCCAGCTACCGTCTTTCCTCCGGAGTCGAAACTCCATTCCGAACGGCGCTCCGCGCGCGAGGCAGGGCTTGAGCTCCTGCCAGACCCGGTCGCGATCCTCTGGGTGCAGCTGCTCGAGCCATGTGTCTCGCGTTGGCTGGTATTCGCCTGGCATATAGCCCAGCATCGTGAAGAAGCGATCATTGACCGCTACGCGGCCCGACGCGATGTCCCAATCCCAAAGCCCATCATTCGTTGCGTCGAGGGCCAGGCGCAGACGCTCTTCCGTCTCGCGCAGGCGCCGGTCGGCGGCGACGCGGGCAGCTTCCTTATCAAAGCGATCCAGGGCGGAGCCGAGGTCCTTGCCCACCTCGTCGAGGAGCTCCACGACATCCGGCGTGAAGAACTCCGGCTCATCGGCGTAGACGGTTTGACAGGCGACAAGAGTCCCGTTGATCCGTATCGGAAACGTCAGGCCGTATGGCAACGTCTCGGCCAGCCCCTCCGCGCTCGATGGGAGCGACACGGGACCCGGCTCGGAATGGGCCGACATAGGTGCCCGGTAGCTGGCCGCGAGCACTTCGTTCTTACCGCCCGGCCCGCTGAGGCGATGCAGAGCGCACCCCAGCAGCCCACCGAGCTCGACCGCGACCCGGCATAGCTCCGGGGCCAGCGTATCGACGCTGTCATGCCGCAGGATCGCCTGATTGGTCGCGCTCAAAGTCCGGTAGAGCCGCGTGACCCGAGCCAGCTCGGCCTCGGCGCGCTTTCGCGGTGTGATGTCACGGTTCACACCCCGACGGCCGAGCCAGCGCCCGTTTGAGCCAATCACCGGGTTGCAGAGATGATCGACCCAGATCCAGCGACCGTCTCGGGTACGCAGGCGGAGCTCGAGACGCTCGTCATCGGTCGACGATGACCCCGTCCCAGGGGCCAGGATGCGACTACGGTGACCGAGGTAGCGCGCGCGATCGGCCGGGTGGACCAGTCGTGCCGTGAGACCAGGATCGGTGAGGAACTCCTCCGGTGCGTAGCCGGTGATGGTCTCGCAGGCCGGCGAGACGTAGACGTAGCGGCCATCAGCCCCGAGCCAGTACTCCCATTCAGGGCTGCATTCGGCGACGATCCGGTAGTGCTCGCGGGTGCGCGCGAGATGCTCCTCGGCCGCGCGCTGCTTGAGGAAATTGCTGAGATGTCCCACCACAGCCTCGAGCAAAGCCCGCTCATCCGGGGACACAGCAGGCGAACGGCTACCCGACCCCAAGGCCCCTCCGGATACCTGCAGCTGACCCTCGCCACGGCCAGGCATGGCAAACGGAACGCTGAGCAGCAGGCCGCTTGGTTGGAAACCCTGTGAACGGAAGACTCGGCTCGGTAGCTGGATACAGGTCCCGACACGCCCCGCCTCGTGCAACGCGCTCGGCAGCCGATCAACCACCTGCTGCAGGACGGTCGCGATAGGCACCTCCGGCTGGGAACTCAGCCTCAGCACATCGTAGAGGCAGCTCAGCGCCCGGATCCGCGCATCCAGCTGGGCCTGGCTGCGCCTGAGGCCCGCGACAGTCTGGTCGAGGGCCCGTCGCTGGCGCACCGAGCCGCTCCGGTCAATGACCGCGCAGACGAGCTGGCGCGGGGTCCCCGGCTCTCCGGGCATGCCGGCGAGGTACAGATCACCGATCAGCTCCGCGCCGTGCGTCGTGCGCAAGCCGATCTCGAGGCACTCGGCCCGGCCCTTGCCCAGGGCCGTGGCCATGGCCTCGATCGCCTCCTCCCGCGCGCCCTGTTGGACAAGCCGGATCAGGAATTGGTCACGGGAATGGTTGCGCCGCAGGTCGAATAGCCGCTCGGCCGCGTCGTTGACGGCAAGGATCAACCCCTTGGTATCGACGATGAGCCCGGCGACCGGGACGCTCGCGAAGAAGGCCGTAAAGCGGCTGAGAGCGCGTTGGAGACTCAGACGGCTGGCACTGAGCTCCTGCCTCTGGGCCTCCAACTCGGCTTGACAGACTCGCAGGTCCTCGAGCAGACCGAGGACATCCAGCTCAGCTCGCGCCAAGGCCTCCCCGACAAGATCCAATCGGCCCTGCGCCAAGGCCTCACGAGCGCGCCGGAGCAGGTCCCTATCACACGGCAAGCTCGGTGGATTAGCGCGCTCCCCGGAGGCCGGCGGCGTCGGTAGCTTCACCACCAGCGGCGTCTCGACGCACGTGTCAGGGTAACTGGTCGAGGTGAGATGTGGCGATCATGCGCCATGGCCACCGGCCGCGGCCTGCGATGCTCAATCATCGCCCGTCTCGATTAGCCATGTCCGCGGGCCTCGTGGCATAGGTTGCCCATCTGCTCGAGAGTGACGGTAGGTGCCCGGTGGCGAATGACCAGGTCGCCGTCGTGGTTTTCGTCCTCGCCGCGATAATAATCTGTATTTGCGACGGTCAGCAAGCTTGCGCTCGGTCACGCCGCTCGTTATGTGATGTCCTTCGTACGGATCGGACAGGGCGTGCGTGCCTTGCGATGCAGCGCACGCTTTGCAGTGTCAGCGACCGTCTCGGTCTGCGTCACGCACGAGGCGAATATTGAAGAAGCCGTAATCCTTCGGGCTGTAGCCATCGCGACCCGAGGTAAAATAGACAGCCCACGCCAGGCGGATGAAGTACTCAAACGGCGTCGAGGACCAGTATGCGAATGACGGTGTGGCGGGGAAGACGGACAGATTAATGGCCGGGTCGGTACAGGCCGGCTCGACGATGGAGGTCAGCTCGACGAGGGTTGGGACACGCCACTCGTCGGAGCCGGCAAAGCTCACGCGCTCGGCGTGCTCCAGGGCCTGATGCCAATTGAAGGTCGCCGCCTCACCGATGCAGGTGCCACTCGACCAGGTCTGCCCCTCGCTGCAGCGCTTCCAGCGCAGGCCCGTAGCGGTATCCGTTACCGTACCATCTCCCTGATCCGCGAAACGATTCGCCGCAACGGCAACTTGCCCGATGTCGTGGCAGAGCTGTTCCGCCGATGCCGGCGTGTAGGCCCAAGCCAACGACAGGAACGCGAGGGCCTTGACCGGGCAAGCGGCCAATGGGAGCTTGAGCTTGGCGTTCATATCGCACCTCTCGACTTCGACAGCATGGGAGCCGCGGCGGCCGTTGCATGGGGCGTCCAGGTGCGGGACCGAGATCCCACACGGACCCGATCGCTATCTTGCTCGTAACCACGGCGCCGTCCGTCAGGTAGCGCGTCGCCGCCGAGCGCGCCATCACGGAGCGACATCAGCACCTAGTCGACTAATCAAACCCGGCCATCTTCAGCCATTTGCTGGCCTCGACCGGATCTTGGCTCACGCCCCGTCCCTCCTTGTACATCATCCCGAGCGTCGTCTGGGACCCAGCCAACCCCTGCTCCGCGGCCTTGGTCAGCCACTCCACGGCCTTCGCCGGGTCTTTCTCGGTGCACTCGCCTTCCATGTACATGAAGCCGAGCCCATGTTGGGCGACAGCGAGCCCGGCCTTGGCCGCAGCCTTCATATATTTGAAGGCTAGCAAAGCATTCTGATGCATTCCCAGCCCGTTCTGGGCCATGATGGCAATGCGATACTGTGCCTCGGGATGGCCCGCCTCGGCCAAAGGAGAGAGCAGCCCGACGGCTCGCGAGAACTGCTTCGATTCGAAGGCGGCAATCCCGCTGGTCAATTCCATATCACGTTCCGTGATTGATTCACTCATAGGCTGGCTCCTGGTCCGATCAATGGGCCTCTGTCATAGGCAGCGATCCTCAGCGCCGACAGCCGCGAGCGATCGCGGTGGAACGCCTAGCTCCCATAACGGAAGGATGCATACCGCCTTGACCCTTCTCCCTCCCTTCCCCTCTCCCACGAGCACGGAGGAAGGGCCGAAGCAAGATGCGCGCGGTTGTCATCGCAAGCTGAGGGCCGGGCGCTGCCATTCAAGCCGCGCGATGCGGGCCTGGGCCGCACGACGATCGCTATGACAATGACCGCCCGCACCCTGTCAGGCTGGGGCTCACGAAAGATCCGCCTGCCGAACGAGATCTCCGAGCGTTCTCACGGCCGATCGGCGCGGGGGCGCCGTGGGTACCCGCCGGCATGGCTCGTCGCTGGCCTCCTTCTCGGCCTACCGTCCCCGCTCGGAATCGGCGTACCGACCGAGCAGCTTGAACAACAGCGGCTCGCGTTCTTAGAAGCCGAATCCGCCCTGGCACGGGGTGACCAAGTCCGCTCTAGCGCCTCGCGTGCGATGCTCAGAGATTATCCGCTTCTACCCTATCTCGACCATGCCAGCCTCTCCCAGAACCTTGCGGAGGCCGGCCCACAGGCTGTCGCCGCGTTTCTCGATGCTTACGACGACACACCGCTGGCCGAGCGCCTGCGCGGTTCTTGGCTCGACCATCTGGCCGATCGCGCCCGCTGGCGCCTGTATCTCGACTTCTACCGCGCCGACGGCTCAACCGAGCGACGCTGCCACTACCTGCATGCCCTGATCGCCACCGGGAGTGACACCGACGCGCTGGGCCAAGTCATTCCGCTCTGGCTCGCCGGACACTCGCAGCCCGAGGCCTGCGACCCCGTGTTCGATGCCTGGCGCGCCGCAGGGCACCTAACGGCCGACCTTGTCTGGCAACGCATCGCGCTCGCCATGGGCACGGAGCGCCTCCGCCTGGCGAGCTATCTTCGTCGATATCTCGCCAAGGAGGAGCGTCGGTGGCTCGATCTTTGGCTCGCCGTCCACCGCACGCCGGAGGTCGCCGCGGATCTGGATCGCTTTGCCGACGACCATCCGCGCCGGACCGAGATTCTCGCCCATGGCCTCATCCGGCTAGCGCGCGCCGATCCGCTGCGGGCTGCGGCGGTCTGGCAGGCCGCGCAGGACCGCTACCCCTTGGCGGCTTCCGAGGCCGCGGCAATCCACGCGGCACTCGGCCTCGCGCTCGTGACACACGACATCGAGCAGGCTATGGCCTTTCTCGATGTGGTCCCTGAGACGCCCGCCAACCTTGGCTTTCAGGAGCGGCGTTTGCGGGCGGCGCTCGAGCACCGCGACTGGCCCCGCGTAGCGGCCTGGACCGCCCGAATTCCGGACGGAGAGATCAAGGCGGAGCGCTGGGACTACTGGCAGGCGCGGGCCGCGGAGGCGCTCGGGCGGGCTGAGCTGGCGCAGGATCTCTACCGGAAGGCGGCTGCGGTCCGCGGCTTCTGGGGCTTTCTCGCCGCGGACCGGCTCGGCCTGCCCTACAATCTGACGCATTCGCCAACGCCCGCGTCTGCAAGGTTGCGGCAATGGGCCGCCCATCCGGCCCTGCGGCGCATCGAGGAGCTCAAGGCACTCGGCCGCGAGGACGAAGCGCGGCGCGAGTGGGACTACCTCACGCGCAACCTCGCAGCGCCCGATCTCGAGGCAGCGGCACGGATCGCGGGCTATCTCGGCTGGCCCGACCGAGCCATCCTCACGCTCGCCCGCAGCGGCCGATGGGACGATCTGGAGCTCCGCTTCCCGGTGCTCTATCGCGATCAGGTGCAGGCTGCCGCGGCGCGCACGGGCCTTCCGGAGAGCTGGATCTTCGCCGTCATCCGCCAAGAGAGCACCTTTGCGCCCGGCGCCGGCTCCCGCGCCGGCGCGGCCGGACTGATGCAGCTGATGCCGGCGACCGCGCGCGGGGTGGCGCAGCGGCTCGGACAGCCCCTCCCATCGCGGACCATGCTGCTCGACCCGGCCACGAACATCACCCTCGGCAGCCACTATCTGGCCCGAATGGTGCATCGCTTCGACGGCCACCCCGTTCTGGCGACGGCCGCGTACAACGCCGGGCCGGGCCGCGTGCGCCAATGGCTGCGGTCACCGCCCGAGCCCGCCGACCTTTGGATCGCGACCATCCCCTTCGCCGAGACCCGCAGCTATGTCCAGCGCGTGCTGGCCTATCGCCTGATCTACGCCGACCGCCTGGCGCTCGTTGACGGTCCAATCAGCGACTGGCTGGCCCCGGTCGGAGCACCTGACTCGCAGCTGGCGTCACAGCCGGACCTCGGCCCCTGGCCCGAGCGCTCGGATGAAGCTCAACGATGAAACTGGTTTGGCGGCGGCCCTGTCATGAGGTTCTGATAGACTCCCGCGGCGATGACTAGGCGAACGTCGATCTTTGCGCTCCTGATCACCGCGCTCCTGCTCGGGGGCGGTTCGGCGCGGGCCGGCAGCGCCGAGGTCGGGCGCGAGGCGATGGCCGAGGCCATGTCGCGGATGATGGAGGCGATGGGCCTTTTTGGCGATATGGCCCAGCCGGACAGCGGCGGGTCAGACGCCGTGCCCGCCCCAGGCTGGCCGCCAGGCGTCATCCCATCCCCCGCGATCCCCGGCACGGCTCCCCCGCGATGGCCCGGCGACCCGACGACCGGACTGGGTCCGATGGCCGAGCGCTTCGCTGAGCAGTTCGCGGTGCCCGGAGGCCGCTGGGGCGCACCCTGGCAGACTGGTCCGTTGGAGGGTCTCTGGGAGAGTCCCGATGGCGGCCTGTTGATCGTGCAAGGCGAGCGCTATCGTCTCTACGACCTCGGCTCCGGCTACATCGACGGACGACTACACATAGACGGCACCAACCTAGTGCTGCGCCACAGGCTTCAAGGCAGCCGCCGATTCGAATTCGCATTGCAGGGCGACCGCCTGGCGCTGCGAAGCGCAGACGGACAGCTGAGCCTGTATCGGCGCCTGAGGCTGGATCGGGACAGCGGGTCTTAAGGCCGCCCCGTTGATCTTCCCGGTCGTCGCCGTCAGCAAGACGGCATCTCAATAAAAGAAATAGGTTACGAGAACTTCGCCAGCCTGAGTCGATCGTGAAGGCAGGCCGGATAGCACGGACAGCCGGCGGGTCATGCGCGCTCGGAGTCGACTTCGAGCGCCGATCGCGTCTCTTCGGAATCGGACTCCGACGATCCCTCGGTCGGCAGCGCGACATCGGCGGCAACGGCATCCAACGAGCGCAGCTCGGCTAGTGACGGCAGCTCATTGAGCGAGCGCAGGCCGAAATAATCGAGGAACTTACGCGTCGTTGCGTACAAGGCCGGTCGCCCCGGGAGGTCGCGATGCCCGACCACACGGACCCATTCGCGCTCGACGAGCGTCCGCACGATCTGGGTACTGACGGCTACCCCACGGATGTCCTCGATCTCGCCGCGCGTGATGGGCTGACGGTAGGCGATCAACGCCAGGGTCTCGAGCAGGGCGCGCGAGTAGCGAGCCGGCCGCTCCTCCCAGAGCCTCGCGACCCAAGGCGCCACCTCACGCCGGACCTGGATCCGATAACCGCCGGCGACCTCGGCCAGCTCGATACCACGCACCGCGTAGTCGCGCTCGAGCGCAGCGAGCGCCGCAAGCACCGCCTCGCGGGCCGGCCGCTCGCCATCGCCGAAGAGATCCAGCAACCGGTCCAGGCTGAGCGGCTCGCCGGCGGCGAGCAAGGCGGCCTCGAGGATCTGCTCGAGCGTCGGACGACTCATGCAGGCTCGGGCCGGCGACGGACATGGATCGGCGCGAAAGGCTCGGCCTGCACCAGCTCGAGACTCGCCATCTTGATCAGCTCGAGAACGGCGAGGAAGGTGACGACGACCCCGGCCCGACCCTCACCGGGATCGAATAGGGTGATGAAGGGCACGAAGGGGCCTGCGTCGAGCTGTTCCAAGAGGCGGCTCATGCGCTCGCGCACCGATAAAGTCTCGCGCTCGACGCGGAGGCTGTGAAAGTGTTCGGCCCGAGCCAGCGCCCCGCGCAGCGCAAGCAACAGCTCGCCGAGGTCCACCTCTGGCGGGGTGCGCTGGATATGGCCCGCTGGAAGCATAATCCGGGTCGCGAGGACATCCCGCTCGAGTCGCGGCAAGGCATCGAGGTCTTCAGCCGCCCGCTTGAAGCGCTCGTACTCCTGAAGCCGCCGAATCAGCTCGGCCCGCGGGTCCCCCTCCTCATCGCCGTCGGGCTCCCGCCTCGGGAGCAGCAGCCGCGATTTGATCTCGGCCAGCATCGCGGCCATGACGAGGTATTCGGCGGCCAGCTCGAGATGCACGCGCTTCATCAGCTCCACATACTCCATGTACTGGTCGGTGATGGTCGCGATCGGGATGTCGAGGATATCGAGGTTCTGGCGCTTGATCAGATAGAGCAGCAGATCGAGGGGGCCCTCGAAGGTCTCGAGAAAGACCTCCAGGGCGTCAGGCGGTATGTAAAGATCCTCCGGAAGCTTGTAGAGCGGGGCGCCGTGGACGAGCGCACAGGGTGTCTGCAGGGCGTCCGCGGCCGACTCACTCACCGCCAAGAGGACCGTCCCGGGGTCACGAGGTCACGAGCGACATCGCGTGACGGACCTCCTCCATCGTCTCGCGCGCCACGGCGCGCGCCCGCTCGCAGCCTTCGTTGATGACGTTGCGAACCAGCTCAGGCTGGCGCGCGTACTCCTGGGCGCGCGTCTGGATGGGCGCAAGCTCCGCCAGCACGGCATCGATCACCGGCTGCTTGCACTCGACGCAGCCGATGCCGGCACTGCGACAGCCCTCTTGCACCCAAGCCCGAACCTGGTCGTTGGAATAGACCTGATGTAGCGCCCAGACCGGACACTTCTCGGGGTCGCCGGGATCGCTGCGGCGAACCCGTTGGGGATCCGTCGGCATCGTGCGCAGGGCCTTCTCGACGACCGCCGGGTCCTCGCGCAGCGCGATCGTGTTGTTGTAGGACTTTGACATCTTCTGACCGTCGAGCCCCGGCATCTTGGAGGCTTTTGTCAACAGCGGTTGCGGCTCCGGCAGGATGACGCGGCCGCTCCCTTCGAGGTAACCGAACAACCGCTCGCGGTCGCCGAGCGTAATGTTGGCCTGGCCTTCCAGCAGGGCCCGGGCCACCTCCAGCGCCTCCTGGTCGCCCTGTTCTTGATAGCTGCGACGGAGCCGATCGAAGAGCTGGGCGTTCTTCTTACCCATCTTACGCTTGGCCTGCTCGGCCTTCGCCTCGAAATCCGGCTCGCGTCCGTAGATATGATTGAAGCGGCGAGCGATCTCCCGGGTCAGCTCGACGTGGGCCACCTGATCCTCTCCGACCGGCACCTGCCCCGCCTTGTAGATCAGGATATCGGCGCTCTGCAGCAGCGGATAGCCGAGGAAGCCATAGGTGGCCAAATCGCGCTCCTTGAGACGCTCCTGTTGATCCTTGTAGCTCGGTACGCGCTCCAGCCAGCCGAGCGGCGTGATCATCGACAGTAGCAGGTGCAGCTCGGCATGCTCCGGCACTCGAGACTGGATGAACAGCGTCGCCGAGCCGGGATTGACGCCGGCGGCCAACCAGTCGATGACCATCTCGTCGATGCTAGCCGGGATCTGCGACGGGTCATCGTAGTGGGTCGTCAAGGCGTGCCAGTCCGCGACGAAGAAAAAGCACTCGTATTCGTGCTGCAGATCGATCCAGTTGCGCAGGACACCGTGGTAGTGGCCGAGATGGAGGCGACCTGTCGGCCGCATACCAGAGAGGACACGGGCATGTTGGGCGGTAACGGGTGCCAAGGATCGGTTTCCTCTGATGTTTCAGTCCGGACTCGGGAGCAGGCTGGTAACGATCGCCAGCGCCGAATCGCCCGCCGGGATGACCCCGATGACCGCATGCACGATCGGCCAGAGGAGATTCCCCAGGACGCCAAGGAGGAGCATCGCCAATAGCAGGATCAGCCCGAACGGCTCCAACCGCATGAAGGTCGGCGCCCAGCGCGGCGGCAAGATCGAGGTGATGACGCGTCCGCCGTCGAGCGGCAGCAGCGGAAACAGGTTGAGCACCATCAGCAAGACGTTGATCAACACGCCAGCCGCACCCATCAGGAGCAACGGTAGAGACAGCCACGGCAGTGACCCGCCAAGCGACAGGCCAAGCTGAATCATCAAGCCCCAAAAGACGGCCATCACGAGATTCGCCCCGGGCCCAGCCAGCGCCACGAGCGCCATATCGCGTCGCGGTCGACGCAGATTGCGCCAATCGACCGGCACGGGCTTGGCCCAGCCGAACAGGACGCCGGCCAACAGAAAGGTCGCCAGCGGTACGACCATCGTGCCGATCAGGTCGATGTGCTTGAAGGGGTTGAAGGTCACTCGGCCCAGGCGTGAGGCGGTGCGATCGCCGAGCCGGTTCGCCACCCAGCCGTGCGCGGCTTCGTGGGCCGTGATCGCAAAGAGGACGGGAATCGCCAGGACGGCCGCCAGCTGGATGCTGTTGATGGACTCCATCGCCGGATTATACGGGTCTTCGCCCTATTCCTCGAACAGCCGCGAGTCGCCCTTTCCGGTGCGCAGCAACACCGGGACGTCGTGCGTCATGTCGACGACGGTGGTCGGCTCCAGCCCGCAGAAGCCGCCGTTGATGATCAGATCGACCACGGCATCGAGGCGCTCGCGCATCTCCTCAGTGTCCGTCAGCGGGCGGTCCTCATCCGGGAGGATGAGGGTGGTGCTCAAGATCGGCTGGTCCAAGGCGGCCAGCAAGGCCCGGCAGACCTCGTTGTCCGGTACCCGAATGCCGATGGTCTTGCGCCGCGGGTGCAGAAGCCGGCGCGGGACCTGCTTGGTGGCCTGGTAGATGAACGTATAGGGACCAGGGGTCAGGGTCTTCAACAACCGAAAGGCCTGATTGTCGATCCTCGCATAGGTCGTGATCTCAGAGAGATCCCGGCAAACGAGCGTGAAATTATGCTTATCGTCGACACGGCGGATCCTGCGGATCCGTTCCATAGCGGCCTTCTCGCCGATCTGACAGCCGAGCGCATACGAGGAGTCGGTCGGATAGACGACGACTCCACCGCCGAGCAGAATCTCGACGGCGCGGCGGATCAGCCGGGGCTGAGGATTGTCCGGATGGATCTCAAAGAACTGCGCCACGGGGCGATCTCGATGACTGCTACATGTTCAGCACGGCCGCGCGGGGCGCGGACACGGGTTGCCCCCAGGTGAGCCAGATCGGGCGGCAGCCAGCCGGCAGCAGCGGCAGCTGACCGAGGTCGATCCAATGCTCTTCCGGCCCATGGTAGTCTGAGCCGGCGGAGGCCAGGAGACCTTCTTCTCTCGCGTAGCGAGCGAACACGAAGGCCTCATCACGGCTATGGCTGCCCGAAATCACCTCGATGCCGACACCGCCCATCTCACGGAAGGACCCAAGCAACTGGCGCATCTTCGTGCGTGTGAAGCCATACCGACCTGGATGGGCAACGACGGCCTGGCCGCCCGCCGCGCGGATCCAGCCAACGGCCTCTTCCAACGCGGCCCACTCGCTGGGCACGTGCCCCGGCTTGCCACGCACCAAGTAGGCCTTGAACACCTCGCTGACGGCGCGTGCGCGACCCTGCTCGACGATGAATCGCGCGAAATGTGTGCGCCCGACCAGCGCGCCTCGGGACAGGGCCTTGGCCCCGGCGTAAGCATCGGTGATGCCGTGCCGCGCTAGGCGCCGACCGATCTCTTGCGCCCGCCATTCGCGATAGGCCAATAGCCGCTCGAGGCCGGCCTCGAGCTCGGCGCAGCGCCGGTCGATACGGAGCCCGATGATATGGACCGTGCGCCCTCCCCAGGTCACGGAGATCTCCAAGCCAGGGATCAGCGTAAGGTCGGTGTGATCAGCGGCATGTTCGGCGGCCTCGAGGCCGGCGGTGGTATCGTGATCGGTCAGGGCTAGGACCTCGACACCGGCCATGGCGGCTCGGGCCACGAGCTCCTCGGGCGTCAAGGTGCCATCCGACGCGGTGGAATGACTGTGGAGATCTGGAGTGGTAAGCATCTGGTCATTCTACCGCATCGTTGCACTCGGATACGTCTTCACTCACGGGCCGGGTCCGCGACACGGGTCAGGTCGTTCCGGCGCCATCCGCCCACGGATGGCGGACGGCCTTCGAAGACGGCAACCGGGAGTTGACAGAGGGGGCGGCTATCGCTGTCAATAACCGCCGCGAGCCCCGCCCTCGCGGCTGAGTTGGCGCTCGGCGGTTGCGGCTCAACCCCAACGGACGCCCGGAATGAAGCTCCTCATCGATTTTTTTCCCATCCTCCTCTTTTTTGCGGCCTACCAGATCTACGACATCTACGTCGCCACTGGAGTCGCGATCGCCGCGTCGTTCGCCCAGGTGGGCGGGCTGTGGGTCGTCAAACGACGTGTAGAGCACGTGCACCTGGCCACCCTCGCGCTAGTCGTTGTGCTCGGCGGCCTGACGATCGCGCTCCAGGACCGCACCTTCATCATGTGGAAGCCGTCGATCGTCAATTGGCTGTTTGCGCTGGTCTTTCTCGCCAGCCACCTGGTCGGCGAGCGAACCTTGACAGAACGCATCATGGGTGGAGCAGTCCAGGTCCCGGCCACGATCTGGCGGCGGGTGAACCTGCTCTGGGTCGGCTTCTTCCTCCTCTCGGGGCTCGCCAACCTCTTCGTCGCACAGGGTTTCTTCGACGCCGAGGCCGCCTTGATCGCCGCGACGGGTCAGACAGGCGTCGATCTGGCCGCTTGCGCCGATCAGTTCACTTCACCTGTGCTGGAGCTCTGCCAGACCGCTCAAGGTAAGGAAGAGCTCTGGGTGAATTTCAAGCTGTTCGGCATGCTGGGCCTGACGATTGGCTTTGTGATCGCTCAGTCGTTCTATCTCGCGCGACATATCCAGGATCCGGTGCCACAGCCGGCGGAGGCGCCCTAAGATGCTCTACGCGATCATTGCCCGCGACCGTCCAGGCAGCCTGCCGGCGCGCCTCGAGGCGCGACCAGCCCACTTGGAGCGGCTGAGGCGCCTACAGGACGACGGACGGCTGATACTGGCCGGCCCACACCCCGCGGTTGATAGCCCCGACCCTGGCCCGGCCGGGTTCACCGGCTCGCTCGTGATCGCCGAATTCCCGGACCTCGCCGCCGCGGAGGACTGGGCAGAAGCAGACCCCTATCGCGCCGCCGGCGTCTACGAGACGGTGACGGTCAAGCCGTTCCTAAAGGTGCTTCCGGCCTGAAGCTCGAACGAGTTCGCACCGCCGCGCTCGAGCACCGGGCGCCGTGCCGCGCACACCACGAGACGCCGGTCTTGTACGCCCCGCCGCCCGGCCGGCGCGCGCGTTCATCACCGTCGGGACGTATCGAAACATTGCAACATACAGGGAGTCGATCCATGCCCACCGAACGCCGCAACCGCCTTTTTGCCGCCTCCTGTCTCGTCGCCCTCGTCAGCGTCTCCACGGCCGCGTGCGCCAGGGACGCGGAGGACAGCGCTGAGGAGCAGAACCCGCTTATCGCGACGATAAACGGGCAGGCCTTGCCATTGGACCTATTCCGCCTGTTCTACCTCGAGCGCCTGCGCGAAGAGCAGGCCGAGAACGATCAAGCCTTTCAGGAGCGCGCCTTCAACGAGTTCGTCAATCTCGTCGTCCTCGCGCAGGAGGGCGAGCGCCGGGAGCTCGATCAGCGTGAGGAAGTGCGCAACGCCATCGAGCTGCAGCGACTCGGTATCCTGGCGCGGGCTGCTCAGCAGTCCATGGTCAGTGACGATCCGGCCACCGAGGCCGAGCTCAAAGAGGCATACGACCAGTTCGTCGGCGAGGCCCAGAGGACCGAATATAAGGCACGGCATATCTTGGTTGGCGACGAGCCGGAGGCCAAGCAGCTCATCAAGCAGCTGGACAAGGGCGCCAGCTTCGCGGACTTGGCCAAGAAGCACTCCCTTGGGCCCACCGGGAAGAGCGGCGGCGAGCTCGACTGGTTTCACCCAGACCAGATGGTCAAGCCCTTCGCCGAGGCCGTGCAACAGCTCGAGCCGAAGGCCTATACGACGGAGCCCGTACATACGCAGTTTGGCTGGCATGTCATCCTGCTCGAGGAGACCCGCAAGGCCGAGCCATCGTCATTCGAGGACGCCAAGCCGGAACTGGCTGCCGCCGTCCAACGTCGCAAGCTCGCCGAAGAGGTGGCACAACTGCGCCAGGGCGCGACGGTGACGCTGAACACCGACATCGTCAAGCTCAAGGAGGGACAACACGAGTAGCCGCCGATCTCCCGCTCGGCACGGCGGCCAGCTTGATATCGCGTCACTGCCGGGGGTCGCCGGTCTCACCTCGCTCGGCTTCAGGGCGGCTGGTGTCCAGTCGTGCCCGCGCGCGAGCGATCGCCGCTCGCACTTGTCTCGGAGCCGTACCACCGAGGTGGTCTCGCGCCGCGACCGAGCCCTCCAGCGTGAGCACATCGTACACATCCTGATCGATCAGGGTACAGAGCTCCTGGAGCTCGGCCAAGCCCAGCTGAGCGAGCTCGCGCCCCTCCCGCAGCGAGCGGGCTACAGCCCGGCCGACGATCTCATGGGCGTCGCGAAACGGCGTTCCCTTGCGCACCAGGTAATCGGCGAGGTCCGTCGCCGTCGCGAAGCCCGCCTCTGCCGCGGTGCGCATCCGCGTCCGATTGCAGACCAGGGTGCCCATCATGTCGGCGAAGACCCGAAGCGACCCCTTGAGGGTATCGACCGTGTCGAAGAGGGGCTCTTTGTCCTCCTGGTTGTCCTTGTTATAGGCCAGTGGCTGGCCTTTCATCAGCGTCAGAAGCGCCATCAGGTGACCGAAGATCCGGCCGCTCTTGCCGCGGATCAGCTCGGGCACATCCGGATTCTTCTTTTGCGGCATGATCGACGAGCCGGTGCAGAAGGCATCGGGCAGCTCGACGAACTGAAATTGAGCCGAGGACCAGAGGATGAACTCCTCCGAGAACCGCGACAGATGCATCATCAGGATCGCTGCGGCAGCGGTAAACTCGACGGCGAAATCGCGATCCGAGACCGCATCGAGCGAGTTTTCCGCAGGCCGATCGAATCCAAGCTGCCTTGCCGTCAGATGGCGGTCGATCGGAAAGCTGGTCCCGGCTAAGGCCGCCGCACCAAGGGGCAGGACGTTGACGCGGCGACGACAATCCGCCAGCCGTTCGTTATCCCGGTCCAGCATCTCGAACCAGGCCATCATGTGGTGGCCAAAGGTGACGGGCTGGGCGACCTGCAGGTGCGTGAAGCCTGGCAGGATGGTCTCGGCCTCCCGCTCCGCGACGGTGAGTAACGTCGTCTGAAGATGGACGATCGAGGCACGGATCGCGTCGATCTCGGCGCGCAGCCACAACCTTAGATCCGTCGCAACCTGATCGTTTCTCGAGCGGGCCGTGTGCAGCTTCTTCCCGGCATCACCGACAGCCGCCGTCAGCGCGGCCTCGATGTTCATATGTACGTCCTCGAGGGGGATCGACCACGTGAAATCCCCTGCCTCGATTCGCGCACGAATGACCGCGAGGCCATCGACGATCGCGGAGCATTCCTCGTCTGAGAGGATTCCCTGTCGGGCCAACATGACCGCATGGGCCATCGAGCCTTCGATATCCTGCCTGGAGAGCCGATGATCGAAGCTTACAGAGGCCGTAAAGGCCTCGACGAAGGCATCTGTCGGCGCGTCGAAGCGGCCACCCCATGGCTTGGTAGTCGGATGCGGATCACTCATAGCTGGATCGAGAAAGTGGTAAATTCGTCATGATAAACCTTTGGCGGTCAGCCGGATGATGGCGTCCCTCGACAACCTGCTGCCACTCGAGCCCGAATCACGCTCGCCGCGCGGATTCCTCCCGAATTTCTGTCGCCTGCCCATGCTGCTCGGCATCATACTGACGGCGCAGCTGCTCGCAATCGTCCTGACGCTTGCCGCCGGCCCCAGCCTAGGGCGATTTTGGGAGCATCTTGGCCCCTTGTCTTTCTACATCCAAACCATCACCCTGACGAGCGCTGGGCTCTTATGCATCGCGCGCCCGTTCCTGGCCCAACTCGACGACAGACATGCAGCCATCCTGGCATGGCTGCTGATGTTGGCAGTCTCCGCCTCCATGAGCTTAGCCGCTGACGCCCTGATCCCCGGAGTGATGAAGGCCCGCCTGTTCCCGTCGGAAGGCGCGACGGGACTGCTGTTGCGGACCTTGGGCATCAGCGCCGTTGTCAGCGCACTGTTGATGCGTTACCTGTACCTTCACTTCATGTGGCGACGACAGATCGAGGCGGAAGCCGAGGCACGCTTTGCTAAGCTGCAGGCGCGCATTCGACCGCACTTCCTATTCAACAGCATGAACACGATCGCGCATCTGACGCGCACAGACCCCTCCCTGGCCGAAGAAATGATTCAGGATCTCGCCGACCTATTCCGTGCGAGCCTCGCCGAGGCGGACCGTATCTCGACCCTGGCCGACGAGCTGGAGTTGGCCCACCGCTTCTTGAATATCGAGAAGCAGCGCCTGCGCGAGCGGCTCAACGTGCAATGGGATATCGAAGGCCTGCCCGGCACCGCCAAGCTGCCGCCGCTGATCCTCCAACCCCTGGTCGAGAACGCGATCTACCACGGGGTTCAGCCGTCAAGGCGGCCAGGACTGATCCAGATCAGCGGTCGCTATCGCGCCGGGCAAGTCAAAGTGACGATTCGCAACACCCTCCCGGAAAACCCGGAGGAGAACCGTCATAAGAAGGGTAATCGGATGGCATTAGAGAATGTGCGCCAACGTATGGCGACCATGTTCCCCGGGGCGTCGCAGGTCCTGCAGTTGCGCAGTCCCGACATCTACCAAATCACCCTGGTCTTCCCCTATCCATGGAGAGAGCTGCGATGAAGATCTTAGTCGTCGATGATGAAGCCCCAGCGCGGGAACGGCTTACCCATCTGGTTGAGGGCCTTGGGGAGGAGTACCGGGTCGTCGGCGAGGCTGCTGACGGCGACGAGGCGCTCGAGTTCTGTGCCGAGGTGTTCGTCGATCTTGTGCTGCTAGACGTCCAGATGCCAGGGATGGACGGGCTCGAATGCGCTGCCGAACTGGCCAAGCTCGAACCACCACCGGCCGTCATACTGGTCACGGCTTACACCGAATATGCGTTGGACGCCTTCGCGCATCAGGTTCAGGACTATCTCGTCAAGCCGGTGCGCCGAGAGCGGCTGCAAGCGGCCCTTGAGCGCGTGCAAGTGACGACGCGCCCACAGCGCGAGGCCTTGGGCGTGCGCACCGACACCCTGAGGCGGCGGCGTCATGTCAGTGCCCACTATCGAGGTGGTTTGAAGACGGTCCCGGTCGAGGAGATCGTTTACCTGCTTGCGCAACACAAATATGTCACACTCTGTTACCAGGGTGGCGAGCTGCTGCTGGACGAGTCTCTCAAGTCCTTAGAAGAAGAGTTTCCCGACCTCTTCCTGCGCATTCATCGCAATGCCCTGGTAGCGCGCTCGCGCATGACCGGTCTAGCCAAGGCGTCGGACGGATCGATTTTGGTGACGCTGCGCGACAGCGAGGTCAGGTTGCCGGTCAGCCGCCGCCATCTGCCCGAGATCCGCCGTTGGCTGCGCGCCGGCGCCTTGGACTGACGATCATGGGGCGAGGCGAGCCACCCCAGATGATGAAATGCCGCCTTGCCCCTGATCGTTCCCTCACCCCAACCCTCTCCCAGAGGGCGAGGGAGCAAACGTGCTGCGCGAAGTTCATAGTAAGCACCGAATCAAGATAACGCCTGCTCCTCTCCCCACTCAGCGCAAGAGGTGACGCAATGCCGGATGTCAGCTCACCGATCATCCAGGACCCCTATGCCCCCTCATTTCGGCCTCAACCCTGGCGGTCTCCGAGCCCGAGTTGAGAAACAACAGGCGTTGCAGATGCAGGGAACTCTCCGCCGACAGACGATCGAACTCGATGCCCATCCCTCGGGATGGCTCTTGACGCACGATGCGGGCATCTGCTGCGATCAGCATCTCGCTCTTGTGCCCTTCGAAGTAGAGATCGATGCGGCATTGTCGCGATGCCGCCGGTGATGAGGTGCATTCGACGAAACAGCCACCCAGTGACAGGTTTGCCACCGACCCTCTTACTAGCTCCGGGCCAGGACCTTGCACGCGCACGTCAGCGCGCAGAGGGATGTCGAGCCGGATGAACTTTCGGTGATTGTCTGTGCGCGACATAAGCCAATCCTTCTCTCACGTCACCCAGAGTGGGGTCCAGCCAACCACCCATCAAGGGCATCGCCAAATCAGCCAGCGCCTAGTGTTGCCGCCCGTCGGCAACTGGCCACCGAAACAAGAAGCACAGGCGGAACGATGACAGCACGATTCTGGCTCCTGGCCGGCGCCCTCCTCGGCATGCTCACCGTCGCGCTTGGCGCCTTCGGGGCGCACGGCTTGCAAGATCGGCTCACTGACGCATCGCTCGCGAATTGGCACACTGCGACCCGCTACCTGGGACTGCATGCATCGGCGTTGCTTACAAGCGGCTTGATTCTCATGCAACGCCCCGACGCCCGTTTGATCGGTCTCGCGGCTGCAGCCTTTTTGGTCGGCAGTCTGCTGTTCAGCGGCAGCCTCTATGCCATCGCCCTATCGGGAGTGTCGGCCTTCGGCAGGGTGACCCCGTTTGGCGGCCTGATCCTCTTGCTGGCCTGGGCCCTCCTCGGTGTTGGCAGCTGGCGCCACCTCGCCCCCACGGCGCCAAGCAAGCGGAGCTGAGCAGCCGCGGTGTCCGTCTGTCCGCGCGCGCACCCGGCGAGCCGATTGTCGCAGCTGGCCATCGTCTGCGGTGGCCTTCGTGTCACGATCGAGAAGGCCAGCTGCGGTGCGTGAGCCTCGGGTCTATGTCGACGAGCCGCTCGGCGTCGGCCAACAGCTCCAGCTCGGCTCCGGCGCAACGCAGCACCTGATTGGCGTCCTGCGCCTGGGCCCGGGCATGCGCGTCTCGTTGTTCAATGGTGACGGGCATGACTACTCGGCGCGACTCCTCGACGCGCAGCGGCACGGTGTGCGCGTCCTGATCGAGGAGGTGAGCGCAACCGAGCCATCGCCGCCGCTGCGGCTGCACCTTGGCCTCGGCCTCATCAAAGGCGAACGACTGGACTTCGCGTTGCAGAAGGCCGTCGAGCTCGGTGTCGACGAGATCCAGCCGTTGCTGACCGAACGCTCCGTCGTGCGTCTCGATCAAGAGCGACGCGTCAAGCGCCACCAGCACTGGTCGGGGGTCATCATCGCCGCGTGCGAGCAGAGTGGGCGCCGACGTCTCCCCTCGCTGGCGCCGACGGTGGGGCTCGTCGATTGGCTCGGCCAGCGCCACGCCGGCGCCTTGTTGCTCGCTCCCGACGCCGAGCGTTCGCTCACCGAGCTCCCGGCGCCTCAAGGCGTCGTGACCTTGTTGGTCGGGCCAGAGGGCGGTTTGAGCCGAGGAGAGCACCGCGCCGCGCGGGCGGCCGGATTCACGCCGGCCCGGCTGGGGCCGCGGATCCTACGGGCCGAGACCGCGCCACTCGCCGCGATCGCCGCAATCCAGGCCTTGTGGGGCGACTTCCGACCCTAATCGAATCGGAGATGGGCGGCTTGGGCCGCCGCCCTAGCCTCCCGCCGTTTGCTCGGTGAGCGCTCAGCGCCTGGCCAGGACACGGTCCAGCGCCGCTCGCGCCCGATTGCTCGGCACCGCAAAGCCGATCCCAACGTTCCCGCCCGCCGGCCCGATCAAGGCGGTATTGATGCCCACGACCTCTCCCGCCAGGTTGACCAGAGGTCCGCCAGAATTACCGGGGTTGATCGAGGCATCCGTCTGAATCAGGTCGCCAAGGTGGCTGCCCGCGATGCCGGTCCGTCCAACGGCGCTGACGATACCTGACGTCACCGTCTGCCCGAGACCGAACGGATTGCCAATGGCGATGACGAAGTCGCCCACCTCCAAATCGTCCGAGTTACCGAACCTCAGCGTCACGATGTCGACCGGCTGGATCTGTAGAACTGCCACGTCCGCGCCAGAATCGCCGCCGAGGAGGCGTGCGCGATAGCTGCGCTGATCCTTGAGCGTCACAGTGATCTCTTTGGCGCCTTCGATCAGGTGGTAATTGGTCAGCACGAACCCGCGCGCGGCATCGACGACCACGCCTGAACCGACGCTCTGACGCCGCTCCGTGCCGCCCGACTCGGGCACGGGAAGATCAAATCTCTCCAGGAAGCGGCGGAAGGCCGGGTCACGCAGGAAGGGATGCTGGCGCGATGCGACCTCTGACACAACGGCGATATTGACGACGGCGGGGGTGATCTGCCGCAGCAATGGGGCAAGTGACGGGAAGCCGAAGCGGGCCTTGCGATACGGGAAGTTGCTCGGCTCGCCTGCCTCCGTCAGTCGCGGGGCCAAAGCCGGAGCCGGCTCAGGGAGCTCGAGCGGCGCAGCACAACCCACGACGACCAGTGCTGACAACAGGGCGAGCACGCCCAGCCGGGCCGCCCGATCCGCGGTCCACGACGCCACCGCCGTCACCGCAGCATCGACCGCTGAAGCAGCGTCGGCTCCAAGGCGTCGAGCCAAGCCAGCTCATCGGCGACCTGGCGGCGTAGACTCGGATCGACCGACTGGTTCACCAACAGCGCGAAGGTCATCCAGCCGCCGCCGCGACGCACATAGCCAGCGTAGCAGCTTACCCCCGTCAAGGTGCCCGTTTTGGCGCGGACCGCGCTGTTACCCGGCTGCACCGGGAGCAGATCGCGGTAAGGGGCGAAGGCGTTCAGGACATCCATGAGCTGGCGCGCGGTAAGCCGGTTTCCACGAGACAGGCCGGCCCCATCCTCGATCCGGAAGCCCGCCCAGCCAAAGCGCCGCTCAGCCCAATCCGTCAGCGCGCGCTGCGCATCTACGAGGTCTACAGGCCTGTTAGCCTCGTCGGCAGCGAGCAGCAGAAACAGCTGATTGGCAACGAAATTGTTCGAATATTCGAGCATCGCCGCCAGCACCGGGCGCAGCGTGCGGCTGTTGGAATAGCTCAGTAAGCGCTTGGCCCGTACCGGGACTGGGCCGATGCGCAAGCCCACCTGGCCGCCACCTAGCTTGGCAGCGAATACCTCCCCCGCGTAGCGCAACGCCAGGTCGCGGCCCCTCAAGTTGATCCGATGCGAACCCGTGCCGAGGCCCGCAGCGAGCTCGCGCGCAAGCGGTGTCAGTGGCGTCTGTCGCTCAGCGCTGGTGACCCCGGTGGCCCCCACGCGGACGTGAACGGTATTGAAATTCACCCCCACGGCCGTGACGGGGGCATCGTAGGGATTGTCGCTCCCTGCCCGGCCAGGGATCCGCAGCTGCTGCGCATAGAGGTCGCCGTCGATCCCGATTCCGGCAAAGGCGTGCCGACCGGCACGGCGCAGCTCTGACACAATCCGGTCGAGCTCCTCGGAGACCAGAAAGGGGTCCCCCAGGCCCTTGACCCAGAGCCAATTGTCGTCGGTCAAATAGATGTCCGTCCGGAACCGGTGATCCAGGCCCCAGCGCTCGATCGCCGCGAGAGCGGTCAGCAGCTTCATCGTCGAGGCCGGGATCAAGGGCCGATCCGCCCGTTGGGCAATGACCGATCGCCCAGAGGCCTCAACCAAGAGCGCCGCCTGCTCCAGTTCAGCGACGCGGCTCAGGGCCTGCCCAGTGGCGGCCACAGCACCACCGCAAAACAGCAGCAGGAGGGCGATCGACAGGCAATGGGTTGTAGTCGATTTGTGCATTGTCGCTCACCGGAGGATTTGGCGATGCGCCCGCCGCAGTCCTCGGCATCCTCTCGCAGCCGGCACACGACCAAGCATAACCGAAGCGGGTACACTTGTGCGTTCTGAATCCACGCCAGGGCCTTGATCATAAGTCCGGCCAACGGGGATGGTCCGCAGCAGTCTCAGGAGTCGGGAAGAGTCAGGGCTTCCAAGGTTCTCTAGTGCGGCGCGGGCGCAGCCAATCGATAAGGCGCTTTGCTGCCAGCGGCAGTAAACCGAGGAGCGTGAAAGACAGGAGCACGGCGGGGGAGATGAGCTCTCCGACGGAATCGATGCGACCGATCTGGGTACCGGCGTTGACCCAGGCGGCCGTCACCGGCAGCATCCCGACCAGGGTGACCCAGAAAAAGGTGCGCAGCCTCATCGGCGTGACGCCCATCAGCGGATTGATCAAGAAGAAGGGCAACCACGCCACCAGGCGCATCGCGAAGAGATAGAAGCCCCCTTCGCGCTCGATTCCTTCGTTCACGACGGCCAGCCGTACCTCGAGCCGACGCTGGACCCAATCCCGAAGCAGATAGCGTGCCGCGAGAAAGGCCAGTGTCGCACCGATCGTCGCGCCGGCGAGGGCCAGTAAGGTCCCGTAGATCAGCCCGAAGATGGCACCGGCTGAGATACTCAGGATTGCGGCCCAGGGCTGGATCAGGGCCACCGAGCCGGCGTAGATCACCAGGAAGGTCCCGGCGACGGCAAAGGGATGGGAGGCGAAGAGCGCGGCGAGCTGCTCGCGTTGCGCCTGCAGGAACGCGAACCCTTGCCACTGATCGGCCAGATAGGCGACGATCAGCGCGAGGACCCCCACCGTACCCAGAACGATGAGCCGGCTACGCCGCGATAACGGCCGCCGCCGGCGAAGGTCATGATGTCTCTCTTCGACGCGCACCTGCGTATCATCGACCCAAGTTTCAGTTCGGTCGACAATCGGGGCCATCGACCGTTGCACTTCTCCGTGCGAGATTATCGCGCGAACCGCTTCCGCCCCATCAATCACCGGCGTCCCGATGGACGCGTTGCTTGGTCCGCTTGAGCGCGATCCAAGCAGTGGCGGCCACAATCGGCACGGCCAGCGCGACGCCGACGTCGATCGCCAGTCCTCGGCCGGCCAGCCCTTTGAGCACGTAGCCAATCAGGCCAACACCGTAGTAGCTGATCGCAATGACCGACAACCCTTCGACCGTCTCCTGCAGGCGCAGCTGGATCTTCGCGCGCCGGTTCATCGAATCCAGCAGGCCCCGATTCTGCTCCTGCAGGCCGACCTCGACCCGGGCGCGCAGAAGGCTCGTCACCCGCGCCGCGCGCTCGGCCAGGTCCTGCTGGCGCTCGCGCGTCGAGTTGCAGGTCGCGATCGCCGGGGCCAAGCGCGCCTCGAGAAACTCGGTGAAGGTCTGCAGCCCCTCGATGCGTCCCTGGCGCAACTGCTCGAGGCGTTGTTGGATGATACGGTAATAGGCGCGTGACGCCTCGAAGCGATAGCTCGTGCGGGCCGCCACGGCCTCGATCTCGGCGGCGAGCCTGGTCAGCTCGTCCAGCAGCTCGCTCTCCGAGAAGGCATCGCTGTCTCGTCCACGCTCGGCGAGGCGGCCGGCCACCGTCACCAAGCGCCTGTCGGCTCGGCTCAAGGTCGCGCTCACCTCGCGCGCCAGCGGTAGACCCAGCAGCGCCATCGCGCGATAGGCATTGATCTCCAACACGCGGCGCGCGAGCCGCCCAGTTTGGTTCTCCGAGAGACCGACATCGCGCAACAGGATCCGAGAATACCCGTCGGCATGGATGCGCAGATCCGACCACGCCCGCCCAGCCCCGCCGACAACTTTGCAGCCGATCACTGGGTTTCCGGCGAAAAGCGCAACCAGCTCATCGAGACTGCGTTCTGGCCGATCACTCGCTTCGAATGCCAATGAGACGGCCGTGACCACCTCTCCTGGCAGCTCCCGCAGCCAATCGGCGGGTAGCTCGCTCAGGACTGGCTCAGCGAATGGATGATCGAAAGGCCCCGGCTTGCAGAAGCTGTAGGTGACGAATTCGGTGTGGCGCTCCCAGCGCAGGCGGATCGTGCCCAGGTCCGCCGCGAAATGCTGGCCGACCGTATCCGGGACTGGCACGCCGTGGCGGGCCAGCAGCCGCTGCAGGTGACGGTCGTCGCGACCCGAGCCCCGCTCACCGCACACCGCGGCGAGAAACGAGATCCGCGCCGGCGCCCTGAGCCGATCGTATGCCCGGGCATGCAGCTCGGCCGTGACCTGATGCCGAAGCGGATGCTCGCTGAACGGCAAACCCATCGGTCAGGCTCCTTGGGTGGTCGGGTAAAGGTCCGGCAGGTCCGACTCGCCGGAGTCGGCCGCCTGTCGCTCATCTTCCGTTAGGCCGGAGGCAAGTGCCATCCAACAAGCGGCGTCATCCCAAACGAGAGTCTCGTTCGCGTAGAGTCCACGTTCCAGCGCCATGACGGCCGCAGCGGCCTCATCCGAGCCGAGACGTCGCGCCACCGCAGCCAAGGCGCGCGGCGGATCCTCGGGCCATTTGACGGCACCCCACGCGAGCAAGGCGTCGCGCAACTCGCGCGGCCCCCGATGCTGGCAGGCACGCTCGACCGCACGCCGGGCCTCTGCGAGGCTCAGCCGAGGGCGCACTGTCTCCTCGAGGGATCGTGCCTCCGCGATCGGCAGCCGCGGCCGGCGGCGCTCCCGCCACCAGAGGCCAATGGTCGTGACCCAAGCGAGGGCAAGCAGGGCGGCGAGCCACAGCCAAGGCTCGTCGCGGAGCCACGCGGGTGCGGCAGTCAGCGGATCGCGCTCGAAGGCCTCGGCGGCCTCGCTCGGCGGATCGGCGACAACGACGGCCTCGCGTGCGACCACCGTGTCCGGTGCTGTGCCGGCTGCCGTCACGTTCAGCGCCCGCGCCGGCACGAGCGCCTCTCGCGGCTGGTCGGCCTGCGTATCCCACCAGGAAAGACGGATCTCAGGCAAGGTGATCGACCCGGGCTCGGTGGCCACTAGCGCCACCTTGAGCTGCTTGACAGCGACTGGAACCTCGCCGCCCGACAGCTCCTCCGTCTGCGGTGGATCGGAGTAGAGCTTGATTGCTGGCGGAGCGCTCAGCTCGAGGTCCGGCAGCTGGGCGGCCGTGACGCCTGCGGCGGTCACTGTGATCGTCCGCGTCACAGCGGCGCCGACCTCAACCTCAGAGTCAGCGGGAAGCCACTCATCGCTCAGTTCGACCGACTCGGCCGGGAGCCACGGAGTGGGGGCCCCGACCGGCTGCGGCCTCACCTCGAGTGTCGCGTCCGGACCGCGCACGCGCACTCGCCGAGTCGCCGTGAACAGGCCATCCAGACCCCCTGCGCCGCCGAAGACGTCCGCAATGGGTCCAAATGGATCCTGCCCAGGGCCATCGGCCGCTGCTGCCGCCCTTTCAACGGGCACGACGGCAGTCAGGCGCGGCGCGCCGATCGACAGCGGACCGCTGCGCTGCGGGAAGACGGCGTAGCGGCGCTCGATGACCGTATAGCGTTCCCCACCTATCGTCTCCGAGGATTGGCGGTCGTCGCCGAAACGTTGCACGATGGCCCCGTCCACTTCGGGGTTCGACAGCTGTGGTTGGCGCAGCGGTACGCGAGAGAAGAGGCGCACGCGGTAGTCAACATACCCTTGCACGTACGGGGCCTCCGGTGTCGCGCTGACCTCGACAAAGACGTCACGATCAGCCGCGGATCCAGCCGCAGTCGCCGCGTCAACAACCTCGAGCGTCAAGGGCTCGCTGCTCAAATCGCCGAGCTGCAGGGGCGGTATGCGGAGCTGTCCCGCGCGGCGAGGGGCCAGCTCCAGCCGCCACTCCCGTGAGCTGCTCGCCAACCCGTTGATCAGGCTCATCCGGGCCGTATGACGTTGATCGATCAGATCGAAGTCCGCCTCCAACGGAGAGAGATCCAGATCGCCGCGCACGTCGCCTGACGCGATCACCGACAGGATGACCGTCTCCGCATCGGTGATGCGATCCCGGTCAAGCTGCGCCGAGAGCTCGCTCGCACCTGAGGCGGTGCTGAGCACGAGCAAGAAGATCAACCACCCATATCGCATCGAATGCCTCCGCCAGTCAGAGCCGCCCATGACGGCGCAGATGCTGCAGTAGGAAGCGTTGCCGGAGCAGTCCCGCCGGGTCGTCCGGGACCCGCCTCAGCATCTGCTCGAAGGCCTGCCGCGCCTCGCGCTCCGTCGGGGTCGGCGGCCGCACCTGCGCCGCGACACCACCTTCGGCCTCGCTCGCAGGCTCCAGATCCAAAAGATCCCCGAGTCCAGGCTCTGCGCCAGGCTTGAGGGCCTTGCCAGCCAGCGACTCGCTGCGCGCGGCTTCAGGGCGCGGCTCGCGCTCGGTGTCAGCTGTCCGCGTCGCGTCATTGTGACTCTTACCATCGTCGGGGAGCGTTTGGTTGGACTTCGGCTCCTCGGTGTGCTCGCTGGGAGCCCCCGTAGCGGATCGGTCATGCGACTCGACCGCCTCCCTGGTCATGTCCTGAGGCGAGGCCTGGCTGTCCCGCCCGGCGGTCGACTCGGTACCAGCATCCGAGGGCGATACCGGCTGCGCGGAGCCGCCCGCCCCATTGCGGTCTGATGCCTGGCCCGATTGAGCGTCGCCCGCCCGCGGGGCCTGGCTTGCCAACAGGTCCTGCAGCAGATCGCGATTGTGACGCGCATCGGCGTGCGCTGGGTCCACGGCGAGGACCCGGTCGTAGGCCTCGATCGCCTCCGCAAGTTGTCCGGCTCGTGCCAGCGCGTTGCCGCGATTGTAATCGACGTCAGTGCCATCCAAACCAGCAAGCGCATCCAGGGCTCCGGCATAATCGCCCGCTTGGTAGCGGGCCGCCGCTCGCCAATGCGGATCGGAGAACGCCGCCGCGGCATCACGCGCATGCCCTTCAGCCAGCTTGCGCGCCCCCTGCTGGTCGGTCCGCAGCCACAGATCCGCCCAGCCACTGGCCCAGACCTCAGCACTCGGCAACAGACACAGTACGGCGAGTGACGGTGCCAGCCAGCCGCGGCGAAACGCGAGCGCGGCCAGCGGTAAGAGGAGGAGCAGCAGCCAAGGCCCTTCTTCCCGCCACTGATCCAAGACCCGATTCGCATCGTCATCGGCCGGTGTCCGTGCCGCCCGGGATGTGCCCAGCAGGGCCCTCGTATCGGCCTCATCCGCCGTCAGAACGACCAGACGGCCGCCACCGAGTGTCACTAGCCGCCGAAGGGAGTCTAGGTCCGTGCTCGTCCGGCTGGGCGCGTGCTCGGGAACAGCCGGTTCGCGACCGGGAGACGCTGCCGAGCGGCCGTTGCCCGCGGTCACCCAGAGCAGCGATAGGCGATGCCCGGCGCGGGCCAGGTCGGCCGCTTCGGCGAAAGCCGAGGCCGGCTGTGCGATCCCGTCGGTCACCAGGATGACCTCGCCCGACCGGGCGCCGGCCCTCTGCAGCAGATCAGCGGCCTCAGCGAGGGCCAGGTCGGTGCGCTTTGGCCCCGAGATGGGCAGGAGATTGGGCTCGAGGCTCGGCACCTGAGCAACAATCGTCTCGCCGTCAGAGGTCAGCGGCGCGACCAGAAATGGCTCAGCCCCGAAGGCGATCAAGGCCGTCTGGCCGTCAGCGCCCACTCGGAGCAGATCGAGCACCTCGAGACGCGCCCGTACCAGGCGTGATGGCGCCAAATCAGGTTGCAGCATTGACTCGGACAGGTCGAGCAGGATGACCCGCTGTGTAGACGACCGATAGGCCGGCTCCGGCCATTGCTGCCAGACTGGACCCGCCAGCGCCGTCACCGCAAGCAGCCAACCGATGGCGAGTAGGAGGAGCGGCCAGCGGCGGCGCGGATCCGCTCCCACAAGCAGGTGCGGGAGGAGATGCTCGTCGACCTGCTCGCGCCAGACGGCCACGGCCTGGCCGGAGCGACGGGCCAGTCGCCAGAGCAACAGTGCCAAGGGCACGAGCGCCAAGAACCAACCAGGCCTCAGGAAGTGCCATTCAGCCCACATGCCTTGCGGTCCTCTCGAGATCTTCATCCGCTCGCCGCCTGGCTCCGTGCGATCGGAAACCGGAAGGTTGCGGTGCCCTACCCTCGCCCTCGCCCTCGAGGTCAGACCGCACGGGCGCGCGCCGAGCCCCGACGCCGTGGTCGCCGTCGGCCCGCGCCCGGAGGACCGGGCGCTTGGAATCATGTACCGCGTGCCCCGGCAGAACCAGAATCGCGCTTAAGAGCAGCGCCACGCCCAACGGCCAATAGAACAGCGCCTTCATCGGACGATAGCCCGCCTCTTCACGCTGTGTGGGCTCCAGACGATCCAGCTCGGCATAGATCGAGGCAAG
The DNA here is from genome assembly GCA_964583605.1 of uncultured Chromatiaceae bacterium. Lineage (GTDB taxonomy): Bacteria > Pseudomonadota > Gammaproteobacteria > Chromatiales > Chromatiaceae > CAZOWL01. Next base: position 10,531 of record CAZOWL010000002.1, on the reverse strand, counting down.
GGCTTGCGTGTCGGAGGCGGTGAAGAAGCGGCCACCGGTGGCCGTGGCGATAGGCTCCAGCTCGGCCGCGTCGATCGCCCCGGCGCTGCCCAGGCCGGGCATCCCGAACGGCAGGCCAAGTGCCGCGTCGGGTCGGTCGATCGCGATGACATAGACCCGCACGCCAATCTCCGCGGCGAGCCCGGCCGCTTCGCCTGGCGCCAGATTGCCCGCATTGTTCTCGCCATCCGTCAGTAAGACGAGCACACGGGACTCGCGTGGCTGCTCGCGCAGCCGCTTGACCGCCAGCGCGATCGCGTCGCCGATCGCCGTCTCGCGACCCGCCAAGCCGACAACGGCGTCATCGAGGAGCTCGATGACCGTCGCCCGATCGAAGGTCAAGGGCACCTGCAGATAGGCCCGGCTTCCGAACAGGATCAAGCCGATGCGGTCCTGCCGCCGACCCTCGATGAAGCGGGCCGCCACGTCCTTGACGGCAGCGAGCCGAGACACAGAGCGACCGCTGAGTAGGAAGTCCGGACGTTCCATGCTGCCCGAGATGTCCACGGCCAAAATCAGATCCCGGCCGGACTGCGGTGCGGCGGCCGGCTCGCCGAGCCAAGCGGGACGCGCGGCCGCCACCACGAGAAGCAGCCAGGCAAGCCAGGCGAGCCACCACCGCCAGCGTGACCGTCGGCCGGAGGCCAACGTCCACCTGTCCCGCCAATGCGGCAGGCGCAGCGCCGGCCCACCTGGCGCGACCGCTGGGGGCAACAGGCGGCGGACGAGCAGCGGCAGTGGAAGGGCCGCGAGCACCCATGGCCAGCTCAATATGAACATCGTCACCCTTTCCGTTGGCGACCGATCCAATGCCGGACGAGACCGGCGAGCGCGGTCGCATCGGATGTTGGCTCCTCGCGGTAAGGGTCATCGAGCAAGGCTCGCCCGATTCCCCAACGAAAGGATTCGCCATCCCCTCGGGCATCGAGGAACGCGAGCCACGCCTCGCCGCTCAAGCCGGCAACCGAGCCCGGTCCCCATCGCGCAATGGCAAGGCGGCGCAAGAGGCGCGAGCAGCCGCGCATCAACGCGGCGGCGTCCCTTTCCCGCGCAAAGGCGGCACACAAGCCGTCGAGCTCGCGCTCCGCTCTCCGGATCGCGGCTTGAGCCCGATGGCGGCGATGCCAGGTCCAGGCGGCCAAGCCCAGCAGCAGGGCAAGGATGGCCGCGAGGACCCACCAACCGATCGCTGGAGGCCACCAACTAACCGGCTCTGGTAGATGGTACGGTCGCAAGCCGGCGAGCGGATCTGGGCTCACGCTGATCTCCGAGCCGCAAGTCCCCTGGCCAAGGCCGCGCCCGTCGGCTCCTCGGTGCCGATCGCGACGAGATGGACAGGCGAGCGCCGAACCAGTTCGGTGAGGCGCGCCAACTGCTCGTGGTAAGACTCCGCGTAGTCCCTACGCACGGCGCTCGAACGCGTATCGAGCCAGCCATACTGGCGGCCATCGCTGACCGGATAACGCGCAGGACTCGGGGGACGCCGCTCAAGCGGGTCACTGAGATGCACCAGCACGAGCTCGTTGGCACCGCTAAGCCGGCTGATCCAGGCATCGGCCGCGCCAATCGAAGCAAAGTCGCTGATCACGAAGACCAAGCCACCCGGCCGGATCTGTCGCGACAAGAAGGCGGCCGCCTCTGGCAGGCCGCCGAAGCCATGCCCCCGCGGCACCTCCGGTAGGCCAGCCAAGGCCTTGAGGAGCGGCAGCAGGCCGGCCGTGCGCGCCATCGGACGTTGCTCCATGTAGCGCGCTTCGTCGAACACCAATCCGCCGACCCGATCACCGCTGTCCATCACCGACCAGCCGAGCAGGGCCGCGGCGCGCGCCGCGACTACCGATTTGAAGGCGACGCGGGTACCAAAACGCATGGTTGGACCCTGGTCGACCAGCAGCCATACGGGGCGCTCCCGCTCCTCACGAAAGCACTTCACATGTGGCACACCGGCACGGGCCGTCACACGCCAATCCATCTTGCGCGGGTCATCACCCGCCTGGTAGACGCGTGACTCGTCAAACTCCATGCCTCGCCCGCGAAATCGCGATAGGTGCTGGCCGTCTCGGGACGCCAAGACACGGCTCCGTGGAGTCAGGCTCAAACGCCGCGCCTCGTTGCGCAGGCCGATCAGCTCGGACAGGGTCACCGTGACGCCGGCGGCAGTGTGGCTGCGACAAGGCTGGGACCCGGACCGGGGCATCGCCGCTGCGACTCCGCTGCTACTCAGGGGACGGGCACGCTAGCGAGCAGCTCGGCGACGAAGCCCTCGCTCGTCCGCCCATCGGCCTCGGCCTCATAGGTCAGCAACAGGCGATGGCGCAGCACGTCCGGCGCGACCTCCTGCAGATCCTCCGGCGACACATAGTCCCGGCCGTGCAGCCAAGCCCGTGCGCGGGCACAGCGATCCAGTGCCAGGGTCGCTCGGGGACTCGCCCCGAAGCGCAGCCAGCCGGTCAGTGCGGCACCATAATCGCGCGGCGAGCGGGTTGCCAGAACGAGGTGGACGAGATAATCCTCCAGATCCGGCGACATGTAGAGGTCGAGCACCCGCTGCCGTGCGAGAGAGACCGTCTCCTGGCTGACCCGCGGTGGGTCGACGGCGCTCTCGCGCGCGCGCGCCTCATCGCGATTGAGGCCCAGAATGGCCCGTTCTGTCGTAAAGCTCGGATAGTCGACGCGCACATGCATCAGGAATCGATCGAGCTGGGCCTCGGGCAACGGATAGGTCCCCTCTTGCTCGATCGGGTTCTGCGTCGCCATGACCAGGAACAGGGCCGGCAGGGCAAAGGTCTCGCGACCGACCGTCACCTGTCGCTCGCCCATCGCCTCCAACAGGGCGGACTGGACCTTCGCCGGGGCACGGTTGACTTCATCGGCCAACAACAGGTTATGGAAGATAGGTCCGCGATCGAAGCGGAAGCTGCCGTCGTGGGGACGGAAGACCTCGGTCCCGGTGAGGTCAGCTGGAAGCAGATCCGGTGTGAACTGGATGCGATGGAAATCGGCCTCCAGCCCCTTGGCCAAGGACTTGATCGCCCTAGTCTTGGCCAGGCCCGGCGCGCCCTCGACGAGGAGATGACCGTCGGCGAGCAGCGCGATCAGCAAACGCTCGACCAATCCTTCCTGGCCGAGGATCTCACGCTGTACGCCTTGCTTCAAACCGTCGAGCTCGCGCCACACCCGATCGCGACGAGTCTCCTGGCCGCCGGTAATCGGCATTGATCCGGGCGCTGGCGCTGCCGCCGCACCGGGCCGAATGGCTTCGTTACCTGATTCCTTCATGGCAGGGTATTCTATTGTTCCGGAGGGGATGAGACAGCTTTCGGCTCCAAGGATTCCCGCATCAGCCTAGGCGAAATACCGATCAAGCCTGGGGTCATGGCGACACGGCGAGCGCAGGCCAGGCTTCGACGGGATGCTATACTGTGGCAATATCCTACTAAAGCGGAGAGATAACCGATGAAGCCCGGGGCAACGCGCGCCGGCTTGATGAATCTGGCCGCGGTCATGCTCGGCCCCTTGTTGCTGTGCGCCGCCGACGCCGAGGCCGAGGCCGGTCCCGGCGGAAGCGGGCCTGATTACGCCGCGGAGCGGGAGGCGCTGGTCCGAGAGGTTCAGCGTCAGGTCGTCGCGACGCGCGATGCCTTAGGTGTAGAGCACCTCGACCCCGCCGTGATCGAGGCGCTTCGCGCCGTGCCGCGCCACGCGTTCGTGCCCACCGCCCTGCACCATCAGGCCTACCGTGATCACCCTTTGCCAATCGGCAGCGGCCAGACCATCTCTCAACCCTATGTCGTCGCCGTGATGAGTCACCTGCTCAACGTCGGCCCCGGAGATCGCGTTTACGAGCTCGGCACAGGCTCAGGCTATCAGGCTGCGGTGCTGGCCGAAATGGGTGTCGAGCTGTACACGGTCGAGATAGTCCCAGAGCTCGCCGCGCGGGCCGCCCAGATCCTCTCCGAGCTCGGCTACGACCAGGTCCACGTTCGCGTCGGAGACGGCTATCGCGGCTGGCCGGAGGCCGCGCCTTTCGCAGGCATCGTCATCACCGCGGCAGCGGACCACATCCCCGAGCCCCTCGTCGAGCAGCTCGGCACTGGCGGGCGCCTTGTGATGCCAATCGGCGGCGGCCGCGCGCAGCAGCTGATCGTGGCCGAGAAACGGGCCGATGGTACGTTATCGCGCAAGGACGTCCTGCCTGTCCGTTTCGTCCCGGTCACGGGAGAGCATGTACGTTGACGCCAATTGACGCCAAGCTGGCCGCGTCGCCTAGGCCACGGCGAGCGATGCGGTCTCGGCAGCTCGCGCGAGCTGTGCTCGTCGACCACCGATACGTCCGGTCTGCGGCCGCGGGAGTCGGCCGCGCACGATAACAACGCGTGGAGGAGGTAGAGATGCATACCAGACCACCTGCCATCCTGGAGCTGTTTCGCCGGACCTGGAAGATCTTCACTCGACCCTTCACTACCGAGGTCCCCGGCGCCCTGTCCTGCTGTGAGTTCGACTGCCGTCGCCCGGAATGCGCTCCGGGCGAGTGGAGTACCTGTGAGCGACGCCTGGAGCACGAGAAGCGGGCTCAACAAAACGCGACCAAGCAGCCATAAGCCACTCGCGCCACCGGGGCCGTCGACGGTTCGCTGTCGGCCGCGCCCGGACTGATCGCCACTCACTCGTAGAAATGGAGCAGGTAGATTGACAAGCTTGCCAAGGCGATCAGCATACCGGAGAACAGGAGCAGACCCGGGTATTTCTTCTTCTTGTAGGTGGCTAAGGCCGCGAATGCGGCAATCAACATGATCGCCACCATGCCGTAAACGATAAACTGCATAGTCCCCCCATCGACAACCAATACTCAAGCTTGGGATCGCCTGATACGCCAACGATCGGCGCACGGCGGCCGGCATTCTATCAAACTCGCCTCCTGCGCACGCGCTACCGACACCGCGATGCTCGGCTCCCGCTCTTTGCGCCGCGCCGCTCCGCCTTCGCTCTGGGAGCGCCGCCAGCATGCTACGTGGCGCGCTAGGCGTGCAAAGCGGTCGATCCTGAGAATCGCATCAGACTGGCACCTGATGAGCGGAGGGCCGACCACACAATGCACCGTAGCGATCGCCGGTGCCAGCGGCTTCATCGGCACCGCTCTGCGCCGGGATCTGGCAGGGACATACAAGGTCGTTGCTCTGACGCGCTCGCGGGCCATAGGCGATCTCGCGGCCGAGGACGCCTCCCAGCCTTGGCGCGCCTGCGACCTGTTCTCGCTGGACGCCGTCAGAATGGCCCTTCGGGGCGTGCATTACGCGATCTACCTGGTGCATTCCCAGGCCCCGAGCTCACGGCTGACGCAGGCCAAGCCGGCCGACATGGATCTAATCCTCGCCGACAACTTCGCGCGCGCCGCGGCCGACAACGGGGTCCAACAGATCATCGTAGTCGGTGGCCTCATCCCCCGCGGCTTTCGCATCTCGCCACTCCTCTGGGGTCGCCGCGAGGTCGAAATGGTGCTGCGCTCGCGCGGCACACCGGTGACGGCCCTGAGGGTCGGCCTCGTCGTGGGGCCGGGCGGCTCTGCAACGCGACTGCTGATCGATCTCGTCAGGAGACTAGTCGTGATCCCTTTGCCGCCGGCCGCGCGGTCGACGACGCGTCCGATCGCACTGTGCGACCTGGTCAAGGCGATTCGGCGTTGTCTCGGCCGGCCGGGGGAATTCAACGGCCAATTCGACATCGGCGGACCGGATTGCCTAAGCTACGAGGAGATGCTTCGCCAGACCGCACGCGTCCTCGCGCTACCGAGGCTGATCTTCACGGTCCCCTTTATGCCAATCGGCTTCGCCGCCTTCGGCGCTCGGCTCGCCAGCCAGGCGCCGCCCTCGCTGGTAGGTCCGATCATCGAGAGCCTGCCACAGGATACGGTGATAGCCGACAACCGTTTGCAAGATCTGATCGATGCCGACTCGGTATCCTTCCAAGAGGGCCTCGCCGCCGCCCTCGGTCGCGAAGGACGGAGATCCTTGCCCAGCCCTCGCCAGCCGATGCGCGGGCCAGACCGGATCCTGATCCGACAAGCAAGCTTGGTCCGCTCGGTGCAGCGGATTATCTTGCCGCCGGGACAAGATGCAGCCTGGATCGCCGGCAACTACTTTCGCTGGCTCGGGACGGCACTGTGGCCACTTGCCAGCACAGAGTGTGACGAGGCCGGCTGCTGGGAAGTGGCCCTCAGGTTCCCGCGCCGGCGGCTGCTGTTCCTGCGATACCTAGCCAGTGAGAGCACGCGCGATCGGCGAGTCTACCAGATCGCCGGCGGCCTCTTGAGCCGCGACGATGCGCCGTCCAGCGCCAGATTTGAATTTCAAACGGTATTGGATGGTCGCTACACGATGGCAGCGATCCACGACTACGCCCCAAGGATACCCTGGCCGATCTACCTGTCGACCCAGGCGATTGTCCACCGCTGGATCATGCGCCGGTATCAAGGCCGACTCGCGCGATTGGCGCGCTAACGATCATGGGGCGAGCCGAGCCACCGCGGACCATGAAATGTCGCCTCGCCCTTGATCGTTCCCTCACCCCAACCCTCTCCCAGAGGGCGAGGGAGAGAACGTGCTTCGCGAGTTTCATAGTAAGGATTGTCGCCGCGCGGAATTCTTCCGAGCGCGAATAGAATTATCGCGCTGCAGCGCCTATCCTCGTCTGGCGATCGGAGCGAATCTACTAGTCGCTCTCGTCCCCGTGGTCCGAACATGCCGCAACGACCCTTGACACCGGATACAGACTCGCTCCCTCACGCGCTCTATCGCGCCGAGCGCGTTCGCGCTTTGGACCAAGCGGCAATCGCCGAAGGCGTGCCTGCGGCCGAGCTCATGGAGCGCGCCGGCCGCGAGGCCTATCGTGTGCTCACCGAGCTCTGGCCTGGCCCCCGTGCCATCACCGTCCTCTGTGGCGGGGGCAACAACGCCGGGGATGGTTACGTCTTGGCCCGCCTCGCACTTGCCGATCGTCGCGCGGTGCGTGTCCTGGCGCTGCGGGACCCGGAAAGCCTGCGCGGCGACGCGCTGGAGATGGCCAAGGCGTTCCGCGACACAGGCGGAGTCGTCGAACCATTCGACAGACTAGCGCCGGGTACCGAGGTCATTGTCGATGCGCTGCTCGGCACTGGGCTCGAGCGCGAGGTAACCGGTCGCTGGGCCGATGCCATCCGCGCCGTCAACGGCCATCCCGGCCCCGTGCTGGCGATCGACATACCCTCGGGGCTCGATGCGGATACCGGCGCGATCCTGGGCGAGGCGATCCAGGCCACCGCGACGGTTACCTTCATTGGGCTCAAGCCGGGACTCTTCACTGGCAACGGGCCGGACTGCTGCGGTCGCATTCACTTTAGTGCCCTACAGGTTCCCGCGCGGATCTATTCGCGGGCCCTCGCCGACGCGCGTCGCATCGACTGGGCGGCGCGGCGCGCGCAGCTCGCGCCGCGCCAGCGATCGGCGCATAAAGGTCATTTCGGCCACGTCCTGATCATCGGCGGTGCCCCAGGAATGGCCGGCGCGGCGCGGCTTGCGGGCGAGGCCGCGTTGCGCACCGGCGCCGGCCTCGTGACCGTTGCCACGCATCCGAATCATGCTCCCTGGCTTGGACTGGGCCGACCCGAGCTGATGTGCCGGGGCATCGGCGACAGCCGCGAACTGCATGCCTTGCTTGAGCCGGCGGGGGTGTTGGCCATCGGGCCAGGGCTCAGCCAACAGCCGTGGGGCCGCGAGCTCTGGGCCGCAGCGATCGCCCAACGGATGCCGCTCGTCGTCGATGCCGACGCCCTAAACCTGCTGGCAGCCTCGCCCCAGCACCGCGAGGACTGGGTACTGACGCCTCATCCAGGTGAGGCTGCCCGGCTGCTGGGCGGCTCGACCAGGGAGGTGCAGCATGACCGTTTCGCCGCGGTGACCGCGCTGAGGCAACGCTACGGCGGCGTCATCGTGCTCAAGGGCGCCGGCACCGTCATCGACGGGCCTACCCCTCGCCCGCCAGCCGTCTGCAGCGGCGGCAATCCGGGCATGGCCAGCGGTGGCACCGGGGATGCCCTGACCGGAATCATCGCAGCCCTGATCGCGCAAGGGCTGGATCCCGAGGAGGCGGCGGAGGTAGGCGTCTGCCTACACGCCGCTGCCGGCGACGCCGCAGCGGAACAGGGCGAGCGCGGCCTGCTGGCCAGCGACCTCATCGCGCAGCTGCGCCCGGTCCTGCGCCAAGGGGGTGGCCCGTGATTGACGTGATCATACCCAACGCGGACAGCCAGGAGGCCTTCGGTCGGCGCTTGGCCGGCCTGCTGCCCGACCGCTGCCTGGTGTTCCTGCATGGTGACCTCGGGACCGGTAAGACATCCCTGGTCAGAGGGATTCTCCGGGGTCTGGGGCACCAAGGCGCTGTGCGTAGCCCAACGTACACGCTGATTGAGCCCTACGAACTCGGCGAGCGGACGGCATTTCATCTCGATCTGTACCGCCTCGCCGATCCTCGGGAGCTCGACTACTTGGGGCTTCGCGATCTCTTCGCGGAGGACAGCCTGGTCTTCGTCGAATGGGCTGAACGCGGCGCCGCAGCCATGCCCCCAGCCGATCTCGAGATTTGCCTTGCGCATGTCCCCGCCGGCGGGCGCGCCCTCTCCATTGACGCGGGCTCGGCGATTGGGGCGCAGGTCGTAGCCGCGCTGCAATGAACTAGACCGAAGACGTTTCGCAAATTGCGCGAACGATCATGGGGCGAGCCGAGCCAACCCGGCCCATGAAATGTCGCCTCGCCCCTGATCCTTCCCTCTCCCCAACCCTCTCCCAGAGGGCGAGGGAGCGAACGTGCTGCGTGGATTTCATTGTAAAGACATGGGCACCAGCCATGGCCGACAGGGCGAGCCCCGCGGCGCAAGGTCTCGTGAAACCTGTGCTACCGCTCAGTACCCTTGCTTCATCAGGCTCTTAGATATCTCTCCTAATCATTGGTTTTTTATGGAAAGCGCCTGCTGAGCATGCTATCGTTTCAAGGGGTAGCTGATTTCAACGAATAACAGCTGGGGCAACGCGATGGATAGACTTATCGCGATCACTTTCCTCCTCTTCTCGCTTTCTTCACACACATCGGCATCCGATCAGGTCGAGATCGAAGAAGCGCGCGTGTGGACCGCGCCGGAGCAGACACGTTTGGTCGTCGATATCGCCGGACCTGTCTCCCACCGTATCGTCGCGCTGAAGGATCCAGCCCGGCTGCTCATCGATATCCCGTCTGCGCGGTTCCCGGGCAGGCTTCCCGGCGTCGACACGGCGGACCCGCTGCTACTGCGCCTGCGTGCCGGCTCGCCGAACGGCCGCGACCTGCGGCTCGTGCTCGATCTCAAGCAACCGGTGCGGGTGAAGAGCTTCCTGATGCCGCCGAATGAGCGTTACGGCCATCGCTTGATCGTCGATCTGCTCCCCAAGGGTGAAGGCACGGCCAGCCTTCTCGGCGAGTCGGCGCCACCCCTTAGCCCGCAGGACCGTCAGCTCTTTGGCTCACCGGCACGTGCCAGGGTCCCTGACGTCGTGGTCGCTATCGATCCCGGACACGGCGGTGAGGATCCCGGCGCGATCGGCCCCGAGGGAACCTACGAGAAAGACATCACACTTGTCATCGCGCGACATCTCGCGACGCTCATCGAGCGCGAGCCCGGTATGCGGCCGATCCTGATCCGCGACGGCGACTACTACGTCGCCCTGCGGGAACGCATAGCCCTGGCCCGCGAACGGGACGCCGATCTGTTCGTCTCGATCCATGCCGACGCCTTTCCAGATGCACGCATCCGCGGGTCGTCGGTCTTTACCCTGTCCGTCAACGGCGCCTCCAGTGAGGCCGCCGAGTGGCTGGCGGACCGTGAGAACAACGCCGATCGTATCGGCGGCATCGAGCTAGCGGATGTCGACGATGACCTCAATCGGGTGCTCTTCGAGCTGGCCCAAAACGGCGCGATCGAGCACAGCCAGTACGCCGCCAGGCACGTGCTGACGAAGTTGCGCGATGTCGGTCCGCTCCACCACGGAGACGTTCAGGAGGCACGGTTCGTGGTCCTGAAGTCACCTGATGTGCCCTCCATCCTGGTCGAGACGGCCTTCATCTCGAACCCAGACGACGAAAGAAAGCTTTGCGACAGGGATCACCAGCGTCGTATCGCCAAGGCCATCTTCGATGGGATCAGGGCCTACTTCGCGAAGCACGCCTTGCCCGACGCCCGTGTCGTGTCCGCGCCACGCCCGGGGCGCCGTCACATCATCGATCACGGTGACACCTTGATCGAGATCGCCAAACGCTATGAGGTCAGCCTGAGCGCTCTGAGGGTCGCCAACAGCCTTGCCGGCGATCGCATCCGCGTCGGGGACGTGTTGACCATTCCCGAAGGCTAACAGCGACAGAGGGGTGGTCCGCCTCGATCTTACCATGAAATTCGCGAAGCACGTTCGCTCCCTCGCCCTCTGGGAGAGGG
>CAZOWL010000001.1:207303-281755 GCA_964583605.1 uncultured Chromatiaceae bacterium | reverse complement strand
GGAATGTCCTCGCCCAAAGGGCCGGTGATTAGCGAATCAGGGTGAAGAACAACAGCCGGTCGATGATGAGCCAGTCCTTTGAGGACGGCAGCTCGCCTGTCCGTTGCGACCTGTGGCGTGGTGTGCCAGTAGACAGATAAACTTCGGAATGAACCCGATGCTTTGGCTGTTGGTGGATGTGCTTGGCTCGCTTTGGATCACCCGCAACGGCCTGCGTTGACCAGGCCGAAGATTTGAGTCCACAATCGAGTCCATTCCGTGACGCCTGGATCGGAAAAGACGTTCGTAATAAACGAGTTAGCGACCGGGTGCTGTTCCCTTCACCCGCTCCAGTGGTTCCCGCGTGACACGGCCGTCCGCGAAGTGGCGGCCCTGTTGCTATCTTTAGGGTACGGCTGAGCGGTCCCTCAGCGCTTTGCGCCGACGCCCACCTCGCTAGGACCTGAGTCCAGAGCACCTTGCTCCCACCGATGCGCGCCCCCCGCTGGCAAACGCTTGTTCTACTAACCGCGCTCGCTCTAGCTGTGCTGACCGGTGGCGTCCTCGGGTCTCAGCTTCTGCGCGGGGCGCTGGTTGAGGAGTGGATGCAGCGTTGGGCCAGGGAGGAGCTCGGGCGCGAGCTGGCGATCGATGGGACCGTCGGTCTGCGCTTGGCGTCGCCGATTGCGATCGCTGCCGAGAAGGTTCGCCTGGCCAACGCCCCCGGCTTCAGAGCCCAGTCCTTCGCGACGGCCGAGATCGTCAGGCTCCACCTGCGCCCTTTGCCGTTGCTGCGTGGCCGCCTTGAGCTGGCCGCAATCGAGCTCCGAGGCTTGTCACTCAATCTCGAGCGCGATCGACATGGCCACGGGAATTGGCCGGAACGCGTCGGGGGCCCGTCGGCGCGACCAGCCGGGGCGCGGGCTTCGCTAATCTCGTCCGCTGTCGCTGGGTCGCTCGCCGATCGGCCGACCCGGGGCCGGGGGGCCTTCTTGCGCATCGATGCTGCCCAGGTCTCTTGGGACGATCGGGCGACTGGGCAGGCCTGGCAGCTCGATGAGATTGACCTGCGTGCGACACGACCGGCCCTCGGGGAAGCGATCGACTGGTGGCTCGATATGCCGGTGAGCGATGTCGGGCCCGTCGCCCAGGCGCGCATGCACGGCGAAGGGTCGCTGACGATCGATACGACCGGGCCGGGCTCGATGCTGTGCTTCTTTGCCGTCGATGTCAGCGGGCTACAGGTCTCGGGCACGCTCCGTGCTGAGGAGCTTGGCGAGGCGACAAATCTGATAGGCCGTGTCAGCCTGTCACCACTCGACCTTCGCGCGTGGCTGTCAAAGACCGCGACAGTTGCTTTGCCGTCGGGAAACGAGACCGCCTGGCGCTCGGTGCGTGGTGAGGTCTCGCTGCTGCGCGAGCGCGAGGATCTCGTGATCGACGAGATCGCGCTCCAGGTCGATGAGACGGCCATCAGCGGCCGCGGGCGCCTCCTGTTGACGTGGCCCATCGGACTGCGTCTCGTGCTCGACGCCGATCGGCTGGATCTGGGGCGGTATCTGCCGCTGAGGTTGGAAGCATGGGACGGCGTTGCGCAGCGGGGGTCGCCGACCGGGAGCCAGGCGTTGGCCGCAGTGAGCCCTGTCCGTCTCGCGGTCGCGGCATTGCCCCCTAGCGGCGAGATGCCTCGCGAAGCTCTGCTCCCCCAGTCCGCAACGGATCCTCGCTCGCGGGAGGCGCACCTGCCGGGGTTGGACCTCGAAGCGCAGCTGGGGGTCGCGGCGCTGACGGCCTCGCTGCTAGACTTCGGCCCAGCTGATCTAAGCGTCACTGCCAAGGACGGCCTCTTCGCGCTCGAGCAACGCGCCGACGCCTTCTACGGGGGGCGCCTCGATGGTCGTCTCACGCTCGACCGGACGAAGCAGCCGTTGCAAGTCGCGCTTGCCGCTCAAGTCGAGGGTGTGGAGATCGGCCCCCTGCTCGAGGATCTGCGCGCGACGCCGTGGCTCTCCGGCACCGGCGATCTGGATCTCGATCTGCAGGCCCGAGGCAGCTCGCTGGCCGAGATACGCCCGACGCTGGGCGGTCAGCTCGCGTTGAGCTTACGCGACGGGGCCGTCCAGGGTCTGGATCTGGATGCCTTGATCGCCGCCGCCCGCGGGGCGCTGAGCGGCCGCGCATCGGACGTGCGTCTGCAGGGCGAGTCGGTCGCCGCCTTCTCGAGCCTGACCGCCAGTGGGGTCGTGCACGAAGGGGTCCTCACGAATGATGACCTGGTCGGCCACTCGGATCTCTTCACCGTCACGGGGCGGGGCAGCCTCGACCTAGTGCGGGAGCGCTTCGATTACCGGTTGGAGCCGATGCTCGTCGAAGGGCCCGATGGCCGCGGCATCAAAGAGCTCGAAGGCATCCCAATCCCGGTCATGATCACGGGCCGCTTCAACGACCCGAGCTGGTCGCTCGACCTCGGGCCCTTGCTCCGCGAGGCGGCCCGCCGGCGGCTCGACCAACGTGCCGGAGGGCTGATCGACGAGCTGGAAGACAGGTTGGGCGTGGACGGTCTCGGCGAGGGCTTGCGCGGGCTGCTCGGCTACTGATGGCGGAGTTGCCGGCCGAGAGCCAGATCGTGAGGTCGGGGACTGGCTCGGCGCTAGCGGAGCCCTTGCTCGCCTGGTTCGACAGGCATGGGCGCAAGGACCTTCCTTGGCAACGTCGCGCCACACCGTATCGAGTGTGGGTCTCGGAGATCATGCTCCAGCAGACCCAGGTCGCCGTCGTGATCCCCTACTTCGAGCGCTTCGTGGCGCGATTCTCCGAGGTCGAGGAGCTGGCTTGCGCCAGCCTTGACGAGGTGCTGCACCTCTGGTCGGGGCTCGGGTACTATGCGCGGGCACGTCACCTCCACGCGGCGGCGCGACAGATCACCGAGAGGTTCGGTGGCCGCCTCCCGGACGATCTGGGTCAGCTCCAGTCGCTACCCGGCATCGGCCGCTCGACTGCGGGAGCCATCCTGTCGCTAAGCCTGGGCCAACGCCATCCGATACTGGATGGCAATGTCAAGCGCGTGCTCGCTCGGTATTTTGGTGTCTCGGGGTGGCCTGGGCACCGCACCGTCGCGGAGCGTCTCTGGAGGCTCGCCGAAGAGTGCACGCCGACAGAGCGCGTAGCTGCTTACAATCAAGCGATCATGGATCTTGGGGCGACCCTGTGCGGCCGGGCGGCCCCGGCCTGCCCGCGGTGTCCGATCTCGACAGGTTGTCAGGCATTGGCTGGCGGTAGACCGACCGAGCTTCCCGAGCCAAGGCCGCGCCGATCGCGGCCCATACGGCGTGCGCAATGGCTGCTGGTGTGCGGCCCGGACGGCGAAGTATTGCTGGAGCGGCGCCCGCCTGTTGGCCTCTGGGGCGGGCTCTGGGTGTTGCCCGAGTGTCCGACCGATGTCGGTCCTGATGACTGGTGCGAGCGGCGTTTGGCCGTCAGGCCTCGTCGGGTTGAAATCTTGCCGCGACGCTCTCACCACTTCACCCACTTTCGTCTCGATATCACCCCGGTGAAGTTAGAGCTCGGGGGGATACCGGGACAGGTTGGCGAGGGCGGTGGCCGTGTCTGGTACGACCCCAGCGCGCCCCTCGAGCTCGGCCTGGCCGCCCCGGTCGCGCGTATCATTGCCGCCCACGCCGGTCCTTATCGCCTGGGTCGTTCATCCTCAGAGTCGCCCTCATTACTGCCATAACGAAGGAGCACTGCCGTGAGTCGCATGGTGCACTGTGTCAAGCTTGGTCGCGAGGCTGAAGGTCTCGATCGTGTGCCCTATCCAGGGGAGTTGGGCCGACGTGTCTTTGAGCACGTATCGAAGCAGGCCTGGGCCGATTGGCTGCGGCACCAGACGATGTTAATCAACGAGAACCGGCTCTCGCCAATGGACCCCAAAGCTCGCAAGTTTCTTGAAGAGCACATGCAGGCCTACTTTTTCGGGACGGGAAGCGATCTGCCGCCCGATTATGTGCCGCCCGAGGCTTGACGTTAATTGACCGAGTCGCTTTAATGCACGCCCTTGCGGTGAGCGTGAACGACTGCCGCAAACACCCCGCCCAGGTAGCTCAGTCGGTAGAGCAGAGGACTGAAAATCCTCGTGTCGGTGGTTCGATTCCGCCCCTGGGCACCAGGACAACACAGGTCTTCTGCGATGGATCGCCGAATCGCCTCTGCCGAGTCTCGTGTCCCTCCCCGTTTTCTGGCCTATCCTTTCACGGCGTGACCAGCGCTGCTCGCCGTCACCGCAGGGCCGTGCTCGCCGGCCGGACCTCGCCGCGCCCTGGCGGGTCGGGCTCATTCCGTGTGCGAGCCGTTGGAGGCACTCTCAACCATTTGCTATCGTCAACCATTGGGTGTAAAGATCGGGCTTGCCGCGAAGTCGAGCTGTATCCAGGGCCTCGCGATCGCGTCGTCGGCGCTTGTGCAGCACGGGCGCTTGCCTGTTGTGCCCGGTCAACCCAAACCGCCCCTACCGCGGGAGGCACCTCACATGCTCAATACCGAACAGGGCCTTACCCAGCGTATCGGCCTTCGCTTGCGCGCCGCGCGCCATGCGCAGGGCCTGTCCCTCATGCAGCTCTCGGAGCGCACCTCCGGCAGCTTGTCCAAATCCCGTATCAGCAACTATGAGCAGGGGATTCGCCGAATGGGCCTGGAAGAGGCTCAGGCCCTGGCCGCGGCGCTGGGTACTGTAACGCCAGCCTATCTGCTTTGCCTGGACGATGCTGGCTTCCTCAGTGAGCAGGAGCAAACCCTGCTTGAGCACTTCCGCCGAGCCGATGCCAAGGGCCGCAAAGCGCTCCTGAAGAGCGTATCCGAGCTCGCTGCCAAAGGAGCCGCTTAGCGGCGAAGGTGTCGGGCTCGACCGCGTGCTGGCGTAGGAACGACCGGGCCTGCGGAGCGGAGCCAGGCCCTCGGAGGTTGCGGACGATATCCGAGCAGAACGTCCGCCGCACGGCCCTTCCGGGTGTCGCGTCTGCGCCGCGGCGTGCTGTGCGCTCTCCCCCTTACCGCGAGGTCGCGTGATCGGCCGGGGGCGTTTCACTCCCGCTTCGCGACAACTCAGAAGCTCAGGAGGATGCTGGTGTACCCGAGCAGGAGACCGATGGCGGCGGCGACGAGGACATCACTGGGGTAATGCAGGCCTAGTACCACCCGTGAGCTGGCGATCAGCAGGGTGAAGGGGACCAGGATGACGGCGAGCGTCGGATAATAGTACAGGGCCACACTCGTGAAGACCACCGCTTGGAGGGTATGGCCGGAAGGGAAGCTGTAACGGTCGAGCGGAGGGGCGCCAGGGTATATGCCTTCCGTGTAGTAACAGGGGCGCTCGCGGCGGGTCATGCGCTTGAGATACTTGTAGAGGACGAGGGCCACGAAGCTCGTTGCCAGCATATGCAGGCCAGCGACCAAGCCCTCGCGGCCGTCCACTAACGGCAGGGCCGCCACCAGACTGTACCAGAACACCCCATCGCCAAGCCGGGAGACGACCGCGAAGGGCTGCGAGATCCAGCGTCGCTCCATCGTCCTGGTCCAGGCCCTTCTGCACAGCGGCACCTCGAGGTCATTGAGTTGTCGAAGCCACAGTCTCACGGCTCCTCCCGCCCTTGAGGGACGATCACTGGCACAGTCTCGGCATAGTCTCGCCGTCGTCGGGTAACCGCGGCCGGCCGTTCGAGATTACACCAGCCTCGGCGTGTCCTCAACCTGCTCGCCTTGTCGCTCGGCGCCGATGCGCTTGCGCGGCGCTCGACGTTACCGCAAGCGTCGTGTCGTCCACGTGATCACAAGCCGCTGCGCATCATTAGGATCGCGGAGCCGTTCTCGATGGCGCTGTCGATCGTGACATCGGACAGTCGCAGCGAGACCTCGCCGGCTTCGGGTATGCTCGCATCGCCGAAGATGAAGGGCTGATTGTCGATGTAGACCGAGAAGACTTGGAACGGGAGGGTGTTGCCGTGATCGTTCCGGATGGTGATCTTGGTCTCTAGCGCCAGATTCCTGGCGCGCAAGACCCCGCCGGCTTGCTCCTCCATGCGGTTTCTCAGCGCTTGGGGGACCGCGACCATCAGGAACGCGTCGGCCGTGGAGACGAGATTGATATGATCCGTCGAGGTCAGCTCGCCATCCCGATCCTTGTCGAACGCGATGGGGATCCGGAAATGGGCGAAGTGCTCGCCGTCCCGTTCGGTGCACCCTTGATAGTCGGCATCGGCGAAGACGGAGGTCACGACAGCCTGACGCTCTCGGAGCGATCCGGGTGCGGCGGATTCATCGTCGGCGGTGCAATCCGCTACGGACGAATAGAAATCAGCCGTGAGCATCTTGGTCTCGCCGTAAAGCAGTTCCAGGACGGTAATCTCCGTTTCGAGCTTGGCCTTGCAGCCAGGCAGCAGCGGCATGGTCAGCAGCACAGCTAAGCCAAGGGCTGGCTTCATTATCATCTCCGGTATCAATGACGGACGGGGCGGGACTCGGGTCTATGATGCTTCGTAACGGCAGTCGAAGGGCTTTGGCGCAAGACGCCGCAGATCCTGGAGGAGGTCCGCCCTGAGCCTAAGGCGGAAATCAAATGGGTGGATCGCGAGGCGGACGGGGCGCCTCATGGCAGAGAACCTGTTCAGCGCGTTCGAGATGCGCAGCGATCCGGCCCTCAGCCCATTATCGGCCTCATAGCCAAGCAGCGGCAGATGGCGGAATCGATCCCGTCGCGCGTCATAGAGGCCGGTCAACACCTCGTAGAAACGGAACGGGAGCTCGGCGAGCTGGCGGCGGCCGATCGAGCCCATCGCCCAAGCTGGCGGCACGTAGAGCGAGGGCGCCTGCAAGCCCACGTCGCCGAACCAGCTGAAGCATCGCTGGATCAGAGTGGCGATCTGATCATTGGCGAGACACAGATGCTCGGCAACGTCGCGCGAGATGAGGCGGCTGTGCAACCAGTGGCGGACTCCTGAGATGCGCTCGGCCCTGTGACACCAGCCATGCCCCGCGAGCTTATGGCCCGCGCGCTCGAGCGCCTTGAGCGTGAGAAGCTGTTCGCGTGACCAGGCACGGCCAGGCACGACCAACAAGGTCACGGGACCGATTCGCTGCTCATCTAGGTAGGTCAGGGTGTCGAGGACTAGGGGCAGTGTCTCGGGCATGAGGTCATGCACCGAGACGAGCGGAGTGCCGTCGTCAAGCTTGGCCATCGTTGCCGGATCGCTTCCACCCACTTCGCAGGACTTCGAGCCAACGGGCCAGATTACGGTCGTTCATCTCTCGAGCGGCGGCTCGGGCGATCTGCGCCTTGCGCTCTCGTATGTCCTGGTCGAGGCCGGCTATGCGCCGCAATATGTCCGCGAGCGACTCGTCGTCACGCATCCGAAACAGGCCGCGGCTGAGAGGCTCCCAGCTATTGATGCCGCACTGTGAGGAGGTAACCACTAGCCGGCCGCGTGCCATCGCCTCCAAGGCGATGGTGCCGAAGGATTCGACCTTGGACGGCAGCGCCAGGCAGTCGACCCCATCGATCAAGGACATCATCTTATGGCGCTTAACCCAGCCGACATAGGTCAGATTGGGCAAGCGTGCCGCCTCCCCGAGGATCCAGGTCCGCAGAGGACCATCGCCAGCGATCTGAAACTCGATACTCGGTAGCTGCTCGGCGGCCGCGACGACGGCGTCGAGGTTCTTCTCGGGGGCCAAGCGACCGGCGAACAGCACCTTGCCGAGTCTCGGATTGAGCGGCGGGACCCGGTGCTCGAGGAAACGTCGCGGAATCGATGTGCCCATCACGTCGAGGTTGACGGCGCCGATGGAGCGCGCAATCTCGACCATTTCTGAAGAATTAGCCAACACCAGGTGGCTGTTGCTGAAGAGCAGGCGATTCGAGATGGTTAGGCACGCCTGCGCGATGCGCGCGCGAACGCGCCAGCCCGGAAAGAGGTCGGTCAGACGCTCGAAATGCGTGTGGAAACCGACGATCAAGGTTGCACGCTGTCGTCCGGCCAGGTGCATCCCGAGCAGCCCGTACGGCCCGGGGGTTGGGACGACGACCGCCTGCGGGGCCAGTCGCTCAAGGCGCTTGGCGACCAGCGAGACTGGAGGAACAAGTAGCTTTTGGGTTGGGTCGCCCGGTAACGGCAGGGCGAGTCCGCCATACCAGGTGCCTGCGCGAAAACGCGGGGCGACCAGCTCGACCTGAACGCCTACAGTCCGGAGTTGCTCGGCGAGGTCCCGGTAGTAGGCCCCGACGCCGTTCCGCTCAGGTGCGGCGTCTGACACGATGGCGACGCGCAGGCCCCGCCCGATCCTGTCTTCGGCGAGCGGCTGATGCTGGCGCGCAACGTTCAGGTCCGCGGTCGAAAGGTCCAGCATCGTCCAGCGGTCCCCCCTGTATCAGCTCGCCAGCTCGGTTGCCGCCCGAGAGGTTCCCGCGATTGCCGCTGGTGGCCGCCGCGCCCCGTTTGCCGAGAAGCCAAATCGGTCGTAAATCGGGCCGAAACGATCCTCGATCAGGGCCCGGTCGATCCCTTCCATGGCGGCATCATAGCGATGTTGGCTCCGATATGCGCGCGCCTTCTCCTGAGCCGAGAGCAGACGGCGCTGAAATGTTGGGCTAGCCGTCAGATCGAGTCGGCGATAGGCATCATGGACAGTGGCTGCGAGGTCAGCTCCCAGCGAGCGCATCTCCAATATGACGCACCGTTGGGCGGGAAGGCTGTCTAGGACACGGTGCAGATTCTCGTAGTAAAACGCGAGTCGCGCCAGGAGCCGATCGCGAAAATCGGGCATAGCTGCCTCGACATCGAAGAGGCGCATGCCTGGGCGCAACGCGCTTAGCTGTGACGGCAGGGTCTCGGCCGGTGGCCGCAGGCAGGCGATGAACCGAGCATCGGGAAAGCGTGCCGCTAGGCTGCCGGCGAGGGGTGCGAAGGCCGCATTCTTGGACAGAAGCCGCTTGTCAGGGCCATGCACGTAGAGATGGCGTTTGAGGCAGCCTTCGTAGTAGTCGAGTAGGCGATTGCGCTCGTGCTCCGACATGTCGTGATCAAAGCGGCCCATCCGCCACAGCAGCTCGGAGCCGGGGAAAGGCAGTATCAGGATGAAGCACGCAAGCACCGCTGTGAGCGCGAAGTAATCCTCCTCCGGCTCGCCCAGCTGCATTGGGTGGATCTGGTCGAGCCCAGCGAAGACATGTGATTCGATCCAAGTGGCCAACCGAGCGATCGGCGCTCCAATGAGACGATCCAAACGGACGAATCCAAGCCAGAAGCGCCGCTCGGTAATCGACAGCGCGAACAGGCATTCCCAAGTCGAAAAGGTCGTGAACTGCGGGTCTTGTGCGAGTACGCGATGGAGATGAGTCGTGCCGCTGCGAGGCACGCCCAGGACGAAGAGTGGCTCGCGAATGCGGATCCGCCGATAACCGCGGAAGAACACCTCGTCCAGGGCGAAGCCCAGCCAATGTATGCCTTGAACAACAAGAAACAGGGGCACGAAGCCAGCCATGACGAGCAGGCGGCGCCAGGATAGCCGCGCGCCGCGCCGCGGCAGGATCTCCCTGGTCACCAGGGCGAGCGCCCGAGCAGAAGTTGCAAGAAAGAGTCGAAGCATGAAGCGATCCGAGCCAGACAATGGGTAGTACGGTCACCGCCCGTGTTGCCGAAGAAAATCGCTTCCCGAGCGCCCCCATTCTACAGTGACTGATTTTTTATTCGTATAAAGGAGTTAGTGTCACGTCGGCGCGACAGATTACACTGCCGCCCGGCCGATCGCAAGGCAATGGCTGTGGCCGTACCTCGTCCGGTCGAGAACCGATTGACGCAGGGAGGGTTTATCTGGCCGGCCGCATCCGCCACGGAAGTCCGGGCTGGTCTCGAGTGGGATATGCTCAGCCTTACTACGAAATCCGCGCAGCACGTTCGCTCCCTCGCCGTCTGGGAGAGGGTTGGGGTCAGGGGACGATCAGGGGCGAGGCGACATGTCATCGTCTGGGGTGGGTCGGCTCGCCCATGATCGTTGGCGTGTACGCCGAAGGATCCCGTCCCACCGGTGACGACCTGTGTCAGATTGTGTCGGGCGCTGTTCTGTTGGCCCATTTTTGGGGCCCATCAGGGCTTGAATGCTCCTCTAAAACAGCAGCATAAACATGGCTCGAATACTGCTTTCCCTTGGCTGTGTGCATCGCCAGTCCCGAGCCCTTTTGCCTGTTGCCGCAGGTAGACGGCGGGACGGGACAGGCGACCTCGGGACAGCATCTCAGGCGGAGAGGGAGAAAAGAAATGGCAATGCAGTCGAGCCAGATCGAGGCGCAAGACCGGCGCAATCATTACCGGTTCCCGCTGGCCATTACCGTGCGGGTTGAGGTCGGAAAGAAGGGACCGGCGATTCTGGCGCAGCATCACGACATCTCATGGGGCGGGGTCCGTCTCCTGGTGCCGCGACAGGCGCTGCCGCGGTCTGGGCAAATAAGGATCACCTTCCCGTGGGCACAAGGCGATCAGTTCTCGGCCGTTGCCGAGGTCGTGCGTACTGAGCCGTTTGACGATCAGCAGGATCTTGTTGCCGCCCGCTTCTCATGCCTGTCGACATCGGATCAGCGTCTCCTGGACAAGTTGCTCCAGATGTTGCAAGAGTCCGGCGACGATGGAACGGAGCGCAAGGGGTTGCTTGTGCCGGTCCTCGAGGTGCTCTTCAGCGACCCAAGTGAGATGCGGTCCAAGCTTGCGGAGCTCGCCGAGGGGCGACTGTCGGTGACAGTGTTCGAGCGCTACGAGCTTGGCCAAAGCATCCGTCTGATACTCGGCGGCACCTCAGATCACAAGGCGCTAAGGCTGCGGGCTCGCGTCGAGCAGGTCACGCCAGTGAGCGCCCAAGCCGATCCTACCTGGCCGACCTTCGACCTCCAGCTCGGTTTCGAGCACCCGCTGGAGGAGCTCAAGTCGGCGGCGGTCGTGGCGTTTGGCATGGCCTGGATGATGGGTGGGCCGTCGGCGCCGCCCCGCGGTGAGGGGGTCCCTTCGGTGGCGAGGATGGCGGTGGCTTCAGCGTGATGGTCTCGGCGGTCCGGATGCACGGGACCATATTGGCAAGCCCGCTTCGGGGAGCTGGCTAGCGAGCAAGCCGCCCACCACTGCATCACGAGCCGCTGTCTCGCCGTGCAGAATCCTCACGGGATCGAGCGAGGATTCGCGGGTCTCGTAGGTTTTGCCCTGGAACCAGACCGAGGCGACCCACATCTCTCTCCTCGTGTTGGGCTCGCCATGAGCCCCATCCGGCCCGACGTCGGACCGCGTAGCTCGCGCCTCGAGTGTCGTGGCCGACCACAAGGCTGGGCCGTCCGGAGCGCCGCCCCTGGATCTAGGCGCACCGATTGCGCCACCAGCAAAGGCCTCTGCGATGAAGCTCAATCTATTGGTTATCTACGGGTCCGTGCGCACGGCGCGGCAGGGCATCAAGGCCGCCCGGTTCGTCGCCAACGCCTGCCGTCGGCGTGGCCACGATGTCTTCCTGATCGATCCTGAGGAATTCACCCTCCCGTTGCTCGACAAGATGTACAAGGAGTATGCGCCGGGTGAGGCACCGTACGTCCTGCAACGCATGGCCGAGCGCGTCAAGGTAGCCGATGCCTTCTTGATCGTCTCCGGGGAGTACAACCACTCGGTCCCGCCGGCGCTGAGCAACCTGCTCGACCACTTTCTCGAAGAGTACTTCTTCAAGCCGAGCGCGATCGTCTGCTATTCGGCGGGATCTTTCGGCGGTGTGCGTGCTGCGATGGCCTTGCGGCCGATGCTGGCGGAGCTCGGCATGTCGAGCATCCCCTCGGTCTTCCCGATCCCGAGGGTCCAAGATGCGTTTGAAGAAGATGGGACCTCGCTTGACCCGGCGTACGAGCCCCGGCTTGCGACGTTCCTGGACGAGCTGGAGTGGTATGCCCGGGCTTTGAAACAGGCCCGCGAGCAGGACCAGGCTCGCCAACGGAGCCAGTGCGACGCGCAAGAGCTGACCAACGATCATGGGGCGAGGTCAGCCACCCCCAGATGATGACATGTCGCCTCGCCCCTGATCGTTCCCTCACCCCAGCCCTCTCCCAGAGGGCGAGGGAGCGAGCATGCGTCGCGAATTTCATCGTGAGTCAAGGCCCTAAGTCCGGGCGCTAGCGAGGCCCTGCCCCGGATCGAGGCGTCCTGTTCGGCCGGCAGCCCTCCTGCGATGCGGGGCAAGGTGTGTTTCGGATCGCTTCGGTTCTTCCTTCACCTGTCAGCGGCAGCAAACACGGCCATCTCCCGCTCGGCTAGCCTGATCCCAATCTCGTCGCCAAGACAGTACTCGCGCTGGCTGGGGATGAGGCTCACGACGCGGCGGCCGCTGGTTAGGCGCAGGTCGTAAAGGTAGGCGGCGCCGCGGAATCTGCGGTTGACGACGGTGGCGCGGCAGGGCGCTCCCGGGTCGTCGAGGACATCGTCGGGGCGGATCAGGACCTCGAGCGCTGCGCCAGGCGGATAACCATGGGCCCGAACGGCGTTGGCGCACCCGAGCTCGGTCATGACCTGTTGCGCAGCGAGCGCGGTGCCGGGGAGTAGCGCACCCTGGCCGATGAAGTCGGCGACGAAGCGGTCTGCCGGTTCTTGGTAGAGCCCGAGCGCTGTGTCCCACTGACGCAGCCGACCCTCGGCCAGGACGCCGATGCGGTCGGCCATCGCGAAGGCCTCGAGCTGGTCGTGCGTGACCAGAATGGCGGTCACGCCCTCGCGGCGCAGCACCTCGCGTACCTCCCCGGCGAGCTGCTCGCGAAGAGTGGCGTCGATACTGGAGAAGGGCTCGTCGAGCAGGAGCACAGCGGGTCCGGGCGCGAGCGCCCGGGCGAGTGCGACACGCTGCTGCATGCCGCCTGAGAGCTGGTGCGGGTAGAGGTCGGCGGCCTCGGTGAGCCCGACCAGATCGAGCAGGGCCTCGACCCGGTCGCGGCGCGCGCGGCGCGGCAGTTGGCCGAGTCCGAAGGCGAGGTTGCCGGCGACTGAGCGGTGCGGGAAGAGCGCGAGGTCCTGAAACACCATCCCGACCCGACGGTTCTCCGGGGGTAGCGAGAAGCCGGCGGCCGCGATGCAGCGCCCGTCGAGTAGGATCTCGCCGCGCTGCACTGGCTCGAAGCCGGCGATGGCGCGCAGGAGAGTGGACTTGCCGCAGCCGCTTGGGCCGATGAGACCGCCGATAGTGCCGGCTTCCAGGGTCAGGCAGATGTCGCTGACGACGGCCGGGCCGTCGTAGGCGATGCTGACGCTGCGCAGCTCAAGCGGGTTGGACATGGCGGGACCGGGTGATAGAGCGGCTGAGCAGGATGACCGGAATCAAGCCGGCGACAACGATGGCGAGCGCCGCCGGGGCCGAGTCGGCGAGGCGCTCGTCGGAGGCCAGCTCGAAGGCGCGCACCGCCAGGGTGTTGAAGTTGAAGGGCCTCAGGATGAGCGTGGTCGGCAGCTCCTTGAGCACGTCGACGAACACCAGCAGCATCGCGGTCAGCAGGCTGCCGCGCAGCAGAGGCATGTGGATGTGCCCGAGCACCTGCGCGGGCGTCAACCCGAGCGAGCGTCCGGCCTCGTCCAGCGAGGGGCGAATCTTGCCGAGGCCGGCCTCGACGGTTTGCAGCGAGGCGGCGAGGAAGCGCACCAGGTAGGCGAGCAGCAGGGCGGTCAGGGTGCCGCTCAGCAGCAATCCGGTGGAGACCTGGAAGTGGGTGCGCAGCCAGGCGTCCAGGCTATTGTCGAGCCAGGCCAGCGGGATGATCACGCCGATGGCGATGACGGTGCCGGGAACGGCGTAGCCGAGCCCGGCGATCTGGACGGCGGCGCGAATCGGCTTGGTGGGGTGCAGGCGCTTGCTGTAGCCGAGCAGCAGTGCAGGGACTAAAGCGAGGAGGGCTGCGGTGGTGGCCAGGCCCAGGCTGTTGCGCACCAGGCCGAGGAAGCGCGCGTCGTAGGCGTCGCGCGCGATGGTGAAGGCCCAGAGAGCGAGCTGGGTGGCCGGGACGGCGAAGCCGAGCGCAAGGGGTAGGGTGCAGGCAGCGACGGCCGCCCAGGCGATGCGCCCACCGAGCCTGTGTCGGCGCAGCGGGCGGTGGCGCTGGCTGGTCTGATGATACCGGGCGCGACGCCGCGAGTAGCGCTCCAGCGTGATCAGTACCAGAACGAAGCTGAGCAGCAGGGCCGAGAGCTGGGCTGCTCCGACGGGATCACCGAGACCGTACCAGGTGCGGAAGATGCCAGTGGTGAAGGTCGGGACGCCGAAATACTTCACGGTGCCGTAGTCGGCGAGCGTCTCCATCAGCGCCAGCGAGACGCCGGCGACGATGGCCGGACGGGCGAGCGGCAACGCGACCTGGAAGAAGGTCCCCCAGGGGCCTTTCCCGAGGGTGCGGGCGACCTCGAGGACGCAAACCGATTGGCCGATGAAGGCCGCCCGGGCAAGCAGGTAGACATAGGGGTACAGCACCAGCGTGAGCATGGCCACGGCCCCTCCGAGCGAGCGCACCTCGGGAAACCAGTAGTCGCCATGCTGCCAGCCGGTGAGGTCGCGCAGCCAGGTCTGAAGGGGGCCGGCGAAATCCAACATGCCGGTGTAGGTGTAGGCGATGATGTAGGCCGGCATGGCCATCGGCAGCAGCAGCGCCCATTCGAAGAACCCGCGCCCGGGGAATTGGCACAGGCTGGTCAGCCAAGCCGTGCTGACCCCGATGAGCAGGGTGCCAATGGCGACGCCGAACGCGAGCAGGAGCGAGTTGGCTACGTAGCTCGGGAGCACGGTGGCGGCCAGGTGCGACCAGCTGCCGCTGCCCGGGAGCAGAACGAAGCCGATGATCACCAGCACCGGCGTGGCTAGCAGCAGGGCGAGCGCCAGGCTGCCGAGCGTCCAGAGCCGGGCGGCGCTGCGGGCGGGTGTGGCGGGCGCGGGGGTGCGCGGCACCGCGCCCCGCGGGGCGAGCGCGGTGCCTGCCTGCGAGGTCACCTGCTTACAATGAAATCCGCGCAGCACGTTCGCTCCCTCGCCCCCTGGGAAAGGGTTGGGATGAGGGAACGATCAGGGGCAAGGCGACCTTGTCATCATCTTGGGTGGCTCGCCTCGCTCCATGATCGTTACCATGAAATTCGCGGAGCACGTTCGCCCCCTCGCCCTCTGGGAGAGGGTTGGGGTGAGGGAACGATCAGGGGCGAGGCGACATGTCATGGTCTGGGGTGGCTCGGCTCGCCCCATGATCGTTAGCGCCAGCCGGCCCGGTCCATGAGCTTGACGGCCTCGGCATTGAGCTCGCCGAGGCGGGCCAGATTGAGGTTGTCGGCCTTGAAATCGCCCCAGGCGGCGAGCGTCGCGCTCGGGGGCACGTCCTCGCGTACGGGATATTCACCATTGGCCTCCGCGTACCAAGCCTGGGAGTCTGGGTTGGCGAGGAACTCGATCAGCTCGATGGCGGCCTCAGGATGTTTGGCGGCGGCCGTGACCGCGGCCCCGCTCACGTTGACATGGGCACCGCGTCCGTCTTGGTTGGGCCAGAAGACGCCAATCACCTCGGCGGCGGTGCGCTCGGCCGCCGAGCCGCCGGTGAGCATGCCGGCGAGGTAATAGGTGTTGGCGATGGCTAGGTCGCATTCCCCCGCGGCTGCGGCCTTGATCTGATCCCGGTCGCCGCCCTTGGGGGGACGGGCCATGTTGGTGACCAGGCCCTTGGCCCATTCCTCGGTGGCCGCGACGCCGTTCGCGGCGATTATAGACGCGACAAGGGATTGGTTGTAGACGTTGTCCGAGGAGCGGATACAGATGCGCCCCTCGAGCTCCGGATCGGCGAGGGCTTCGTAGGTCGAGAGGCTCGCCGGGTCGACTTTGCCCTTGACGTAGAGGATCGGGCGAGCCCGCATCGTCAGACCGACCCATTCTCCTTCGGGGTCGCGGTAGTTTTCCGGGATCACCTGGGTCAGGACTTCGGACTCGATGGGCTGGGTCATGCCGGCTGCCTTGGCGCGGTGTAGGTTGCCGGCATCGACGGTGATGAGCACGTCGGCCGGGGAGTTGATGCCCTCACGCTTGAGACGCTCGAGCAGCGCCTCAGGCGTGCCGGTGACGAGGTTGACCTGGGTGCCGGTCTCCTCGGAGAAGCGGTCGAGGATTGGCTTGATCAGCTCCTCCTTGCGGGAGGAATAGACATTGACTTCATCGGCGGCGGAGGCCGGAACCGCTGGCGCGAGGCTCGCCATCACGGCAACGAGGGTCAAGGCGTGAAAAACTGGTCTCATTGGCATGTCGCTCCTCTAATCGAAAGTAGGGCGCTCCTTCTCTGGCAAGGTGCGCCATGGGTTGGGGTTGCCAAGAATAACGCAAAGCAATCGCATTGCCATGATTTTGGTGCGCGGCGGCATGTCATCATCTGGGGTGGCTCGCTTTGCCCCATGATTGTTAGGACCTTGAACAGCGCAAAGGGCCCACCCAGGAGCCAGGCGCTGACCAGCTCGGATCGGCCTTCTCAGAGCCTTTGCGCTCTTCGCGTGGTTTAGTTGATGCTTGCGGGTGAGAACGGACCTGCGGTAGGCGCCAGCCTTGGCCGCGTTGCGAAAGCTTATTGTTGTCAGTATAATTTGCTGGTGGCGTGTTTTGTGCTGACGGGCAGGCGAGTCGAAGGGCGTGATTGAACCGAGCCGGAAACCCATTGCGCTGGCCATGGCCGAGGAAGGCGTTCGCGTGCGGGTGGTCGGACTCCGCGCCGGGCGCAATCTCGATCGACGGCTCACGGATCTCGGTCTCAACGTGGGAAGCGAGCTCGTCGTTCTGCAACGCCAGGGCGGTGGGCTGTTGGTCAGCCGAGGGGAGACCCGCTTCGCGGTTGGTGGTGGCATGGCGACCAAGATTATGGTGCTGCCGGTTTATGCGCCGGAGACCTAGTCTCTAGGGCCAAGGTCCTGGGATTGTGTGTGAGGAATCGATGAAGCTGAGCGAGATGAATGTCGGCGAGACCGGCTTCGTGGCGGGCTACTCCGAAACGGGCAGGAGCTACCGCAAGAAGCTGCTTGCCATGGGGCTGACCCCCGGTACCGAGCTCAACGTCGTTCGTGTCGCCCCAATGGGGGACCCGGTCGAGATTCAAGTCCGCGGCTTCAAGCTCAGCCTTCGCAGGGATGAGGCCGCGGCTGTGCAGGTGGAGCTTCGCTCATGACCAAGCGGTACGTGATCGGCGTGGTGGGGAACCCCAACTGCGGGAAAACCACCCTGTTCAATGCGCTGACCGGCGCAAAGCAGCGGGTCGGCAACTGGCCGGGGGTCACAGTCGAGCGCAAGACGGGCCTCTACCGTTACGAGGGGGCCGAGTACGAACTCGTCGATCTGCCCGGCACTTACTCCCTTGATGTCACTGGCGAGGATGTGTCGCTGGACGAGAAGATCGCGCGCGACTTCATCCACGGCGGCGAAGCAGCCCTCATCGTCAACATCGTCGATGCGTCCAATCTAGAGCGCAATCTCTACCTGACGGCGCAGCTGCTCGAGATGCGCAGGCCCATGCTGGTCGCGCTGAACATGATGGACGTAGCCGCCTCGGCCGGGATGAGGATAGATGTGGACCAGCTGGCGCGCCAGCTCCGATGTCCCGTGGTCCCGCTCGTCGCGGTTGAGAGCCAGGGCATCCGGGAACTCAAGTCCGCCTTGGCGCAGGCGGTGAAGACCCCCCCCGTCTCCGATGCCGAGATCCGCTACGACGCTGGCCTGGAGCAGGCCATCGCCGCGCTGGTGCCGCGGCTCGGCGACGCCGCCGCCGGCGGTGGCGTCGACCCGCGCTGGTTGGCGACACGGCTGCTCGAAGGCGACGGCCTCGCGCACGCGATCGCCGGTGAGCGGGTCTCGGCCGGTGAGCTGGATCGGGCTCGTCTGGGCCTTGCCGATGACGTCGATATCCTGCTTGCCGATGGTCGCTACGGCTTCGCCAGCCGGGTCACCCGCGAGGCGGTCAAGCGTACTTCTCAGATCTCGCGCAATCTGTCCGATCGCATCGACCGGGTAATGCTCAATCGGGCGCTCGGCATCCCGATCTTCCTCGCCGTCATGTACCTGATGTTCATGTTTACCATCAACATCGGCGGCTCGTTCATCGACTTCTTCGACATCTTCACCGGCACGCTGCTCGTCGACGGTCTGGGCGAATGGATGTCGAGCATCGGTTCTCCGGAATGGCTGACGGTCCTAATCGCCAACGGCATCGGCGGCGGTATCCAGGTGGTGGCGACCTTCATTCCGGTGATCGCATTTCTGTACGTCTTCCTGTCGGTGCTGGAGGATTCCGGCTACATGGCTCGGGCAGCCTTTGTTATGGACCGCGCGATGCGGGCCGTTGGGCTACCAGGCAAGTCCTTTGTACCGCTCATCGTCGGCTTCGGCTGCAATGTGCCGGCGATCATGGCCACCCGCACGCTCGAGCAGCACCGCGACCGCATCATGACCATCGTCATGGCGCCCTTCATGTCCTGCGGCGCGCGGCTACCGGTGTACGCCCTCTTCGCCGCGGCCTTTTTCCCCATCGGCGGTCAGAATGTCGTCTTCGGTCTATATCTAATCGGCATCGCGGCGGCGGTGTTGACCGGGCTGATCATGAAGAACACGCTGCTGCGGGGCGAGACGAGCCCCTTCGTGATGGAGCTACCGCCGTATCATCTGCCGACCGTCAAGGGCGTGTTGATCCGCGCCTGGGACCGCACCAAGAGCTTCATTTTCCGCGCCGGCAAGATCATCGTGCCGATGGTGCTGGTGCTGAACTTCTTGAACGCCCTGGGAACCGACGGCAGCTTCGGCAACGAGGACAGCGACCGCTCGGTCTTGAGCGAGGTCGGACGAAGCATCGCCCCGGCCTTCTCACCAATGGGTCTCGACGAGGAGAATTGGCCTGCTGCCGTCGGAATCTTCACCGGCGTGCTTGCGAAAGAGGCCGTGGTTGGCACCCTTGACGCTATGTATTCGGCGATGGCTACTGCCGACGCCGCGGCGGCCGGAGAAGAGCTGCAGGAGGAGCCCCCGTTCAGCCTGTCCGCTGGTATCGGCGAGGCCCTTGCCACCATCCCGGCCAACCTCGCCAACGCGCTTGGAGGCTGGAGCGATCCGCTGGGCGTCGGCATTGGCGATGTCAGCGATCCGGCTGCTGCCGCCGAAGAGCAGGAGGTCGAGGGTGGCATCTTCGGGGCCATGGCGGCCCGGTTCGACGGGACGGCCGGAGCCTTCGCCTACCTGCTCTTCATCCTGCTGTACTTCCCCTGTACCGCCGCGTTGGCCGCGGTGTACCGAGAGACGAACGCGGGCTGGACGTCCTTCGTCGCAGCCTGGACGACCGGCATTGCCTATATCACGGCGACCTTGTTCTATCAGATCGCCATCTTCGCCCGGCAGCCGAGTGTCTCGATGACCTGGATCGGCATCATGCTGGCGACTCTGGTGGTCACTTTCGGCTTCATGCGCTGGTGGGGCGTCCGCGAGAAACGGCGCATCCTGAAGGGCTTGCCGGAGGGCGCCCGGGCATGATCCTGGCTGATCTGCGCAACTATCTGGCGGAGCACCGGAGGGCCTCGCTTCTTGATATGGCGAATCGGTTCGACACCGATGCCGGGGCCGTGCGCGGCATGCTGGCGACGCTGGAGCGCAAGGGTCGCGTGCGCAAGCTGCCGCCCGGTACCGCGTGTCGCGGCGGCTGCTCTTGCAATCAGGTGGCGCCGGAGCTGTATGAGTGGGTCGGGTAGTGAGCTGAATCGCATGCCGCTGCATTCGATCGAGCACTGGACGCACACCCAGGACCTCTTGTGGACCATCGAGGTGGACCGCTGCCGCGATCAGGATCAAGGCTGTCCCGCGGGGTAACGAGGCCGACTCATGCGAGAGGCAGCAACCGTCCTCGTCATCGGCGTCCACCGCGAGGAGCTGGCCTTCGGGGAGCGCGTTGCGGCGAGCTTGTCCCATTTGCCGATCGATGTCTACAGAATCCCGGAGGGTATTTCGGGTCGCCACCCGAGGCAGGATCAAGTCTTTCGCTACCGGCTTTACCACCAGGAACTCTATCTACAGCTCCGCCAACAACTCAAAGGCACCACGCGTCTCTTGATCGACCTGCACGCGGGGCAAGATAGCGAGGGGCCTGCCGCGGATGTGTTTTGTTGCGACCGGGCATTGCTCGCCTGCATCCGGCGAGCCCTCGCAGATCAACGCGGGCTCAATGCGAAGGCTCGCGTGCGCACACTCGCTCTGATCGACGGCGAGACCGATGCGGTGGGCGCCTCTGCAGCGGGGCGCGCGTCAGCGACGCCGATCGCGCACGCCCTGATCCCTCGGCGCGTCTGGAGACAGCAACCACCGCTGTACCTGGCGATCGAGAGCTATCTACGTGAGCTTGGGCCGGGAGAGACAGAAGATTGGGCGCTAGCCCGCAACCTAATCCGGTGCGTGTTGGAATGCGACCAGGGCCGTATCGCCGCGGCGCGCGGCCCCGGCCACAATCTCGAGATCGCACGCAAGGACATCGTCGATTAGCCCTCTCGCCTCGCTGTCCTTGCTCGGGGCCGCGATGCCCGCTACTTTGCACGCTGTGGCTGCCGGTGCAACGTCGGAGTGTCCGTTTACCGGCTGCAATCGAGGTAACGCTTCACTTCGCGGATCCTCAAGGAGGCACGGCGTCATGGAATTGCAGCAACGCTCGGGAGGGCGTCGCGCCGCATCGGCTACGCGGTTCGCGCGCCGATCGCGGGTCCAGGAAGGTGCGCCGCATCCGCTCGGGGCGACCTGGGACGGCCGCGGCGTCAACTTTGCGCTGTTCTCGGCCCATGCCAGCAAGTTTGAGCTTTGCCTGTTCGACATCAAAGGCCGGCGGGAGCTCGAGCGGATCGAGATGCCGGAGTACACCGACGAGGTCTGGCATGCCTACCTGCCCGATGCGCGGCCTGGCACAGTATATGGTTACCGCGCTCATGGCCCGTACGAGCCAGCCTCGGGGCACAGGTTCAATCCCAACAAGCTCCTGTTAGACCCCTACGCCAAGGCGTTGGTGGGCACACTGCGTTGGAACGATGCCCTGTTCGGTTACCGCATCGGCTCGCGCAAGGAGGACCTCTCGTACGATCGTCGCGACAGCGCGTCGGCGATGCTCAAGTGCCGCGTCATCGACCCGGCCTTTACCTGGGGCAGGGAGCGGGCGCCGCGCATACCCTGGGAGCACACGATCCTCTATGAGACGCATGTGCGCGGCCACACGATGCTCCACCCGCTCGTGCCGCCGTCGCACCGCGGCACCTTCGCCGGCCTGGCGCACCACGAGTTCATCTCACATATCAAGGGACTCGGCGTCACGGCCGTCGAGCTGCTGCCGGTGCACGCCTTCATCGACGACCGCTACCTGCTCGAGCAGGGTCTGCGCAACTACTGGGGCTACAACACGATCGCCTTCTTCGCCCCGGATCCGCGTTACCTCTCGATCCCGTTCGTCAACGAGTTTAAGGAGATGGTCGCGCGCCTCCACGATGCCGGGCTCGAGGTGATCCTGGATGTGGTCTACAACCATACCGCCGAAGGCAATGAGAAGGGGCCGACGCTGTCGTTCAAAGGGATCGACAACGCATCCTATTATCGGCTGTTACCGGACGATGCCAGGTACTACATCAACGACACTGGTACCGGCAACACCTTCAACCTAAGCCATCCGCGCGTCCTCCAGCTGGTGCTGGACAGCCTGCGCTATTGGGCCACCGAGATGCGGGTCGACGGCTTCCGCTTCGACCTTGCGACCATCCTCGGCAGGGAGGCGCATGGCTTCGATCCGAGCGGCGGGTTCTTCGATGCGGTGGGCCAGGATCCGGTCCTGTCCGAGACCAAGCTGATCGCCGAGCCCTGGGACATCGGCCCAGGTGGCTACCAGGTCGGCAACTTCCCGCCGGGCTGGGCAGAGTGGAATGACCGCTATCGCGACACGGTGCGCGCCTTCTGGCGAGGCGATGAGGGACAGCTGCCGGAGATGGGCAAGCGCCTCAGCGCTTCTGGGGACCTCTACGCCCGGCGTGGCCGCCGCCCCTGGGTCTCGGTGAACTTCGTCACCGCCCACGATGGCTTTACGCTGCACGATCTTGTCTCTTACAACGACAAGCACAACGAGGGCAATGGGGAGGACAACCGCGATGGCCATACGCACAATCTGAGCTGGAACCACGGCGTCGAGGGCCCGGCCGCGGACCCTGAGATCAAGGCCCTGCGTGAGCGCCAGAAGCGCAATTTCCTCGCCACGTTGCTGTTGTCCCTCGGCACGCCAATGATCCTGGCCAGCGATGAGCTCGGCCGCAGCCAGCGCGGCAACAACAATGCCTATTGCCAGGACAATGAGATCAGCTGGATCGACTGGTCGGCGATCGATGAGGATGGCTCCGCGCTGGCGGAGTTCGTCCGCGAGCTGATCGGCATTCGCCAATCCTATCCGGTATTGCACCGCAACCGCTTTCTGTCCGGCCGGCAGGACCCCGAGCTCGACGTCAAAGACGTCACCTGGCTGACGCCGGCCACCACGGAGATGGGGCCGGGGCAGTGGGGCGAAGTGCACGCCCGCTGCCTGGGTGCCCTGTTCGAAGGTCATGCGAGACCCTCGGGCATCAAGAAGCCGGGCGCCGATGCGACCTTATTGCTGATTGCTGATCCTCAACGCCCACCATGAGACGGTGCTGTTCAAGTTGCCTGAGGTCGGCGGTGGCTCGGAATGGCTGAGCCTCATCGATACCGCGGCCCCGGAGCGCAGCGACCCCCCGACGATGCATAGTGGCCAGCACTACGAGGTCACCGGCCGTTCCCTCCTCCTGTTCGCGCTCAAGCCCCATCACCGCACCTGGCGCACGCTGCAGGCTTTGGCGGAGATGACGCAGCGCGAGGCCCAGGCGACGACTGGGTCGGCTGTTCCGCCTGCCTGAGGCCGGCGGAGCGAGCGAGACGTGCTACAGGTAGAACGAGAGTTTTTGCAGAGAATCGCCATTTTTGGCGCCCTGTCCAACAAGGCGTTGGATTTTCTGCTGGAACGTGCCCACGAGATGACCTGCTCGCCGGGCGAGTATATCTTTCGCGAGTGCGACGAGGCGGACGCGATGTACGTCCTCAAGTCCGGCAGGGCTGTCGTCTTGAAACAATGGGACGGTAGACAGTATGTGCTTGACTACCTCGAGAGCGGCAGCTGCTTCGGTGAAATGGCGGTGATGGATATGCACCGACGCAGCGCATCCGTGCTCGCCGTTGAGGAGACGGAGATCCTCAGCCTGGGGCTGACAGCCCTGCTCGAGCTGCACCGATACGATGTCGACCAATTCGTACTGCTCCAGATGAATCTGGGTCGGGAGGTCAGTAGGCGGCTGCGCGAGGCAAACGAACGCCTGTTCCTTTGGCGTGTCAGCAGCGAGTCCGGTTGCGAGCTGCCGGTATTTGAGCGTTGACGAGGACCTGAGCGCCCCGCTGGGGCGACCTAGCATCGGGTGCAAGCTACTGATGGCTGAGGTCTACGACAAGATCGAGCCTGCGCATCCCGGCAACGGTGCCGGAGGTGGAAAGACCTCGCAGCTGGTGGATCGCGATCGGCCGAGGATGGCCTCGCGCCCCGTCCGATCCTGAGAAGGTCGCTCCCGGAAGACCCAATAACGCCGGACAACCCCTGCTCTCCACTGGTCTGTCAGCGATGTCGACGTCGAGTTCCTCGGACCACGAGGGTGGCTCGGTCTTGCCCTCGCCATGGACTATATCGAACAGGTATCGCCCATTCGTCGCGCTGCGGGCACAGCGGAGCGTGTATCGTAAGGCAGCGAGAGTCGCTTGCACCACTTGCCCTTCACTGAGCGCAAGCTCGGGGGGCGCCTCCATGTCGGCTAGGTCTACGCGGACCCTGGTGGGCTCATCCACGCTATAGCTCGGGATCTCTGCCCGAATTCCGCTTAGCCGCGCGAGGTTCGCCTCGTTGCGAGCGCTGCCTACAACCGCCTCCAGCCGGTAGGGGAGAAATACCGCGGCCACGAGCGACTCGGGTACTGGGCCAACGATGACCGGGCGCAGCGCGAGTACGATCTCCTCGCTGACCTCGTCCATCATGTCCGTGCCGCGCGGGCTCAGAGGCACATAAGCGACATCGATGCCGGTCGCCGCCGAAGTGGCCGCGGAGACCGCCATCAAGATCGATCCGATCAGGCGGTGCGCAGGACAAGGGCGGGTACGCATGACCTTTGCCAGCGCTTACTGATTGGCGACCAGGTCAGCGATGATCCCCTCGGCGATGGCATCCGCGATGTCTGCGTTCACCCTGTCGGCGTTGGGTCCGGAGCACAGCAGGTGGGCTACGGCCGGCACGTCGATGAACTCGATTTCCAGCAGACAGGCTCGCGTCTTCTGGCTGGAGGATGAGTTACCCAGGGCCACGTCATTGAGCACACCGAAGATCGCTTCCTTGACACCGCGGTCTTTGGTCCCCGGGTCGTGATGTTTGATGGCTGCCAATGTCCGCGATTGGATGCGCTCAGCGAGGAATCGGTCCTCGGAAAGATTAAACTGCTGATTGTTCCGTTTGCGCACCCAAGCCTCGACTCCGCGGGCACTCCCATTGAAACCGTTGTAATGGATGCTGACAAAGACGTCGGCACCCACGTCCTTGGCGACCTTGGCTCGCTCGCTGAGACTCAGGTTCATGTCGCTATCACGCGTCAGGTGTACTGAAATATCGACACCTGAGGTCGGGGCCTGACGTGCCAAAGACGCCTTGACGCGCTGCGCCATAGCCAGCGTCAGCTCCTTTTCCTTCATTCCCCCAACGCAGGTCGCATTGTTCGCGGAGGAGCCGCCGACCGTGCTCGTGCCCCCGTGACCCGGATCGAGCACGACAACGCCTTGAATCGTCGTGTTGATAGGGTCCTCGGGAATGTCGATGCCCAGGATGGCCTTTGCTTCGTCAAGGAGCCTCAGAATCGTATCGGCGTAAGCACTGTTCGACGGGGAGTAGATGGGACCGATGAATCGAATGAAGTCCTCGGGGATGCCCGCCCTCTCGCGAAAACCCGCATAAGGTGATCGGTCCAAGAAACGCCAATATCCGGTGATGAAACGGTTCAGGGATTCAAATCGGCAATAGGTGTCGATACCGTCGTGAGCTTCGAACTCTACCGGCGAGGCGAGCCCGTCCATCTCGTTGCGCCACTTGAGCCCGCCGAAATTGTAGTGAATCTGAGCGAGGTTGCTTGTACCGCGGCCGGATTCCAGCATCCACTGGGCCAAAGTGATCGGCTTAAGCCCTGGGAATTCGATCACCGCCTGCGAATAGGCTTCTGCGAGCTGCAAGAATAGTCGGGATGCCACGATGCGATCTCCTCTGTTTAGGCAAGCTGGGGCCTGCCTGACGGGATAGAGCAGATGTCCAGGAACGGGCCATTCCTGTGTCGACGAGATCCGAGCTCGGCCAACCAATTAAGCATAGCCGAGCGCAGCAGATGTCGCTGGCGAGTCACGAGGTCAGGGACATCTCGCCCCAGACTAGGCATCCAGGCCATCGGTGGGTCCTTCCACAGGGGGCAGAGGCAGGAAAACGGGATGAGACGTCGATTTCGCCACATTTGGAGTCCGCTCGCGGGTCTCAGACCCGGGTCACGGACGGCGGTGTGGCTCAATCGCTTGGTGAGCCTGGGCCGAGGATCGCGCGCCAGCCTCCACGACTAGGTAGGACCTCGATCGGGATCGGGTTCAGTCGGTCGAGTGGATCGGGATCCTCGCCGTCGGGGATGCGATCGTTGTCGTCATCGCCATCGCAGGGATTGCCGATGCCGTCCCGGTCGGTATCGAGCTGGCTCGGGTTGGGCAGGTTCCGGCAGTTGTCGATTGCGTCCGGATACCCGTCACCGTCGCCGTCGGTGTCTGTGACGAACGGATCTGTGCCGAGCTCGAATTCTCGCCGGTGCGTCAGCCCGTCGCCGTCAGGATCCTCGTCCGCGTCATGAGCCAACGCCTGGGTACCGTTCCGCACCTCCCAGCCATCGGGCATACCGTCGGCGTCTGTATCCGCTCGCGACGGGTCCGTGCGGGCTGCTTGTCGCTCCTGTGCGTCCCCGAGGCCGTCCCCGTCGCTGTCGGCGGCATTCGGATCGGTCTTCGCCGCGAACTCCTCGCCGTTGCTCAGGCCGTCCCCCTCCTTGTCATCCCCAGAGTCATCGAGCGTGCCATTGAGCCCATAGAAATCCTCCCAGATGTCCGGCATGCCATCCCCGTCGCTGTCCGGCCAGTCGGCGGAGATTGAGAAGACCGCCATAGGCTTCGCAGAGACATCTGGCGCGCTGTGCTCGATCGAGAGCATCAGCGTCTGCGTGGGCCGCGGCAGTGCCTCAGGATCAACCTGGAAGTCGAGCTCGAACAGCGAGGTCCAGCCGGGCAAGAGATTTCCGATCGGGCACTCCAGCTCGTTCGGGCCGGCGGGCCGACATGAATTGCGCACCGGCGTCACACCTTCATAGGGCACTAGGCCGATTGGAACCTTGACTCGAACCGCGACATCGGTTGCGACGAGACCATCCCACCCCTCCGGCTTGGCGTTGGTCACTTCCACGCTTGTGTGTAAGACCTCGCCCGGCGCGGGATTCGTCGGCACGCCATGGATCTCCAGCCCGACACGCGCGGCATCGCTGACCTCGATCTCCCGCGTGACACAGTCCTCGCCAGCGCCCAAGGGGTCGACCAGGCACAGGGTGATCGGCTTGACGCCGACGCTATCGTAGGTGTGAGAAGCGCTGATGATGCCTCGGCCAGGCGGCCCCGGCGTGACGAGCGGCCCTGTGATCTGGGCCTCGCCGTTGACCTCGACGATCTCACCCTCCTCCTCGACGGTCCCATCTCCCCAGTCGACGTGCAGCCCCGGGGTCGGTTCGGTAGGGTCGGCGTCGATATCGCGGTATTCGGCCACGAGCTCGGCGCCGAATCCGCGGGCGAAGTTGGCCGGCCTGAGCATGTCGACAGTGGGCTTGTCGTTCGTCGGGAGCACAGGGAGCGCGAAGCCCTCCGGCGCCGTCGTGAAGACCCCGTCGCTGGCCGTGAAGGCGACGGCATCCTCGCCGTTGTAGTCCGCTGTTGGGATATAGCGGTAGATGGCGCGGGCATTGTCGCTATCGTGCGGGATCAGCCGACCGTGCTCGGGGCCCTCGGTGACGGCGAAC
This sequence comes from uncultured Chromatiaceae bacterium, assembly GCA_964583605.1. Lineage (GTDB taxonomy): Bacteria > Pseudomonadota > Gammaproteobacteria > Chromatiales > Chromatiaceae > CAZOWL01. The sequence continues at coordinate 254,552 of CAZOWL010000001.1, read as the reverse complement.
GTGAGCATGTCCAGGCCGAGGAAGTCCTTGCCGAGGATCCCGTCCGGGTCTTCAGCGGTCAGGGCGAGGAAGACCTCCCCGTCTTCGTCGACCTCGCAGGGGATCTCGGTGTCCAGGGCGTCGTCCGCATAACAGACGATCGCCAGGGACTCGGGCGGGCGGAAGTTTCGCGCGACGTTGACGCTGACCGTCGCCGGTGGGCTGTCGGCCAGGCCGTCGCTGGCCGTGAAGCTGAAGGGGTCGGTGCCCTGGAAATCGAAATTCGAGACATAGGTGACGACGGCCGAGTCGTCGGTGATGTCCTTGAATGGGGTGGTCTCGAAGACGTGGACAAAGGACTCTTCTACATCGACAACATAGAACTGTGTCGAGTTGACGGTGACCGTCTTGGGCTGGCCCATGTTGCCGAGGACGAAGCTCGGATGCTCGCCCTGGTTGATGCCGGTGCCGGTCGAGATCGCCTCGCCCGCGAAGCTGCCGTCGGGGCCGAACCGCTGGATGCGAGCATTCCCATAGTCGGCTACATAGAGGATATCGTTGGGATCCACGTCGAGATAGAGGGGTGAGTCAAACTGGCCCGGGTCGGAGCCAGTTGGCTCGGCCGCCTCGCAGTGGCCGTCGGTGCAGCTATAGCCGCGCGTGACCCCGTCCTCGCCGCAGGCGCGGTTGTCGCTGCCGGAGCAGCGCCCCATCCAGCCGACGTGGGCTCCGGGTACAAAGGTGCCCTGAGCGTCGAACCCTGAGGCCTCGAACTTGTGAACACGGTGGGCGCAGGAGTCGGCCGCGTAGAGATTCCCCTCCGAGTCGAGCTCCATCGCATAGCCGGTCCAACTATCAACGACCACGTCCGGGCAACCGAAAACCCTCTCGCCGCCGTTGAGGGCACCGAGATAGCGATCGGCCATCTCATCTGGGCGATGCGACCGGTCGACGCCATCGGCAAGATCCGCGCGGACATCGAAGACGAAGATGCGCCGACGGTCGTTGAGGTACATCAGCCCGCGCTCGCTGTCGAGCCGTGCGTAGGCGAGGTCTCTGAACCTCAGGTCCGGACCAACAGGGACGGATGAGCCGTCGATGGCCCAGTAATCCCCTTCGGCATCGTCCGGATTCGTGTCGAAATCCGATCGGTGCTGATAGAGCCGATAACGCTCCGTGTCGCTGCGATCGAAGTAATAGATCATCCCGTCCTGATCCAGGACGAAGGCGTTCGTGTCTTGGGGAAAGTCGTCGATCTGGCCGAGGTACGCCCCATCTCGGTCCCACTTGGAGAGGCGCTTCTCGCGCTCGGCGCCGGCACCGACGCACTTCCAGTAGCTGTCGATCATGAAGACGTCGCCTTCATCGGTGACCTTGACGAACTGTGGCTCGAAGACCCAGTCGAGACGCGGCTCCAGGCCTCGGTTGCAGACATTATCGCGGATCCAGTGAGCGGGGTTGTTGCTCAGCCGGAAAGGGTCGCCATAGGGGCCGGCCGGGCTGGTTCGGTAGTCCTCGATGAAGAAGGGCAGCAGCGGTGCCACGAGCTCGCCGTGCTGCGGACGCTCAGCGATGGCCAGACGCAGGGGGTCGAGGCGCCCATCGAGGAAGTCTGGATCCGAGGCCGTCAGCAGGATGTCGATCGGCTCGGCCGTCAATGTGCTGGCGCTTGTCGGGTCGGCGGTCGGCGCGTTGTTGGCGTGGGTCTCCTTGACCGTGACCAGCTGGATCGCCGAGCTGCTGTTGCCTGAGGCGTCGGTCACCGTCCACTCGACCTCGGTGCGACTGCCGACCGGAAAGAACGACGGCGCCGTTGAGTCGATGCTCGGCATCGCGTCCGCTAGATCCACGACCATCGGGACGCCCAGATCGACCGACGTCGCACTCAGGCCGCCCGAGTCGACCTCGAGCACCCGGCTTGGCGGGGGCACGATGATCGGCGCCAGGGTGTCCTCGACCCGGATGCGCTGCACCGCCGTGTCCGTGCGCCGTCCGTCGCCCGGTCCGGCGGGCCCGAAATCGGTCGCCGTCCAGGTGACCTCGGTTGTCCCGATCGGAAGCAGGGTGGGCATGTCGTCGGACAGCGCGACCCGGCGGTCGCAGGCATCGCTCGCGCTAACCGTCTGACGGATCTCGTCGTAGACGTCACGCCGGAGCTTGCCGCCGAAGTCCGTTGCCTCGTAGGTGAGCTCAGGCTCCAGCACGCTGACCGTGGGATCATGGACATCGTACACCGTGAACGAGCTGAAACGTTCGTGAGTCGCGGCGGTTCGGGTATCGAGAACGCCGCCTACGTCGACGGCGATGAGTCCGAGCTCCACCCCAAGATCGATGAGCAGCCAGGCCGCCTCCTCCAAACGGGCCAGCTGCTTCGCGGCGTCCGCACCCTGGTCGAGCCAAATCGCGCCATAGCGCATCTCGCTCGCGAAGAAGAGCAAAGGCGGCAGGATGATGTCGAGCAGCGGCGAGATCTGTGTCTCGGCGCGCCAACGCAAGATATGGCGGCCGGCGGGAAAGGAGACGTACTGGCTCGCCCGCGAGCGCCTCAAATATGGCGGGCTCTCAACACTGACCACGACATCGGCGTTCGCGTGGACGACTTCAGGTGCGCTGAGCGGGCCCCAATCCGACGGTAGTTCCTTTGCTGTGGCGAAGCCCAAGATGTTGCTGAAGTCGGCCTCTGACTGAGCCAGTGAGAATCTGTATCGACAGCTGTCGTGACTGTTGGGGTGGACCGAGACGTCCTCGGATTCATAAAAGACAGCCTTGGCGTGCTTGAGGTCGAGATTGAACTTGTAGACCGCTTGGTCAGCGGCGAAACCCGATATCGGCTCAGGAGAGAACGAGATCGGAAGAAAAAAGTTGTGATGGAGGATCAGGTCCTCGATTGCTGCCCCGAGCGCGTCGTTGTCCTCGTCGGCTCGACCCGGTTGGCTCGTCAGACCGAAGGCAGCCAACGCCGCGATGATGAGCGTCCACAGCATGCCGCTGCGTGCGTAGTGAGACGCCCGCTTGCGCGGCCGTGGCCCGCGTACGAGCGCCCTGACGTCACGGATGCCGGCGCGAGGCGCGGGGGGACCGACCGCGCCAGACCGCGGAGGGCTGGGCACAGCCCCCCGCGAGATCGGCCGTTGCGATTCGCTTCGTGGCATCGTGTCCTGGTTTCATCGGCCCCATCGAGCCATGCCGAGCTGTCCTACCACCGCGCGGCAGCACAGGGTGTGGTCACGACCAACGGCAGCTACATGCGATTAAGATTGGCTCTCAGAATAGATACCGCCCGACTTCCGCCTCGGCCAAGGCCGGCACCTGAGTCGCTCCGACTGAGCGGACACCGCTCCGAGAGCTCATTGAAATTCCAGCCTCTCAGTCAGAGAGTAGCTCAGGACATCAGACATACAACCATCGAATGTGTGTGGGCAGAGCCGGGACCGTTTGCCATCTGCAGGACGTCGTCGCGAGGGCGGAGGCGGCGCTGGGGCGCGCTCGCCGCTGGCTTTTCAGGTTGTTGATCGAGGACACGCCGTGCGGGCAAGGTCTACGGAGCTTTCCCCGGCGCCCGGAAGATTCGCGTGGTGCGAGCCAGCAGCAGGAGGCCGAGCATCAGGGCCCAGACCTCGGCACCCGACGTCAGGATCAGGGACATCAGGCTCGTCATATCCACCGCAGACACCCAGCTCGCGAGCTCACCGCTGCTCGTCGTCTGCACCATCGGCACACCTGCCTGCGGGGCAGATAGGAAATAGAAGAGCTGCCAGGGTCTCCTCTGGGCTCCGCACGCCCTCCTCGAGGCGCAACTCGTAGCTGAAGCCGTCGTGGATCCTGGAGGCTAGCCGATCCAGCAACGTGAAGGTCTCGACCCCGCGAGCGTCTCGCCTTAGCGGTGCGAGCCACTTCGTGAGACTGAGGTCATCGGCGTAGACGGCTTGCAGGTACGGCTGCAGGGCAATCTGCTCCTCGGGCCGGTACTGGAAGGGGAAATGCTGCGCATGGTCCTCGACCACAAAGTTGAGCGGCATCGTATCGTAGAGCTCGACATCGGCTCGGCTCTCAATCGTGAGTCCCGCGACCGGTTCGGTGTCGACGGTGACTAGCGCCTGGATGTTGTCGTATAGATCGCGGCGCCAGCTGATGTTCGCCGTAGCCGGTAGGATATCGAGCGCCGACGAGGCAAGGCGCAAATCGTGACCGCCGCGTGGTCGGAGAAACAGGTGGTGGGGGCCCAACACGACGGGAGCCCCGAACTCGTATCCTGTCGTGTGGCGGAGCTTGATCAGCTTCATGCGCGCGCTGCGATCGAGGCACTGTGCTGACCGAGCTCCGGGAACGGGCAGCAAAGGACTCGCTGCGAGGCGACCTGGCCGCTGGCGCTAGCTCGCCTTCTTCCTGTACCCGGTCGTCGCTCCGCTCTTGGTGATGGCACTGCGAAGATTGAACTCCTCGGCGCAGGTGCGAGCGTAGGCGGTCACCTCTTCGAGCGTGCCGCGGTGGAGCCCGGTGATGCGGGCGTGTCCGCTGGCGAGCACGTAGCGATACCACTCGTCCCCTTGGGCGCCATCTGGCCGTGTAGTCCTCTCGACAGAGAGGACTCGATAGCGATGTCGCTGCAGTATGCTTGGGAGCTCGTTGTCTACGGGCAAAGCTTCATCCATTCAGAAGACCTCCTACGTGTTGTGACACGGGCCGTAGGCCGCTGATGCGGGTATATCGACTTTGTCATCAGAGACGGGGGAACACGCCAACTGACGCTGAGCTAGCAGGCTTGGAGTGCGAGTCGAGGCCCTCGACTCCAGTTCCCTGTCACAGGCTTGGGCAACACTCAGGGATGACGGTGGCGACGGCCCTTCGGACGCGAGATAGCTCGCGTCGCCGATTAATATGGGGTTGAAACGGCCCCATTTCATCGGGGCTTCATACCAACCTCAACGAGCTCCGTGAGGCATAAGCTCCCGCGAGGCAATCCCAACGCCGATTTAGACGCCGCGCCTCGGGTCCGGATAAAGGTTCCCCTTCCAGCCGCCGCGCTCGAATGGGCGCCAGGTCCCTTCGGGCTGTGCCAAGCGATCGGCGATCGCATAGAGTGCGAGCGGATGCACGCCGAGGCCCAGATGGCTGGACTCGATCTCGATGTTCTCGGTGAGTCGGCTCTCGCGCTCGACGCTGGCGGTCCAGGGCACGATCCCGTCGCTGCGGCTGAAGATCGACGTGGTCGGCACCGGCGGCGGCTGCTCCAACGGACCTTGGACCTCCGTCAGCCCCATCTGGTCACCAGTGACCCACTCGTACAGCTGCCAGATCTCGGCGGGCTTGGGTCGGCCGGTGAATGGCGTGCCGAGCGTGATCACGAGGCGCACGATCTCCGCAGCCTGTTTCGCCAGCTCGCGCGCGTACAGGCCACCCAGGCTCCAGCCAATGAGGCTCACTGACCGGCCGTGACGTTCGTGTAGCTCGCGCAGATGCCTCAAGCAACGCACCATCAGCTCTTGCCGAGGTCCTGCGTTGATGCCAAGTCCCCATGGCTGCGCCGCGTAGCCCTGCTTGCTCAGGTAGTGGCGTAGCGGCTGTGTGGCGAGGTCGTTGCCGAGCATCAAGGGCAGTACCAGCACCGGGTGTCCATCACCCCGCGGCGCGAGGCTCAAGAGCGGCTGGGCCGCAAGCGAGGCGCCGATCTCCCAACCGACCCGTCCCTCCAGCGCCAAGCGCAGGGGAGCCGTGGCGTGCAGGTGCCAGGAAGCGGGAAACAGGTTGCGGAGAGGCATGGCGGCTCCTGAGCTGGGCCCAAGGCGGAGGCATCTTGGGCGCGGGGGGTCGGCTATGGCAAGCGGTTGAGCCGGGTTAGGGACGTCCCGGCGCGCACGTCGACGGCGTCATTCTTACTCGTTGATCGCGAAACACCTGGGCTGGGCTCAAGTGGCGGATTCGGCGAGCGCCTTGAGCTGGTAAAGGCGCTCGAGCGCCGCGCGAGGCGACAAGGCGTCTGGATCCAGGGCCTTAAGGGCTTCGACGGCTGGATTGGGTGGGTCGCTAAGGAACAAGGAGAGCTGGGCTGCGCCCCGCTCGCTGTGCTGCCGCGCCGCTTGCTCGAGCTCGTGGAGCCGCTCACGCGCGCGCCTGATGACGGCGTCCGGCACACCGGCCAGAGCCGCAACCTGTAACCCGTAGCTCTGATTGGCCGGCCCCTCGCGTACCTCGTGCAGGAACACGATCGTCTCGCCGTGCTCGATGGCGTCCAGGTGCAGATTGGCGATTCCGGGGTACTCATCTGGTAGGGTCGTGAGCTCGAAATAGTGTGTCGCAAAGAGTGTAAAGGCGCGGATCCGTGTCGCCAGCTCGACGCCACAGGCCCAGGCCAGGGATAGCCCATCGAAGGTGCTCGTACCGCGGCCGACCTCGTCCATCAGCACAAGGCTCCGATTGGTGGCATTGTGCAGGATGTTCGCCGTCTCCTCCATCTCGACCATGAAGGTCGAGCGTCCGCCGGCGAGATCGTCGGCCGCGCCGATACGCGAGAAGATCCGGTCGATCGGGCCCAAACGGGCACGTTGGGCTGGGACGAAGCTGCCGGCGTAGGCTAGCAGTACGATCAATGCGGTTTGCCGCATGAAGGTCGATTTGCCGCCCATGTTCGGCCCCGTGATGATCACGAGGCGGTGACGATCGTCAAGGTGGATGGAATTGGCCACGAAGGGTGCGGTCAGTACCGGCTCCACAACAGGGTGGCGCCCTGCCTCGATGGCGACGAGCGGCTCATCGGTGAGCTCGGGGCGGCTCCAATCGAGACGTTGGGCGCACTCGGCGAGATTGGCCAGCACGTCGAGTGCAGCGCTCGCCGTCGCGGCGCGCTGCAATGGGTCGAGCCGCTCGGCCAGTCGCCCCAGTAGCCCGTCGTAGAGGGCCTTTTCCCGCGCTAGCGAGCGTTCCCGGCTGCTGAGCACCTGGTCCTCGAAGCGTTTGAGCTCAGGCATGATGTAGCGCTCGGCACCCTTCAGGGTCTGACGCCGGACGTACTCGGCCGGCACCCGCTCGGCTTGGCTGCGGTTGAGCTCGATGAAATAACCGTGGACGCGATTGTAGCCGACCTTCAGGTTGGAGAAGCCCGTGCGCTGGCGCTCGCGTGCCTCCAGCTCGAGCAGGAACCGATCGGCGTTGGCCGAGAGGTCCCGCAGGGCATCGAGCTCGGCATCGTAGCCGGTCGCGATGACCCCGCCGTCACGGATCAGCTGCGGGGGGCTCGGGACGATGGACTGCCCCAGCAGCTCGGAGGTGACGGAGTGGTCGCCGAGGTCAATGGCGAGGCCCCCGAGCAGCGCATCATCGAGCGGCTCGAGCGCCGCGCGCAGGTCGGGCAAGATCATCAGAGAGTCGCGCAGCACGGCGAGGTCGCGGGGGCGCGCCGAGCGCAGGGCGATGCGGGCCAGAATGCGCTCGAGGTCACCGATCGCGGACAGGCTCTCGCGCAGGGCAACGAAGGCCCCACTCGCGACTAGGGTTGCGATGGCCTGGTGACGTGCGGCGACCGTGCTGCGGTCGCGCAATGGAGAGCCAAGCCAGCGGCGCAGCAAGCGGGCGCCCATCGCGGTGCGGGTGCGATCCATGACCCCCGCCAGTGTATGCTCGGGCCGGCCGGAGAGGCTTGCCGTGATCTCGAGATTGCGGCGCGTGGCCGCATCGAGGATGACGGTGTCCTCGCGCTGCTCGGTCATTAGGCCACGCACGTGGGGCAGCGCGGCCCGCTGGGTGTGCTGGACGTATTGCAGCAGACAGCCAGCTGCGCCGATCGCCAGTCGGAGCTCGGCGCAGCCGAAACCATTCAGATCGCGCGTGCCGAACTGCTTGCAGAGCAGCTGCTTGGCGGTGTCTGGGTCGAAATGCCAAGGCGGGCGGCGCGTGACGGCCTGGCCTTGCTGCCAATGGCTGACGAGGTCGCTGTCCTCGTCGATGAGGACCTCGGCCGGTCTCATCCGCTCGAGCTCGCTCATCAGCGCTTCCCGGCCAGGGACCTCGAGCACCGAGAAACGGCCGCTGGAGAGCTCGAGAACCGCTAGACCGAGCCCGTCGTTGCCCTCGTTGATGGCGGCCAGGAGATTCTCCTGGCGGTCGTCGAGCAGGGCCTCATCGGTGAGGGTGCCTGGCGTCACGACGCGCACGACGGCGCGCTCGACCGGCCCCTTGGTCTTGGCCGGATCGCCGATCTGCTCGCAGATGGCGACGGCGACGCCGAGGCGCACCAGCTTGGCGAGATAGGCCTCGGCGGCGTGGTAGGGCACGCCGGCCATCGGGATCGGCTGGCCAGCGGATTGGCCGCGCTTCGTCAGCGTGATGTCGAGCAGTTGTGCGGCCCGCTCGGCGTCCTCGTAGAACAGCTCATAGAAATCGCCCATGCGATAGAAGAGGAGCATGTCGGGGTAGTCCGCTTTCATGCGCAGGTACTGCTGCATGACCGGGGTGTGCTGGCGCGATTCCTGGCTCACGATCTTCTTCTGGGCGTTGTGCGACTGGGCCCCGCAGTCTAAAGGCCTGTGACCGGTGATGCGAGGCGGAGACGCGGCCGATTCCCGCCTTGCGGCCGGCCCGGTAGAATAGCGCTGCCATGAAGCCGCGCCTGCACCCCCTCTACAAGAAGCTCCTGCTGCTTGCTGTTGTGATCGGTCCCTTCGTCTGGCTCGTCCTCACCGAGGATGGCCAGTGGCGGACCGATACCGTTCTGCTCTCGTTGCTCGGCAAGGCGAAGCTCAATCTCGCCCCCGAGCGGCTTCACTCAGCGCTCACCGAAGCCGATTTCCGTGATCGCTTTGCCGATCTCGACCTCCAATGCGGGGCGGCCGAGACACCTTTTGGTGACTATCTGTGCACAGCGGATATCGGAACCTTCAACGGGATCCCGTCGCGTGGCCTGGCGCTCTTCTTTGCCGACGAGCACCTGGCGGCGGTAAGGGTTGACTACCGACGTGTCTACCATGAGCGCATTCTGCGGTGGCTGAACGACCGGCTTGGCTCGCCGCCGCAGGCGGCGGAGACGGCTGCAGGCCCGACTTCGACCTATACCTGGCCGACCGGCCAAGGTGTCATCGTCGCCCCGGCGGGGCGCGTCACGCGTGACGAGGAAGCGTCCCTCTTCTGGCTGTCACCGGGTGCGATCCCCGGCGGCGCGGGCTGATTCGGAAATCTCGACTCTTCCGATTGTGGCCACCTTGAGCCCGTTGGATCCTATCGGTGTGTTCGATTCCGGAGTCGGGGGCCTGTCCGTTCTGCGTGAGATCCGCCGAGAGCTGCCTTACGAAGACCTCGTCTACATCGCGGATTCCGCCCACGCCCCATATGGCGATAAGGAGCCGGAAGTCGTCCTGACTCGGGCTATGGCGCTGACCGAGGTCCTGATCGCCCAACGCGCCAAGGCGATCGTCGTCGCGTGCAATACCGCGAGTGGTGCCGCCGTGCAGCGATTGCGCTCGCTCTATGCCCAGCCGGTCATCGCGATGGAGCCGGCGGTCAAACCGGCCGTGGCTATCAGCCGCAGCGGGGTCGTAGGTGTCCTGGCGACGAGTCACACATTGGCCAGCCACCGGTTCGTAGAGTTGCTTGGACGCGTCGGCGGGGGCGCGGAGGTCCTGGTGCAGCCCTGTCCTGGGCTGGTCGAGCGGATCGAGGCGGGCGACCTCGACGGTCCTCAGACGCGCGATCTCCTGCAGCGCTATCTTCGGCCCCTGTTAGCCCAACAGGCCGATGTCATCGTGCTCGGGTGCACGCACTATCCACATGTAACACCCTTGATAACGGAGATCGCCGGTGCAGGGGTGCTGGTGATGGATGCCAGCGCGGCCGTGGCCCGCCAGGTGCGCCGGCGACTCGCCGAGCATGCGTTGTTGCGTGCCAGCACAGTGCCGGGGCGAGAGCTCTTTCTGACCAGCGGGCCCCCTCAGCTGACCGCTCTAGTCATCCGAAGGCTGTGGCCGGCGGCGGGGACGGTCAGGCCGTTGCCGCAGTCGCCGGTTTCGCGCGTGCTTGACGCGGGGGCCAGGGCTCCAGTCAAGGCGTGAGCGCCTCTTTGTCCTGCTCAACCAGGGCGTAGGCGGAATGGTTGTGAATGGATTCGAAGTTCTCGGCCTCGACGACGTAGGCCCCGACGCGATCGTCGGCCATCAGTTTCACGGCCACATCACGTACCATGTCCTCGACGAACTTCGGGTTGTCGTAGGCCCGCTCGGTGACGTACTTTTCATCGGGCCGCTTCAGAAGCCCAAAGATCTCGCAGGAGGCTTCCTGCTCTACGAGCTCGATGATCTCCTCGACCCAGATGAAGCCCCGGTTGCGGACCTGCACCGTGACGTGCGAGCGCTGGTTGTGGGCGCCATAGGCTGCGATCTCCTTGGAGCAGGGGCAGAGACTGGTCACCGGCACGACAACCTTGACGTACATCACGGGCGCCCCGCCACGGATCTCGCCGATGAAGGTGACATCGTAGTCGAGGAGGCTTGGGACGCCGCTGACTGGGGCCTGCTTGCGCACGAAGTAAGGGAAGCGCATCTCGATATGCCCGGTCTCCGACTCGAGCCGTTCGGCCATCTCCTCGAGCATCTTCTCGAATGAGGCAACGCTGATCTGGTGCTCGTGCCCATTGAGGATCTGTACGAAACGCGACATGTGCGTGCCTTTGAAGTTGTGCGGCAGGTGCACGTACATGTTGAAGATCGCCACCGTGTGCTGTTCGCCATTCGAGCGATCGCGAATCCGAACGGGATGGCGGATGTCTTTGATGCCAACCTTATCGATGGCGATGCGGCGGCTGTCCTGGCTGGCCTGGACATCGGCGATCGTCGTCACGACTCGGTTAGCCTTACGGGCTACTTCCACGGCCTCGGTTCCTCAACGGAAATACAGGGTAGTCAAGCTAACCATCATGGGGCGAGGCGAGCCACCCCAGATGATGAAACGTCGCCTCGCCCCTGATCGTTCCCTCACCCCAACCCTCTCCCAGAGGGCGAGGGAGCGAACGTGCTTCGCGAATTTCATGGTAGCGTTTACTGCGATTAACACCATCCGAAAGCATGCAAGGCGCTGCTCGTCATGGTCGTTCCCCAGCCCTCTCTTTAGTCGATGCTGGCAGGCCGGCCGAGAGCGGTAAACGGCTGGCCAGGTCGGATCGCGGCAAGAACACAGTCCACTGGCCAATCGTTGCCGCCTCCATCTCCGTCCGGACTTGGGGCCTCGACGAGCCAACGCAAGAAAGCTCGATCCAACCCCCTTCAGTGATCGCGCTGTACGATATAGCGAGCCAGCCAACGCAACGGGTCCGCCCCGGGGCCGAGGCCAGCCAGGCTGTCGAGCGCATCAGTGATGAGCGAATCTGCGGCCTCCTTCGCGCCCTCGAGTCCTAACAGCGACGGATAGGTGGCTTTCGCCTGAGTGGCGTCTTTGCCTTGGGTCTTGCCGATGACCGCGGTCTCGCCCTCGACATCGAGGACATCGTCGCGGATCTGGAAGGCGAGGCCAAGACAGGTCGCGTAGCGGTCGAGGCGGTCGAGCATGTCGGTGTTCGGCGTGGGCAGGACATGCGTCGGCATCCGCACGCAGGCGCCGATTAAGGCCCCGGTCTTACGGATGTGGATGTTCTCCAGCCCGCTGCGGTCGAGGTGTTGTCCCTCGGCGGCGAGATCGAGCGCCTGCCCCCCGACCATCCCGATGGAGCCGCTGGCGCGCGCCAGCGTATCGACCATGGTTAGACGGGCTTCAGCAGAGAGCGTCTCCTCAGAGGCCAGGACCTGGAAGGCAAGCGTCTGTAGGGCATCACCGGCCAGAATGGCTGTCGCCTCGTCGAAAGCCTTGTGGCAGGTCGCGCGGCCCCGACGCAGGGCATCGTCATCCATGGCCGGCAGGTCATCGTGTATCAGCGAATAGCTGTGGATCAGCTCGACAGCGCAGGCCGCGGCGTCGACTTGTCGTGACTCCAAGCCAAGCGCTTCGGCGGCCGCGTAAACCAAGGTCGGGCGGATGCGCTTGCCGCCGCCGAGCACCGCATAGCGCATGGCTGCATGTAGCCTGGCTGGCTCGGCATCCGCTCGGGGCAGACGATGCCCCAATGCCGTGTCTACTTGCGCCTGGCAACGGGCTGTGAAGGCGGCGAGGGCGGAATCAGTCATCGGTGAGAAACGGCGCTAGACGTGCGTCCGCCGACGGCTCGGTGAGGATTCGGATACGTTGCTCGGCGGCCTCGAGCGCCTGTTGGCAGGAGCGGGTCAAGGCTACGCCGCGCGCGAACAGCGTGAGGGATTGCTCCAAGGTCAGGTCGTCGTTTTCGAGCTTACCGACGAGGGTCTCCAGCTCCTCGAGGGACTTCTCGAAGCTCGGCTCCGGAGACTCGTCCTCGGTGCGCGTGGGGTTTGTATCAGTCATCGCGATTACGGTAGCTTACGGCGTCGACATGGTCAATTCGGCTTGGCCAGCCGGCCTTCGGGGGTAGCCCCGCGATTCGCCTTGTGCGAGCGCGGCGGACGCGACAGGGCAATAATTCACGCCCGATGCGTCACTACCTCACTGCATTCAGCGCGGGCGAAGCGCAGGCTGGCACCGTCGGGATCGGTCAACAACCTTCGGCCTTTCAGAGCATTCACAATGGGAGCCCATGGCTGGCATGTACGACGCCTCGGCGATTGAGGTACTGAGCGGGCTTGACCCGGTGCGTAAGCGCCCGGGCATGTATACCGATACGACGCGACCGAACCATCTGGCCCAGGAGGTCATCGACAACAGCGTCGACGAGGCGATCGCCGGCCACGCCCGACGGATCGAGGTCGTGCTCTACGAGGACGGCTCCCTCGAGGTCAGCGATGATGGGCGTGGAATGCCGGTGGACCGCCATCCGGTGATCGGCGTGCCCGGCGTCGAGGTCATCCTGACCAAGCTCCACGCCGGCGGCAAGTTCTCTCACGAAAGCTACCGCTTCGCCGGTGGTCTGCACGGGGTCGGCGTATCGGTTGTCAACGCCCTGTCCAAGCACCTGGAGGTGTGGGTCAAGCGTGACGGGCGCGAGTACAACATGGCCTTCGCCGAGGGCGAGAGGTGCTCACCATTGGAGGAGGTCGGCAAGGTCGCCCGCCACGACACTGGTACCCGGCTGCGGTTCTGGCCCGACCCGAAGTACTTCGATGTCCCGCGGTTTGCAGTGCGGCCTCTGCGGCATCTGCTCCGCGCCAAGGCCGTGCTCTGCCCGGGACTCAGCGTGCGCTTTCGCGACGAGGCCAGCGATGAAGAGCAGACCTGGTGCTACGAGGCCGGGCTGAAGGACTACCTTCAACTGAGCCTTGCCGATGCCGAGATGTTACCCGCCGAGCCCTTCACCGGCGACCTGGAAGGCACCACAGAGGCGGCCAGCTGGGCCGTCGTCTGGCTGCCGGAGGCCGGCGACTTGATTACCGAGAGCTACGTCAACCTGATTCCGACGGTGCAGGGTGGCACCCACGTGAACGGCCTGCGGACGGGGCTTACCGAGGCTGTGCGCGAGTTCTGCGAATTCCGCAATCTGCTGCCGCGTGGCGTCAAGCTGGCGCCCGAGGATGTATGGTCGCGACTGTCCTACATCCTCTCGGTCAAGCTCCTCGACCCCCAGTTCTCGGGGCAGACGAAAGAGCGTCTGTCGTCGCGGGAATGCGCGACCTTTGTCTCGGGAGTCGTCAAGGATGCTTTCAGCCTGTGGCTCAATCAGCATGTCGCGGAGGGAGAACGAATCGCCGATCTGGCGATCGGTGCGGCCCAGGCCCGCCTGCGGGCTGGACGCAAGGTGGCGCGCAAGAAGGTGACGCAGGGGCCGGCGCTGCCGGGGAAGCTCAAGGACTGTACGTCGACGGATCCGGATCGCAGCGAGTTGTTCCTCGTCGAGGGCGATTCCGCCGGCGGCTCGGCCGCCCAGGCCCGCGATCGGGAATTTCAGGCGATCATGCCGCTGCGGGGCAAGATCCTGAACACCTGGGAGGTCGATCCCCTCGATATCCTGGCGTCTCAAGAGGTCCATGACATTGCCGTTGCGATCGGCGTCGACCCCGGAAGTGACGATCTCTCGCGGCTGCGTTTCGCCAAGATCTGCATCCTGGCCGATGCTGATTCGGATGGCGCGCACATCGCCACGCTGCTCTGCGCGCTATTCCTGCGCCATTTCCGCAGCCTCGTCGATCATGGTCACGTCTACGTGGCCATGCCCCCGCTGTATCGCATCGACATTGGCAAGCACGTCTTCTATGCCCTTGACGACGCCGAGCGGCAGGGGATCCTCGACCGCATTGCTGCCGAGAAGATCAAGGGCAAGATCACTGTGCAGCGGTTCAAGGGCTTGGGTGAGATGAATCCCGCGCAGCTCCGCGAGACAACGATTCACCCGGACACCCGCCGGCTGGTACAGCTCACCGTCGAGGCTGAAGATGGCACCGGCGATCTCGTCGATATGTTGCTGGCGAAGAAGCGCGCCAGCGATCGGCGCATCTGGCTTCAGGAGAATGGGGACCTCGCGGAGGTCTGAGCGGAGCGCGTCGACTCTGACAGGGGTGGCATCGTGGGCTGCGGCCCGGGCCCTGCAATCGCGTGCCTTTGGTGGGCGGAGACAGGGCTCATCATTGCCGGCCCGCGCAGACAGATTGGGGGCCGAAGGCGTGGTTGTCATCGCGCGATCACCGTTGGTGGCTATCATGCTTGCGGTGCGCCCGAAACGCCCGGCTTCTCGAGCACGGGCTTGCTGACCGGGCCAGCCGTAGACTAGGCTGGGGCGTAAACGCCCGCGCGGACAAGGGCCTGGGCCTAGGAATGAGTAGTCTCACGCAGCGGTAGCGCGGGGGTCTACGACAGGGGCTTCGGGGCAACGCGTAGAACAGGGAATTCCAGCGGGAAGAGCGTGGTAGCGGAGGTCTGTTTTAATCGCCCATTCGTCGCCCGCGCGCCGCAGACGCGCCAAGAATAGCCGATACTAGTCACACCAGGTCGCGAACAACGGGAGAAATCTAGCGTGATAGGGAAGCGTCGGACCATACTTCTATTCGTCGGTGGCTTGCCGCACCACTTGAGCCAGCACGATCTCCGTGACTTCGTTCTCTCTGAGCTCAAGGCCGCCGCGCTTGTGCCGTCCCTCTCTCGAAACACGATTACACACTGCGAGATTTTACGCATCGTCGACCGAAAAACCGGTGTCGTTGAACATCACGGCCTGGTCGAGATCGGCCCACCCCGGGTCGCGATCCGCGCGATCGAGATCCTCGACCGCAAGCTGCTCAGCGGGCATCAGCTGGCCGTTCACCGCTATCAGCATCGTGGCAGTTGGCGCAGTCGCGCTGAGGACTCCGCTGCACCGCCTTTTAACGGGCACGACCGGCGCAGGCCACATCTGAAGCGTGACTTGTTGCCGTCACCGGACGCACGCGGCTTCTTGGCCGCCTGGGCGTCGCGGCGCAAGCCGGCGGGCCGCGAGCTCGCGAGCTGCCACCCCTCGCCGGGCGGAGCGGTGCGCAGCAGGAACGGGCAGGGGGAACGCTCCGCGTGGGTCCCCGTGGCTAGGGACTACGTCGCCGATAGCTAGCGCAAATCGGTCGTTCGTCAGGACTCGAAGTCTCTCGGTGTTGGAGCGCGCGTCCTGACGCGACAGTGGAGGGCCGCCTTTGCGAGCAGGTGCGCGCTGATCGGCGCCGTCATAAACAGGAACCCAGCGACCAACAGCTCGTGAAGGCTCAGCGCGGCCGAACGGAAGCTGAAATAGACCAGCGAGGCGGCCAACATGCCGCCGATACCCAACGTAGTGGCCTTGGTCGGGCCATGTAGCCGGCAGAAGAAGTCGGGTAGCCGGGCAAGGCCTACTGAGCCGATCAGGGCGAAGCCGGCCCCGACCAGGAGAAAGAAGGATACGAGCAGCTCGACCAGCATGCAGCCTCCTATTCGATCACGTCGCCGCGCAGCAGGTACTTGCAGAATGCGGCGGTGCCGATGAACCCGATCAAGGCCAACACCAAGGCAGATTCGAAGTAAACGGCGCTGTCGAAATGGATACCGAGTAGGACCAGCAGAGCAATCGTGTTGATGTAGAAGGTATCCAAGGCCAGGATCCGATCCGGGTCGTCGGGGCCCGCCACCAGTCGCCATAGATTCAACAAGATGGCCAGTACCATCATCACAAAGGCGATGTAGATCGCGGCTTGCAGAATCATCCGATTATCTCCTTCAAGAGCCGTTCGTAGCGGCTCTTGATTTGAACGATGAAGGCGTCCGGGTCGGCCGCATCCAGCGCGTGTATCAGAAGGGTTCGACGGTCGCGGCTGACGTCGGCCGACACCGTCCCCGGGGTCAGCGACACAGTGCTGGCCAGGAGGGCAACCGCGAACTGGTCGGTTAGCTCGATAGGCAGCTCAATGAAGGCCGGGCGTAGGCGGTCGGTGGGGCCGAGGACCAGGCGGGCCACCTGGATGTTGGCGATGAGGATGTCGGCGAGCAACCGCAACACATAGCGCCCGAGGAGCCACGGTCGGCGTAGGCGCGGTCGCTCTGGCCAGAAGGCACTCGTCACGCGGGGCAAGGCCAAGCCGAAGAGCGTCGCAAGAAGAAACTGGGCCACGCTGAGTTCATTGACCAGCAACAGCCAAACGCCGATCAGGGTCAAGGTCAGCAGCGGATGAGGCAGCCAATGTCGGATCATGGCCGTTCCTGCGGGATCTGAGGTGAAGCGGGGGCCTGCCCAAGGACCGCTTCAACGTAACCGGGCGTGTCATGGATCTGCTCGGCGGCGAGCCGAGCGAGCTCGGTGACCGGGCCGCCCAGCACCACCATCAAGGGACTCATCGCCAAGAGACCAGCGGCTGGGATCATCTGCCAGGCCGTAGGGGGCTTTGCGCCAGCGGACAGGCTGCCGCGCCAGAACAGGTCGCTCCCGGCACGGGCGAAGCTAATGAGAATCAGCAGTCCAGAAGTCAGCAGCATCCCCCAGATCCACACGGCTCCCGGTACGTCGCGGGCCGCGTTCAGGATCAGAACCTTGCCGACCAACCCACTCAGCGGCGGCATGCCGATCACGGCGACCGCGCCGACAAAGAAAAGCAGTGCCAACGGTGTCCCCCCGGCTGGCCGCTCGCCGGGAGTGATTAGTGCGCCATCGGTGCGGCCCCGGGCAATCAGGTCCGCCACAAGAAACAGCGCGGCGGTGACCAAAGTGGTGTGGATGAGGTAGAAGAGGGCCCCGGTCAGGCCCGCCGCGCTGCCGAGACTTGCTGCTATCAGCAGAACCCCTACGGAGACCATGACGAGATAGGCGATCTTCTGCCGCAGATCGCGGCTTGCCATGGCGCCAAAGGTACCAGCGGCCAATGTCAGCAAAGATGCCGGGCCGAGCCATGGCTCGAGCGCGCCGCTCAAAGGACCGGCCTGATGAGTGAACGGCCCTAACACGCGCACGATGGCGTATATGCCGACCTTGGTCATCACGGCGAAGAGGGCTGCGACCGAAGCGGTGGCGGCACCATAGGCGTGCGGCAGCCAGAAGTGGAGCGGCAACACCGCGGCCTTCAGCGCAAACACCGTGAGCAAGATCAGGATGCCAGACTTGGCGATTGGCGCCTGTCCTGGATCCAGCGTCACGAGCTTCTGGCCGATGTCGGCCATGTTGAGACTGCCGGTGACTCCGTAGAGGATCCCGATGCCCAGCAGGAACAGCGACGAGCCGATCAGGTTAAGCACGACATAGTGCAACCCGGCCCGGATGCGCCTCGGGCCGGCGCCATGGAGCAAGAGACCGTACGAGGAGAGCAAGAGGATTTCAAAGAAGACGAACAGGTTGAACAGGTCGCCGGTCAGGAAGGCCCCGTTCAGGCCGAGCAGCTGAAACTGAAACAAGGCGTGGAAGGCCGTCCCCTCGCGATCGTCCCCCTGCACGGCGTACAACAACGCACCACTGGCCAGGACCGCGGCCAGGACCACCATTAACGCGGCCAAGCGGTCGAGCACCAAGACGATTCCGAATGGGGCAGGCCAGTCCCCGAGCAGATAGACGTTGATGTGCCCGGTGTTGGCGATCTGGAGGAGCCACAACGCGACCAATAGCTGGATCGCCATAGCTGTTAGGCTCAACGCGCGCTGCCAGACCAAGGGGGCACGCGCGCCAAGCAGCAGCAAGGCGCTCGCCGAGAGGGGCACCAGGAGCGGGAGTATCGGTAGCTGGCTCACGGATTCGCTTGGCCCCGCGGTCCGTCGACACGCTCCGAGCCAAGCTCGGCGCGCGCGCGCAGCACGAGCACGACCAAGAAGGCCGTCATCGCAAAGCTGATCACGATCGCTGTGAGCACCAGTGCCTGCGGGAGAGGGTCACTGAACGGCGGCCCTGCGGCGATCAGAGCCGGGCGGTCGATCGCGAGACGCCCAGCCGCGAAGATGAACAGGTTCGTGGCGTAAGAGAGCAGCACCAAGCCGAGGACGACGGAGAAGGTCCGCGAACGCAGCACCAGGTATAAGCCACAGGCCGTCAGCAAGCCGATGGCCAGAGCGACGAGGAGCTCCATCAGGTTGCTTCCCTCCCTGCAATGGAATCCGCGCAGCACGTTCGCTCCCTCGCCCTCTGGGAGAGGGTTGGGGTGAGGGAACGATCAGGGGCGAGGCGACGTTTCATCATCTGGGGTGGGTCGCCTCGCCCCATGATGGTTAGCTCGGAAACGTCTTCGGTCGCTGCGCAGTTGCCGCTGACCCGTCCGAGCCCTTCTAGGGTCAGCAGCACCGTCCCTACGACGACGAGGAAGACGCCGATATCGAAGACCAGTGCGGAGGCGAGCTCGAGCTCGCCGATCAGCGGTACGACCGGATGAAGGGTGGCCGATGTGAGGAAGGGGCGGTTGAAGACGAAGGAGCCCAGGCCAGTGAACATGGCAAAGAGGAGCCCTGTTCCGATCAGGGCAACATAGCTGACGCGCAGACGTTCTTTCGTCCAACCGATGCCGCTTGCGATCTGTTGGAGGATCAAGGCGATCGCGGCGATGAGCCCGGCAATGAATCCGCCCCCAGGGTGGTTGTGGCCACGCAGGAGGATGAAGATGGCCACGAGCAGCGCGAGCGGTAGCAACGGCCGGCTGATCACAGCCAAAATCATCGGGTGGATATCTCGAGCCCATGGGCGACCCGCGGGGTTGCTCCGCGGGATTGGCAACTGCAGCCCCGAGAGCAGGGCAAGGATGCCGATGGCGGCTATGGCCAGCACCGTGATCTCGCCGAGCGTATCGAATCCGCGGAAATCGACTAGGATGACGTTCACGACGTTCTGACCGCCCCCGAACGGCTTGGAATAGGCCAGGAAGTAGTCGGAAATGCTGTCGGCCGGGCTGGTCATCACGGCGAAGGCCAGAGCGGCCACCACCAACCCGGCTGTCCCGGCGAGTGTTAGGTCGCGCAGGTGACGCCAGCGCGAGACCTCAAGCCGGGGAGAGCCGGGTAGGAAATACAGCGCGAGCAACATGAGAACAGTTGTTGTTAGCTCGACCGACAGCTGTGTCAAGGCCAGGTCTGGCGCCGAGAAGTGCACGAAGGTGAGGGTGACGATAAGCCCGACTAGGCTGGTCATGAGCAGGGCCACCAACCGTCGACGGCGCGAGACCACAGTGCCCAAGGCCGCGATGGCCAGGACCAGTGCCATGGCGATGCTGGGCCCGTCGATCGGGGTCAGAGGCCGGTCGCCGACGAGACCCCCGAGACCCCAGCCCGCGCGCAGCAGCGGAGTCGCCGCCAAGAGGACAGCCACGGCCAGCAGCCAGGCGATGTAACGCTGCAGGGAGCCGTTGTCGATCCTGTCGATGAGCTTGTTCGCCATGTCGCGAACGCGCCTAACCGTGAACTGAAAGGCCGCGGCACCGCTGGCCCTCGGCAGAAAACGGGCATGGGCGGCGAATAGCCGGCGTCGTTGGCTGTACAGCAAGGTGCCCCCGCCCAACGCGATGGCGCTCATCACGAAGGGCATCGAGAAGCCGTGCCAGATGGCGAGGCTGTAATCGGGCTGGAAGTGGAGCAGGCTCTCGACTCCCACGTCGAGGATCGGGCGAACAGTCTGCGACGGGAAGATGCCGACCAGGAGACAGATCGCGACAAGGATCTCCACCGGTATCTTCATCCAGAACGGGGGTTCTTGGGGTGTCCGAGTCAGACCAACCGGTGCCCCGTTGAAGAAGACATCGTGGATGAACCGCACCGAGTAGGCGACCGCGAAGATCCCGGCCAAGGTCGCCACGGTCGGGATCAGCCAGTTGAGCGGCCCGAGCCAGTCATGGTGAATCGTCTCGGCAAAGAACATCTCCTTGCTCAAGAACCCATTCAGCAAGGGTACGCCCGCCATGGCCGCGGCGGCCACCATGGCGAGGGTGGCCGTGTAGGGCATAAACGCCCACAAGCCATTGACCCGCCGCATGTCTCGCGAGCCTGTCTCATGGTCGATGATGCCGGCGGCCATGAATAGGGAGGCCTTGAAGATGGCGTGGTTGCCGACGTGGAACAGCCCAGCTACGGCGCCGAGTGGGGTGCCAAGTCCAAACAAGAAGGTAATCAGGCCAAGGTGGCTGATCGTGGAATAGGCGAGCAGGCCTTTCAGATCGTGCTTGAAGATCGCGGTGTAGGCGCCGAAAAGCATGGTTGCTAGCCCGACGCCGCCGACTACATAGAACCAGCTTTCGGTTCCGGAAAACACCGGGAACAGTCGAGCGAGCAGGAAGACGCCAGCCTTCACCATCGTCGCCGAATGCAAATAGGCCGAGACCGGTGTCGGCGCTGCCATGGCATTGGGTAGCCAGAAGTGAAACGGCAATTGCGCCGATTTCGTGAAGGCGCCGAGCAGGATCAACAGCAGTGTTGGCAGATACAGGGGATGCTCCCGCACCGTTTCGCCTGCTGCCAGCACCGCCGGGAGATGAAAGCTGCCGACGATCGCGCCGAGCAGCAGGAAGCCGGCGAGAAGGGCCAGTCCGCCGCCCGCGGTGATCGCAAGTGCCATTCGTGCACCTTGGCGGGCGACTCGAGTGTGCGTCTTGTAGGCGATCAGCAGGAAGGAGCTAAGGCTGGTGAGCTCCCAGAAGAAAAGAAGCAACAATAGGTTATCGGACAGGACGATGCCGAGCATGGCCCCTTGGAAGAGGAGGAGCAAGGCGAAGAACCGCCCGAGCCCGTCCTGCCGCGGCATATAGTAGTAGGCGTAGAGGGAGACCAACACCCCGATGCCCGTAATAAGCAGGACGAACAGCAGGGCCAGACCGTCTAGGCGGAACGCGAGGCTCAATCCGATCTGTGGAATCCATTCGTGGAAGCTATGCAGCTCACCGCCGTTGAGCACGGCGGGCGTATGCCAAAGGCACAGCGCCAGGGCACTCGCCGTCACAAGTGCAGCCGACCAGGTCGCCGCGGCGCGGCCGTAACGGGCGCTCAGAGCCGGAAGGATGGCGCCAAGCAGGGGCAGGAGGATGATCGTACTGAGCGACATGGATTGGCGGCGGTCCGATGGGCCAACCTTGGAAAAACCAGGCCGGCTGCCCGGTTGAGCTGGAGGCAGGAGCCGCGAGAGGCGGCTCCTGTGGCTAGCGGTCGCTCCGCGGTGCGGCCTTGCCGGGAAACGCCGGACTAGCTTCGGTTCGTGTGTGCGCCATTATGCCATGATGCGAGTCTCCAAGGTATGACGGCGCCGATGTGTGCGGCCGGGTCCTCTCCGGATTGGTCTCATATGACTGATCTCACGTGGTCCGTTCGCGTGAGAAACGCCTTCCCTTGGACCAAGTCCGAGCGGCATGATCTGTCATGAAAATATTGATTATTAAATAAAATAATCGTCAAATCGAGCAGCATCCGACAAGCTTGCTATACTTTAGAAGTGATCGTGATGTAGCACAAGCTTCAAGAGGGCATCGGTTTCGATAGCAGCCGGAACCCTCAACTGGACTGGGAAAATGACCAACATGATTCAGCGACCCCGAACTACTTCGAGTAGGGACGTCAAGGGCTGGTCCCTCACTGCGCTCGACGTTGGGACCGAGCTGGAGAAGCTCGACCGCGACGCGGGCCACGAGTACATACCGATGGATGTGTTCGTCGACCCTGGGACGATCAGGGAGCACTTTCAGAGCGGGCCGATCCGAGCCCGATGGGCGCGTTTTCACAGAAAGCCCGCCGGCCGTTCAGCGGTGCGACATGGCAGATGGCGGAGGCCGTCGCGCTGCGGATAATCGCTCCCATCAACACGGGCGTAGCCGGCAGTGCGCCTGCTCGCGTCGCCGACGCAGCCGGTGGTGGTCTTGGCTCATTAGGAACGATCCAAGAACGGTTCAGGAGCAGTCAAGGTCGAGCGCGAAAGATTGCAGTGCTGCTACCCCGGCGTCGTTGGGGATCTGCCATTACGCTCCGTGATCGACCCTTTACTTTGAAATTCGCGAAGCACCTTTGCTCCCTCGCCCTCTGGGAGAGGGTTGGGGTGAGGGAACGATCAGGGGTGGCGACTTTTCATCGTCCAGGGTGAGTCGCCTCGCCCGTGATCGTTAGTTGTGCGAGCGTACCTGTGCGCACCGTGACTCACGCTTAGATCTGTTCGCGCCGCGACAAGAAGAGCTCCAGCAGGCGCGGGTGGATCTCCGCCAGTTCTCTACGCTGCTTGATCGTGTCCGCACCGGTGACGAGCGCGTGCAGCAGGCGATAGGCCGTACCGCGCTCGTCGGCCGGGGCCGCATCAGGGGGCACTGCCGTCGCGTGGCCCGGATCCGCCAATAGCATCCAGGCCGGGAAGTCCTCGGTCGCGGTCCCCTCGGCGAGATCGCCAAAACGGTTCCAGCAATCGCTCAGGCATTGGTCCGGGAAGGCCGGGGCGGAGAGCGCTCGCTCTGCGTCCGACGGATGCTCCCAGCACAGCCACATCCAATCGCGTCTCGCGGCCGCGGCAAGACGCCGACGCCAACAGGCCTCGGCATGGGCCAGTACCAGCGCCGGATGATCGCGCCAATTGGGCTCGGCCTCAACCGCGGCGCGTGCCGCGTCCCAGCGCTGCGCGCGCCCGTAAGCGTAGCTGGGATGGAGCTGCGGGCAGTCGGGATCGAACGCGCGTCCCGACAGCTGCTCGGCGAGGGCGGCCCACAGTGGCGTCAAGAAATCCCGCGCGCGATGGCCGAGGAGCTGAGGCGCAAGGCGCTCTAGCTCCTCCAGGTCGCCGAGCCGGTCCTCGGTCCGCGCCCCGCTGTCGCGGCCGTCGTCTCCGTCGATGGCCTCCATCAGTCGCAAGAAGCCATTGAGCCGGGCGTGGCGAGGGTCGCGCTGAATCAGGCGCGCAAGCTGGTGTCGCGCTGTGTCGAGGCGGCGGTCGGTGAGGGCCCGCCGCAATTCCTCCTCGGCAATTGCGGTGCTGCTATCATGGAATAGGTCGAGCTGGACGCGGCCGGCGGGCGGCGCGTAGGCGCAGGCACAGGCCGCGGCGAGGCCGCTGTCGTGGCCGATGCGGATTGGCCGATCGGAGCGGCCCCAGCCTCGGTACTCGATGGGGGTCGGCTCGAGCCGCTGGCTACGCGCGTACTCACCAGCCAGGCGCAGCAGGTCGGCGATCTCATTCGGGTCGCGCTGCAGGGCACCTTGCAGATCGGGTCTCTGTCCCAGGCGCCAGGCCTCGTAATCCTCGTAGGCCAGCAAATCCGCAGCGAGCAATAGCTCCAATGGCTCGAGCCGCCCGTGCTCCAGCACCAGCCGGTCCACGAGCAGCCGGTAGTCCGTATCGGATCGTGGCGCTTGTGTCCTGTCGGTCATGGGTCCTCGATGGGCGCGAACAGCAGGTCCAAGTCATCGGCGCTCAGGGATCCAGCCGCAGCACCGCCACCGGCCAGCACCGCCTCGGCCAGGGCCTGCTTGCGGGCCTGGAGCTCTGCAACCCGTTGCTCGACGGTGCCTTCGGTGAGCAGCTTGTAGACGAACACCGGCTTGTCTTGGCCGATGCGGTGGGCGCGGTCGGTGGCTTGGCGCTCGGCGGCAGGATTCCACCAGGGATCATAGTGGATAACGGTGTCGGCCGCGGTCAGGTTGAGCCCACTGCCGCCTGCCTTGAGGCTGATCAGGAACAGCGGCACCTCTCCGGCCTGAAAGCGATCCACCGGCATGGCGCGATCGCGGGTGCGCCCGGTGAGCTTGACGTAGTCTCGGCCCTCGCGCACGCCGGTATGCGCCAGCTCCTCGGCGATCAGGGTCAACATCGACGTGAACTGCGAAAAGAGCAGGACACGCCGTCCCTCGTTGAGAAGCTCCGGCAGGAGCGTCATCAGGAGGCCGAGCTTTGCCGAGCCCTTGACCTTCCGTGCGCTCTCGAGCGAGACGAGTCGCGGGTCGCAACAGACCTGGCGCAGCTTGAGCAGCGCATCGAGGATGATGATGCCGCTCTGGGCCAGGCCCTTGCGCGCGACCTCGGCGCGCACCCGCTCGTGCAGCGCCAGACGCAGGGTCTCGTAGAGGTCGCGCTGGTCGGCAGCCAGCGCGACTTCGCGCAGGATCTCGGTCTTCGGCGGCAGCTCGGCGGCCACCGCCTCCTTGGTGCGGCGCAGCAGGAACGGGGCGACGCGTCGGCGCAGCTCCTCCTGACGCTCGGCATCGCCCAGGCGCTCGATCGGGTTGCGGAACAGCCGCCGGAAGCGGCGCTCATCACCGAGCACGTGCGGCATCAGGAAATCGAGCAGCGACCACAGCTCGCCCAAGTGATTCTCCAGCGGCGTGCCCGTCAGGCAGATCCTGTGCCGCGCACGCAGGCTGCGCGCGGCCTCGGCGGCCTTGCTGCGCGGGTTCTTGATAGCCTGGGCCTCATCGAGGATCAGCAGGTGGAAGTCGTGCCGCTGGAGTGCATCGAGGTCTCGCGGCAGCAGCGGGTAGGTCGTCAGGACGAGGTCGTGATCGTCGACCGCCTTGAATCGCGCCCACCGGTCCGCGCCATGCAGCAGCACGCGCAGCGACGGGGCGAAGCGCTGCGCCTCGCGCCGCCAGTTAAACATCAGGCTGGTCGGTGCGACGACCAGGCTCGGGCGGTCGGCGCGTGCGTGCTCCTTCTCGACCAGCAGATGGGCGAGCGCTTGCACCGTCTTGCCGAGGCCCATGTCGTCCGCCAGGATGCCGCCGAGACCACACTCGCGCAGGAACTGGAGCCAGCCCAATCCTTGCCGCTGGTAGGCGCGCAGCTCGGCGGTCAGGGTCGCTGGCGGTGCGATTGTGGGAAGGCCGCCGAGGTCGCGGATACGACGTCCCCATGCGCGCGCCGCCTCGCCGCCGCGCCAGCGCAGGTCGGGATCCTCGTCGGCAAGCTGCGCGAGCTGTGCCGCCTGTACGCGGGGAACGCGCAGGCGTCCGTCGGCATCGACGGCCCGTTCGGCATCGTAGAGCTCGACAAGGGTCGAAAGGATGGGCCGCAGCCGGCGCGCCGGCAGCAGGACCAGCCGGCCGTCGTCCAGGCGCAGCTCGATCACGGCCTCCTCGTCCTGGTGGGCGAGCGCCTGCGGGGTCAGGTCCGCGTGGGAGCGCCGAATCAGGCCGATCAGCAGTGGCAGCAGGTCTTGGCGCTCGCCGTCGATCTCTATGCCAAGCCCCAGACCGAGCCAGTCGCTCCCCTCGCCCTCAAAGACCTCGCAATCCCAGTCGCCGATATCGGCGATCCGGAACTGGAAGTCGTCCGCGATCTCGATCCGCCAGCCAGCCGCCGCCAGTTTCGGAATGCCTCGCTGCATCAAGCTGAGCCAGGCGCTCTCATCCGCGAGCTTGAGCCAGAGACCAGGGCGGTCCTCGACGTCCCATGCGCGTTGTAGGCCGAGATCCTCGAGCGTCTGGATAGCCGCCTGCTCGGTCTCGCGGTGACGCTCGGTCTCGACCAGCACGCCAGCTTCGGCGCGCCTGATCACCTGGTCCGGCGAGCGGGGGTCGATGCGGGTGCCGCCGTACTCGAAGAACAGGATCGCATGGTGCGACCAGTCGGGCCGGCGCGGCACCGCCCAATAGAGGTAGGTGTCGTTCGCCGAGCGGTCCTCGCTCTGGAAGCGCAGGCAGGGGGTGGGCGCCTGGCTGACGATCTGACGTCGCTCGGGCCGGGCGGGGAGCGGGACGCCGAAGTCCTTGCAGGCGTGTCCTAGCGGCCTCCTTGACGGCGTCGGCGGCTTCGGGGGGGATCGCCGGTGCCATCGCCAGCAGCCCGGCCTCGCGATCGCCGAGCCCGGTCTCCAGGGGACCGCAGTCGCCGGTTTCCGGGCTCAGATACCAGGGCGGTGTGACCGGGATCAGCGCGAGGCCAGAGCGATCCGTTTCGAGGCTCACGTGCATCATGGCGTCGGCCCCGAGCTGCCAGACGAGCCGGCCCGTCACCGGTCCGGCATAACGCAGCACGGGCGTTGCGACGCTCCCCCAATATCCTCGGCCGGACAAGATAATCGCCTGGAGCACGTCGCGGCCGGTCTCCTCGCCGAGCCACACCTCTTCGCCGTAGCCACCGTGACGGCCGCCCTTCACCAGCGCCATGATGCGCTGGTCTTCAGGTGTCACGAAGGCGGCCCGGGACTCGCCACCGACGTGGAATTTCTGCTCCTTGCCATAACCGCCGGTCTGGAGCCGGCGGACCTTCACGGCCTTGAGATAGAGACGACGCAAGCCGTGCTGCTCGTCGCTGCGCAACAGGTACAGCAGCCGGTGCGGATCCTCCGAAGCGGCGCCGACGGCGTGGCGCGCGGCATGCTCGAGCCAGCTGCGCACCGGCAGGGGTAGCGGCTCGGCGCGCGGTTGCCCGGGATCGAGGTGCCCTGTTGCGCACAGGGACAGCAGGACCGCCGCCACATGCTTACAGTTATAGCCGATCGGGCAGGAGCACTGACCAGCAACCAGAGGGCGACCGTCGGCCTGCCCCTCGACGCGGACGATGCATTGATAGACGCGCCCCGCGGAGCCGCGTACACGGCCTACGATGATTCCCTGCGCCGGGCTGAAGTCAGCGCTCAGGACGCGCCTCTGGTGGACGTAGCGCTGCCCCCGCGCGAAATAGGCCGGAGGGAACTCCTCCTGCAGACGATCAGGATCGAGCGCGACGGGCAGGTGCGGCATGTGACGACGTCATGAGTCTCTGGGCGGGTCAGCGGGGCCGCGTCGCGTCCCCGAACGAGCGGCGCCCATGGTAGCCCAGCCGGCATCGCTCGGGACAGCGGCGACGAGCGACGGAATTGGCCTGATGCTCGGCAGCCAACCGAATGGCCACGACCTGCCGCGGGACAGCGAGGTACAGGCCTTGGAATCATTGGAGGACATCTTCCTCTCCAAGTGGGAATTGTTTTTTCGATTCATTGAGCCAGCGAGCCGCTGCAGCATTCAGCGCTCCCAGCATGCGTGGCTCTCCCCGCAACGCGCCTTCATAACCAGTGTTATTCTAGGGAAGAAATCTGCCAGGGCCGTCCTTCCAGGGCGATCAAACGAGTCGCTCCTCGCGATCACCAGGGGAATCGGGCTCGATGACCTTCATAGAGTATTTGGATGCGCTGAGCCAGCGCGATTTCGTGTCAAGCGTGATGAGCGTACCTTCAGGCTTGACGGTCGCAGCCAATGCGCTGGCCAGCCTCGACGAGGGGCTGGTTGACAGTGAATTCGTGAAGCAAGTCTTTGCATGGTGGCACGATCTGCACGTCTACCGGTCGCGCGTCCTCGCTGATAAGTATGTCGGTTCTGTACCGCCACCGAAGGCGGAGGTCGCAGAGGATGCCTTGCAGGCGCTGGATGCATTGTTGCTCGATTCCCTACCCCCAGATTTTCTTGCGGGGCGAGAAAGCCCGGCCTTTTTGTTACGTTGCAAGAGGAAGCCGAGATCCCTGAAGGCCTGCAAGGGGTTGATCCATGCCATGCCCACTCACGGTCTTATTTTTCATCTGCTGACAGAGAAGGATCGACAACGACTTGCGGCAGCGCGCGTTCTTCGTGTCGAGCCGGATCCTGATCTCCACAGAGTCCGGCACACTGACGCCTTCGAGCTCACCAAGACCTGTGAGCTCCACCTGCGCACCGACGCATTCCGGGGAACTGCCCGCACCTTGGGGCGGCCTAGCGCTGTCCTGTGGGTGACGGCGGCGGCTGAGCTTGAGCAAGACGTCGCCGCGCACGATGCGGCAGACTGCGTGCGCGACGCCCTGGGCTTGATTCACATCCGCAGCGGAAAATCGCTTGTCGCACTACACTTGCCTGAGGTAAATGTGGGGCGTGTCGGGACGGCACGACCAACCTTTGCCGACGCGGCGGCCCATCGACGTTTCAAGGTGCGGCTTGACCTTGCCTGCAATCGCAGGCGTGCGGCCTGGGGATATACAGCGGATCTGCGACGCGTCGCGGCTGGGGAGCAAATCGCCGACGGCTGTCGTGAACGCGTCCTGGAGCCGATCCCTACCACTTACCTCGGTGCGCTTCGGGTAGTGCCTTTAGGTAGCACCCGAATCGAGCGCGGTGTGGTTTGTCGCGGGGAAGGCCGCGATGATGACTATGCCTTCGCGCTACGCCTCTGCGCCAAGCATGGCGGGGAGACCGCCGTGAAGCGGCGTGTTCTCGAGATGATCGGCTGCTGAAATCAGACACCTAACTGGCGATCACATGCCAATCGATCATTTCAAGGGCTTTCAAGCGGCAGACTTCGAGCGGTGGTTGCGCGTGGGCTTCGAATCCTACCTCCTTGAAGGGGCGGGTGCCTGGGCATTCCCCGGCGCTGACGCCGCTATCCGACGAGCGGACTTCCTGTCGCTCGGGCTCAAAGACGCTTACGGTGCCCTCGATGCCTCCCTCCGTGCGTCGTTTCGCGACGGTCTCGCCAATCTCCTGGCCTCGCTGGAGCCCGATCCCAGGCACGTGGAGATCTTTGAGCACCTATTGTCTCTTGCCGCTGCTCTACCGGCTCCCGAGATCTTGCGAGTGCTTCCAGCCCGAGTCGGCAATGGGTTCTTCGGCAGCGTCGTCAATGGCGAAGGCGACAGTCTCTTCGGGGTCGCGATGATGACGGTTGCGCGACTTGCCGCACCGCGCCAGGACGCGGTGGCGGCGCTGCGCGCTTTGATTTACAGCGGACGCCATTTCCACGAAGCCTACGCAGGGATGGCGTTGGAGGCGCTTTGCCGCGCAGATGATGAGAACCTGGTCGCACACCTGACGCAGCTTCGCGAGCTCTTGCGCGAGATGTTTCGTGCGGCCGCCGAGCCCGATCGCGTGCAGAGGGATCTCGCTGAATCTATATTCGACGCGGTTGGGCTGGAACGTGTCGTTGATGCCTGGCCTCGCCTGAAGTATTTCGATCGGGACCGACCTGACGCTGGCCTCGATGGTTGGCTCGTCCGCTCACTGCTCGCTGGATCGGATTCCCTGCTCGTCTGCGAGCAACGCGCGGACGATCATCTATACGTGTACGTCGGAACAAGACCCGCGGTTTCGATACGCCTGCCCGAGGAAGGGAAGGGGTTCTTCGGGCTGATGAGCCTCCTCCGACGCGAGGCCTTGATCACCCCTCCCGGAGGTGGCGCTCCTCTGCCGCCTCCGGGACCCGATGAAGCCGCCCTGATGCATCGTTTCGGCCTCGGATAGTGGTTACTCCACAACGCTCGGACCCCGAGGCGCTCGCGTCGTTACTTCGCGCCGCCGCAGAGCAGCGTCGCATTATGGAGCCATGGCGACGGGATTGCGTCTTTCGGGCGAGTGGGGGCACCGTGTTGCACGCGGTGGACACCGACGTAGTCGTGCTCTACGCGGCGCCAGAAGAAGTGGCCGTGCGCACCAGACGGCGCGAAAGAGGATACGCGGAAGTCTTTCCGGACGATGATCGCAACCTGTCGATCGCCCTTGGTCGTGCACTGGCCGATGACATCTTCTTCCGTGTCGCGGGCGACCACCCTTTAATCGTACTGCCGCCCATGGAGCAGGAGATTGGGGCGATCTTTTCCGGCATGGTCCACCGCGCCGATCGCGAGCATCGCACCGCCGAGGAGGAGCTTCGGAAGTTCCACCGCCTTTGTGAGGAACTGCAGTCGTTGCAGGACGAGGCTGCGGTGCTAGAGCGTCTGGCCGACGAAGCGCCGGGCTTGACCAGGCTGCTCCGCGGAGAGAGTGGCCCGGCCGTCTCGCTGGAGCGCCTGCGCCGCCTCTTCAAGCATACGCGGATCGCTCCGCTGAGCTTCGTATTGGAACGCGGTTTGCTGCCACAGGAAGCACTGCAGGATGCGTTCGCGCCGCCCCAGCGGTTCGCCGATCAAGTTGGGTTCAACGATTTGAAGGAGCGTTGGTTCAACCGATTGGTCGATACGAAGTCCAAGGCTCGGAGCCGGGTTCTCATCTATGACGACGCTGAAATGCTGGCTCGGCTGGAACGGATCAACCGACGCCTGGACCAGGAGCAATGTCGCTTCGTCCTGATCACCGGCGATCCGTCAATTCATGCGGCCGCGCGCCGTTATCCCGCTGGCGATGGCAAGCGGACCTTTGCCGGGCTCTATCTGCGGCATCCGCGGGCTTACCTCTCGGAGCCTGGGGTGCTCTCGCCCGTTGACCCGGACACTGCGTCCAGTCCCGACCCTGAGTTCCTCGATTGGCTCGACACGTTTCTCGGTGAACTGCACACTCATGGCCACAGCTATCTGCATGAACTGGGTGAGCTGGTCGAGAAGGATCAGGCGGATCTGGCCGCGATGGCTGCGCCCGTGCTCGAGACCCGGCCGGGAATCGTCGACGATTTTGTCTCCCGGTGGTCGCGCTACACGAGCAGCCTGAGTCTCAGCCAGATCGGGCAAACCGCCGGCGAGACGACTGGGGATCGCCGTTTGGACGAAGTGCGAGGTGCATTGGGAGAGATCCTCGAGTCCGTTGAGAGACAGCTCCACGAGCGTGTATTGGCGACCTGGGAGGCCTGCTTCGAGGCGGCGACCGATGCCGGCTATGGTCTCTTGTTCCATCAATCGATCAAGCGCGCCATGCGCCCGCGGAATCCTCCCGTTCTCTGCTACGACCGCTTCGGCAAGGCGCAAGCCTTCGTCCAGAATATGCTCGCCTCTCGCTCTGCGAAGCGCTGGGATGCCTCCTTCCAGGCCGATCTGCGCGCGCTGTTGGATGAGGACCCGTCACGCTACACCTACTTCCTCGCCTATGCCGAGCTCTTCGCTGCAGAAGGGAGCTGGCATGTGGCGGCCGTGTTGGCCGAGCGGGCACTGGAGATCGCGGACAATCAGCGCCTCGAGAACATCTCCGGACGCGAGGCCGCCTTCATGCGCGCCGTCGCGCTGCGCCACAGCGCCCGACATGCGCGAGACCTGGTGAGGGTCGGCGACTGCCTCGATCAAGCCCGTGACAGGCTTGCCCGCGACCGCGAGCATTGCCCTGAGCTGGAGGGATGCGAGATCCGATTCGCGGTAGAGCAACATGCCCTGCACCTCACCTATCACCTATTTGACCTGTTTCTTCGGCAGCACCCGCCGATCGCCGTGCCCGCGCTTGCGGAGGTGCAGGCCGGCGTCGAGACCATGATCGGCCAGTTGGACACGTGCCCGACCGCGCCATTTGTTTGTCGATGTGTCGAGCGACGCCTGCTGGTTAATCTCTTCTCCATTGCCTTGTTGCGCTGGGGCAAGCTCAACGAGCCGCTCGATCCGCAAGGCTATCGATGGGCCTTCGATCGCCTCGCCCGAAACCTGGAGGATACGACGCAGCCCGGCATCGAGGTGTCGTTTCTCGTGCAGACGCTGTTTCTCGCTGCGCGCTGGTGGACCGCAGGCGACCGCACCGAGAAGAGACGCGCCCGCCGCGAGCTGTCGCAATTGCTCAACGACGAGGCGATCCGAGAGTATGCCGTGATGCCATACGGCCGTCAGCGGTTTCGGTTTCTGCGGGATTTGGTGGAAGGATCGCGCGGCTGACTTGCCTCGCGCGCCGCTCGCGAACGGCATTTCGCCCGAGGTCGATTCAACGCCCGCCCATTGGTCGGAGCAGCGGGAGCCCGTGATCCTCCTGCGGCAGTGGCAGAACCAGATGCGCGCGCCTGTTGTTGGTAACGAACCAAGTGAAATTCTTGCCTTCTGGATCCGGCTCCTCGGTGCTTCGCGGGTAGTGGATCGGTAGATCCTCCGCCGGCTCGGACAGCAGGGTCAGCAGATCGGCGATGTTGGGCAGCGACTCGAAGCCGTCCTTGCCGTCGTCCGGGTAGGCATCTATCAGCGCCTGTTTGAAAGCATCAATCAACCCCTCTTTCTCGCCGATGATGGACTCCCACCCTCCTCGGCTTCCGGTCCCTTGATAGCGCTGCCCAGGGTTCATGCGCCGGAGCCCCTTCACGTGGACCTTCACGCTGCCGAAACCGAGGGGCTTGGCATAGCCCAATCGGTGATAGGCTTTCCCGTCAAGCTCCAGGGTCCAGAGCAGGGCGCCGAGCTCCAAGGGGGCGAGGTTCTCGAAGTCGATCGAGAATCGGAAGCGGGCGCCGGGCATCAACGCGTCGCGGACGGTACGGTTCTGATCGCTCCCCCCCTCTTGGTTGCCACCAGAATGCCGATACTCTTGCTCTGAGGCCGCGCGATGGTGCCGATAGACCTTTCGGCCTCGCAGTCGATGGTCTTCGCCATCATAGCCTTTGTCAGCGCTCTTGCCCCACCGGCCATCCTGTCGTGGGACGCGAGCCCCATTGCGCCACTCTTCCAGGTAGAAGCGGACGGTCGTCGGCTTGGGCGCCGAGAGGACCGCCAACGATGTCGCGTCAAGACGCCCCCGATCCTCGATAAGCTTCGCGTCGCTAAGACGCAACCGCCCAGCGTAGGCCGAGTGTTCGGTTTGCCTGCCCGGCTCCTGGTGCGCGACCCAACCGAAGGTCCGACAGGCAGGGCATAGCCGCTCCACGTCCGAGCAGGGCGTGATATCGCCGAGCCCGGTTGCATCGTCTGGAGCCTCTGCGGCGCCGCTGCTGGGCAGACAATCCTGTATACGGCACTTGTAGGGGATGCGTGGACGAGCGACCGGACCGAGAAAGCTCACCTCGCTAGCGTTTTCCACGAGAGCGTATACGAGGTCGCCATCTTGCAAACTCTCGGAGCCCTCACGAACGATATGGCGCGAAAAGGCAGCCTTCCCGTGCGTCGTATCGGGTTCTTCAGGATCTCTTCCCTCCCGCTCAGCCTTCTTCACATGATCCCGATGCCGCTCTTTGTAGTCGTTTATCAGCTGGCGGTAGCCTTCTATTACATCTGCTGGCAGTGGACCGATCCTTTGTGGATTTTCTTTTCTGGAGAAAAATAACCGCTCGTCGTGCTTGTTTTCGATATTCTGGTTGGTGAGATGTAAGTAGCCTTTCCGGACGATTTGTCCAGGCTGCGTCGCGGGGAACTGGTCCTTCGATTGCTTGATGACACTTGCGGAGTAGAACCGAAACTTGCCACTCGGATGATCTATCTCTTGGAGGAGCGCATACACGGGTTTCGGCCGACCTTCAATATCATGCGTCTCTAATGGCAGGGCAACGTCTTGCCGCGCGCCGTATGGTCCGTTATGGTTCGTGCGGTGGCGGTGGACGAGCATTCTGGTTAGGTATTGCGGAACCCACGCGGCGTATTGAGCATGACCGTTGCCTGGGGGCCGGCCTGGAACAAACGGAGTATCCCCATTCAGTATCTCGAGCCAGAGTTCGTTGTCCTGGCGGATCACCCGAGCCGGGACGAGAGCTTGCGCTTCTTTATCGGTAACGTGTCGAGTCAATCGGCGGTTTCCCGCCATCTGGATCATGCAAGCGTTCGTTGCTGCCTCGAAGATAGATCTGATCATGCCGCGGAGACTGCTTGCGGGCAGGGCCCGTTCGCCGTGCCGTTGGTAGAAGCGATAGCTCTTGTGTGATTCCCCGGTTACGTTTTCTGAGTCAGAGACAAACAGCGGGGTCACTGCCTCTGCTTCGCACACGATGCGACCGCTGATGCCCACGTACCGATCGTGAGGCGGCGGCGGGCAGCGGCCTAGGAGACGGTCTTCGAGCTCATGGCCTGCTCGTGATTGCGAAGTGGCCTGGCGGCTTTCAGAAGCCTCCTGGGCTGCGCGGAAAGCGTCGGCGAGAATGTTATTTCGAGGTCGTGCCCGTACCGCTCGTGTTGCCTTCTTGTCCTCCTTTACCGTCATGTCATGCTTGGCGCGGGGCGTGAGAAAACGAACGAAATTGTAGGGGTTATAGAACCGGCAGCCAGTCAGGCTAGACTCACTCACTTGCACCACCGGAAGTATGTTACGTGCGATCTTGTCGCCTCTGGTGTTCCTCTCATCGAAGCGAACCCGCGTTCCCACAAGCATTTCGGCCCATAGACATAGGTTAAGGACGTCATCGAATCGAAATCGGAGTTTTTCGCCAGGTCCATCCGGCTGAATCAACCCCCATTTATTAGTCTCATTAAGCTCAACGATTTTGCCTTCACGCATGCCTACTCACCCCGAGCCACCAGACGAAGGCTGGCGCTTCATCGTCGCTTAATTCCAGATAGTCGATCTGCACGCGGCTGCCAGCGGCCGCGACCGGGTAATTCAGCCGCGCCCAGCCCACGCGCGGGTCGACAAAGTTGCCAACGTCTGGTTTGTATTCGCCCCAGAGCAGCATCTTTCTCCGCAATGCTCGCAGTCGCGTGTCGGGGGAGTGCTGAGCCCAGAAGTCTTCCGCTTGGATACCGGCCGATTGCAGCGCTTGTTCGATCGCGCCGTTTGCTGCGCCGACGAAGCGCCAACGGAGGGTTTCGCCGTCGCGGCGCAGCTCCAGGTCGCCGCCCTGCGTTGGCGGATTTGCGGCGCCCTCATTGGGGTTGTCGGGGTCGGCGCCGAACAATCTTGCACGCTCCAGCAGCCAGGCGCTCGATCGCGGCGCTGGCAGGCCGTCGAGGCGTGTTAGCTCGATGTTCTCGGACGTCTCCCAGAGCGCAAACGCCAGTGATGCGTCGGCAAAGCAATGCATTAAGGCGCGGAGCGGCTCGTCGTTCGCATCGATCCTGCCGCCGAGTATGCATAGCTGGGCCGGCCCAATCTGCGGCTGCGGGAGCTTGCGGATAAATTCCCTGATGTCGATTTGATCCGAGCTCATCGTCATGATTGCTCCAGCGTGGTGGCTGGTTTCCAGACCTTTGGATAGAGCTCGGCAAGGCTCGGCTTGCCGTGATCAATGGGGCGGAAATAGTGGTCGCCGCTGAGCCGGTACGCATCCCCCCGGCGGAACGCCGTCTTGCCACCGATGTCGATGCATCGGGCGCGGAAGGCGTCGACCCATTGCTGCAGTGGCGCGGCGAATGTCCTGCGTTCGTCCGCGTCGTTCCATCGGAAGCGCGCCGTGTCGAAAAGCACATCGGGATCTCTGAAGCACTCGGTGGGCACGCCGAAATCCTCTTTCGACGCGATACGACCGAGCGTCAGCGTGGCGTCGACGAACGTCGCGCGGCCGAAGCCCTTGGCACCACCGAAGCCGAGCGAGGCCATGCCTTCGACGAGGTCGCGCAGGGCCAGGTAAAGCCAGCCGAGCTCCCACTCCTCCGGGTTCTCCAGCGACAGGCTCACCTGAAACTCGGGCTGGCCGTTGGCGACCAGCGCGTCGAACTTGGCCTGGTGCTTGGCGCCGCCGGTGAAGCGGTCGATCGCGACGAAATCGCGCATCTGCGTCGGGTCTTCATCGGGCAGGGCCGAGGATCCTCCTTCGACCCGCAGCCGGCTGCCGAAGCGCGTGCTGCCAAAGAG
The DNA here is from genome assembly GCA_964583605.1 of uncultured Chromatiaceae bacterium. Classification (GTDB taxonomy): domain Bacteria; phylum Pseudomonadota; class Gammaproteobacteria; order Chromatiales; family Chromatiaceae; genus CAZOWL01. Next base: position 218,867 of record CAZOWL010000001.1, on the reverse strand, counting down.
CTGGCAGCCGAGGCAGAGATCCCCTGGCTTGACCTCCGGCTTCTTCTCCCTGTTCGAGACGGCGCGTTGTGCCGCGGCCTCGGCCAAGGAGGCGCAGGCGGCGAGGGGAGTCCCGGTGGCGTCTGCGCAAGCCGGGCGGGCGTTCGGGTCGCAGCACGGGCAGCGCGCGCCGAATTCGTCCAAGCCCTCGACATCGAGTGTCGTCAGCGTCCGGGCGATGCGCTCCGCCTGGCTGCGCAACACGCCGCGCAGGGACGCACCGGGCAGCACCAGGCAGCGTGCGTCCCGCGACAGCTCGACCAATGGGGCGTGATCGAAGCCGGTGCGCACCGCCATGGCGTGATCGTGAAACAGCACCTGGGCGTCGAAGCGCAGGGTGAACCGCAAGTGCGCGAACGTTCTCAATGCGCCATCGGTGCACACTTCCTTGTCGACGCGGCGCTGCCGCGCGTCCCGGACATGATTGTCCAGCCAGCCGGGGCAGTCCTCCTCGCTGCCCCCGGCGTGGTTGCGCAGGAAGGCCATCAGGTGATCCGGCTTCGAGAGATCGCGCCGCATGACCGTCAGATCTTCGAGAGCGAGGGCCCCGAGCCCGCGCGCGGCTGCGGCGCCGAGCCAGATGCGGCCCCGCCGCCACTCCTCGATGCAGGCCGCAAGCAGCATTGCGTGTCCCTGGTCCATCCCAATGGCGTGACCCCGGTCCCATTCGATGCGGAGCTGGAAGCTGGTGCCGGCGGGGATCACCTCGTAGTCGAACTTGGCGGCCGCGTCGCTCGCGGAGGTGCCGCTGCGCCGGCCGATCCCGACACCGTCGCGCACGGTCGTGGTCGCCCCATCGGGCAGCTCGGCCTTCGCGTGCGAGAACAGTAGCCGCGATGCCGCTCCGCTGGCCCCGTTGTCCGCGTCGGGATAAATCTCGCCGAAGAGGTCGCAGACTGGGCAGCCGCAAGGGTGCTCGGTATCCGGCTGCTGCTGGATCGCCTTGCAGGGGTCCATTCCCAAGTCCGGCGCGAGGCGGGTCGCCAGACCGCGTAGGACACCGGCGATCGCCGTGCCGGGGATCAGCAGGTCGCCCGATGCATCCCGTCGCACGGCCTTGTCGGCGACCCCTTCGCCCAGCCCAGCGCCAGGATGGATCGCGGTGCGGGCGCGCAGCGTGCCGCGGAAGATCAGACAGGTCATGGTTCCAGCTCCACCTCACTATCAGCCATCGCGTCGAGGCGGCTCGCCAGGGCACGTATCAGGCTTGGTTCCAGAGCCTCCACGGCCCCCGCGTCGAGCGCCTCCGCCTCCGGAAACCGGCGCCACTCGACAAGCAGTTGCTCAAGTCTCTCCATTCCTCTTCCCCCGTCTCGGCAGAACCAGTCCTTGCGCGGTACCTCCTTCGCTCCATCGTCACTGGCTCCATGCTGCAACGACCACCGACGCCGCAGCAGATCGTCTCGCCCGAGCGCCTCGAGGTGCTCAAGCGTGCTCGCCACGCCCAGGTCCGCCCAGGCGTTGAGCCAACGCGCGGCGGCCTGCCAGTTCTCCGCGCGCCCACCACGAAAGTGCCTGCTGACATCCGGGTCGGCGAGCTCGACATCGAGACGCCGCTCCCAGCGCGCGATCAGCCGCTGCCCGATCGCCTCCGGCGTCTCTGCGACATCTCGCGGTTGGAGCGCCGGCGGGATGTCGATCGAGCGTGGATCGCCGTCCTGATAGTTGCGATAGACCGGATGATTGAATACCAGGCGTCCGAGCCCTTCCTCCCTGCGCAGGCCGATCCCCGTGTGCTCGAGCTCGGCGAGCCGTTGGTGCAGAGCATCGAGCCAACTGGCCGGTGCGCCCGGCTCGGGCGATACCGTTAGGCCGAGCGCGGAGCCCGCCCGAATCACCCGGTCACGCCAACGCGGCAGCCCCAGATGACCGGCGAAGCCGTCCAGCAGGCCGGTGCGGCAGAAGGCGCGTTTCACTTTGACCTCGACTGGAAGCCCATCGGCAATCGCATCGTCGAGACCGGCGTGGGCCAGGGAGCCGATCGCGCGCCCCCAGGGGTCGAGCAGCAGAGCGTCGCTGACGAGTGTGAGCGTGAGCTCGATCGGCCCAGCGGGATCCTGTGATGCCGGCAGCCGGCGCTCCAACGACAGGCCAGCCGCGAAGGTCGGCTCGGTTGGGTTGAGCGGCTCGAGCCATAGGCTCACGCTGCCGTAGCCGCGGCGGATCGCCTTGCCGAGCCGCATGGTCTCGACCCGTTGGGCGTCCAGATCCGCCAGCTCCCGCAGCCAGGCCCAGGTCGCGACGTCGCGGCAGGTCAGCTCGCCGACGAAGAACTGCCCGACCGCGAGGGCCTGGTAGCCGAACAGGTCGCCGGTGTTGACGCGCTGGCTGGTCGGATCGATACGTGGGTGCATCTCTTCCTGAACGCCCGGCCCTGTCGTCGTTAGGCCCCCGAGACGCTGCAGCGTGAGCAGGCCGCGGGCCGGCTCTAACGGTCCACGGCAGACCCGGCACTCCTCATCGATCGTGTCGGCGGTCGCGCAGCCGCGGGCACCGTGCCGCGCCGGGTCGTCCCTCCGGCCGTCGAAGCCAGGGAAATGCTTGCAGGTCAGTAGGTCCAGCGGGGCGGGGAAGCGCGGCCAGAGGGCGCTGCCGTAGGCGAAGGTCTCGGCCGGGTACAGCGGCGTGAGACGCAGGCCGCCCCGCGAGAAGAGTGTGACGAAACGCCGGTAATCTTCGGCGTCCACGAGGGCCTCGCCGCTCTTGCGACGCTGGTCGAAGGTGCGGCCGCGCGCCACCCGTGCGGCCAGGGCACCCCAGAGAGTGGTGCCGGGTATGGCATCGAGCGCCGTGAAGAGGTTGCCCGCGCTCGGGCGCTCCGCGATGACCACGGGCTCGTCGACGCGCAGGATCACGCGCAGCCGTACCAGTGCTGGATCAGTCTCCGTCTTCGCTGCGAGCGGGGATGGCTCGGGGGGATCTTGGGCCGGTGGCCTTTCACCGTCGAGCCAATAGCGCTCGAACAGCTCGAGCCAAAACTCTTGCACGGATGGCTCGGGCCGCGGCAGATCTGAGTCAGGGCCTTCGTCCATCCAGATCCCGGCAGGCTCGGCTGCGACCAGCGTCCAGAGACAGGCGCCGCGTCCGCGGCGCCGCGCGCTGCCGAGCCGGCGGACCATCCGTGCCGCCGCGACCAGCAGGCTCGCATCGCGCCGGGCCTCGGGGCCGTCGTCCGCGCACTCGGCGGAGAAGCGGAATACCAAGCCGCGGCTGCCTTCCTCCTGAACGAACAGGTGCCCGTCGCGCGCCCGACGCAGGAGCGGGTCGACCTGCACGCGCGTCACCGGCTGGCTCGATCCCCGGCGCAGCTCCCGCACTGGCAGCATGGCGCCGACCGGCCGAGCGGAGCTAAAGACCCAGGGCTTGGGGCGCGCTGGTGTGCCGAGGATCCGGCACAGAGGGCAGCCCGGCGCCTCGCCTGGACAGAAGGCGCGGGCCGCCGCGCCGGGCACGCCTTTGTCCTGCTCGGCCTGCTCCTGGGCGGCGTGGGCGGCGAGGTGCGCCTGCAGCGCGGGCGCCGTCTGCAGGAGCTGGCGCATCCCGTCGCGGAGCAGCCCGACGACCGCGCTGCCGCGGATCACTGGCTGGCCGTCGGCGTCGCGATGCAGCACCGAGTCGAGCGCCTCGCCCGCGCCATAGCCGGCCGCGATGTGGTAGTCGCTCGCGAGGCGGATCTCGAACGTCAGCCGCATTGGGCCTACTCCTGCTCCTCAGAGCTGTACCGCGTCTCATCCAAGTCCTCGAGCCAGGGCCAGAGGCGCATCAGATCGCCGATGCCGTGGCCGAAGGTGCGCCGGTCCTCGAGCCAGGGCCGCCCGGTCTCGAGCCAGTAGCCCAGGTCGGCGTTGCGAATGTCGCCCAGATCTCTCAGGGCGTCACAGACCTTGCGTCGAAGGGCCGAATCCCGGCCGACGCGCGCCAGCAGCGCCTCCAGGCGCGGCGCCCAGTCCTCATCGAGCGGACTCCTCGCCCCTGGGGCGCGGGCGTCCGCCGGGATGTCGGCGTAGAGGCGCGCCAGCTCGGCACGGCGCTTCTGCGGCAGGCGTTCCAGCGCCTGGTGGTGCTGGAACAGCCGGTCGAGTCGATCAGGCTCGGTGGCCGCGGCGGGGCCGAGCACGTAGGGCGACAAGGTGGCCTCGACGTGGCTCCCGCCGAGCGCCTGGCCGCCGCCTGTCTGGTTGCCGGTGATCACGGCCATGGCCAGCACCGAGCGCGTCTCGGGAGACTGGAGATGGGCGAGGCGTTTGGCCCGACCCAACTCCAGCTCGCAGCGCCGCCGCGCCAGCGTATGCGGGTAGTTGGCCTTGCAGATCACGACAGCCGCCGAGATCGTCGGCGAAGACCCGGGTGTGAGTGACCGGGTCGCGTCCTGCATGCCCGCTTCGTATCGGCGAATGAACCGCTGCGCGATCGCCACGGACAAGCGCGCCGGTAGCAGCGCGAAGAGGTCGTCCCCGCCGATGATCAGTGGCAGCACCGGCATTGGCAGGTCAGCCTGCTGCGCCGGGCTGAGCTCCGGGTCGTCCCACAGCCGGGTCGCCGCGCACGCGGCCGACTCGGCGAGCGCCGCGTTTAGGGTGTCGCGCAATGCGTCGGAAAGCTTCTTCGTGCTTGCCGGGCTAGGGCAGGCGGCGAACACCTTGCCCATGCCGTTGCCATCGGCGCCCAGATAGGCGACGTAGCGTCGCGGGTCGAGCTGACCGATCGCATTGGCCCAGTCGGCGTCCTTGACCGACTGTTGCGGCCTGCATGCTTTGTCCCCGATACAAGTCTGGACCTCATCGAAAAACGCCTTCCGAAGCTCGGCGCCCTCCAGCTCCCCGAACTTGCTCCGACAGTCGGCGCAGACATAGTCGGGGCGTGCGTCCTGGACCTTAGGCCGTGCCTCGTACGCCGTGGCCAGCCCGATCCCGCAGGAGGCGCAGAGGGCGGAGTAGGGGGACTGGGCCAGGCCTTCGGTCGCGGCGCCGCGGCGCTTCGCCGCGACCAGCTTTGTGTGGGCCGCCTTGCTGGCCTCTGGCCATGCCCCATCCTTGCTCTCCTGGTAGGGCTCAGGATCGGCAATGGTCATTGTCCCGCCGGTCAGCTGGCGGTACGCGTAGGCCAGCTCCCGCCCGAACCGGCGGGCTTCCTCTTTGTCGTCGAACAGCGCGCGGAAGGCACCGCCGCGTTGAATCACTAGATCGTCCGGGTTGAACCGCTCGCCCGCGATCCGCTCGCGGACCGCATCCGGCGCCTCCTCGCAGAAGCGCTCCAACAACTGGCTGCCGCCGGCGACCTCGCGGAGCCGCGAGGCGCGGAACACCAGGTCCTGGATCTGGTCGGCCTCCGCGGCCAGCAGCCACCGTTCAGTCACGGTCTTCGGTCGGAGGCAGGAAGTCGATGCCGCAGGCATCGCAAAGCGTGTCCCACGCGGGCGTGAAGGCGGCTAACCACGGATCGACCCCCGGCCGCGACTCAGGCGTGTCCCACGCGGGCGTGAAGGCGGGCTTATTCTCAGCGTTATCGGACAAATCATCCGTGAGCCGTTCGACCGCCCATTCGACGAGGTGGAGCGCCTTATCGGCGAGCGTCTTGGCGACCGGCACTGTGAAGTGGATGGCCTTGTTGCGGGCCATTGCCAAACAGTCAGGCCTGATGGCTTCTTCGGGTGGAGTAATCGCGAGATCTTCGACGATCTCGAAACACCATTTGTTGCGCTTGAAGCTCTTTTTAGCGGTGTACTCTGTCAGGTGCCAGCCCATCAGCTTTTCGAATAGCGCTTTTTCTGCATGTGGCGCCTGCGCCTGCAACGCCGTCCGCTCAAGAAAACCGGTAGCTTGATTGCTGGGATCATGCTCCGCGGGCTTTGCGCGCACCTTACCTTGGAGCCACGCCTGTGCTAAACGGAACTTCATCAACACCTCATTAAGCCCGGCCGCCCGCAGCAGGGCCGAGCGAAAGTCATCGCCGTGCCGGATCAGTCGACGGATCTTCTCAAGCTCATCCTGCGCATAGAGAACGAATTCCTCGGGTTTGCCGAATAGGGATTTCGAGAGGTCGCATACGATGTGTTGATCGTCTGTCTGCTTGCCCGTCTCAAGATAGACAAGGTCGTCGGGCAGCTTGCATCGCTCTTCCCCGGCGTTGGTTTTCATCTGCACAGTCCCGACGCGTTTCGGCCACAGGCGCCACAGCTCCACGACCGCCGTTGGCAGTAACTCGCCCGACTTCTGTTCATCGATGCCGGCCTTCTTTGCTTTACACCAAGCCGCCATAGCGCCGCGAAAATCCCCCTCGGCCCAGCGTGCGTAGCAGCAAGCCATCAACTGGAGCCTCTTCACCGCTTCCGCTTCATCGGCCTTGAACAAAGGCTTAATGGTTTCGAGAACCGATTCAGTTGGCTTTCCCCGCCTTCTGCGCATGGCAGCGCGTATCTCCTTGAGCTCCGCCTCCATCAAATTGTAGGCCGCATGCTCATAGTGGCGGCGCACCCGCTGCCAGGCATCGAGCTGGAAGCCCTCGGCCGGGCTCTCGAGCTCGCCGATGCGGCATGAGAAGCCGTAAGGGCGCTGAAAGTCGGCGTCGTAGAGGTCGAAGTCGACGTACGAGACGGGGATGCCGGCGAAGGCAGCGAACAGGTAGGCCCCGCTGACCATGTTCTTCTTCGCGCCGGTGATGTCGATGGTGCAGTGTCGCGCACACCATTCAGGGTCCTGGCCGCGAAGCCTCGGTATGACCTCCTCGCGCAGGTACCGGAAGACGGATACGGCGTCGTCCCACCCTAGCCGATCCGATCGCGTGGACCCGGGCGGGTCGATGACCTCGGGGGGCGACAGGGGATGAAGCAGCTCCGCAAGGCGAGCGTCCTGAACCAAGCTCCTGAAGGTCTTGTGCTGATGTTCGCCGTTTACTTCACCCTCGACCTGGTCGTACCGCGTAGCGAACACGACGAGGAGCTTCTTCGGCGCATAGGCGATGATACTCTGCAGCAACGGTTCGAACGAATGACCCAGCAGGACGATCAGCACGTCCTTGCGCGTTTCTTCGGTTGTTGACAAGTGTGCGGCGATCTGGGCGCTGAAAGCGCTCGGGCTTGGCGCCGGTTCGCGAGTAGGGTAGCGTCTGCTCCCGAAGCGGCGCGGCTGCTGGAATCGTGGCCGCCTTTCCGATCCCGGTCAATCATGGACACCTCCGGTATGGACCCGACCTCATTGCTCCCGATCCGCTGCGTGCGGCTGCGCTTCTGTTTCACGACCGACGCCCATCTGCGCTTCTTCCATCAGCCGCTGGTTGCGGGGCTGCTGCGCAACTTGATGGAAGGCGAGCTGAAAGAGGAGCCGCGGCTGTGGCTGGAGGCCACCGACAGCGGCCGGGTGCCCTTCCACCGCAGCGATGGGTACTGCTTCGAACTCTACTGCTGTGCCGGCGCGGAGGATCTCCTGGACGCCCTCGTGGGCCGATTGCGCGGCCTGCCGGGCACCTTGCCGGAGGACAAGCGCGGGCTTGAGCTGGGAGGCAACCTGCGCTGCGTCGCGGCCGAGGACGCCCACGATGGCCGGCCCTTCCGCGATGCCGGCTCGCTGAGCCCGTATGACATGGCGGCCCTGGCGCAGGAGGTCGCCCACTATTGCCGGGAGCCCGTGCACGCTCTGCGGTTCACGGCGCCAGCGCGCCTGCTGCGCGCGAAGCCCGACCGGGACGGCCGCAAGGGTGAGGGTCGCTACGTACACGATCGTGGCGAGCTGAGCGGCGATCTGCTCGGTCGGCGCATCGCCGACAGCCTCGTCGCCCTCGGTAAGGCCGTCGGCGATGGTGGGCTAGCCGCTCCGCTGCCCATCGAGGTCCTCGATGACGACATCGGCTGGTACGACGGCGCCTATTACGATCTCGAAGGCCAGGAGTCGCCAGTCGGCGGCATCCTCGGCTGCGTGCGGCTGCGTGTGGCGGATGCCGCTGCCCTGCCGGCGCTGGTGCTGGGCCAGTACCTCGGCATCGGCCAGCGCCGAACCTTCGGTTTCGGCCGCTACCGGCTGGAGAGCGCGACCGGCGAGTCTACCCGGCCCCGGCGGCGGCCTTCTCGCGGCGTGCTCGCCCGCGCGGCCGAGCCGGGCAATCTCGAGGCCGCCTATATCGCCATTCGCGACAACCGAGCGGGCCGACATCGCAGGGACTGGGAGGACGAGGACCTCGCGGCGCTGGCCTGGGCCGAGGAGCCAGGCCCGGTGGATGCGATGCTCGATCAGATTGCCGACGCGTTGCGCCGCAACCGCTACGAGCCTGCCGAGCTGGTCGGGCGGATCCTGCGCCAGCCGGGCAAGGCCCCGCGGCCGTTGGCGGTGCCGCCGTTCGCCGACCGCGTCGCCCAGCGCGCCGTGCTGCAGGTGCTCGGCCGCGATGTCGAGCCCTTAATGTCCGCGGCCAGCTTCGGCTACCGCCGCGGTCTGTCGCGGCTCAACGCACGGGACCGGCTCCAGTCCTTGCGCCGCGAGGGCTATGACTGGCTCTACGAGGCCGACATCGACGATTTCTTCGACTCGGTGTCCCACTCTCGCCTTGCCGCCCGTCTGCGCAGCCTGTTGCCGGACGAGCCGGCCATGGGGCTGCTGTTGCGCTGGGCCGCGGCGCCGGTCTGCTACCGCGGCCATCGCCTTGAGCGCGCGGCCGGTCTGCCTCAAGGGGCCCCCGTGAGTCCGCTGCTCGCCAACCTGATGCTCGACGACTTCGACGCGGATCTCGAGGCCCTCGGCTTTCGCCTGGTGCGCTACGCCGATGACTTCGTCATCGCTTGCCGCAGCCGCGCCGAGGCCGAGGCCGCCGCCGAGCGCGTGCGCCGATCGCTCGCCGAGGTCGATCTGCGCCTCAACGAGGGCAAGTCCGGGATCACCCACTTCAACGATGGCTTTCACTTCCTGGGCTACACCTTCCTCGGCGATCTCGTCGTGGAAAGGCATCGCGAGAAGAAGGGGCCGGTCAGCGGGGCGCTGCGCGTGGAGGACCTGCCCCCGGCTTCCTGGCTCGCCCGGCTCGCGGCCCAGCACCCGGAGGTGCTGAGCGATCAACCGCCAGCTGAAGCCGCCGTCGCTCTTCCGGGTGCAAAAGATCCCGTCGAGCGGGTGCGGCCCAGGGCCGAGACCAGCTCTGACGAGCCGTGCACGCTGCTCGTGGTCACCGAGGGCAGCCGCATCAGCACCAGCAACGGCCGTCTGAGAGTTGCCATGGCCGAGGGACACAGCCATGAGCAGCCTCTCGCCGAGCTCGGCGCCGTGCTGCTCATCGGCCGGCAGTCCATTACCGGGCCGGCGCTCACCGCCGCACTGCAGGCGCGTGTGCCGGTGCACTTCGCGACCCGCGGCGGCCGCTACCTCGGCCTGCTCAGCGACGGCGGTCCCGGCCAGGCCGGACACGGCCTTTGGCTGCGCCAACAGAGGTGCTTCGGGGACTCCGCCACCGCGCTCTCGCTGGCCCGAGAGCTGATCGCAGCGCGCATCTACAATCAGGGCGAGGTGCTGCGCCAGCGTGCCCGCGGCGATGCCCGCCTACAGGCCCCGCTGGCGCAGCTGCGCGCCATCTCCCGGCGCGTCGAGCAGGCCACGGGCCGCAGCATGCTGAACGGCATCGAGGGGCTGGCGGCCCGCCACTACTTTGGGGCCATCGCTCTACTGCTGCCCGAGGAGCTCGGCTTCGAGGGCCGTCGCCGCCGCCCGCCGCCGGACCCCTTCAACGCCTTGCTGTCGCTCGGATACACGCTGCTCTACCAGCGGGTCGACAGCGTTGTGCGGAGCGCTGGGCTCCTTCCTTGGCAGGGTTTCTACCATGAGGCGCGCGGCACCCATGCGGCGCTGGCATCAGACCTGATGGAGCCGTTCCGCCATCTTGTCGAACGGCAGGCCCTCAGCATGATCCGGCGAAACGAGCTCGGCCGCACCGATTTCGTCGTCGAGCCGGACAGCGGGTGTCGGCTGAGCCGCCGTGCCCTGCGGGCCTATGTGTCCGCCCTCTCGAGTCGGTTCGTGTCCGTGCTCGACGATGCGGCGGCCGGGGAGCGCGGTACCCTCTACGAGCACCTCTGGCGCATGGCTCGCGGCCTGGTCGCCGTGATCGATGGCCGCGCGCCGGGCTTTGCGGCCTTCCGCATCCGATGATCAGCTATCTGGTCTGTTACGATATCGAAGACGACGGCGAGCGCGCGCGGGTCGCGCGCATCCTGTCGGCCCGCGGGCAACGTGTGCAGTACTCGGTCTTCGAGGTTCACCTGGCGCGCCTGGCCGATCTCGGCGAACTTCGTGAGGACCTGCTGGCCGTGTTGGCCGATCCGCATGCGGAAGTGCGCTTCTACCGCTTGACGCGCGACGGCCTGCGGGACAGTCGGCGGCTGGACGGGACCGCCATTGGAGAGCGCGACCTGGTCGTGATCCTGTAGTAGGCTTGTCGGCCGGGAACCGGCCCATGCCTTGTGAGCCGACGGTGGGCGGACGGCGAAAACCGGCGCGCTATCAACTGCTTTCCGCGTAATCTGCATGCCGAGAGCGAATGATGGCTCCCGATCGTTTTAAAATCGATGACTTGCACGCCTGCTACAGCGGGCAAGCACGCCGACACTTCGGAGTGTCTTGCTTCGCTGGCGAGGTTGCCGGAACCCGCTGCCAAGTCGCTGAGGGGACAGACGAAGTCGGGGCCGCTGTCCCCGAATGAATGAGCCTCCGGGCTGTTGAAACCCATCCCCCTCGTCGGGCGCATCCTCACCCCATCCGGTCCCCGAATGAATGAGCCTCCGGGCTGTTGAAACAGTTGACTGCCGCGCATCTCCAGGTCTTTCAGTGTCCCCGAATGAATGAGCCTCCGGGCTGTTGAAACGATGGAACCTTGACGACCAACCTGGTCTTTCGCGTCCCCGAATGAATGAGCCTCCGGGCTGTTGAAACTCCTTGTGCTACCACCCACACCAACCAATGTGCGTCCCCGAATGAATGAGCCTCCGGGCTGTTGAAACCTTCATCTTCATCAATCCTCAAGGTACGGTGTGTGTCCCCGAATGAATGAGCCTCCGGGCTGTTGAAACCTTCCATTCATGGTCAACTCCGCTGTTTGGTTAGGTCCCCGAATGAATGAGCCTCCGGGCTGTTGAAACTTCAGAGCTGTCATTTTCCGCTTTCCATTAAATTAGTCCCCGAATGAATGAGCCTCCGGGCTGTTGAAACTCACTGGTTGTCCCTCCCGTCTTTGCCATCTCTCCGTCCCCGAATGAATGAGCCTCCGGGCTGTTGAAACGCAACGTGACCATACATAGACTCCGTCATTTTCGGTCCCCGAATGAATGAGCCTCCGGGCTGTTGAAACCCAGTGAGCGAGTGCTTCCGGCGATTCCATCACAGGTCCCCGAATGAATGAGCCTCCGGGCTGTTGAAACATTCATTTTCTGCGCATGATTTGTTACACCCCCTGTCCCCGAATGAATGAGCCTCCGGGCTGTTGAAACTCCTCATTCAAGACTACCATTCCATCACGAACGTCCCCGAATGAATGAGCCTCCGGGCTGTTGAAAC
>CAZOWL010000001.1:0-207203 GCA_964583605.1 uncultured Chromatiaceae bacterium | reverse complement strand
GTCCCCGAATGAATGAGCCTCCGGGCTGTTGAAACAGATTGCTGAGTTCGGTCAGCAACTCGTCGGCCGGCTGTCCCCGAATGAATGAGCCTCCGGGCTGTTGAAACGCAGAAATTACAGCCGTGGTCGCAGCCCGTTATTGGTCCCCGAATGAATGAGCCTCCGGGCTGTTGAAACTTCCATCGTTCGCCACAAAGAATATTCCAGTGAAAGTCCCCGAATGAATGAGCCTCCGGGCTGTTGAAACTTTAAACATCAGAACTAACCTCCGCATTTCAGCTTGTCCCCGAATGAATGAGCCTCCGGGCTGTTGAAACCGTTTAGCCTTTGTTCGAGAGCAAAGCTTTGGGATGTCCCCGAATGAATGAGCCTCCGGGCTGTTGAAACTCCCCGCCTCAGCTTCTAGGTCTGCTTCAGAGTACGTCCCCGAATGAATGAGCCTCCGGGCTGTTGAAACGGTTTCACGTTGAGTCGCGAAGGCGCGGCCCGCGTGTCCCCGAATGAATGAGCCTCCGGGCTCTGGGAACGGCCGTGGACCCACTGTGGCCAATCAACTGAACGCCTTCCGATCTCTAGTCAGAGGCGGTTTGTGCCTTCGGGGGGAAGAGTGAGCCTGCGAGGTGCGGCGTAGGTGCCATGGAGTGAGGCTCGGTTGTGGATGCCTGGCCGCGGGCGCGGGGCCAGACTGGATCGCGGATCTGCGGTGCGCCTGAGCTCGAGGGGACGAGGCGCTAGCCGCGAGGGCCTGGCAAGGCGGGGGCGCTAGTCTGGGCGGGCAGGGGCTCGGCGCATGCGGTAAGCTGTGCCACGGCGCTTGGGCGGAGGCGGCTGGAGGGGCAGGGTATGGCGGCGGCTGGGCAAGTCCCTTGTTATCCGATTTCAACCCGCCTGCGTGGTACGCAGGCGGGTGCGGGCGGGTGGGGTATCCTGGTGGTCAACCTATCGCAGCGGGTGTACCCGTCGCAGGGATGGCTCGAGATGACCCGTGGCTGGCGGCTGCGGCGCCAGCTGGTTCGCTGGAGGCGTGTAAGCGAGCGTTTTGGCTGGTCGCTGCATCCGTACCTACTCGGCCGCTCCGGAGAGGAGGACACCGGGCGCCGCTTCAATCCGGGCGCAGCCTTGTGCCCCAGCACCCACGATGCCTTGCTGGGAGAGAGCTTTGGCCCGGACACACCAGCCCGGCTGATGCGGCGGCGCATCGACCGTTTCGACGCCGGTTGCCCGCATTCGGAGCCGCTGCTGATGGCGCTCGAGCGGCGGGCCGACAACTGGCTGGGGACCGACCTGGAGCTGCTCATATCGGGTGGACCGCGGCGGAGGATTCGCTTCCGGATCACATGGGCGGATCTCTGGCTGTTCCCTGACCAACAGGGCGTCTCCGGGCCCGGGAACGCGCTGTTGGCGTTGAAGGTCGAGCCGGTGCAGGTCGAGTCCACACGCGGTCCGAGGGCGTGCCGGGTAGGGGACCTCGCGGATCTGCTGCGGTGCCTGCGCATCGTCGGCGCGCGCGCCGAGGGACCGCATGTCATCGAGGTGCCGGAGGTCTCCACGACAGCGCCCGTGGTTGGCGATGCCTGGGCCTTCTGGCCGGAGCTGCTGTCACGCTGGCTTGGCGTCGAGCTGGATGCGCGGGACTGCGTCGCCCAGGACTCGGCCCGCATGAGCTGGGAGCGGTTGCTCGCCTGGTTGCGCCGGAGCAGCCGAGTCAACGCGCTGTTGTTGGGGCCCGGCGAGAAGGTCTGGGCCGACCGGTACACGAGCTACGCCAAGTGTCTGGCGGCGGCACGGATCGATCCTCCTGATGCGGCGGGTGAGACGGCCTGGGGCTGTCCATTGACCGAGCCGGCCCTTGGGCCGGACCGGGTCGCCCAGGAGCGGGCCGACGGGCTGTGGAGCACGGAGCAGAGCGCCTGGGCCCAGGCGAGCGCAGAGGATGTCCCGACCCACGGCGATGTGCTGCTCTACGAGCTGGCTGCGCTGTTGTCCGAGGGTGGCGTGCTCGGTGGCCGAAACCAGGGCAGGGACCAGGTCAACCTCGATTATGTGCGTTCGGTGATGGCGGGGAGCGGGATCGAGATCTGGGAGCACTGGCGCGGGCTGGCGTTGCGCGATTGCTGCGCCTTCCTCGCCTGGCACCCGCGCGTACCCATCCTCCTCCAGGCCGAGGCGCGCTACTATCCGCTCTATCTGCACGCTTACTATCTGCAGATCCGCTTGCACGATTTCTCCGAGGCCATCATCCAACACGAGCTGAACGACCTCGCCCAGGCGCGGCGCATCCAGCAGGTCTTCATGGAGTTCCGCAACCAATTCTGGTTTCGCGAGCCGGCGACCGGTTTTCAGGGGGTGGCCGTGGCCGAGGCCATGCACGCCGGTATGGGGCTCGCGGCGCTCTACGACTCGGTTGCCACCGAGATCGCGGAGGTCGGCGACTATGTCGACCGCAAGGCCGCGGCCGGGCGTCAGCAGATCATTACGACCGTCCTGCTGTTGTTCTTCCCGGTGACGTTCCTTTGGGACCTGTCCCTGAAGGACTGGACCAGCGAGCGGCTCGCCGGCGTATCGGCGGTCGATTTGGCACTCTCGCTGGCGTGGACGCTTTTGGTCGTGGGCTTGATCCTGCGGCTCTTCGGGAAACGTCTGCGCCGTTTCTGGAACCGCTTGCGGGCCGACTATTTCTTCCGCGACTTCTGAGCCTCTTGGGCGCAGTGCAAGGTGCGAGGCGTGCCCGACCGAGTCCACGGTCTTTCGCGGTGCGGTCTGCCCCCAGGCGCGCCGGCGCGTCATCCGAGCGCGCAGTGCCGGCGTTAAATCGTTGAAATCGGCTGTGTCGGCGCCACTCACCGGAAGCGAGCAAGGCCTTCGTCGCATTGACGTTGTCCATCACGGCCATATGGCGGCGGTTTCGCTGGTCTTGGAGGCCAAATGTCGGATACCGACCTGTTGAGCGAGCTGCATATCGACGCGTCTGAGCGCGAGGGCCATGGCACGCGCCGATGGCTTTGGGCGGTGTTGGCCGTTGCGGCGCTGGCCTTGCTTGGGTTCGGCGCCTCTCGGCTCCTGCTGAATCCGGCGCTGGCCGTTGAAACGACGGTCGCCGAGCCGGCCGACAGCGCCTCGGCCACGGTCTTGGACGCGACCGGCTATGTCATCGCCCGCCGCCAGGCGACGGTCTCGAGCAAGATCTCCGGGCGGCTCGCCGAGGTGCTCATCGAGGAGGGGGAGCGCGTGAGCGCCGGGCAGGTGCTGGCCCGTCTCGATGACGAGGATGCCGAGGCGCATCTCGCCCTGATGCGCGCCCGCCTCGGCTCGGCCGAGGCGCAGCTCGGGCAGATCGAGGCCCAGCTCGCACAGGCGCGGCGCGATCTCGCCCGGCAGGAAGAGCTGCATCTGCGCAAGCTTACGTCCGAAGAGGCCCTCGACCTGGCCCGCACCCAGGTCGAGGCGCTGCAGGCCCAGCTCGCCGCGACGCTTAGTCAGGTTCGGGTTGCTGAGGCGGAGCTTCAGGTAGCCCAGGTCGATTACGATAACACGATCGTGCGGGCGCCCTTCGATGGCGTGGTCGTCGCGAAGACCGCCCAGCCGGGCGAGATCGTCTCGCCGATGTCGGCCGGTGGCAGCTTCACCCGCACGGGTATCGGCACCATCGTCGATATGGCGTCGTTGGAGATCGAGGTCGACGTCAATGAGGCCTTCATCAACCGGGTCCGGCCGGAGCAGCCGGTGGTGGCCACGCTCGATGCCTACCCCGACTGGAAGATCCCGGCTGAGGTGATCGCGATCATACCCACCGCGGATCGCAGCAAGGCGACGATACGCGTGAGGATCGGTATTCAGGTCGATGACCCGCGGCTGGTCCCGGAGATGGGTGTGCGCGTGTCGTTCCTACAGGATCGCAGCGACCAGGTGGCCGAGTCGACGCCGGGCGTGCTGGTCCCGGCGACGGCCGTGCAGGAGCGCGATGGCGTGAGCTTCGTCTATGTGCTCGACGGCGACTATGCGCGCGCGCGATCGATCACGCCTGGCAAAGAGATTGGCGACCACCGTCTGGTCGAGCAGGGCCTTGCCGCGGGTGAGCGGGTCGTGTTGGCGCCGCCCGCCGGACTGACCGATGGGGCGCGTGTCACCACGCGCTCCGATGCCTGAGCCCAGGCCAGGACGCGATGGGACCGCCCGAGATCGGCAGCGGCCGAAGCCAGGCGCCCCTGGTCGCCGTGCGCGGCGTCAGCAAGGTCTATGAGCGTGGCCGGCAGCGCGTGGAGGCCCTGCATGACGTCCATCTGGACATCCCGGAGGGCGACTTCCTGGCGTTGATGGGGCCGTCCGGCTCCGGCAAGAGCACCCTGCTGCACCTGATCGCGGGACTCGATGTCCCGAGCGCGGGGGTGCTCCTCGTCGGCGGTCAGAGGCTCGATCAGATGTCCGCGGGCATGCTCGCCAGCTGGCGTGCCGCCCACGTCGGCTTCGTCTTCCAGTTCTACAATCTACTGCCGGCCCTCTCGGCGCAGAAGAATGTCGAGCTGCCCCTGCTGTTGACGCGGCTCTCGGCGGCGCGCCGGCGGCGCAATGCCGCGTTGGCGTTGCGTTTGGTTGGGCTCGAGAACCGCGCGAGCCACAAGCCGACCGAGCTCTCGGGTGGTCAGCAGCAGCGTGTCGCAATCGCCCGGGCGATCGTGTCCGACCCGACGTTGCTCGTCTGCGATGAGCCGACCGGCGATCTCGATCGCCACTCCGCAGAGGAGGTGTTGGGCCTGCTGCAGCGGCTGAACCGCGAGCACGGCAAGACGATGGTCATGGTCACCCACGACCCCAAGGCAGCGGAGTTCGCCAAGCGGATCCTGTACCTCGACAAGGGCGTATTGGTCGCGACACAGGAGCACGGCGAAGGGCGGCTGCACGCGGAAGTCGGATGAGGTACCTGCCGCTGCTGCTCGCCGGTCTGCTGCGCAAGAAGCCGCGCACCCTGCTGACCTTGCTCTCGGTGGCGGCGGCCTTTGCGTTGTTCGGGCTGCTCGATGCCGTCCGGGTGGCCTTCACGGCGCCGGAGAGTGCCACTGGGATCGACCGGCTCATCGTGTCATCGAAGCTGTCTCTGACCCAGACGCTGCCCTCCTCCTATCTAGAGCGCATCGCCGCGGTGCCCGGCGTCAAGCAGATCGCCCACGGCGATTGGTTCGGCGGCATCTACTAGGACCCGAAGAACTTCTTCGCCAACATGGCCGTCAGCCCGGCGGCATACCTGGATCTCTATCCGGAATTCGAGCTGCCACCCGAGCAACGGCGTGCCTTCCTCACGACCCGCACCGGCGCGGTCGTCGGCGAGGCGCTCACCGAGAGCTATGGGTGGCGAGTCGGTGACAAGATCCCATTGCAGGCCACGCTGTATCCGAACAAGGACGGCACCACTGGTTGGCTCTTCGACCTGGTGGGCATCTATCGTGTCACCGATCCTCAGCTACGCGGGCTCGAGCGCCAGCTCCTGTTCCGCTACGACTACTTCGATGAGGGGCGCACGCTCGGTCATGGCACCGTCGGTTGGTTCGTCGTGCGGGTCGAGGATCCGCAGCGGGCCGACCAGGTTGCGCAGGCCATCGACCACCAATTCGAAAATTCCACGTATGAGACCGCGGCGCGCAGCGAGCGGGATTTCCAGCGCTCCTTCGCCCGCCAGATCGGTGACATCGGGCTCATCGTCACGGCGATCATGGCCGCGGTCTTCTTCACGCTGGTGCTGTTGACGGGCAATACGATGGGGCAGGCCATCCGCGAGCGGATCCCGGAGCTGGCGGTGCTCAAGACGTTGGGCTTCACCAACCGGTTCGTGCTCCAGCTCGTCGTCGCGGAGGCCATCCTGCTGCTCGTGACCGGCGGTGTCCTGGGTCTCGTGCTCGCGCGGCTCTCGCTGCCGGTGATCCGCGGCGCCAGCGGCGGGCAGCTCAATGTCGTGATGCCCGCTGAGACCTGGCTGATCGGTCTAGGCCTGATGGTGGCGATCGGCCTGGTCGTCGGTCTGCCCCCGGCGGTGAGGGCGATGCGGCTGCGCATCGTCGATGCGCTTGCCGAGCGCTGACTGGGGCTGCCCATGCCGCGACGACAGATCAAGCATTGGCGAGGATTGGGCGGGACCCTAGGGGCCGTGGCGCTCGCGGGGCTCTGGCTCGCCCCGCCCGGCTATCTCGTCGGCCTGCTTGGGCTTCTCGCCCTGTGGCTCGCTACTACGCGCCAGGGCCGGCAGACGCTGGCGATCACGCGCGTCGGCTTGGCGACGGTGCCGCAGCGGATGGGTGCGACATCGGTCGTCGTGGTGGGGATCGCCGGTGTGGTCGGGGTCCTGGTCGCGATGCAGGCGATGGCCGCCGGCTTCACCGCGACCCTGACGCGCG
Organism: uncultured Chromatiaceae bacterium; assembly: GCA_964583605.1. Taxonomy (GTDB): domain Bacteria; phylum Pseudomonadota; class Gammaproteobacteria; order Chromatiales; family Chromatiaceae; genus CAZOWL01. Next base: position 200,820 of record CAZOWL010000001.1, on the reverse strand, counting down.
CCGGCAACGAGGAGACGGCCATCGTCCTGCGCGCTGGCGCCAATTCCGAGACCGCGTCGGCCTTCGAGCGCTCGGCGGCGACTCTGATCGCCCAGGCGCCCGGGGTCAGGCGCGACAGCCGCGACACCCCGATCGCCACCGCCGATGTCGTACTGGCCGCCACGGTTCCAAGGCGCTCGACGCGCACCGAGGCCAATGTCGAGGTGCGCGGGGTCGGTCCGATGGTCTGGGAGGTGCGACCGCAGGTGCGGATCATCGAGGGCCGCCGCTTCGTGCCCGGGCGACGCGAGCTGATCGTCGGTAAGGGTGCCCGGCACCAGTTTCGCGGGCTCGAGCTTGGTGGGGAGCTCCGGATGAACAATCAAGGCTGGCCGGTCGTCGGCGTCTTCGCATCCGGGGATACGCACGAATCCGAGGTCTGGACGGATGCCGAGACCCTGGCCGACGCGCATCGCCGCAACGGTTTCCAGTCCGTCGTGGCGGCGCTCACCGAGCCCGCGGCGATCGAGCGGATGCGGGCCGCGCTCCTCGCCGACCCGCGGCTGCGCGTCGACGTGGAGACCACGCGCGCCTATTACACGAAGCAGTCCGAGCGCCTGGCCACCGCGATCCGCGCTGTCGGGTACGGTGTCGCGGCGATCATGGCCCTCGGCGCCGGTTTTGGCGCCTTGAACAGTATGTACACGGCCGTGTCCCATCGCGCGCGTGAGATCGCGACCCTGCGGGCCTTGGGCTTCACGGCGGTGCCGGTGGTCGGCTCCGTTTTGCTCGAGACGATGACGCTCGCCCTCGCCGGGGGTCTCCTCGGCGCCGGCATTGCTTGGAGCCTCTTCCATGGGCTCACGGTCTCGACCCTCGGCTCGAACATCAGCCAGGTCGTCTTCCAGTTCCAGGTGACCCCGGAACTCATCGGCCGTGGCCTGCACTGGGCGCTTGGCATCGGCCTGTTCGGCGGCCTTCTCCCCGCACTCCGGGCGGCCACTCTGCCGGTGACGGTGGCCCTGCGCGAGTCTTAGGAACGCTCAAAGACAGCTGAAACAACGGCTGAAGCCCCGTCGCTCCGGCTGAGGTAGGGGCTAGGGAAAGGGGTTGAGGAGAAGGCGCTCGTCGTGCTCGAGTTCATGCTCGGGGTCACCGTTGGTCATATCCTGCAGGGCGACGTGATCTATGCCGAGTACCTACAGCAGGTCCGGGAACGGTCGGCCTGATTCTCGCAACCGGGGCATCGCGCGCGGCGGACAGGCTGCCCGCCCTACGAGCCGGTTCCATCATCCCATAGCGCGGCGAGGTCGATGGGCACGGCCTCGAATGGCGGGATCTGGACCGCCGAGTCGCCGGCGAACTGCCCGATGTTCTGCCATCGACCGTTGTGCAGAACGTAGGCCTCGACGGCCCTGGTCCGGGGATCAAGCAGCCAAGCATGGGCGACGCCATACTTGGCATAGATCGGCATCTTGATCTCACGATCCTTGCTCGCCGTGGAGCTGGATAGGATCTCGCAGACCCAGTCAGGGACGACCTCAAAGCGGTGTCCACTCGGGATCTGCGGCATCCGCTGGCGTCGCCAACCGGCTAGATCGGGAACTTCGACCTCCGTGTCACGCAGAAAGTGCAGCTCCGGCTCGAGCAGCACCCACCACCCACCGGGTCCTCCTCGGCCGAGGTGGAACGGCCCGAACAGCTCGGCTCCGAGAGCGGCTGCTGCGAGGGCGTGGGGTCCGGCAGGACGGGGCTGCGTATAGAGCTGACCGTCCAGGATCTCGCCTGTAAGGCCCTCGGGGAGCGCCTCCAACTGTTCGTAGAGCGTCGGACTTAGTCTGGCGTGCATGGCGACAACCCTCGGCATCGTGCTTCATCTCCGCGAACAACCATGCGCCAGTGCGTCGTGCGCGTCAATCCTGGACGGGGTGTCGAGCTGGCCATCGATCGTGAGCCCTGGGCGGGGCAGGGGATCCCTTCACACGGACCCGCCTCCCGAGCGACCAGGTTCTTGAATTCACGACAGCGCTCGGCGGCCACTCTGCCGGTGACGGTGGCCCTGCGCGAGTCTTACTATGAAATTCGCGAAGCACCTTTGCTCCCTCGCCCTCTGGGAGAGGGTTGGGGTGAGGGAACGATCAGGGGCGAGGCGACATGTCATGGTCTGGGGTGGCTCGCCCCATGATCGTTAGGGAGGGGGGTGGCCAACACACCTAGAGGTCCGGTTCATGTCATCACCTTTGACTTGGCGCGATGAGTGGCTCCTTGGGATCGGGCGTCTCGACGCCGATCACCGAGAGATGGTGCGGCTCTTCAATCGACTGATCGAGGTAGGGAGAGATCCAGGCGGTCGCGGCAGTGATCCGCACGAGGCGGGCTGGAATGGCCTCCTCGATCGGCTGCAAGATCTGATCGATCATCTGCGTCGCCATTTCGTGACCGAAGAGGCGTTCCTCCGGGGTATCGGTTACCCGGAGTGCTCGACACATGCGAACGAGCACGCCCTGCACATTGCCGAGCTTGTGGATCTTCACCGTCGACTCAGCGTCACCAAGGCGCCCCGGATCGACGAGGAGGGCCTGGAGGCGCTGAAGGAATGGCTCTTCGATCACATCGACGAGGATCGCGGCTTCGCGCGGTACTACTGGCGATCGGTAGCCCAGACTGACCGCAAGGATCGCACGGCCAAGGGATGGAGGCCGGCAAGCCGACAACGGCGGACGCCATGGGCGGATTCTTTCCGCGCCTTCGCTCCAGCGCAAATCGGGATTGCGTTCGCGTTACAAAACCGTTAGAACCGAGCATCGTCGTCCAGTGGAGGGCCGCAGATGCATGAGGATATCGGGAGGCGGGTCAGTGCGCTTCAGGGTTTGGCGTTTCATTCCCTGAAGCCACTGCTCAGCTGGAGTGACAATTTCCGCGTCGACGAGCCCAGCATCGACGGCCAGCATCAGCTGATTTTCGAGCTGGCACTGGGAGCCTGTGAGCTGTCAAGGGAACAGGCCAACGACGGCCGACTCGTGGCCTTATTCGATCGATTCGGCAAGGCGATCGCGGGGCATTTCCGATACGAAGAGGATCTGTTGGCCGAAATCGGTTATCCCGGCTTGGATGATCACCGCGGCCAACATGCTGCGATGCTGGCAGAGTTCGAGTTCGTTCGGAAGCGCTTGTCGACGAGCGGATTCGACTGGCCGTTTCATGAGAAGGCCCTCGTCGTGCTGAATTTCATGCTCGGCGTCACCGTTGGGCATATCCTGCGTAGCGATGTGAGCTATGCGGCGTATCTGCAGCAAGTCCGGGATCGGGCCGTCTGACTCTCACAAGAGGGTCGGATCGGCGCCGATCCCGGGCGCATGACTCGCCGGCCGACTGGCGGCTCTCCCGCGGGCCGCTTCTCTCCCATACCTAGACCGAAAGGGAGGCATGCCGGGACCGGTTCGTCCGGCGGCCTCTGGTGGCGGACGCGCGCGGTTGCACGAGGCCGTCAGCGCATTGCCTATGGACCGCTTCCGTCGTCCCACGGCACCTGGTGTTTTTCAACCAGAGGGGCGTGAGAACCACCGTGCGGAGCGGTGGCTTCGTCAGCCCCTAAGGTCGCATCGGAGGTCCTTCAGCACCGTGGGCATCAGTCTCACCTGTTTCGGCAGAGGACTTGCAAAGCGCCATAAGGGCCCAGATCCGATGCACGAGTGGTGGCAGAAGCACGAAACCGCTCGCATCGGTTGAAGGGTCCGTCGTCCGGATCTTCTGTAATCGTGATCGGCACGGGCGAGGGTTCGGACAGTCGATGCCGTGGCTCCGCGACTCCTTGTCATTGCCCGGCCGTATCGAGCGTATCGAGGACTGAGTGGAAGCTGATAGAGGGTGCCCGCCATGCCTTACTCCGCGACGCTGCTCATGAGCGGATTTGTCACACACGACACGCGACGCTTCGTCGTCTCTCGGCCCGAGGGGCTCTCGTTCGAGCCCGGCCAGGGTGTCGAGCTCGCCATCGATCGTGAGCCCTGGAAGGGGCAGGGGCACCCCTTCACGCCGACCTGTCTGCCGGGCGATCAGGTTCTGGAATTCACGATCAAACGTTACCCGGAGTCCGACGGCTTCACAGTGGCCTTGCACGATCTCGAGCCGGGCGCACCCCTTTCGCTCAGCGAGTCGTTCGGGACTATCACCTACAGGGGGCCAGGCGTCTTCATTGCTGCCGGGGCCGGCATTACGCCCTTTTTGGCGATCTTGCGCCGTCTGGCAGACCAAGGCACGCTCGATGGGCATCGCTTGTTCTATTCGAACAAGACCGAGGCGGATCTCATCTGTGGTCAAGAGCTGCGTCATTACCTTGGCGAGCAGGCGCTCTTCACTTACACGCGTGAGCACAGCTCGTGCAACGAAGGCCGACGCATCGATGCCGGTTATCTGCGGGGCCACATCGACGATACGGATCAGTACTTCTATGTCTGTGGGCCAGACGCCTTCGTCCAGTCGGTGAACGATGGTCTCCTTGGCCTCGGGGTGGATTCCGAGCGTCTTGTCTACGAGCAATGATGACGGGAGCAGTCAATGATATGGATCATGAGCTGAAGCGCGACTCGCCCATTAGCGCTGTGTGCTATTGCGCCGCCGCTTTGGCCTCGCGACGCCGCGCATGGAGCGTCGGCTCGGTGTAGCCATTCGCGACTGATCGTCCGAGGAAAATGAGGTCGCAAGCGGCCTGGAAGGGGATGCCGTCGAAGCCCGGGGCCATCGTTCGATAAAGCGGGTCACCGGCGTTCTGTTCATCGACGACTCTCGCCATGCGCTTCAATGTCTCCAGCACCTGCTCGCGCGCGACGATGCCGTGGTGCAGCCAGTTGGCGATATGCTGGCTGGAGATGCGGAGCGTGGCGCGGTCCTCCATCAGGCCGATGTTCGAGATGTCCGGCACCTTCGAGCAGCCGATGCCCTGGTCGATCCAGCGCACCACATAGCCAAGGATGCCCTGGCAGTTGTTATCGAGCTCGAGCTGGATCTCCTCCGCCGTCCAGTTGGCCTCGGGATCGACCGGAATCTCGAGCAGGGTATCGAGCTTGGCGCGGGGGCCGCCAGCCGCGATGTCGGTCTGGCGCGCCGCGACATCGACCTGATGGTAGTGCAGCGCGTGCAGTGTCGCAGCGGTTGGGGAGGGCACCCAAGCGCAGCTCGCACCGGCCATCGGGTGGGCCTGCTTGGTGGCGAGCATGTCATGCATCCGATCCGGCATGGTCCACATCCCTTTGCCGATCTGGGCGTGACCGGGGAGTCCGCAGGCGAGACCGATGTCCACGTTCCAGTCCTCGTAGGCGAGGAGCCAGGAGGCGGTCTTCATGTCCCCTTTGCGCCGCACCGGTCCGGCCTCCATGATGGTGTGGATCTCGTCGCCCGTTCGATCGAGAAAGCCTGTATTGATGAAGATGACGCGCTCGCGGGCGGCATGGATGCAGGCCTTGAGGTTCAATGTCGTGCGCCGTTCCTCGTCCATGATGCCGATCTTGATCGTGTTTCTCGGCAGACCGAAGGCCTGCTCGATGCGCTCGAAGAGGGTGACGGTGAAGGCGGCCTCCTCGGGCCCATGCATCTTCGGCTTGACGATGTAGACACTGCCGGTGGACGAATTGCGGAAGCGGCCGAGGCCCCGGATGTCGTGGATGGCGGCCAGCACCGTGACCATGCCGTCGAGAATGCCCTCGGGGATCTCTTCGCCGTCGGCTGTCAGCACGGCATCGGTGGTCATGAGATGCCCGACGTTGCGTACCAGCATCAGCGAGCGGCCGGGCAGCTGCAGTGGCGTGCCATCTGGAGCCGTGTAGCGACGATCGGGCTCCAGCGCCCGGTCGGTCATCCGTCCGGCCTTGCTGAATCGGGTCGTCAGGTCGCCTTTCATCAAGCCGAGCCAGTTGCGATAGACGGTGATCTTGTCGGCCGTATCGACCGCGGCGACCGAATCCTCGCAATCCTGGATCGTCGTGATCGCCGACTCGAGCAGGATATCCTTCACCCCCGCCGGACTCTCCTGGCCGATCGGATGGGTGGGATCGATCTGGATCTCGATGTGCAGGCCGTGATTGACCAGCAGGATCGCGCTGGGCGTCTCCGTCGCGCCGCTAAGACCAGCGAGTTGACTCGGGTTAGCGAGCGATGTCGTACTGTTGTCCGGGAGGTGCACGACCAGCTCGCCTTCCTCGATCCGGTAGCCGATCGCGTCGCCGTGTGATCGGCGCGTGAGCGGCGCAGCCTGGTCAAGAAAGGCGTTGGCGTGCGCGACGACCGCGGCCCCGCGGATTGGATTGTATGTCGCCCGGCGCTCGCGGCCCTCGTCTTCGGGGATGGCGTCGGTGCCATAAAGGGCGTCGTAGAGACTGCCCCAGCGGGCATTGGCGGCGTTCAGCGCGTAGCGCGCATTGCTGACGGGGACGACGAGCTGCGGTCCAGCGACCTCGGCGATCTCGCGATCGATCCCTGCCGTCGTGACGGTGAAGTCCTCCACCTCGGGCGCGAGGTATCCAATCTCAGAGAGGAAGCGTCGATAGGCGTCGGTATCGATGGGCGTGCCGCGGCGTGCGCGATGCCAGTCATCGAGCTGCGCCTGCAGCGCGTCGCGCTGCGCAAGCAGCTCACGATTGCGAGGGGCTAGATCGCGGATGATCCGATCGAGCTCGTTGAAGAACTGGGAGACGGTAACGCCGGTGCCAGGCGCGACCTCTTGTCCGATCAGGTCGAATAGTGCCTTCGCGATGCGTAGGCCGCCGACAGTGATGCGATCTGTCATCGTCTTGCCCTCCCTCGGGCTGGCTGATGCCCTCGCCCAAGATTAGGGCGTCACCCGCATTCGTTGATGAGATCCTTAAAGTGAATCCATTTGCCCGCTCAATGCTGGCGGCCGACGGATTGCGCGTTTGCGCTAGATCATCACATCGGTGTCCTCGCAGCTCTCTGAGGCATAGAAGGCCTGAATCTGCCGCCACGCCTCGTCGGCCGTCTCGACATAGCGAAACAGTGCAAGATCTCCTGGATCGATGGTGCCTTCTTCGACCAGGGCCTCGAAATCGATGATGCGCCGCCAATACTGCTCGCCGAAGAGCAGCACGGGTACCGCCTTGACCTTGCGTGTCTGGATCAGGGTCAGTGTCTCGAACAGCTCATCGAGCGTCCCATAGCCTCCGGGGAAGGCCACGAGTGCGCGGGCGCGCATCAGGAAATGCATCTTGCGGACCGCAAAGTAATGAAACTGGAAGCTGAGCTCGGGCGTCACGTAGAGATTGGGTCGCTCTTCGCGAGGCAGCACGATGCTGAGTCCCACGCTCTTGCCCCCCACATCGGCGGCACCTCGGTTCGCGGCCTCCATGACACCGGGTCCGCCGCCCGTGACGACGACGAAATCCTTGTGGCCGTTGGTCTGGGACACTCGCGTGATGATCTGAGCCAGACGCCGTGCCTCGTCGTAGTAGCGGCTCTTTTCGGCCAACCGTCTGGCGATCTCGACGCGGCGCGTGAGCGTCGGGTCATCGGGGTCTCGGCATGCCGCCTCCTCAGCCGCGGCAAGTCGCTCGGCGGCGTCCTCGGCGGCCGGGATGCGGGTGCTGCCGAAGATCACGACGGTCGAGTGGATCCCCTCCTCCTGCTGGATCAGCTCGGCCTTGAGGAGCTCGAGCTGCAGCCGCACGGGCCTCAGCTCGGGGCGCAGCAGGAATTCGGCATCCGTGTAGGCGAGGCGGTGGGATGGGGAGCGGGTCTGAGGTGTGGTCTCGGCCAGATGAGCCGCGGTGCCCGCATCATCGCGCGCACTGGGGAAGGCCGTTGGGTGGCTGTGGTCTTGTGGCATCTCAGCTCCTCGTCTTGTGTGCGGCATCCAAGCGTTACCATGAAAATCGCGTAGCGCCTTCGCTCCCTCGCCCTCTGGGAGAGGGTTGGGGTGAGGGAACGATCAGGGACGAGGCGGCATTTCATCATCTGGGGTGGCTCGCCGCGTCCCATGATCGTCAGACCGGCCGGGCGGACTGTCCTGGCAGCGCCGCATCACCCACGCCGCGATGCGGACGAGCGGCGTCCATCGCAGTGGGAACCGAGCGCCCCGGGGTTATGGCCGGTCTAGCGGTCTCGTATCAGAGGACATGAGGGCGTGTACCCTGTTTCACGCCTCGCTTTGAGCCGCCAACATAAGGTGAAACAGGGGACCGAGCTACCTCCGCCCCGCGCCGTGGCAGACGCGGCAACCGCGGATAGTAGGAGTGGCAGGTGCTGTCAGGCAGCTGAGTGGCTGCCCTGAGCCCATGTGCGCATTGGTACCGGGGGCCGGACTCGAACCGGCACGGTGTCGCCACCGTCAGATTTTGAGTCTGATGCGTCTACCAGTTTCGCCACCCCGGCACGGGACCTGCAGTATAGCCTTTTACCATGAAAATCGCGAAGCACCTTCGCTCCCTCGCCCTCTGGGAGAGGGTTGGGGTGAGGGAACGATCAGGGACGAGGCGGCATTTCATCATCCGGGGTGGCTTGCCTCGTCCCATGATCGTTAGCATGCCTGGGCAAAGGCGCGCTGACGGGGCTCGGCGGTCGGGCGGTGCGGTATCATCGCGCGCGATGCGTCGCACGGATTTTTATTTCGAGCTCCCCCATGAGCTGATCGCTCAACGGCCGTTGGCCGAGCGCTGGGCGAGCCGTCTGTTGTGTCTGGATGGCCTCACTGGGATTCTGAGTGACCGACAGTTCAACGAGCTACCGGGGCTGCTCAATCCGGGGGACTTGCTGGTCTTCAACGACACTCAGGTCATGCGCGCGCGGCTGTATGCGCGCAAGGAAACCGGCGGGCGGGTAGAGATCTTGATCGAGCGTCTGCTCGGGCGACGCGAGGCCTTGGGCCATTGCCGTCCGGGCCGGTCGCTGCGGGCCCAGACGCGGTTGGACATCGAGGGCGGCGGTGTGTTGCGCGTTGCCGACCGAGAGGGAGAGCTGTTTCACATCGTCTCGCCTGACGAGGAGCTCGATGCCTTGATGTCCCGCTCGGGGCATGTGCCCTTGCCGCCATATATTGCAAGGCCCGATGAGGATGTCGATCGGGAGCGGTATCAGACCGTCTATGCGTGCCGCGCCGGCGCGGTCGCGGCACCCACCGCCGGTTTGCACTTTGATCGGGCGATGTTGGCCCGGCTGGCGGGGATGGGCGTTCGCTCGGCGCATGTGACCTTGCATGTCGGTGCCGGAACCTTCCAGCCGGTTCGCGTCAAGCGACTCGAGGAGCATAGGATGCACGCCGAGTGGCTGGAGGTCGATGCCTCTGTCTGCGCTCAGGTACGTGAGACGCGGGCGGCGGGCGGGCGGGTCCTGGCGGTTGGCACGACGACGGTACGGAGCCTCGAGACGGCGGCTGCTGGCGGGGAGATCAGGCCCTATCGCGGTGAGAGCCGGCTCTTCATCCGGCCCGGGTATCGATTCCGGGCTGTCGAGGGGATGATCACGAATTTTCACCTGCCCGAATCGACGCTCTTGATGCTGGTCAGCGCCTTCGCCGGCTACGAGCCGGTCATGGCAGCCTATCGCCATGCAGTTGAGCAAAGGTACCGTTTTTTTAGCTATGGCGATGCGATGTTCTTGACGCGGCGCGATATATCGTCGTAGCGGCCGCGGCAGGCATTGGCGCCGAGCAGGTGGCCGCTACAAGCGGCAGACCACCGAACGGGATGCCGGCGGCACGATTCGCCTTGCCGGCGGGTACATGCGATGGTAGCGTCGCGCCGTTTCCCCCTTCCCGTTGCAGCATTTTCGGTTGATGCGAGCGGTTGTCACGACCAAGCTTGGCACATCTGATTGGGGTGTTTGATCGCTAGTCCCTCTATGAAGATCTCCGTCATCATCCCGTCTCACAACCGCCCTGCCTTGTTGCAGGAGGCGATCGAAAGCGTTTGCCAGCAGTCTTATCCGGATTGGGAAGTCATCGTTGTGGATGATGGCTCTCAGCCCCCGATGGATGCTGATCGGTTGACATTTCGGTTTGGAGGGCGCGTTCGCGTTCTTCGAAACGAGCGGCCGCGCAGACAACCTGTCGCGCGAGATCAAGGGGTTCAGGCGGCCAGTGGCGAGGTGGTCACGCATCTCGACGACGACGATCTGTTGGCTCCGAACGCCTTGGAACGTGCGCTCACGGAATTGCGAGCTGAGCCCTCTCTGGAGCTCGTCTTTCTCGGCGTCAAGGGGTTCGGCGAGAGAGCGACAGATTTCGACGAGGTGCAGACGGGCGATGCGTTGCTTCGAGTGATCGAAACGGTTGACTCGACCGAGGTTGGGGCGACTGTGCTCCATTTCGGGCCTGGCCTCCTGGGCGCCTTGCTGAGGTCAGTGCCTATGGCGTTCCAGCGGTCCTTACAATACAAGCATGTATGGAACGAGGTCAGCACATTACGCCGCAGAGTCTACCGTTTAGACGCCACGGTGAGCTCGGATGAGCAAGCAATGGCGTGTCTGCGGCCACCGCTGCGCGAATCGGAATGGGCGATGTACGCGGCAGCCATTTGCCGAACGGCCTTGATCAACGAGCCCTTGTATCTGCAGCGTTGTGATCGGCAAGGGTACTATTCGGTTAGCGAGAAGCAGGGCGACAGCGCGCAATCGAGGCTTGACATCGCGGAGCATCTCCTGCTCGCGGCGCACAATATCGACGAGCTCCGAGGGTGGCTACCAGAAATCAAGGATGCTTGTGAGCGAGCTTGGTTCGACAGGGCCTACCAAGAGTTTTGTCATGGCCGCCGCGCAGATGCCTGGAAGTCATTGGCTCAGGCAGCAAGGACCAGGCCGCGAGGGCGTCACTTGAGGCTGCTCTTGCGAACCTTAATGCCCGTACGGATCCAAGAGACGGCCTAGAGAAAGGCAACAGGTGCCGCGGCGTTAGTTGAGACCGCTTCCAAGAAAAAAGGCGCGACGAGGATGCCGCGCCACAAAATACCACCAAAGGAGGATGGAGGAGTGTGCCAAACCACTGTAACTGCGATTCGGCACATCGCTATTTTCTTAATTACCGATGCGTAAGTCAATCCCGTTTTGCATATGGATTAGGTGAACTGGTTCAACGCGTCGCAGCTGGCCGGGCGACGAATCGCAGAAATACCCCTGTGCAAGTGGGAAGAAGCGCGCATCAGGGGTAAGATAGCGGCGCGTTCCGGCGGCTGGCAGGGCGTGGGGTGCCTGAGGCGGTTATGCCCTGCGGGGATCCAGGCTCGGCGGGACGGACCGGATTTTGGCTACGATGCTCAGACGCATGGCCTATGCAATGACTTTTAGCCACTTTTGGAAACATACAGAGGGGGGTTACTCGTGTCCGAATCCAGCGATACGTCCACCAACACGGCTGCTGCCGAGTCGAGCGAAGCATCGACCTCTAACACTGCCGCTGCGTCCGCCAAGCGGGCCGCCCGCAAGAGCCTGCATGGCCGGCTATGGGAGCTGGTGACCTATGCCCTGCTCTACGCCTTGGTGGCCGGGGGGATTCTCTACATGGCAGCGAACGCCGAGGCCGCCGTGCCCTATTGGGAGCTCGTTGTTGCGATTGTTGCGGTCATCGCGATCCTGGCGGGCTGGAGCCGTAGCAAGAAGGGCGGAGGCGGAATCCTTGGCTATCTGATCAAAGCGCTCCTGCACTGGGGCGCGTTGATCGGCATCCTGTACCTACTCTTGCTGCATCAGGGTCACCTCGAGCTCGATTATCGCAGCGTGGACCTGGTCATCATCTATCTGTTGGGGCTGGGCTGTTTCCTGGCCGGTCTCCATCTTGATGGGCGAATGTTCATTCTTGGGCTCTACGTTGTGGCAGCCGGCTTGCTGAGTCAGGGTCTGCTTGAGACTGGGTCGATCGATACGACCCTCGTCGAGGGCTATCTCAAGCATGAAGACGCGATTCTGATCGGAGGAGCCGTGGCTGCCTTTGTGCTGACGGCGGTCATCGATCTGTTGCGGCCTAGGCATTGATCCGGATTGGTCCAAAGGCTGAACGCGCCCTGGCCGCTCGTGCCAGGGCGCGCACTTGGCGCTCTTTCCAGTGGTGGCTCTGTCGCATGTTCTCTACGGGCGTTGCACTGCGGCCAGGGCCGTCATGTTGAGAAGCGCGCGCACGCCGGCGCTCGGCGTGACGATGTGCACGGGCTTCGCCGCGCCGAGCAAGATTGGTCCGATCACAGTCCCTTCGCCGAGGACCTGCAGGAGGTTGAAGGCGATATTGGCGGCATCCTGATTTGGCATGATCAACAGGTTCGCACGCCCGGTGAGGCGCGAGCCCGGGAAACGTGCCAGGCGCAGGCCTTCCTCTAGGGCGAGATTGGCGTGCATCTCGCCCTCCACCTCCAACTCTGGCTCCAGCCCCCGCAAGAGCCATAGGGCGTCGCGCATCTTGGCCGCCGATGGTGTGTCGTGGCTGCCGAAATTCGAATGCGAGAGCAGCGCGACCTTCGGCTCGATCCCGAACCGGCGCACCTGTTGCGCGCAGAGCCTGGCGATCTCCGCGAGATCTGCGGCGTCAGGGTCTTCTTGAACATAAGTGTCGGCGATGAACAGCGCGCCGGCGTGCATGACGACGGCGTTCATCGACGTCAGCCGATGGACGCCGGGGGCCTTACCGATAATGTCCTCGACGTGGCGCAGGTGCCTCAGATAGCGCCCAACGGTGCCGCAGATCATAGCGTCGGCCTCGCCGGTGCGAAGCAAGGTGGCCGCGAGCACGGTGGCGTCGCGTCGGACAGTCTCGCTGGCCTCTTGGGGTGTATAGCCGAGGCGCTTGACGCTGGAATAGAAGGCTGCGCAGTGGCTCTCGAAGCTCGGGTTGTCGGCGGGATCCAGCAGATCGACGTCGACACCCGGTCGCAGGCGGAGTCCTAGCTCGGCGATGCGCGCCGTGATGACCTTCGAGCGGCCGACGAGAATGGGCCGTGCGATCCCTTGCAGCACCGCCTCTCGGGCGACCTCGAGCACGCGGGGTTGCTCGCCTTCGGCATAGACGACGCGGCGCACCTCCTCGCGGGCGAGATCGAAGACCGGCTTCATCGTCAACGCCGTACGAAACACGCGTTGCTGCAGGCTTTGACGGTAGGCATCGAGATCGGCGATCGGACGGCTGGCCACGCCGGACTCCATTGCGGCGCGCGCCACGGCGGGGGCAAGGTACTCCATCAGGCGTGGGTCGAAAGGCTTCGGGATCAGGTAATCGGGCCCGAACCGCAGGCTCATGCCCCCATAGGCGGAGCGCACGATGTCAGTCGTCTCAACCTGAGCGAGCTCGGCGATGGCGCGCACGCAGGCGATCTTCATCGGTTCGTTGATCTCGCGGGCGCCGCAGTCCAACGCACCGCGAAAGATGAACGGAAAACATAAGACGTTGTTGACTTGGTTGGGAAAATCTGTACGCCCGGTGGCGATGATCGCGTCTGGGCGAACGGCCTTCGCTAGATCGGGCATGATCTCGGGGACCGGGTTCGCTAACGCGAAGATGATCGGCTGGGGCGCCATGGAAGAGAGCCAGCCTGGGTCCAGGATGTCACCAGTCGACAGCCCCAGGAAGATGTCGGCACCTTCCAAGGCCTCGGCGAGGGTGCGATGACTCGTCTCCTGCGCGAAGCGCTCCTTATAGGGGTCCATCTCTTCGATGCGACCACGGTAGACGACACCAGCGATATCCGTGACGAGAATATTCTCTGGGCGGAGTCCGAGCTCGACCAGGAGATTTAGACAGGCCAACGCGGCGGCCCCGGCGCCAGCGGTCACGAGGCGGGTGCGACTGATGTCCTTGCCGACGATGCGCAGGGCGTTCAGCACCGCAGCCCCAACCACGATCGCGGTGCCGTGCTGATCGTCGTGCAGGACGGGGATGTTCACGCGCTCCTTGAGGGCCTGCTCGATGACGAAACAATCGGGGGCTTTGATGTCTTCCAGGTTGATTGCCCCGAACGTCGGCTCGAGCCGTGCTACCGTATCGACGAATAATGCTGGCTCGGGCTCGTCGATCTCGATGTCGAATACGTCGATGTCGGCGAACTGCTTGAACAGGACCGCTTTGCCCTCCATGACTGGCTTGGCTGCCAGCGCGCCGACAGCTCCGAGGCCAAGCACGGCCGTGCCGTTTGTGACGACAGCGACCAGATTGCCGCGAAGCGTGTAGTCGGAGGCCGCTTGGGGGTCGCGGATAATCTCACGACAGGCGGCGGCCACCCCTGGTGAGTACGCGAGGGCCAGGTCGCGCTGGTTGGCTAAGGGCTTGGTCGCCCGGATCTCCAATTTGCCCGGCTTGGGCTCGCGATGGTAGGCAAGGGCACTTGCGTACAGCTCGTCCGGCATAGCATGTCGTCTCCGTGGACTAAGGGGCAGGCGCGGTGCTGAAGGAGCCAGAAGTGAATGCCGGCCTTCCCGGGTAATCGGGCTAGCCGCGTCTTGCGGCTTCACCATGGCTGTGCGCGACCGTCCCTCTCGGGAAGGCCCTCGCGGACTCATCACATCGGCATTGTACTCGCGCGAAGACTGTCCGCGTCGGTGCGGTAGATTTGAGCCCGGCTTCACGCTCGGGCCAGCAGGGCCAACCTCGACATCGGCCCTGGCTCGCGGAGCGGCGCGGCAGTGCGCGCGCTTGACCGCGCCCGTAGCATGGGGTGGGGCTGTCGTCCGTTTAGCATTACCGGAGGAAGGGACGGCAAAAAAGGAACCCCCACTGCCGAGCGGCGGCGGGGGTGAAGCCCGTATTGCGGGGAGGAGAAGCTGTGCGTGCTTCGGCGGCGCTCTAGCCTATTGTGACGTTGCTTTCCGTAGCTGCTTGATAGCCCTCTTGGCTCTGTCCCGTCAGGCTCGCGGCCTCGGCCCATATCAGAGGGGGTTGGGCGACCAATTCCTGTTGTTGATAGGGAATACGCAGGGACCGTGCCACAAAATATTTCTGTTCGTAACAAAAATATACTCTGTCTCTGCGACAGACATGGAGCCCAGTGACGTCATATCTTGACGCGTCGGGTCAATGGCCGGCGCGTGTCGGCGGACGCGGGGGCATGGAGTTAGCTGCGGAGATTCAGGCGCAAGCGTCGGCATGGAGATGCCGAGCTACCTGGGGTGCATGGATCGATTGGCCTATTGTGCCCTTTGGCGCTT
Source organism: uncultured Chromatiaceae bacterium (assembly GCA_964583605.1). Lineage (GTDB taxonomy): Bacteria > Pseudomonadota > Gammaproteobacteria > Chromatiales > Chromatiaceae > CAZOWL01. The sequence goes on along the minus strand of CAZOWL010000001.1, from coordinate 185,721 downwards.
TGGGCGTTCCTGCCCCAAAATGGCGTGGAGTCGTCGTATCGGACATCGCTATCCCGCTGAGGAGGCGCATCGCGATGCCGTGCGTGTGGACAGGGGCCGCTTGCGCCTTGCGATGTGACGCATTCGGACATGAGAGGCACGTGCTCTCTACTGCCCGGGCTTCTTGAACAGCATCATGTAGTTCACGCTGAGGGAGCGCGTGTAATGGAAGGAACGGTTGATTGGGCTCACGCGTACGCCTATGCGATGCCGCTCGGCGAAACCGGGGCCAAGCCCGCTGATGAGCTCCTGCGGCTTGACGAGGTGGCGGTAGTGGTGCGTACCCTTGGGCAGCCAGCGGAGGATGTGCTCGGCACCGATGATGGCGATCAGATAGGCCGCCGGTGTGCGGTTGATGGTGGCGATCACCATGAGGCCGCCGGGCCGCACCAAGCGTCCGCATGCGGCGAGGAAATCGGGCAGATGATCGACGTGCTCGACGACCTCCATATTGAGCACGACGTCGAAGGTCTCGCCGGCCCCTGCTAAGTCCTCGACCGTCGTCAGCCGATAGTCGATCGTGAGGCTACTCCATTCGGCGTGCATCTTCGCGACGCGAATGTTCTTGTCGGTCACATCGATGCCGACGACGGTCGCTCCAAGACGGGCTATGGACTCGCTGAGGATTCCGCCGCCACAGCCGATGTCGAGAATCTGCAGCCCGGCCAGCGGCTGTTCGAGACTGGGGTCGCGGCCGAGCTCGTCACAGAGCCATTCGCGGATGTAGTCAACACGGAGCTCGTTAAGCCGATGCAGCGGCCAGAAGGGGCCTTGGCTGTCCCACCAGCGGTGAGCGAGACGCTCGAAATGCGCGATCTCTTCGGGATCGATGCTGGGTGCGGAGAGAGGGGCGTTTTGTGGCACGAGAGACGCCTCCCAGGCGGTTGATGGGGAAATCGTGGCGCCATTGCGGGATTGCAAGGTCAGCGGGGTCGCGATCCAATGAAGAGATACGCCAAAGTGGCGCGCGTGCAGGCCCGCTCCATGCTCATGGTGCGGCAGCGAGCCCATAGCGAGGTGTCCGACGATGATTCGCCTCGAGGCCAAAGGCATCGCCCAGGAGATTCTCGATGGATTCGAGCGCCATTATCGGCTGTTTCGGGAGATCGCCGCCGGCGCTCGGAAACGCTTCGAGGACGCCGACTGGCCTAGTGTCCAATCTGTGGCCCGCGCGCGGATTGACTTTTACGATCGCCGTGTCAAGGAGACGATAGCCGTCCTGCGTCGAGACTACCAGCTTCGCGACCCGAACGATCCTCTCTGGCAGCAGGTCAAGATCGAGTATCAGAGACTGCTGCCGCAGCATCACCAGCCGGAGCTGGCCGAGACCTTCTATAACTCGGTGTTCTGCCACCTGTTCGACCGGCGCTACTACAACAACGCCAACATCTTCGTTTGGCCCTTGATCTCGACCGAGCATCTGGAGGCGGAGATCCCGATCTTCCGGCCGTATTATCCAGCGCGGGACGGGTTCGGACCCGTCATCGACCAAATGCTTTCCGACATCGGGTTTGAGCGGCCATTCCATGACCCGCGCCGAGATCGGCGCAATCTGATGCGCGCGATCAGCAAGCGTTTCCCAGCGAATCGTGCGCGGCATCAGAACTTCCAGCTCGCGGTGCTCTGCTCACCGTTCTTCCGCAACAAGGCGGCCTACGTCATTGGCAAGGTGATCAACGGCGCGGACCAGATCCCCTTCGCGCTTGCGATCCTGAATGACGAGCAGCGAGGCCTGTATGTCGACGCCCTGCTCAGCGGGCAGGAAGAGCTGACCAACATCTTCAGCTTCGCGCGCGCTTACTTTATGGTCGATACCGAGGTGCCGGCCGCGGTGGTCGATTTCCTGAGGCCTTTGATGCCGCGCAAAGGCAAGGCCGAGCTCTACACTGCGATCGGCCTGCACAAATTCGGTAAGGCCGAGTTTTACCGCAACTTCCTCAAGCACTTGCGCTATTCGAGCGACGATTTCGTTGTGGCCCCAGGAATCCGCGGTCTGGTCATGACGGTTTTCACCCTCCCGTCATTCCCGTTCGTGTTCAAGGTCATCAAAGATCGCTTCCCGGCCCCGAAGGAGCTGACGCGCGAGACCGTCAAGGCCAAGTATCGCCTCGTGCACCTGCATGACCGCGTCGGGCGTATGGCCGACTCTTGGGAATACTCGCATGTTGCCTTCCCGATGGCGCGCTTCTCCCGGGATCTGTTGGCGATGCTGGCGGAGGAGTGCGCCGGAAGCATCGAGATCGATGGGGAGCAGCTCATTGTCAAGCACCTCTACATCGAGCGTCGCCTGTCCCCACTGAACCTCTACTTGCACAGTGCCGATGACGAGGAGGTCCGACACGCCATCGGCGAGTACGGTGATGCGATCCGCGAGCTGGCGGCGGCCAACATCTTCCCTGGCGACTTCCTTTTCAAGAACTTCGGAGTGACGCGTCAAGGACGAGTTGTGTTTTACGACTACGATGAGCTGTGCTATCTGACCGAATGCCAGTTCCGTACGATCCCGCCGCCCCCCTACCCGGAGATGGAGCTGGCCGAAGAGCCCTGGTACACGGCCGGTCCGAATGACGTATTTCCAGAGGAGTTCGCGACCTTCCTCCTGCCGGACCCACGTATTCGTCAGGCCTTCCTCGAGCGGCACGGTGAACTACTCGATCCCGGCTGGTGGCAGGCCCGGCAAGAGGCCATCCGCGCTCGCCACCTCGAGGATGTATTCCCTTATCCTGCCGAGCGACGCTTCCCCTGTTCCCCGGGCGGGCGTCAGCCCCAAGCGAGTGAGTCGGATGGAATCGCTGCGCGCCCAAGCGGGGCCCTAGCCGGTCGTTGATCCGATCCTTTCGATGACCTTGAACTTGCCCGTCCGCGGTACCGGGAAGGAGTCGACGAACTGGAGTCGAAACCCTGAAATCGTTGGACTGAAATCACGCTCCAGATCGCGTTTGCAGCGGCGGCGGTTCTCGTCGTCATCCTGGACGAGCTGCACTCTGAGCTCGATCGCGCCGTCGGCCGACTGGATGACCTTATACTTGCGGATGTAGAGGTAATCCTTGAAGAAGTTATAGAAGAAGAGCGAATTCAGTCGGCGATTACCGTGCCGGATCACGTCGTCCGAGCGGCCGTGGACGCGCCCGAGGACCGGCGATTTGCGCCCGCAGTCGCACTGGGTGCGCTCCGGTATGAGGACATCGTCGCCGGGATCGAACCGGATGAATGGCATCGCGGTGTTGTATAGGTTGGTGAGGGCGAGTCTGGCCGTGCGTGCCCCGTCGATGGTGCGCTCGTTGATGTATTGTGCCATCACGGTTTCCGTTTCCAGGTGGAGATTCCGCAGATGTCGAGGACATGCCCAACCCACTGTGCCAGTCTCCATCGTGCCGTAGAACTCCATGACCTCGCAGCCGTAAGCGTCGCGCAAGAGGCTACGATGCCTATCGGTCACGGGCTGGCCGGTGCTCACGACGATGCGGGGCTGGAGCTGTTTGCCCCGTTCGGCGAGCTCCTCGGCGACGAGCTCCAGCGTTGAGCGGGTGGCTAACAGTACATCGCACTGCGTCGCCAAGAGCCGCGCAATCCTGACGTCCGGCTCGTCCAGGATGGATACCAGCTCTCGACGCATGAGACCAAGACGTTGGATGAACGCCTGTTTCGGGGAGGCGTCGACGCGCGAGATGTGCACGAGGTTGTCGCGGTACGAGTAGCCCCATGCCCGCAGTGCGCGGATGCCTTTGAGGGTTTGGATGAGGCTCTCGGTGCCGTCGGTCCAGATCTCGGTGGGCTCGCCGGTCGAGCCGCTGGTGGTCTCGCGATGCAGCCTGGCGGTTCGCGCCCAGCCCGCCACGCGTTCCTGCACGGGGAACCTTCGTACCAGCTCCTTCGTGCAGACGGGCACTGCCGCGACGTCTTCGATGCGCTGCACGGCAGCCGGGTGGAACCCCTGCTCATCGTAGAATTGGCGATACATCGGGACGTGCGCATAGGCGGCATGGAGCAGCCTCTTGAATCGCGAAAACTGGAACTGTTCGACGGTCTCAGGGTCGCGACATGGGAACAGCTGCAATCGTCGCCAAGCGCCAAACAGCGCCAGGTAGTCGACCATATCAGCGCGGTCCCGTGCTACCCTGGCCTAGGCGCCGAAACGGGCCGATTGGGCGGCAGGATATCGGCCAAACGTGCCGAGCGAGAGGGGTGGGGACATACGCGGGGCCACGGCTCCAAGCAGGCGGCGGCAACAGGTTCATAGCGGGGGGAGAATAGGTGGAGATTGAAGGCCGGTCAAGGTCGCAGAATCCCGTGTGCGATGGCTTCGCCCGCTGTAAGAGCCCTGGTTTTCGGGGCGTCGGGTCGTCCGTCGGAATCAACCCTTCGACAAGCAGCCCCGCGTCGTTGGACGACAACACATGAATACTCTGCGTAGTTGGAAAGAGCTGCGTTAAGGAGAGCGGTGGGCCCTGCGTGAGGGGCCTCCGCGGACGTTCATCTCGGCGGAGTCAGGCGTATGAAAGGGTTGGCCGATATTGACTTCACCCCGGCGCGGATCGCTTCTCTGGACCCCCTGGAGGCGACTGCATTGGCTGGGCATTTCGATATTGGCCTGGTGGGCGACATGTATCTGCGCGACGAGTACCTCCGGCGCTTCGGCATTGCGCATGTGGCGGATCTCAAGGAAGAACTGTGGGGATCGCTCGCCGGTGCCTCGCTGATCGTTGCCAATCTTGAAGCGCCGATCACGAGCGCGGCCCGTCCGCTGGAAGACAAGCCTTACTTGCACAAGACCTCACCCGCTGTGCTGGATGTCTTCGACGGGCGCTTTGTTCTTAGCCTCGCCAATAACCACATCATGGATTACGGCCCCGCCGGTTTGATCGATACCTTGAACGCGCTCGACGCGGCCGGCGTGGCGTATGCCGGGGCCGGGCGCGACATCGAGGAAGCGAGTTCGCCATGCCGACTAGTGGTTGCAGGCACTCAGCTTGCTGTTTTCTGTGCGGCCGATCCGCGCTTTTGTCCTGCAACGGCGAATGCGCCGGGCACCTGCCCCGCCGAGCGCGACCTGCTCACTGCGGCCGTGCGCGCGGCGAGACGTGAGGGTGTGCTTGTTGTCGTCTCCTTGCACATGGGCCTTGAGCACATCCCAGTGCCGTCGCTGACCCAGGTCGCCCTGGCCAAGGCCTGTCTCGAGGCGGGTGCGATGGTTGTCCATTTCCACCATTCTCACTGCCTGGGCGGGCTGGTGGCCGACGATAACGGGGTGGTGCTGCTTGGCACCGGCAATTACGTCTTCACACAACCTATCGCTTTACCTTCTTCGCGGTCGACGGCCACGTTGCGGGTCAGGGTCGCTCGAGATTTCGGGAAGATCGTTGCTGTTGGTGCAACCCCAGCCCGAATCGATGCGCGCGGCCTACCGGTTGTCCTCCATGGTTCAGATGCTGAGGAAGGATTGCGGGATTTGCGACGCCTGAGCCAGATCCCATTGCGTGATCCAGGGCGCCGTTCGGCCCAGTTGAAGGCTATGGCCCAGCCCGGGTTCTTGCGGATGAACGCCCGCAATTACGCCTCAATTCTACGCAAGCGCGGTCCGTTTTATCTGCTCAAAATCCTGAAGGGCGGTGTTCGCGCACAGCTCGGGAGGCCATTAGGCTAGTGCTCGAGATACGCGAACTGCTGCGCAAGCTTCGGCTCGCCGCGTATTGGGGTTTGCCTCCGCTGATCCTGTACCTGGTTTTCCAACAGCTCGATCTTGAGCGACTGATTGAGATCGCGGCGCGCGCCAACCTCTGGCTCATTGGCCTTGGGGGGAGCGCGGTGTTTGTGAAAATCTATGCCGGTGCCATGCGCTGGCATCGGCTGGCGCAAGCCTACAGCTGCACACACTTCACTGCCGGCGAGAGTTTTCGGGCCTATTGGCTCAGTCTGGCCCTTGGTGTCTTCACACCGGGCAGCCTCGGTTCGGATGTCTATCGCGTCGCCCTAGGCGGGCGCCAGACGGGGCGCTACCTGCGGGGCGCCTTCGTTGTGGCGGTGGAGAAGATTACGGCCCTGCTTTCGTGCGTCATGCTGGTATCCGTCACCTTCCCTTTCCTGACTGTCACGCACTGGTCGCCCGAGCTCGATTCGGCGATGCTGCTCGCCTATGTGGCGCTTGCACTCGGGATAGGACTGCTGGTCGCGCTGCGGCTCGGGCCGCGCAGCCGCTGGCTTTCGAATCTGGCGGTTGCATTTTGGCGAAAGATCTCTCGGCTGGCCAACAAAGCGCTTGACGCACTTCCCGCCCCTTCTGTGCAGGCTGATCCCGGGTCGGTCGATCCGGCCGGGTTGTTGCAGTTGCTATTTTCGCTCCGCGTTGCGGTGCCCCTCATAATGTTATCTGCTGCGATCCACGTCGTTGGCGCGATACAGGGACAGATCTTCTTGCAGGCTCTGGGATACGATCTGCCCTTTCTGGTGAACCTCTTCATTGCTCCGTTGAATGTGTTGGTCTTGACGCTGCCGATTACGGTAGGTGGCTTCGGTGTGCGTGAAGGGGTCTTCGTCCTCTTCTATGGCGCGTTCGGGGTGCCGCCGGAGATCGCCCTTCTCGTGAGCTTCTGTTCTCTTGGCTCGGTCTTAATCGCGCATGCCGTGGGTGGGCTGATGTTCTTTGCACAACGCACTGATCATGGGAGTGGCTCGGCTGCTCATGCGAGACATCAGAAGAGGCAATGCTAGTGCATGACGGTGCGGCGGATCGGCGATTGCGATGCCCGATGAGTGCGCAATCAAGATAAGTAGATTGCCATTTTGAGAAGCGAGTTACCGCCTTATGCTGCCTACTGAGATCTGTATTCGGAAAGCGACCTCGGCCGATCAAGCTGGGATTCTCGATGTGATGCGGCATTGGAATATGCATCATGTCCCTTCGCCGGAGATGCCTGAGATCGATCTGAACCGCTTCTTCGTTGCCGTTCGCGGCACGGAGATCGTCGGCGCAGCGGGTTACAGATTGCAAAGTGATGGCACGGCAAAGACGACGCTCCTCGGTGTGCTTCCAGAGCTAAATGGCTCTGGGATCGGTAAGGCGCTGCAGATTGCCCGGATGCGTGAAGCCTACACGCTCGGGGCCGGGGTCATGATAACCAATGCCGATCGTCCGGAAGTCATCGCCTGGTATCAAAGGAACTTCGGCTATCGTCCGATAGGTCACGTCAAGAAGGTCATGAGCTTCGGTGATCCCGCGATCGATCACTGGGCCACGTTGCGGACGGACCTGTGTCAGTTCTTCGATGACCAGCCTGCTCGTGAGGCCTATCGTCAGGAGTACATCGAAGGCAACGATCCGCCGCCGTTGGCACCCTATCAGCCACTTATTGTCAACGTTTGTCTGACGGGGATGGTTCCGCAGAAGGGCTTGACGCCTCATGTTCCCGTGCACCCCGAGGAGATCATCGCGCAGGCGATTGAGGCACACGACCTTGGTGCGTCCATCGTCCATCTGCATGCCCGAAATCCCGATGGCACGCCGACGTCGGATCCGAGGATATTCGAGCAGATCATCCTGGGCATTCGCCGAGAGCGCCCCGATCTCATCTGCTGCACAACGACCTCGGGGCGCGGAGGGATTCCATTCGAGCTCCGCTCGGCTGTATTGCATCTAGATGGCAAGGCGAAGCCGGACATGGCGAGCCTGACGTTGAGCTCACTGAACTTCAGTACGGGGCCGAGCGTCAATTCTCCGGCGACGATCGAGCGCTTAGCGCAGCTCATGAAGGATCGCGGCATCAAGCCGGAACTAGAGGTCTTCGACGCTGGCATGATCAATTTTGCCCGCTACCTCGAGCGCCATCGGGTGATAGGGGGGGTGAAGTACTTCAATTTCCTGCTTGGCAGCATCAGCTCGGCGCCAGCCAACATCCATAGTCTTTCCCATCTCGTTCAAAGTCTACCAAGTGGCGCGATCTGGTCGGCGGCGGGGCTGGGAGGGTTTCAGTTACCCATCAATACGATCGCCATAGCCGCTGGCGGTCATGTCAGGGTGGGACTTGAGGACAATGTGTATTTGGATGCGGCGCGCACGACATTGGCTAGGAATGCTGCCTTGATCAGCCGCCTCATCGGGGGAGCGCAACTTCTTGATCGACCGATCGCGTCACCCAGAGAAACGCGGAATCTGCTCGGCCTGGCCGGTGCTGGTATGTATGAGCATGGCGGCTGAATAGGCGTTCGCCGTCATCAGGCCTGGCGGTGCCTATGAGTCATTCGGGTTGACGTAGCCGATGCAATCGAGCTGCACGGGGGCCATGGGCTTCTTGCGGCGTACGCGGATGGCCGTCAGATGGCCTCCCCAGAGGCAGCCCGAATCGAGTGCCCAGACATTTTCCTCCGCATGGTAGCCCAGGGTCGACCAGTGTCCGAAGATGATGCGCTCGTTGCGAGTGGCGCGCTCGGGGATCCGAAACCAAGGCCAGAGCTCCGGGGGCTGGCTTCCGAGCAGGGACTTCTCATTGAGCGCTAGACTTCCGTCGCGCTCGCAATAGCGCAGACGCGTGAAGCAGTTGATGCTAAAACGCAGGCGACTGAGCCCTGTGAGACCCTCGCTCCACTGGCGCGGCTCGTCGCCGTACATCGCGGCGAGCAACTCGGGATAGCCGGGGTCGCGCAATGCGGCCTCCACCTCCCGGGCGCAGGCGAGAGCTTTTCTTAGATCCCATTGCGGCGGCAGGCCGGCATGGAGCATCGCAAAACCCTTGCGCGGGTCGTGATGCATCAGGGGACGGCGGCGCAGCCAATCAAGCAGCTCGTCGCGATCGGGGGCTTCGAGCACGTCGGCGAGGTTGCTCTTGTCGGGGCGCTTGCCCTGGCCGGCAGCCAATGCCAGCAGGTGCAGGTCGTGGTTGCCGAGCACCGCCACGACGCGATCATCTAAGCTCTTGACGAATCGTAGAACCTTCAGGGATTCTGGACCGCGATTGACCAGATCTCCGGCGAACCAGAGCTTGTCCTTGCCCGGGTCGAACTGGAGCCGGTCGAGCAGCCGCCGCAGCTCGTCGTAACAGCCTTGAATGTCGCCGAATGCGTAGGTAGCCATGCTCAGGTACGGCTCGTGCGGCAATAAACGGATGGCAAGGCGAGCCGGCAGGGCTGACCCCTGGGCTCTGCCGATGTTTGCGAATCAGTGCAGCAGGGCCGGCTGGGCCAACGAAAAGGGTGCGATGGACGCCTCGAAGCGTGTGCCATCATCATTGACCATGCCATAGCTGCCTTGCATGCTCCCGACCGGAGTGGAGAGGATGGCGCCGCTTGTGTAGCGGTAGCTCTCGCCTGGTCGTATACGCGGCTGCTCACCGACGACTCCTTCACCGCGGACCTCCTGAACGCGGCCATCGGCATCCGTGATGATCCAATGCCGATCCAGCAAGCGCGCGGACTGTGTGCCGCGGTTCTCGATCGTCACGGTATAGGCGAAGGCGTAACGACTGGCCGCAGGCTCCGATTGCTCGGGCAAATAGTCGCTCCGGACACTGACCTTAATCTGATTCAACATCTCGTCTACTCTGGTCATGGGTGCCCTCAAGATCGGGGATGGGAGTCTGGCAGGAATAGTAGCAAAAGCGGCGCCGCGGCGGTCACCCGGCCGCCAAGCGCGTGGCAGACAACCGCCCCTGATTGGTCGATAATGATGCCATGGCATCGTTGCACCGCCGCTCTGCCGACCGCGCGACTTTCACGGTCAGGCTATCTCTTCGATGCGCCCGGTTGCGGTCCGCGTCGATTTCACCCGGTTTTAGCTAGGGACGGCAAGGGGCCTGTCGATCATGAGGGATAGGATCCGGGTGGGGGTTGTCGGCGCCGGGTATCTCGGACGCTTCCACGCGCTGATCTATGCGCGGATGCCGGAGGTTGCGCTCGTGGGCGTGGTGGATATCGACGCGGGCCGTGCCCGCGCCGTGGCTGACGAAGCAGGCTGTCAGGCCTTTTGTGAGCCCGATCGACTGGTCGATCGGGTCGATGCCGTGAGCGTCGTCGTCCCGACCACGGCACATCTCGCGGTGGCCTCGCCCTTCCTGCGGCGTGGCGTCCATATGCTGCTTGAGAAGCCGATCGCCGCCACGGTGGCTGAGGGTGCCGAGATCGTCGCCTTGGCGGAGCGCCATGGGACGATCCTGCAGGTCGGCCATCTCGAGCGCTTCAACGCCGGGATTATGGAGCTGGCGCGGCGCATCACCGCACCGCGCTACATCGAGGCCCAGCGCATGGGCGGTTTCGTCGAGCGGGCCACCGATGTCGACGTCGTCTCGGATCTGATGATCCACGACATCGATATCGTTCTCTCGCTGGTGACCTCCGACATCCGCGCGATCGCCGCGGTCGGGACGCCGGTCTTGACCGAGCATATCGACATCGCAAGCGCGCGCCTCGAGCTCGAGAACGGGGCCGTGGCCAACGTCGTCGCGAGCCGCGTCTCCGAGCGCAAGATGCGTCGCATTCGGGTCTTTCAGCCGAGGATGTATCTGTCGCTCGATTTCATCGGGCAGACGCTCGACATCGCTGAGACGACGCTGGCCCCTGGGGCCGAGCGCCCGGAGATCACCCGGCAGCGCCTCCAGGTCGAGCCGGTCAAACCGCTCGACGAAGAACTGCGGGCGTTTATCGAGTGTGTGCGCGATCGTCGGCGCCCTCTGGTTGACGGTCATGTGGGTCTCAAGGCCTTGGACGTGGCGCTGAAGGTGCGTGAGCGGATTTGGATCTGATCCTTGCCTTTTCTCTCCCCGTCGCCTTTACTCGAGAGCATCGATCGGCTGAAGGAGTCGCGCCATGTTCGCCATCGGGTGGTCGCTGATCCGGCTGGCCCTCACCGCCCTGGTTCTGTCGGGATTCGCGCCGATGGCGCTCCCGAGTGTGGCTGCCGAGCGGGAGGCAGCACGGATCGCGGAGCTCAGCTTCCTGCCGGCGGGATTGATCGACGAGGCCCGCCGCCTGGCCGCGGAGATCCATCGCGATCCGATTGGACCGGCGCCGGCGGCAGACGCCCTTGTGGCCCGTGCCCAGGAGGCCCTTGGGGCCGGCCGGCCGGCCCGCGCGCTGGATGCCTTCGTCTTGGCGACACGTGCCGCACCGGAGAGTGCCGCGTTGTGGCTGGGGATCGCCCGCTCGGCGCTGGCGGTTGATGCGTCGGACCGGCAGGCCGAGCGGCGACTCGAGGAGCAGGCTAGCGCGGCAGCAATCAATGCCTATGTGCATGCTGAGGACGAGGCGGCGCGCGCATTGGCGCTGGATCTGCTTGGGCAGGCCTTAGCGGCGCGCTCGATGTGGCGTGCGGCAATCCGCACGCATCGCGCGTCTCTCGCGTTGGTCGACGATGCCGACGTGCGCGCGCGCCACGAGCGCCTGGTCGCCCGTCATGGCTTCCGTGTCATCGACCATCGTGTCGAGGCCGATGCCGCGAGCCCACGCATCTGCCTGCAGCTCTCCCAACCGCTCGCCCGGCACCACGCCGATCTCGCCGACTTCGTCGCGGTGCCAGGGTACCCCGAGCTCGCCGTCGAGGCCGACGAGCAGCAGATCTGTATCGAGGGAGTGCGCCATGGCGAACGCTACCCGATCCAGGTGCGTGCCGGCTTGCCTGCTGCCGACGGCGAGCAGCTCATCCGACCGGTGGAGCTGTCGGTCTATGTGCGCGATCGCAGGCCGTCGGTGCGCTTCCTGGGCCGTGCGTACGTGCTGCCGCGGGGCGAGGCGGCGACAATCCCGTTGGTCTCGGTCAATACAGCTGAGATCCAGGCCGAGCTGCTGCGGGTCGGTGACCGGTCGCTGGCCCGCGTCGTCGGCGACGGGGCCTTTCTCGGCCCGCTATCGGAGTACGATCAGCGGCGCTTGCGGGAACAGACCGGTGAGCAGATCTGGGTCGGCACCGTCGCAGTCGAGCCGGAGCTGAACCGCGACCTGACCACGGCGGTGCCGGTAGGATCGCTGATCGAGGGATTGGAGCCCGGCGTCTACGTGTTGACCGCGCAGCCTACCGAGGCCCATGACGAGGACGCGATCGCGACCCAGTGGTTCGTCGTCTCGGACATCGGCCTCAGCGCGTTCTCCGGGCGCGATGGCCTCCACGTCTTTGTGCGCGCCTTGTCGACGGCGGGGCCGATGCCGGGGGTGGCGCTGCGCCTGATCGCCCGCAACAATGAGGTGCTGGCCGAAGCGGTCAGCGACGCGATGGGCTATGCGCGGATCGCCCCCGGCCTGCTGCGCGGCACCGGGGGTCAGGCGCCGGCGCTGCTGGTCGCGGAGGAATCGGGGGGCGACTACGGTTTCCTCGATCTGGCGAAGACACCCTTCGATCTCAGTGACCGTGGCGTCGCCGGGAGGCCTGCGCCGCGGCCGCTTGATGTCTTTCTCGTCACCGAGCGCGGCGTCTATCGCCCCGGTGAGCGAGTGCAGATCACGGCCTTGACGCGCAACCTGCAGGGGCGGGCGGTCCGAGATGTGCCCCTGACATTGGTGGTCAAGCGCCCTGATGGTGTCGAGCACACCCGCGCCCGCGTCGACGACCAAGGGCTTGGTGGTCATGTCCTGGCTGTCGAGCTACCGACGACGGCGATGCGCGGCACCTGGCGTGTCGCGGCCTACGGCGATCCCCAGGGTCAGGCGCTGGCGGAAGCGCCCTTCGCGGTCGAGGATTTTCAACCGGAACGCCTGGACTTCGAGCTCGCGATGCCCACAGGTCCGGTCGCTCGAGCCGAGCCTCCACCGGTGACCGTTGCGGCGCGCTTCCTCTATGGCGCGCCGGGCGCAGGGCTGGAGGTGACGGGTACGACCGTGCTGAGATCCGTCAGAGAGCTCGAGGGGAGCCCGGGCTTCCAGTTCGGTCTCGCCGAAGAGCAGACTGAGCCGCGCAGCGAGCCGATCGCGACGGGTCGGACCGATCAGCTCGGCCGGGCGCGGCTCTACCCACGGTTGCCGGTGGTGGCACCGTCGTCGCAGCCAGAGGTCGCCGAGATCCGCGTTGAGGTCGCCGATGCCGGTGGCCGGCCCGTCGAGCGCCGCATCGCGCGGCCGGTGGTGCCGCCGGCCTCGCGCCTCGGCATCAAGCCGCTGTTTGGGGAGCAGGTGGCGCAAGGGGGCACCGCGGGCTTTGAGGTGATTGGTGTCGGGATCTCGGGCGAGCGTGTCGCGCTCGATCAGGTCCGCTGGTCGCTGTCTCAGATCACCCGGACCTTCCAGTGGTATCGCATCGACGGCCGCTGGGATTACGAGCCCATCGTGAGCCAGGAACAGGTCGCCACCGGGCAACTCACGGTCACCGCTGAGGGCCCGGCCCGCATCGAGGCGCAGGTCGATTGGGGCGAGTACCTGCTCGAGGTGCGTGCCGCCGAAGATGCCGCGCTGCCGGCCAGCGTGACCTTTGACGCCGGCTGGCATGTCTCTCCGACCTCGGTCGACACCCCGGACCTGGTGCCAATCACGCTCGACAAGTCCACCTACGCCGTTGGCGACACGGCCCGCATCCATATCGGGTCGCGCTTTGCCGGCCAGGCCTTGGTGCTGGTGCTCGATGACCGGCTGATCTCGATGACCGAGCTTGTGGTCCCGAAGGGTGGCGCGACGGCCGAGATCGCTGTCACCGACGACTGGGGGGTTGGGACCTACATCGCCGCATTCCTGTACCGACCGATGGATCTCGACGCCAAGCGCATGCCGGGACGGGCGATCGGCCTGGCCTGGGCCGGGGTCGATGCGGGTGACAGGCGGCTTGCGGTGCAGCTCCAGGCCCCAGAGCCGGCCCGCCCGCGCGGGCCGCTCGAGGTCGCGCTGGCTCTCGATGGCCTGCCCGCGGGCGCCGAGGCCTACGTGACGCTGGCGGCTGTCGACCTGGGTATCCTGAATCTCACCCGCTATACACCTCCGGCGCCGGATGATTGGTACCTGGGCCAGCGGCAGCTCGGGGTCGAGCTTCGCGATCTCTATGGCCAACTCATCGACCGGATGCAGGGGGCGCCGGGGACGATCCGCAGCGGCGGCGATGCCTTGGCCATTCGTCTCACGGGGCCGCCTCCGACAGAGACCCTGATGGCCCATTTCTCAGGGATCCAGCGGGTCGACGCCGAGGGTCGCGCGAAGGTGTCCTTGGAGCTACCGGACTTCAACGGGACGGTGCGCCTGATGGCCATGGCCTGGTCGGAAGACGGCGTTGGCCATGCCATCCGCGATCTGGTGGTTCGCGACCGGATCGTCATCGAGGCCGCGATGCCGAGGTTCCTAGCCCCTGGCGACGAGTCGCGACTGAGATTGGATCTCACCCAGCTTGAGGGTGAAGGCGGCGACGCCGCGCTCAGTATCACGAGCGATCATGGCCATGTGCAGCTCGATCCCGCGCAGGTCAGCCAGCGTGTCGTGTTGGCCCCGGACACGCGGGTCGTCACCGAGGTCCCTATCTCGGCCCCCTCATCGGGCGACGCGCAGCTGTCTGTCTACTTGAAGACGCATGCGGGGGAGGTCCTGCGCAAATCGCTGACGTTGGCCGTGCGGGACAACAGACCGCCTGTCACCGAGCGGGACCTGACCCCGCTGGAGCCAGGGGACACGCTGACACTGGGGAGCAAGGACCTCGCCGATCTGCTGCCAGAGAGCCGCGAGGTCACGGTCTCCATCAGTGGGACACTCGGATTGGATCTGCCGGGCCTGGTCCGGGCGCTGGACCGCTATCCCTACGGCTGTGCCGAGCAGGTGGCGAGTCGTGCGCTGCCGCTGCTCTATCTGGATCGTTTGGCACTGGATGCGGGCCTCCCCGGAGCGGTGGAGGCCGCCGAGCGTGTTGAGGACGCCGTGACGGCCCTGCTCGCCAAGCAATCCGCCGAGGGCGGCTTCGGCGCTTGGCGGCCGGGAGACGGGGACCTCTGGCTCGACGCCTACATCAGTGACTTCTTGACCCGTGCCCGCGAGGAGGGCTACGAGGTGCCGGCGAAGGCCTTCGAGGCGGCACTCGAGAACCTCGGCAATCGGCTCGCCTATGCCGGTGAGTTCGACGGCGGTGGCGAAGACGTCGCTTACGCCCTGTATGTGCTGGCGCGCAATGGAAAGGCGATCATCGGGGACCTGCGCTACTATGCCACGGCCCAGCTGGAGCGCTTTGCGACGCCGTTGGCGCGGGCCCAGCTCGGCGCGGCGTTGACCCTTTATGGCGAGACGACTCGGGCCGATGCCGCCTTCGACTCGGCCATGGCGCGGCTCGACGCGAGCGATGACCGGGGTGGCTGGCGGCCTGACTATGGCTCCGAGCTGCGCGACACGGCCGCCATCCTGACACTCCTCGCCGAGGTGGGCGGCCGGCCAGATGCGCTGACGGCGCTGGCCGAGCGTCTCGCCGCGGGGCTCGCATTGCATCCCGAGACCAGCACGCAGGAGCAGGCCTGGCTGCTGCTGGCCGCACACGCACTGACGCGGGGCGCGGCGGCGCCGCGTCTGGAGGTGCTGGGAAGGCCTTGGGAAGGCCCTCTTTACCGTCGGCTCGACGATGCGGTCTTCTCCCTGGGGCCCTTCTCGGTCACGAACGGTGGCAGTCGTCCGCTGATCGCGGTCGTCACGCAGAAGGGGACGCCGCGCGATCCAACACCGGCGGGCGGCGTCGGCTACCGGATCACGCGCGCCTACTATGCCCTCGACGGTCAAACCGTCGACCCGACGCGGGTTGCGCAAGGGATGCGGTTGGTGATCCTGCTGAGTATCGAGGCCGACCGACCGCAGGCCGCGCGTCTGATCGTCGACGATCCACTGCCGGCCGGCTTCGAGATCGACAACCCGCATCTTCTGAAGGCCGGCGACCTGGCCGAGCTCAATTGGCTCGATCTGAGCGCCGTGCCGGCCCACGAGGAATTCAGGACGGATCGGTTCATCGCCGCCCTCGAACGCCAGGCCGAGGATCCGGCGCGGTTCCAGCTCGCCTATCGCGTCCGTGCCGTCTCGCCCGGTCGTTTCGCTCACCCGCCGGCGAGCGTCGAGGACATGTACCGGCCCGCCCAACGGGGCTGGACTGAGACCGGCGAGGTCGTGGTGCAGGCCGCGTCTGGTCGGCCGGATGGTGGCTCTCCGTAGGCCCCGCCCGGCTGGGACGCGAGGGCAATCCGCGGAAGCCCAAGCCACGGGCCTCGATGTGCGCCGGTCGTCTCTCGTCGGGCTCGCCTTGCTGCTCACGATCGCCACCGGTGCGGCCTGGCATCTCGCCTCGCGGACTCTGTCGGCGACGATCGACCCGCCGGCGCTGACATTCCCGGTCTCGCCGCTCGTGCTCGATCGCGACGGGCGGCTGCTGCGGCCCTTCACGGTGGCCGATGGCGTTTGGCGTCTGCCGGTGACGCTCGATGAGGTCGATCCTCGCTTCGTCGCCATGCTGCTGGCCTGGGAGGATCGGCGCTTCTACGACCACGCCGGCGTCGACCCGTTTGCCGTCGTGCGCGCGCTCTGGCAGGGCTTGACCGAAGGCCGTGTCGTCTCCGGTGCCTCGACCATCACGATGCAGCTCGTGCGCCTCCTGGCCGGCGAGCCGACCCGGCGGCTCCCCGGCAAGGTCCATCAGGCCATGGCGGCGCTCGCATTGGAGCGCCGCGCAGACAAGGCCGCGATCCTGTCGGCCTATCTGAGCCTGGCCCCATACGGCGGCAATCTCGAGGGGGTGCGGAGTGCGAGCCTGGCCTATTTCGGCAGAGAGCCGCGGCGGCTCACGGTCGCAGAGTCCGCGTTGCTCGTCGCGCTGCCGCAGGCCCCCGAGGCGCGTCGTCCGGAGCGTCACCCAGTGGCCGCGCGTCGGGCCCGCGATCGGGTGCTGGCCCGCGCGGCCGCCCTCGGTCTGATCGGCCCCGGCGAGGCCGATGCGGCGCGGCGCGAGCCGGTGCCCTGGCAGCGGCGGCCGTTCCCCATGCTCGCCGCCCATATGGCCGAGCGGCGGGTGCGCACCGAGTCGGGGCGCGGCGTGTATCGGCTCACGATCGACGCGCGACTCCAACGGCGCCTCGAGTCAGTGGCCCGTGAGCGGGCGCTGTGGCTCGGTCCGCGCGTCTCGGTCGCCTTGCTGGTCGCCGAGCACCGCCGTGGCGAGATCCTCGCGGCGGTCGGGGCGGCGGCGCCGTTCGATCGGGCGCGTCAGGGGTTCGTCGACATGACCCACGCGGTGCGCTCGCCCGGCTCGACGCTGAAGCCACTGATCTACGGTCTGGCCTTCGAGCTGGGCCTGGCTCACCCGGAGAGCCTGATCGAGGATCGGCCGATCGGTTTCGCCGGCTATGTGCCGACCAACTTCGATCGTACCTTCCGGGGCACCGTTACGGTCCGCGAGGCCTTGCAGGGCTCGTTGAATGTCCCCGCCGTGACCCTGCTCGAGGCGATCGGACCGGCCCGCCTCGTGGCCCGGCTGCGGCGCGCCGGCACGACCCCGGTGCTGCCAGACCGCTCCCCGCCAGGGCTGGCGATTGGCCTGGGGGGTGTCGGTATCAGCTTGACCGACCTGGTTCGCCTCTATGCCGCGATCGCGCGCGGTGGCACGGCGGTGACGCTCACCGAGTCGCTCGATCGCCCGCTCGGCGACGCGATGACACGGGTGCTCGATGAGCGCGCCGCCTGGTATGTCGGTGCGATCCTCGCCGGCTCGCCAGCCCCGGTGAACAGCTCGCCCGGGCCGCTCGCGTACAAGACGGGAACCTCGTACGGCTATCGCGATGCCTGGGCGGTCGGCTTCGACGGTCGGCACGTCGTCGGCGTCTGGGTGGGACGCCCGGACGGCGCCGCGGTGCCCGGTCTTGCGGGGATCGATGCCGCGGCGCCGATCCTCATCGATGCCTTTGCATGTCTCGGTGGGCATCAGCCGCTTCCCGGTCCGCCACCCGACGTCCTGATCGCCGCGACAGCCGATCTTCCACCACCGCTGCAGCGCGTGTCTCGGTCTGGTCTCGAGGTCTCCGCGGCGGTCGCCGCTCCCGAGATCGCCTTCCCGCCGGATGGGGCCCGGGTCGAGCTCGGGTCTGGCGAAGGTGGCATGCGTGAGCTGGTGCTCAAGGTGCGCAATGGAGCGCCGCCGTTCCTCTGGTACGCCAACGGTGTACCCATTGCGCGGGCGGAGCTCAGCCGGATCCGCACATGGGCCCCCGACGGCCCCGGCTTCACGACCCTCGCAGTTGTCGACGGCCAGGGCCGATCCAGCCGCGTTCAGGTCCGATTAGAATAGGACTCAAATTGAAACTGGTGGGGATCGTCCGGTGGCACTATGCCCCGCGGGTGAATCAAAAAGCTTGTTGTGACGCCGGTATCTAGCCGTCACGCGGCATAGCCAAGGGCGCGGCATATCCCGCTTAAGCCGTGCACGGCGTGAGCGTGAGCGCCGCATGGCGGGCTGCGGCTATGCTAATCAAATAACCAAGCGCTGGCGCAATGCGCGGAAGAGGACCCCTATGATTAATTATTGGGAGCTGTTTGCAGCTTGGCGACGTTTAAGGACGCTACAGTACACTCCCGTAGAAAAGCTTCACGACTATCAACTCCAGCGATTTCAGCGCCTGGTCAGACATGCATATCAACGGATTCCCATTTACCGTGATCTATATCACTCACACAGATTTGACCCCGCATCGATCCGGACGTACGACGATATTGAGCAGGTCCCCGTAATCACGAAGGGGATGATTCGAAGCGTTCCCCTAAAGGATCGAATAGATGCGCGACTGGCAAGCAAGGAACCCCACAAAGACCGCTCCAGCGGCTCGACTGGGGAGCCCACGGAGATCTGGAGCACGCAGACGAACAGCCTTATCGAATCGCTAAAAGGCGTTAGGTTATTTCTCGATTGGGGTTACTCCCCGTTGGATGTCACGGTCAGACTTTGGCGTCCTGATATCCAATTGACTCATTCGCTACTGCAGAAATTCGGATTATTCCGGCGCACATTGGTTTCGATACTCGACGATCCCGACCAGATCGCGGCGCGCCTGCAAGGTGAGCCTTGTGATGTACTGCTCGGCATGCGCTCCTCGTTAGAAATAGTCGGTGAAGAATTGAAGAGACGGGGTGGCGGATTGTCGCCGCGCTTTATCGTATCCTGCGGCGAAGTGCTGACAGCAGAGCATCGTAAGTTCTTTCGGGAGGCGTATGGCTGCCCTACCTTAGAGATCTACAGCTCCATGGAAATCGGAAGCATCGCTTGGTCTTGTCCCGTCTATCCATCGAATCTTCATGTTGAGATGGCAAGCGCATTGGTAAATATTCACAATGTCCACGCGTCGCCAGAAGGCGGCAAGGAAGGAAGTCTGATTGCGACCAATCTTGACAACTACCTTATGCCATTCATTCGTTATGATCAGGGTGATACCATTTTGCTTCCGGAACAGACACAATGCGCGTGTGGACGGACACTCCCTTTGCTCGGCAGAGTGATGGGCAGAATTGAAGATGTGATAGAGTATGGGGGACGAAAGTTTAATTGGCAGTTCTTTCGCAATTTCATCAACAATTATATGTACATCCGCCGTTATAAAGTCGTTCAAACCGCCACAGGTAAGATCGAATTTAGAATTCAATTGTTCCAGGATACGCTGGAGAGCAGAGGGCGCTGCCAAAGCGATTTATTGAATGACCTGGGCGCATACTTCCAGCCACTCAATATCGTTTTTGTTGACGGTTTTCCACTGCATCCAAGCGGGAAATTCAAAACGCTTGAGAAAGAGAAGACAATCACGCTGAAGGGAGTCGAGAGTTTGCACTGAAACCGGTCCGAGAGGCTCCGCGGCGGTGGAGGGCGAGTTGTGTCTTACCGCCTGGCTCCGTTTTGGTCTCTGGCCGGACATAGGGAGGCAACGGCCGTCGTCGTGGCTTGAAGTATTTGACGGCGGCGCTGTGCGCTCCCGGGGCGCTCGCCGCAGATGCGCCGGCAGAGCCAATCGGTTGGGGCCTCGAAGTCGCAGTGGCTGGCCTCGGGGAAACGATGGATCTGTGAATGCCGGTTGGCGGCGAGGACTGGGAGCCCGTTGCTTCCGGCGTTGCACTCCGAGGGCGGGCCGACCAGGCCGATCAGAGGTCGGTCGAGCTCCCGCGCCGCGGTGAGGCCAATGCCGTTGCGGTCGACGAGGTCGAGTGCGACGACGCCGAGTGCCCTTGGGTCTTCTCGAGCGGCGATCAGGGCTGCGAGCCCGCCGGCCGAGAAGCCGACGTAGGCCACGCGCTGCGCCCCGAGGGCGTCGGCGATGGCGACCATATCGTGCCCGTTCGCCTGGTGACGACCGTCCCAGATGCTGGAGTTGCAGAATCTGACCGAGGCGACGCGGTAGCCCGCGGCGGCCAGGCTCCGGGCGTGCTGGTCCATGTGCTCGAAGCTGCGCAAGAATCCGTGGCCGAGCACAACGAGCGGATCGGCTGCATTTGCCTTCGCGGTCGGGGCATAGAGGAGGTACTGCAGGCGGCAACCGCGAGTCCCTCGGATCTCGCCGAGCCTGATAAGTGCTGATGAGCTCGGCCCTCCACTGTTGGCGATGGCCAGCTGGGTAGTAGGTTGGCCGGGCTCGATCTGATGACGCAGCACGCCTGTGCAGGCCGGGAGGGCCAGCGTCATGGCCAGACCTATCGCAGCCCAATGCATGCCGGATCCCAGCCGGGAAAGCCTAGTACCCTGTTTCACCTTATCTTGCGTTCTCAGCGGGGCGCGAAGGGGTCAGATGCAAGGCGCGCGGGCGCAGGAATAGCGGGCCCGATTTCAAGCCCGCGCAACGCTGCAGATGGCCCCTTCGCGCCCCGGCGGCGAGGCGTCGTTACAGCCCTTGGCAATAGGGCTGGCTATTCCCGGCGGGCTGTGCCTAGCCTCGCCGCCGGGGCCCGGCTCTGAGCATGCAAGATAAGGTGAAACAGGGTACTCATGGCGGCATCAGCTCCTCGCGCCGTCGGTGTAGCCGATGGCAGCCGTGCTCATCCGCCCGTTCACCTCGCACGGACCGAGGCTGGCTCCGGGCTGTGAACGAAAGGGAGCATCAGCAGGCGTGTTGGCCGCCGCCAATCGGGGCCGTCGAATTGACCGGTGCCGAAGCGGATCGCGTGCGCATCGTCGGTCAGCCGGAAGGTGCCGAACAGGCGGTCCCAGAACGAGAAGATGGTACCGTAGTTGGTGTTCCGCTCGCCCTCGATCACCGAGTGGTGTACGCGGTGCATCGACGGGGGCACGATGGCCCTGCGCAGGCCCTGATCGATGCCGTCGGAGACCGCGACGTTGCTATGGTGGAACAGGATCACGGCGACCATCAACGCCTTGTAGAGCACGAACGCCTCGAAGCTCATGCCGAGCAGGACCAGGACGGGGAGATTTGCCAGGCTCGACAGCAGGATCTCGATCGGATGGAAACGCAGCGCGGTCGTGCTGTCCATCTCGGGGTCCGTGTGATGCACGCGGTGGAAGCGCCACAGGAACGGGATCTCATGGTTGGCCCGGTGCCAGGCGTACATCCACAGGTCGAACAGTACGAGTGTGACCACAACCGTGGAGAGCGGGTCGAGACCCAACCAGTGGCTCAGGCCCCAGCGATGCCCGGCGGCCAGCTCGGTTGCGAGCAACAGGAGCGGCGCGAGCGCGGCACCGACCGCGCCGCTGGCGAGCGCCAGCGCCAGATTGCGTAGACCGTGGCGAACGCGCCCGCGGCGGTCCTCGTAGAAAGGCATCGCACCTTCCACCGCGAACAGCACGGCGAGGACGACGAGTCCCGTCAGCATGTCGAGGCTCATCACAACCGCGGCCCGTTTGAGATCTTGACCATGCCAGTCTATTTTGGCCGCTTAGCCGTTTTCGCAATGCCCAATCGCGGGCGCCGCTTCGGTACGCTGTGCCCTGCCGAGGCCTGCGCTGAGCGCCTTGTCGGCTGTTCGGCGCGGCTCGCAGCCGCGCCCGAGCGCGATCCAGGGAGAGGGCGGGGACGCAGCGTGCGGCGCCGCGGCGGGGCGAGCCCGGCCAGGGCCATCAGGGCGTTGAGCTCGGTGTCATCGAGTGCGCGCCAGTGCCCCGTGAACAGACGCGGCCCGAGCGTGACATTGCCGTAGCGCACCCGGATCAGCCGGCTGACCCGACACCCGACGGCCTCCCACAGGCGGCGCACCTCGCGGTGGCGCCCCTCGTGAAGCACGACGTGGAACCAACGATTGGCGCCCTGGCCGCCTGCCTCTCGTATCGAGTCGAAGCGGGCCGGACCGTCGTCGAGCGTCACGCCCTCGGCCAGTCGCTCGAGCACGTCGGGGGCGACCGGACCCAGGATCCGCACGGCATACTCCCGCTCGATCTCGCGCGAGGGATGCATCAGCCGATTGGCCAGCTCGCCGTTGGTCGTAAACAGGATGAGTCCGGACGTGTTGAGATCGAGACGGCCGATGGCGATCCAGCGGCCGTCCCTGGGTCGTGGCAGGCGGCGGAAGACGGTCGGGCGCTCATCGGGGTCACGGCGCGTGACGATCTCGCCGTCGGGCTTGTTGTACGCAATCACCTGATGGCGGATGGCGGCGGTCGCCACGCTGCGGAGCGGCTTGATCTCCCGGCCGTCGACGCGGATGCGGTCCGAGTGGGTCACCCGGTCGCCGAGCTTCGCCGGGTGGCCGTTGACCCGCACACGGCCTTCGGCGATCCAGCCCTCGATCGTGCGTCGTGAGCCGAGGCCGAGATCGGCCAGCACCTTCTGCAGCCGGACGCCAGCCGTGGGGGCAGGCAAAGGTCGGGGGGGCGACGCGCGTGAACCACCAAGCTTCGGGGCGCGGCGCGGTAGAGATGGGTTCTTGGGCATCAAGGTCGGGTCTCGAAATGGGGCGTGTCAGGCCCGGTGTTGGGCCCCGAGCATAGTCGGCAGTGCGTTGAGGGTCCAGGCCCTGGGCGGCGCGTGCCGCGGAATCCAGCTACTCGGCCAGATAGCGGCGGAAGGGGGTCGTCATCCTGACGCGCAGCCCGGCCTCCTCGCGGACGATGAAGTAGGCCGGAATCCCTTCGGTCTCGGCCAGGGCCGGCCCGGCGTCCTCGCCCATCACCATCAGGGCCGTCGCGAGGCCGTCGGCGCGCATCACATCTGGATCGATCACGGTGACCGAGGCGAGGCGGTGGGTCACCGGCCGTCCGCTCTTGGGGTCGATGGCGTGGGAGAAACGCTGGCCGTCATGCTCGAAGAAGTTGCGGTAATCGCCTGAGGTCGCGAGGCCGCCGTCACTCATCCGGATGATCCGATGGACGGTCCGCCGGCCCGGCGTCGGCTCCTCGATCGCGATCGCCCACGGCGCCCCATCGGCGTTGCGCCCCTTGACGCGGATGGCCCCAGCGATGGCGACGAGATAGTTGGCGATCTCGCGGCGCTCAAGGTAACGGGCGATCGCCGCAGCGCCATAGCCCTCGCCGAGGGCCGAGAGGTCGATGTAGAGGTCGCCGCGCTGCTTCTTGAGCTGCGGCGGCGGCCCGTCGCGCAGATGAAGCTTTTCGTAGCCGACCCGCGCGCGTGCGGCGGCGATCGCCGCATCACCCGGCAAGTCTCCGGGGCGCGGGTCCGGGCCGAAGCCCCACAAGTTGACCAGTGGGCCGACGGTGATGTCGAAGGCGCCACCGCTCAGCGCGCTGATGCGCTGGCCCTGCTCGATGATCCGGTGCAGTCCGGCTGAGATCCCCACCCAGTCGGTCGCAGGGTTGAGATTGAGGCGGGAGAGCTCCGAGGTGGGCTCGTACGTCGAGATCTCAGCGATGACGCCGTCTAGCACCTCTTCGACACCGGCCTGTAGCGTCTCGGTCGTGAGTCCAGCCGGGGGGCGCGCGACCTTCACCGAATAGTAGGTGCCCATCGTCGGGCCGCTGATCTCGAGCGCCTTGTCGCCCGGCTCACCGCATCCGGCGAGGCCGAGGACGAGCAGCAGTGGCACGGCACACCTCACGCATCGGAGTGCCTCAAGCAGGCCCGTGGCCGAGCGCACGCGTGACCGCGGCATTGGCAACGAATCAGCCACGTTGCGACCCGCGATCGTCCTGGACGATGACGTCTTCGACCGGCCGGCGGAGGCTGAAGGGGGCCTTGGGACCGTGGCCGAAGCGCGCCATCAGCATTGCCCGCTCGCCCTTGAGCTGGAGCCAATCCTCGAACTGCGGGAGCAGGGGGCGTGCCTCGATCGGCTGATTGAGCAAGGCCGTGCGGATGTCCAGCGCCGTCGCCTGCAGCGCAAAACGCTGGTAGGCGCGACCGACGTCGACCCAGGCCGCCTTGTCGTCGTCGGCTGCAATGAAGACGGCCAGTCCGGCCGAGCTGCGGATCTGCTTGGCGTCGCGCGCCGATTGTGCCTCGGGGTCGAGCAGTGGCTTGGCCAGCGCCCAGCCGAGCCAGGCCGGCAGAGGTGGGCGGCGGTTGGCTCGCGAGGACAGGCCATCGCCGCGGCGCAGGGCCTGGCGGTTATTGAAGCGGATCCAGGAGACGAGCTCGCGGCGATGGGCCCGATCGGTCAACTGCAAGGAATTGCCCTGCGTGACGAGCTCGATCACCGAGGCCTTGGCGGCGTCCGATACCAGGATCATGGTCTCGGCACGGCTGCCGCGGCCGATGCCGGTCAGCTTGGCGAGCTCGGCGCGGCCGAGCGGGCGGCCGTCGTAGGGCCGTCTCACGCATTGGCGGTGCGTGATCGCGGTCGCCAGCTCGCTCGGCCTGGCCCAGGCCGAGCGTTCGAGCTCGATCACGACGCCATCGACGGTGGGATTGTAGCTGACATCGGTATCGAAGCCCTGCGCGGCGGCGGCCAGCGCCAGGTTCTCCGCGGCGCAGCCGAGGCTCTTGAAGAGATGGCTGTCTTGCGGGTCGACGACCCGGCAACGGCGCGCATAATCGGGCAGGATCGTGATCCGGTCCCGCGCGATGCGGAACCGCCACGGCTGCGAGTTGTGGCTCGATGCCGCCAGCGTGGCGAGCCGGATGAGATTATGCGTATCCAAGGTGCTGCGCCGGGGCCCTGGCTCGACCCGGCGGATCGCACGCGCGGCCGCGTCGTAGTCTCGTGCGGTGATGATCCTCATGCGCCCATTATCCGATGGGATGCGCTGTGCCGGCGAGTCTCGTGCTTCGCCGGGTGCGGATTGTAGCGCAGGCAGGCCGCGAAGCGTTGGTGGTCGGGGCGGCCGGCGCGGGCCGCCTATCGGGACGAGGTTGCGATTCCGCTCGCTTGGCGCACACTTTAACTGGGGGCGCTTGCCCGAGATCGCTCCTAGGGGACCATGGGCGAGATGTGAGGCCCTCACCCCTACCCTCTCCAAGAGGACGAGGGAGCGAACGTGGTGCGCGAGCTTCATAATAAGGATCAGGCGGCGGCTGGGGCACTACGCAAGATGAATGTTGGCGTTGGAGGGTACGCGATGCGTACTCTACGCTGTGTGCTCACGGTAGGGTGGACGAAGAAGCGCCTCATAGAAGGGTGGATCAAGGGGCGCCTCGACTGATCCGCCAGCGGGGCGAGCGGGCCTCGTTGCGCTCGTTCTGCCTCTTGGTTTGCTGAGGTTATGCTCGAATCTTCGATGTATCTGGACGGGGTCGAGCCGTCGAACAGAGGAGGCCAAAATGTCCGAATCCCATAAGCACGATGCCGGTGATCGCTTGGTGGACGCGTACGAGAAGATGCTCAAACGCACCCACGACTGGATCGAGCAGACGCAGAAGGAGTCCGCGCCGCGTTTCCGCGAGATGCTCGGCAAGGTGCGCGACCAGATGGTCGAGCTCGGTGAGCTGACCCGCGAGGAGGCCAACAAGGTCTCGGAGTACATCGAGCGGGACATCAAGGATGCCGCGCACTACATCGCCGAGACCGGCGAGGACCTGCGTGATTGGTGGCGCTTCGACCTGGAGCTGATGGAGCAGCGCATGCTCGACATGTTCGCGCGCGTTGCCGACCAGACCAGTCTGAACCTCGCGCAGTGGGCCGAGAGCGCGCGCCTCCTGAGCCTGTATCAGGCGGGCGAGGTGACCGGACCCGGGACCCTGATCTGTGATCAGTGCGGCGCCGAGACGCACCTCATCAAGGCCGGGCGGATCCCGCCCTGTGCCGATTGCGGTGGGACCCTGTTCCGGCGGCGGCCTGAGGTTGGGGAGGAGGGCGCATGAGCCTTCTGCGCCAGCGGAATCAGGGGGCCGATCTGCGGGCCTAGCTGGCCTGAGCGGCGAGAGATGTGCCGGGCGGTCGCCACAGCGACCGCCCGGGCCGATAAGCGACGGGCTGTCGGCGATGGTGCCGTTGGCAGATCTTCCCGGATGCGGCCGGCGACAGGCGCTGGAGTCGCTGGCCGGCATCGCCGCAGTCATCGCGGTTCAATAGATCTGTTGAGGTTAGCAGGACCGGGACTGACCGGTCGGAGATGCGCCGGTGTCGAAAACAAGGCTCGGAGGGCGGGGGCTGGCAGGCTGCGACGAGGATCGTTTTGGGTCGCGGGGGTGAATTCGGGCGGCCGCGAATGTCGATCCGGTCGGGTGAGGCTGTGTCCGGAAGGCCGGGGGAAGACGCTGCCCTCCCCCGGCTTGGTCCACGCGGGCCGGCTCGGAGGGGCCGGTCCGCGTGGGTGGATGACGGCTATGTCCGGCGGCGAGCCCAGGCCAGACCTAACAGACCCGCGCTCAATAGTGCGAGCGGGGCCGGGATAGGCGCTGGCTCGACCTGTCTTGCGACGGTGAAGTTAAACCCTACGAAGGCGGAATTCTCCTGGCCTTCCTGGGAAAAGAAGGGATCGAAGGACGTGCTGAAGTCCTGATTCTGGCTGAATGCGCTGTAAACCAGTTCGACCGTATCGGTGACGGCCTGGCCGTCGATCGTGCCGACGTTAAACACCGCCTCATCGGTTGTCGGCTCGCTGGTGACGGTGACGATGTCCGCGCAGGGCGGGTCGTTGAGATCGCCGGGCTCCTGGTTCTCGCACTCCTCAGGCGTGTCTCTGTTTGGCGTCTCGGTGTGAGAGAAGAGGTAGGAGAAGACGACGTCCACCGGAGCCAGGGCATTCACAGAGTCGAAGCCGGCCGTGTCCGGCGTGTACTCGACTGTCCCCAGGAGGTCGAGGGTCACCGCCGAGATACCGGTGCCTCGATTGATCGGGAAGTTCTCATGCGTGAAGGTGCCGAAGACCGTCGGCGTGACACCCGGCGGAAGACCCTCTGGGTCGACGACCAAATCGGTGTTTTCTGGCGCGAAGCGGTAGCCGGACTGCTGGTCTCCTGTACCCGTGTTTCCGAGAAGGCCCCAACGGACCACGGCCTCGCCTGGGTACGTCACGAAATCGCCAGCGGTACTAGGCGCATCAGAATCTGGCAGGTAAGAGATCCCATTGCCGCCTTGCGCATTCGACCAGCGCGCCTCGAGCAGCGTGAAGGTGATCGTGGGCTGGGCGACTGCCGCGCCCGCCATCGCCGCAACGGCGATGGCGAGGGCCGTTTGCTGAAGTTTCATGTCAATCTCTCCTCTAATACTATGGGTTGTCGAACGCGGTTGGATCGTGTGAGAACTCCGATCTCGCTCTAAGGGCCAGCATGCGCCGTGCCAGATTTTCTTCTGGTACCAAGAATCAGCGCGTTATAGCCCGGTTAACCGGCTCGGAAACGATTATCAACGATGAGCAGGCGCCAACTGGAAAAAAAGCTGACACTCCCGAGTCCAAATCCGGCTCGGGGCCGGCTTCTCCGTCTCCGGGAGCGCGCGATAGAGCGGCGGCCGCGTCCCTGGCCGAGGGCAAGCAGGTGCGCTCGACCACGGCCGACGCGCGCGACGGGGCTGTGCGGGCGTCACCCGACAAGCGGGGATAATCTTTACAGATCAGATGATTGCGGAGTCAATGCCAGTCCTCTTAAGAGCCGTAGTCGGGGTCGCGGACCGGATCGGCGGTGCTGCCGAGACGATGGGCGGCAGTTGTAAAAAATCCTGACACTTGAGCGGCGTGGTCAAGGGGCAGGGATCAACACGTGGAGGTTTCGCGATGGCCTACGAGCTCGACATGATCGTGATCGGTGGTGGGGCGGCGGGCCTGACGGCCGCGGGCGTGTCCGCCAGCCTGGGCGCCCGGACGCTGATGGTCGAGCGGCACCGGCTCGGCGGCGACTGCACCTGGACCGGCTGCGTTCCGAGCAAGACGCTGCTCAAGAGCGCGAAGGTCGCCCATCAGATCCGCCACAGCTCCCGCTATGGCCTGGTCGACCAGGAGCTCGCGATCGATTTCGCTATGCTGATGAGGCGCTTGCGCACAATCCGTGAAGGCGTCTACGACGACGCGGATCGGCCCGAGCTCTACGAGGCGATGGGCGTGGAGGTTCGCCACGGCGACGCGGCCTTCTGCGACCCGCATACGATCGAGATCACAGAAGGAGACCGGACGTCGCGGGTGCGCGCACGCTTCTTCATCATTGCGTGCGGGGCCAGCGCCTTCGTGCCGCCGATCGAGGGCCTGGCCGATGTGGACTACCTGACCAACGAGCGCCTGTTCGAGATCGACAGGCTGCCGCGGCGCCTCGCCATCGTCGGCGGCGGGCCGATCGGCACGGAGATGGCCCAGGCGTTCTGTCGTCTGGGCAGCGAGGTGACGGTCATCAATGGGGCCGGCCGCATCCTGCCCCGCGACGATGAGGAGCTGGCGAGGATGCTGCAGGAGGCCCTGGCTGCCGAGGGCGTGCGATATGAGATGCCCGCGACGGTTCAGCGCGTCTCCCGGGCGCACGACGGGATCGCCGTGGAGGTCGCCGCGGCCGGGGACCCAGCGCCGCGCGTGGTCCATGCGGATGCGCTGCTGGTGGCGACGGGCCGCCGGCCCAATCTCGACGGGCTGCGCCTCGGCGCGGCCGGTGTGGACTACACCGACCGAGGGATCCGTGTCGACGACCGTTGCCGTACCAATATCCGCCACATCTTCGCGGTGGGGGATGTCACCGGCCGCTACCAATTCACGCATATGGGCGAGCACATGGCGAAGGTGGCCGCGACGAACGCACTCTTGCGCCTACCGATGAAGGTCGACGTCGCGCGCGTCCCCTGGACGACCTACACCGACCCCGAGCTGGCCCACCTAGGTGCGGGCGAGGCGGAGCTGACGAGGCGGGGTCTAGCGTACGAGGTCTACCGCTTCCCGTACCGCAAGATCGACCGCGCGGTCACCGAGGGCGAGACGATCGGGCTCATCAAGGTCTACGCCAAGCGCCGGAGCGGGAGGATCCTCGGCGCCGATGTCCTTGGCACCGGCGCCGGCGAGCTCATCAGCGAATACGCCGTGGCGATGCGCGGCGGTGTGACGCTGCGACGGCTCTCGGACACCATCCATCCCTACCCGAGCTATGCGCTCGGTGCGCGCCGGGCCGCCGACCAGTGGTACGTGCGGCAACATTCCCCGGCCTTCGTCAGGGTGCTGCAGAAGGTCTTCGGCTATCGCGGCGCCGTCATCGAATACGAGCCGGGTCAGATCGTCTGAAGACCGGCTCGTGCCGCTTGGCCCCCTACCGAATCGAGAGGTGCCCCTATGCAAGGCGATTTCATCCGCAGCGAATCCAGCTTCCGCAACTGGGTTACAGTCGATGGCCACTTCAAGTGCAACCGCCAGCGCCTGATCGACTACCCCAACCTCTGGTCTTATACGCGCGAGCTCTACCAATGGCCCGGGATCGACGCAACGGTGCGGCTGGACCATATCAAAGCGCACTACTACGGCAGCCACCCGTCGCTCAACCCGAGTGGCATCGTGCCGAAGGGGCCGATGCTCGAGCTGGCCCAGCCGCCAGGGCGCGATCACCTGTAGTACCCTGTTCCGCATTCCCCCGCCTCAGCCCAATCCCAGAGGGTGAGGGCGGAGGTGACGCGGAGCGCGATACGCGCGCCCTTCATCGTGAGCCTGCCTGCTTTCCATGAGCATCGACAAGCAGCACAAGACCCTATCGATGACCCAATTGATGACGCCGGACATGGCCAACTTCTCCGGCCATGTCCACGGCGGCGCGACGCTCCGGCTCCTCGATCAGGCGGCCTACACCTGCGCGGCACGTTACTGCAACCATTATGTGGTGACCATCTCCGTGGATCAGGTCGTATTCCGCGCGCCGATTCACGTCGGCGAGCTCGTGACCTTCCTGGCCTCGGTGAACTACACCGGCACCACCTCGATGGAGGTCGGTATCCGCGTCCTGGCGGAAGACATCATCCGCAAGACCAGCCGACACGCGATGACCTGCTATTTCACGATGGTCGCGGTGGACGCGAACGGGCGCCCGGTCGCGGTCCCGCCGCTCGCGATCGAGACGCCGATCGAGCGTCGTCGCAACGAGGGCGCGAAGCTGCGTCGTGAATTCCGCCGCGAGATCGAGGCCAGACACCAGGCGATCCGCGAGGCGGCCGTGCTCGATGAGGACGATGAGAGCCCTTGAGGGGACCGTGGTGCGGGCACTGCCACAGGACAACCGGGCCAACGCTTAAAGGAGGTACGGTGCCGAGCCAGGATCCGCCGATCCGCTACGTCGAGCCCGTCTATCGGCCGCCGAGCGAGGCCAGCTCGCTGATCCTGCCGGTCACCGACGGCTGCTCGTGGAACAGGTGCCACTTCTGCGAGATGTATACGGCGCCGCAGAAGCGCTTCCGTGCCCGCGCGGAGACAGAGGTGCTCGAGAGTATCCGTCGCGCCGGCGAGCGCTTAGGCGACGATGTGCGCCGGGTCTTCCTGGCCGATGGCGATGCGCTCGTGTTACCGACGCGCCGCCTGATCGGCTATCTGGCGGCGATCCGCACCCATCTGCCGTCGGTGCGCCGCATCTCCAGCTATTGCCTGGCGCGCAATCTCAGGAAGAAGACCATCGACGAGCTCACCGAGCTGCGTGAGGCCGGTCTCACGCGCGCGTATCTCGGCGCCGAGTCGGGCGACGATACCCTGCTCACTCGCGTCGGTAAGGGCGAGAGCTTTGATTCGACCCGCGCGGCGCTCGACAAGCTCGGCGGCGCCGGCATCCGCCGCTCGGTGATGATCATCAACGGCCTGGGCGGCGAGGCGCTCAGTGACCAACACGCCGCCAACTCGGCGCGCCTGATCAACGCCACGGCGCCCGAGTACCTCTCAACGCTGGTACTCATGCTGCCCGCAGGCGCCGCCCGTTATCGCGCGGCTTGGCCCGAGTGGCGTCCGCTGTCGCAGGCTGGGCTGCTGCGCGAGCTGGAGCGCTTCCTGTCCGCACTCGAGCTTCGACGGACCCTATTCCGCTCCGATCATGCCTCCAACTGGCTGGCACTCAAAGGCGTGCTTGGCGCCGACAAGGCGCGTCTGCTGGCACAGATCAGGGCAGCGATCGAGCAGCCGGAGACGGCCCCGCTACGCGCGACCTGGATGCGCGGCTTGTAAGGGCATTTTGAGCCAGCGGTCGGCGTGCGAACGGCAACAGGAGTCGGCACAATCGGGGGCGGCGGGCTCCCCTCGGTGGCGACACCGCCTGCGCGCACCGGGGTCAGCCGACGCCGAGCGCGCAGCTTGGCCGCGACGACCCGAGCGATCTTCTCGTAGCCGTCGCCGTTGGGGTGGATCTCATTCTGCCAGTCGTTGCTATCGCCGCGCTCGCCAAGCCGGGCGGGGCTCAAGATGCCACGCGTGTCGACGACATGGAAGCTCCTGATCTCGGCCTGCAGCGCGCTCAAGGCGTTGGCCAGTGCGTCGATCAGGTAGCGGACAAGCGGTATCCATTGCGATTCCGGGACCTCCTCATCGACCATCGCCGGGTAGAGCCAAGGACCCAGGCCAAAGGCGCCGGCGTCGCGCGGTGTCGCATAGTCGTAGGTGTGGGTGATGATCGGGGCCTGCGACGAGCGCGGGCTGTTGTCCCGCAAGCCGGCCAAGCTGCGGTAACCGTCCTGAATGCGCCCCAGTAGCAGTTTGAGGCGCGCTTCGATCACGAAGCCGGCGGCGTCTCGCTCGTGCTCGGGCCTCTGGAGTTCTTTGGGCCGCAGCAACCACGCAGCCCGGTCGATCAGATCGTTGCCGCCACCGCTTACGATGAAAACCGCGCAGCACGTTCGCTCCCTCGCCCTCTGGGAGAGGGTTGGGGTGAGGGAACGATCAGGGGCGAGGCGACATGTCATGGTCTGGGGTGGCTCGGCTCGCCCCATGATCGTTAGCAGGACCGCCTCCCAGCGCAGGGAGGCATCGTTCATGGCCACGCGAAAATTACGGTTCGAGGTGATCCGAGCCATGTTCTTGATCGTGTCGCCGGGAAGCGCACAGTTGACGATCTCGGTGGCCTTCGTGAAACGCAGCTCCTGCAGGAGGTTGTAGATCGGCATGCCACTCACCGTGAACCAGGAGTCGCCTTCGGCTAACAGGCGCTGATCGACAAAGGCGCTGGCGGTGCTGTCCGGATCCCAGACGGACCAGGTCGACAGGACGGGTCGGAAGCTCGGCATGGTCTGTGTCCTCCTTCGGTTGAATGCAGAGGAAGCTGAGAGACCTCAGCGATCGGTCAGCCCGGCGTCCTCGCTCGTTCCCGAGCCCGGTCCGGGAATGGGCTCTGGCTCGGCGTCGCGCGACGGACAGCGGGCGCAGGGCGTCCGGTCCGCAGGTTTGCGAGCAGTGCTTGAGAACCCCTCGATCAGTCTACGTGTCCCGCGACGCGAACGTAACCATCAGCAGGCAAGCGAGACTGTTCGATTGAGCCGGCGCACCCTGGCGGGATCTCTCTGGGCCGTCGGCCTAGATCCTCAGGTGTGCGGGCGGGCCGATGGCCAGACCATGGCCGGTTCTTGGTGCCGGCCCCATGTTTAGTTGACTACAATGGTGGCTGAACTGCCTGAAGTGCCCCGTTGCACCTGGCCCAAGCCCATACCGTCGGGGTCGATTCGAGAGGATGTGATGACGCGGCCGAGCCCACCCGTCCTGAGTGATCAGGATCTGCATCAACTGCTGGCCGAGGATGTCCCCTTCGGCGACCTGACCACGGATGCGCTCGGGATCGCCGCCCGCGCCGGGCAGATCCGCTTCTTCGCCCGTGACCCAATGACCGTGTGCGGCACCGAGGAGGCGGTGCGCATCTATGAGCTGAGCGGCGCCGACGCTCAATGCCTGGTGTCATCCGGTACCGTCGCTGAGCCCGAGACGCTTCTCTATAGAAGCGAGGGGCAGCGACGGCGCCTTGCACCTAGGCTGGAAGACCGCCCAGACGCTGATGGAGTGGTGCGGGGGGATCGCGAGCGGTGCGGCGGCCATCGTCGCCGCGGCGCGGCGGGGTCACCCGGAGGCGATCGTCGCTGGCACGCGCAAGAACGTGCCGGGCAATCGCCGGCTGGCGGTCAAGGCCTTCCGTGCCGGCGGTGCCGTGATGCACCGCGTGGGTTCTCTCGGAGACGCTGCTGGTGTTTGCTGAGCACCGGCTCTTCCTGGGTGGAGAGGCGCCAGCCGCGACGCTCGCACGCCTGCGGGCGCGATGCCCCGAGAGGCGCGTCGTCGTCGAGGTCGCGACCCCCGAGGAGGCGCTGCGATGGGCCGACGGCGACGTGCTGCAGCTGGAGAAATTCACGCCCGAGCAGGTCGCGGAGGTCGTCACGGGGCTGTCGGGACAGGGCTCCGCGGCAGTGGTCGCGGCTGCCGGAGGGATCAACGCGGGCAATGCCGAGGCCTTCACCCGCGCGGGCGCCAGGCTCTTGGTGACGACGGCGCCGCACCTGGCACCGCCGCGAGACATCCAGGTGCGCTTCGTTGCCCGTGGCGACTAAGCCCAAGGGCGCCCAAGGGCGCCCAAGGCAGTGTGGCCCAACAAGTGCGGGCGCGGTGAGTTGCCATGATCCCGCGATGCGCAGTCCGCGCTGGCGTGGCTCGATTGCCGAGCAGCGCGTACGCATCTTAAGGCGGCTGCGGCTCAGCCCAAGCCTGAAACCCTATCTGCCGCAAGCGATTGCCGAGACCTATGCCGATGCCGTCGACCTCGCGGCCGAGGAGACCGGCCTCGACCCTGGGGTGTTTCCTGCCGCCTGTCCCTATCGCTCGGAGGAGCTACTGGATCGGAGCTTCCTCCCCGACTGACGAGCCCCAGTCACCATTCAGACGGCATTCGGGTCCACTCGTCTGCCCGGTCGAGCTCGGCGCAAGTAGCTCCGCAGCAGCGGCAGCCCGGATTCTGGCTCGGCGCGACCGTAACGGAGGTGGGTGTAGAGCGATAGGAAGGGCTCGATCTGCGGGCGCAGCTCCGGGCGCAGGGCAACGACGCGGCGGCCGAAATCGATCGGTCCCTCGCTCGGTCGGCGTGGCAAGCCTGCCCTGCGCATGCGCTCGCAGAAGCGCGCATAGAGGGCCTCGATGGGATCGACGCGGCCCCGTCGCAGGAGGGCCAGGACCGTCAGGGTGAGCACCGCGCTGGCGGCCAGCACCATCGCGATGGCGAGCCCATAGTGGCCCAGGTAGCCAAGACCGATCAATGACATCAACGCCAGCTGATCGGCAGTCGAGAAATCCAGCACCCAGTTCTGCCAGCCGGCACGTAGCGCATCGCCGGCGAGCCGCAGGCGATGGGCGAGCCAGGCGAGGCGGCCGATCTCGTCGCTGCCGAAGCGCAGTGGCGTGCTCGCGCCGAGCTCGTCCAGTCGTGGGCTGCGATCGATACGCTCCGCGGCGATCGCAGCCGTCGGATCGACACGCTGCCAGCCTTGGCCTGGGATCCAGGCTTCAACCCAAGCATGCGCATCCGACTGCCGGACGATGTAGTAGCCACCCATCGGGTTGAGCTCGCCGCCGTGATAACCGAGGACGATGCGTGTTGGGATGTCCGCGAGCCGCAGCAGCACGGCCAGGGCACTCGCATAGTGCTCGCAATACCCGCGGCGTGTCTCGAACACGAATTCATCGACCGGATTGGCGCCGAGCGCCGGAGGCTCTAGCGTGTAATAGAAGGCCTCGCGATGAAAGTGCTCGAGCGCGCGCGCGATGACTTGATCCGGCATTGCGGAGTCGCGAGTCCATTCGCTTACCAAGGTCCGCATCCGCCCCGTCACGTTTGGTGGCAGCTGCCGTCCTGTCTCCGCCATGACCGGGTCGAGCTCGCCCGTCGCGTACTGGATCGCCGAGATCATGCGATAGCGCTCGTTCTGTGTCAGTCGCTGCCCGACGCGTACCTGAAAGTCTGCTGTGAGAGTCGCCCGTTCCGGGACCTCTATCGGGAGGTCGAGTGCCAGTAGCCAACGCTGGTCGTTGGGCTCCAGCACGATCTGATAGGCGACCGGCTCGCTCGCCCGAGCAACCGGTTGCGGCGGTCTGTCCTCGAGGCGCGCTGGGCTTGGGGCCCAGCGTCGTCCGTCCATCTGCCAGAGCACAGGACCACGCCAATACATCCTTTCGGTGGGCGGCGCCGTGCCGTCGAACCAGACCCGGAAGGCCGGCTCTCCCGAGAGAACCAGCTCGGTGATGCTGCCGGGCTCGAGCCGATCGGAGAGGCCTGTCCGGCCGATCTTCTCGTCGGGCCCGAGGCTCCATAAGGGTGTGCTCAAACGTGGAAAGAGCAGGAAGAGGACGACCGTGAGTGGCAGCGCGAGCAGGGTCAGTTGCGCTGCAACACGGGCGGCCCCCTGTGCTGGGCCGACGTGGCGCCGGGCCGTGAGATCGGCCATCAGCGCGACATTGCCTACCAGGAGCGCGAGCAGGTAGGCCGCCAGCAGCGGCGACTGATCAAAGAGGAACTGACTCATCACGAGGAAGCCGAACAGGCTCGTCAGGACGCGAAGCTCCCGTTTCCCGTGAATCTCAAGGAGCTTCAGGATCAGTGCCGTGGTGAGCAGGGCCGTGCCCGCCTCGCGTCCTGAGACGGTCCCGTAGGCACCCAGGACGTTGGCGAAGCCGGCCAACGCGAGGGGCAGCAGGATCCAGCGCCCAGGGGTAAGGCTCGGCCACCGCCACGCCGCGAGCCGCAGACCTAGGACGACGGCAACGAAGGCACTGACCTGGGGCGAGAGCCACTGTACCAATGGCAGATAGGCGAGCGCGAGCAAGGCCGTGATCGCTAGGATCTGGCCTGGCAGGAGGTGATCGCTATAGTGGGTCTTGGTCAAAGCTCGCCAGGGCCTCGAGACATCGCCGTCGGTGCGCCTCGCCCGAATCCAACGGGATCGTCCGTCCCGGCAGGCGCAGCCCGAAGCGGACTTGGCTCTCGGCGGCATCCAGCACTTGCCGGCAGAGGTAGCTTAGGCGCGTCTCGGCGTCGGTGCCGGGGACTCGTTCCCAATCGAGCCACAGCTGCTCGGCGCGATCGCCGCCGAACTGCTTGACGACGAGACCACGCTCGCGCGCGAAGGCCTTCCAGTCAAGACGGCGGGGCGAATCCCCGGGCCGATAGCCACGCGGGCCCACGAAGTCATTCGCCCCCTCGCCCCGGTCTCCCTGGGCTCGCGCTGAGGAGTCGGCGGTCGACATCGGCGGGCGGGCTGCGCTGGCGCTCGGCCGCGGGTAGACGGTGACTAGGGTGTTCGTCTGTGCCAGGCACCAGGCGCGAAACAGACCTAAGGGGTACCGTGTCTCAATCGGCACGGCGCCGAGGGCCAAGCGACCGCGATGACTGGTTGCCCGCCTGATCCCGACCTGGCTCTGCTCGCCTCGGGCCAGCGCGATCGGGTGCACACGGCCAATCGCGCCGCGCACCCTGAGGTCGGCGCGCGACCTTCGATCCGGGTCGCGCAACGTCAACGCGAAGCTCGCCTCCTCGCCGGCGAAGACGCCGGGACCGGGGCTGGCGCGTACCTCCAGGCCGAGCAGATTGAGCCAGGTTAGATGCATGCTGACGACACTGATGGAGCCCAGCAGGAAGGTGAAGAAGAGTCCGAGGTTGTTTTGATAATTGAGCGAGCCGATCAGCGTGACAAACAATACCAGGGCAAAGGTGACCCCAGCGCCGGTCGGCAGGATGAAGACGTAGCGCTGCTTGATGCGTGCGGTGCCGTTGGGGTCGAGCGGCGCCCGGCGCATCATCGCCTCGAACCGGGCCCGGAGCCGCTCGCGGCCGCGGGTGACGAGACCCTGCCGCTTCCCGATGGCTCGCGACCCGGAGAGGATCAAGGTGCCTGCTCGCCGAGTGTCTTTGACACCACCTCGTAGACGTCTTTGGAGAGCTCTTCGGTTAGGAGGATGCGCTCCAGCTGCCCACGCATCAGGTCTTGACGGCCCGCGTCGTAGCGTCGCCAGCGCGCCATGGCCTGGAGCAGCCGCGAGGCGATCTGTGGGTTCAAAGGGTCAAGCTCGAGGACACGATCGACGAGGAAGCGATAGCCGGCGCCGTCGCCGGCGTGGAAGCGCGCCGGGTTGCCGGTGCAGAACGCACCGACCAGGCTGCGCAGCCGGTTCGGGTTGGTTAGACTGAAAGCGGGGTGGCTCAAGAGGTCCTCGACACGCCGCAGGGTATCGGGGCGCTTGCTCATGGCCTGAACCGTGAACCACTTGTCGAGCACCAGCGCGTCACCCGCCCAGCGTTGATAGAAGTCCTCCAGGGCCGCCTCGCAGGGTGCCCCCCCGGTATCGACGAGGAGGCCTAGGGCCGTGATGACGTCGGTCATATTCTGGCGCGCCTCGAACTGCGCCTGACAGAGCCGCTGGCCCGCGTCGTCGCCGGTCTGCACCAGATAACCGAGGGCAAGATTCTTCAGTGCGCGCCGCGCGATCGCCTCGGGCGTCGGGCTGTAGGGGCCTGAATCCTGAAGCTCTCGGTATAGGTCCAGCAGCTCGCCTCGCAGGGCCTCGCCGATGCGTCGCTTGAGGCCCTCGCGGGCGCGGTGAATACCCTCGACATCGACGATCTCCATCTGGTCGCCCAGGTAGGACTCGGAGGGCAGCGTCAGCACCTCGGCGCGCAGAGCAGGGTCGGCCTCGGTGTCCGTCAGGGCGCGTCGGAAGGCCATGATGAACCCGTCGGGAACCGCGGCGCTCGGCTCGGAGACGAGGCGCAGCAGAAGGCGCCGGGCGAGCGCCTGGGCCGCATCCCAGCGACTGAAGCCATCGCCGTCGTGGGCCATCAGGAACATCAGGTCTTCGTCGCTGTAGGCGAAGCGGACGCTGACCGGCGCCGAGAAACCGCGCAGCAACGATGGAACCGGGCGCGCGTCGAGGCCGACGAAGCGGAAGGTCTCCTCGGCCCCGCGCAGCTCCAGAAGACGGGTGCGAGCAGCAGGCGCGTCCGCTTCGCCGGCCAGCTGCACGCGTAGGTCGGCTCCGGTGGCATCGAGCAGTCCGATGGCAACCGGGATATGCAAGGGTCCAAGCCGCGGCTGGCTCGGCGTCGGCGGGGTATGCTGCCGAATTGTCAGGCTGTAGGTACCGGTCGCCGGATCCCAGTCGTCGCGCACATGCAGCTCCGGTGTGCCGGGCTGGGCATACCAGCGCATGAACTGGGTGAGGTCGCGGCCGCTGGCGTCCTCCATGCAACGGACGAAGTCCTCGATGGTCACGGCCTGGCCGTCGTGACGCTCGAAATAGAGGTCGGTGGCGTGGCGGAAGGCCTCTGGGCCAAGCAGATTGGCCTGCATCCGCACCAGCTCTGCGCCCTTCTCGTAGACGGTCGCCGTGTAGAAGTTGTTGATCTCGATATAGGAGGCGGGTCGCACCGGATGGGCCAGCGGGCCGGCGTCCTCGGGGAATTGGCGGGCGCGAAGCAGGCGCACGTCCGCGATTCGCTTGACCTCGCGGGCGCCCATATCGGCGGAGAACTCCTGATCGCGAAACACGGTCAGGCCTTCTTTGAGGCTCAGCTGAAACCAATCGCGGCAGGTGACCCGGTTACCGGTCCAGTTATGGAAGTACTCGTGCGCGATGACACCCTCGATCCCGAGGAAGTCCTGATCGGTCGCCGTATCTGGGCGTGCGAGGACATACTTGGCATTGAAGACGTTGAGGCCCTTGTTCTCCATCGCGCCCATGTTGAAGTGGCTGACCGCGACGATCAGATAGACATCCAGGTCGTACTCCCGGCCATAGCGCTCCTCGTCCCAGGCCATCGCCTTCTTCAGCGAGCGCATCGCATGATCGCATTTGTCGTGATTCTCGGGCTCGACATAGAGCCGCAGGGCCACCTCCCGACCGGAGGCCGTCGTGAAGCGGTCCTCCACCCGATGCAGATCGCCCGCGACCAGTGCGAAGAGATAGCAGGGCTTCGGGAAGGGGTCCTCCCAGCGGGCGAGGTGACGGCCATTGCCGAGATCCTCGCTCGCAACCGGGTTGCCATTGGCGAGGAGGACCGGGAACGCTTGCTCGTCCGCGACCAGTGTCGTGACAAAGCGGGCCATGACGTCGGGACGGTCGAGAAAGTAGGTGATGCGACGGAACCCCTCGGCCTCGCATTGTGTGCACAGGAGATCCCCGGATTGGTACAGACCCTCGAGCGCGGTATTCAGCACGGGGTGGATGCGCACCCGGGTCTCGAGCCGGAAGCGATCCGGGACGCGGTGCAGAACCAGTGCCTCCGGCTCGGTCCGGTACTCGGCCGGCGGCAGTGCCCGCCCGTCGATGGCGACATGCTCGAGCTCCAGCTGCTCGCCGTCGAGTCGCAAGTCCCCATCGCCGCGGACCGAGGCCGGGTTGCGGCGCAGCTCCAGGAGCGCTGTGACGCGCGTGGTGTCGGGATCGAGGTCGAAGCGCAGGTCGACGCGATCGATGAGGAACTCCGGGGGCCGGTAGTCCTTCAGGTGGATCGTGGGAGGGGTGTTGCGATACATGGTAACCTCGGGTTGGCAACCGCGCCGTGCCCACCGGCGATACGATGAAACTCGCGAAGCACGTTCACTCCCTCGCCCTCTGGGAGAGGGTTGGGGTGAGCGAACGATCAGGGGCGAGGCGACAATTCATGTCCCGGGATGGCTCGGCTCGCCCCATGGTCCTTCGCCTGTTCTTCCGGCCCACTGGGCCGGTTTTCAAGCGTTTTTCGATGCCGGCCATGAGACCGGGTCATGTGATCTTGTGGAGACGATAACCCGAGAGGATCCTGATGGCGACGGTTTTGCTGTACACGATGCGCTTCTGTCCCTATTGCAAGCGGGCGATGCGCCTCCTCGAGCGCAAG
Organism: uncultured Chromatiaceae bacterium; assembly: GCA_964583605.1. GTDB lineage: Bacteria > Pseudomonadota > Gammaproteobacteria > Chromatiales > Chromatiaceae > CAZOWL01. The sequence continues at coordinate 145,690 of CAZOWL010000001.1, read as the reverse complement.
GGGGTCGACTATGAGACACGACGCGTTGACCTCGACGCCAACGAGCGGGAGGCTATGGTTGTGCGCAGCCGCCGCGATACGGTGCCTCAGATCTTCATCGGCGAGCACCATGTCGGCGGCTATGACGACCTGGCCAGCTTGGATGCCTCGGGCGAGCTGGATCGGTTGCTGAGCCAATGACCCGAGGCGGCGAAAGCGAGGCCTCGCTGCGCCTCGACAAATGGCTTTGGGCGGCGCGCTTCTTCAAGACGCGCCAGCTCGCCGTCGAGGCAATCAACGGCGGCAAGGTCCATGTCGACGGCCAGCGTGCGAAGCCCGGCAAGCTGGTGCATGTCGGCAGCCGCTTGACGATTCACAAGGGCTCGCTCGCCTGGGAGCTGGTCGTGACCGGCATCAGCCGCCAGCGTCGTAGCGCTCCCGAGGCGGCGCATCTCTATGATGAGGACGAGGCCAGTCGTCTGCGGCGCCAGGCGCTGGTCCGCGAGCGCCGCGAGCAAGGGATGACTGGGCCCGCGCAGGGCCGCCCGACCAAGCGCGATCGCCGGGAGCTGGAGCGCTTCAGGCGCGGCGGTGAAGCCTGAGGCGCGCGACGATGGACCAAGACGCCTTGCGTCGCACATTGGCGGAGCTGGACGAGCGCGGCTGCCCATTCGAGAAAGGCATCCTGACCAACGAGGCAGGCTGCCGGCTGGCCCGGCGCCTGTGCATCGGCGAGCGCGAAGCGGTGATCTGCACGCGCGATGCGGCCTGGTATCGCTGTCTGGCCTTTCTCGATCTGGCGCGCCAACAGGCGCGCTTTGTGCTCAAGGCGACGGGTCGTGAGGCCGCACTGACGCATGCGAACGCCAAGCGGGTGCAGGTCGGCGGTCTGCGCGGCGTGCGCGCTACGCTGCGGCCCGACGCCTCAGTGACGTCTCCCATCGAGGATATCGACGGTCTATTGGAGGACGCCGCGCGCTCGCGCGGGGGCTTCGCCGGGCTGCCTTGGGCGGCGGTCATCCAGCAGGTCGCCGCGTACCGCAGCCGCCGCCCGGCGCGGCGCAGGTGAATCGGGATGGCCGATCAGTCACCGCCGAAGAGCTCCAGTGAGATCGGCAGGAACGGCTCGACAGCGAAGCGGACCGCGGCTGACTGGCCTCCAAGCCTGCATCTGGTGGGCAGCAAAGCGCTCGGCGGCGCCGAACGCTGGGTGCAGCGCTTTGCCCGGGCGCTGGCGGAGCAGGGGGCGCCAGCCGTAGTCGGTGTGCGGTCCGGCAGCGCCCTGGCCGAGCTCGACCTCGGCGGGCTGCCGTTGCGCACCTTGCCGTTTCGCACCGTTTGGGACCCGCTGTCGCGCCGAGCGGTTGCACGGATGATCGGCGAGCTGGCGCCGGCTATCGTGCAGACCTACCTGGGACGGGCGACGCGCACGACTCGGCTTGGCCGGGCTAGGCAGGGCGGCGGTGCACCGGTGCATATCGCCCGGCTCGGCGGCTACTACAAGCTCGGTCCCTATCACCATGCCGATGCCTGGATCGGCAACACCCGCGGGCTCTGCGATTGGATGATCCGCGAAGGGCTGCCGGCGGAGCGCGTGCATCAGATCTACAATTTTGCCGAGCCGGCGCGACCGCGCGCAGCGGCGGAGATCGTCGCGCTCCGCGGAGCACTCGCGCTGCCGGATGACGCCTTGGTGTTCGTGTGCCTGGGCCGGCTCGTACCGGTAAAGGGCCATGCGGTGCTGCTGGAGGCCGCGGCACGGTTGCCGCTGACCCTCGCCAGCCGGCCCTGGCGGCTACTGGCGGTCGGCGACGGCCCGCTGCGTCCGGCGTTGGCGCGTCAGGCGGCGCAGCTCGGGCTGAGCGATCGCGTGACCTGGGTCGGCTGGCAACCGGACCCGGGGCCCTTTCTCCAGCTCGCCGACCTCGTGATCTTCCCGTCCCATGATGCCGAGACGCTGGGCAATGTGATCCTCGAGGCATGGGCTTGGCATCGTCCGCTGGTGACGACCCGCTTCCGCGGCGCCCGCGAGATCGCCCGTCATGGTGAGAACGCCTGGTGCGTGCCCTGCGACGATCCGAAGGCCTTGGCGGCGGGGATCGTCGAGCTGCTTGGCAATGCCGCGCTGCAGACAACGCTGGTCGCGCGCGGCGCGCAACGGGTCGAGGCCGAGTTTGGCAAAGCGGCGATCATGCGGCAGTATCGCGATCTCTACCAGGCGTTGGTAGGCTGCTAGGCGCATGAACCGCGATTGGGGGATGACGACGAAGAGATGATCGCAAAGGCTCTCGGAGCCCACTTCCGGCGTCTCCAATGGCCTCGCCGGAACGGCAGGGAACGGCGCAGGACGATCCCCCTTTGATGGCGAGCTGGGCAAATATCAGCCGTGGCTGAGCGCCGGGTTTCGATCCTCATGTACCACCAGATCGGGCGATTTGCGCCCATGCGCCGCCATCGCGCCAATTACTGCGATGCCGGGCGCTTTCGGCGCCAGATGGCGCTGCTGGCGGCGAGCGGCTGTACGGTGCTGGATCTGGATGCGGCGCTGGCCGGACTTCGGGGCGAGCGGCCGCTGCCGCCGCGGGCCGTTGTCCTGACCTTCGATGATGCCTACGCAAATTTCCGAGAACATGCCATGCCGGTGCTCGCTGAGCATGGCTTCCCGGCGATCGTCTATGCGATCAGCGCCTGGCTGGGCCGGCCGATGGCCTGGGCCGACCCGGCATCCGGCCGCGTCCGGCCACGGCTGATGACAGCCGCCGAATTGCGCGAGATGCGGGCCGCCGGTCTGATCATCGGCTCCCACACTGCGACACACGTGAAGCTCGCGAAGCTGCCGGCGCCGCAGCAGCAGCGCGAGCTCGCCGACAGCCGTGCGGCCTTGGAGGACGCCGTGGGCGCGCCGGTCCGTCACCTGTGCTATCCATTCGGCAGCTTCGATGCCTCCGCCGTCGATCAGGCCGCTGCGGCAGGCTATCTCAGCGCCGTTACCTGCCTGCGGGGCGCGGCGACGCCGGCGGACCATCCGCTCGTGCTGCCGCGCAAGGCGATCTCCTTCGGCGACAACCTGATTGGCTTCGCGTGGAAGCTCTTCGTGAAGCATGCGCCGAAGCCGGCCCTCCATGACTGGCGGAACCTCCTGGCGGCTGGCTGCTCTTTCTAGGTCAACGTCCCGCCTGTTCTCCCCAGAGGACCTTGTGGAGCTGGATCTGCAGCCGCACGGGCAGGCGGTCGCGCAGGATCCAATCGGCGAGCTGAGCCGGGGCAAGGCGTCCCGCCGCGGCCGAGAGGAGCACCGTGCAGATATGATCCAGGCGACGGCTGCGGAGCTGGGCCGCGGCCCACTCGTAGTCGGTCTCTTCGCAGAGCACAAGCTTGATCTGATCCTGTGGCGTCAGCAGGTCGAGATTGGCCCAGCGGTTGCGATGCTCCTCGCCGGAGGCCGGGGCCTTGAGGTCCATGACCTTGACGACGCGCGGGTCCACATCGGCTAGATCCAGTGCCCCGGACGTCTCGAGGCATACCTGGTACCCGGTGTCACACAGGGCCTCGAGCAGGCGGACAGAGCCCGGCTGGGCGAGTGGCTCGCCACCGGTGACGCAGACGTATTTGGCACGAAAGCCCGCCACCTCATCCAAGATGGCTTCAAGCGTCGTCCGCTGCCCGCCGGTGAAGGCATACGCCGTGTCGCAGTAGGTACAGCGCAGCGGGCAGCCGGTCAGTCGGACAAAGACGGTTCGCTCGCCGGTCGTCAGTCCCTCACCCTGCAGCGAATGGAAGATCTCGGTGACACGCAGGCGCGGCTCGGGGCGGCTCATGGGGTACAGATGGGTGCCGCACGCCGATGCAGCAATGAATCGCCCTCCGTGCGGCGTCTCAACGGGGCTCGCGCTCCATTCGCCGCAGCCGGTCGTTGGCCAGCCGCGCCTCCGTCGAATTCGGGTAGCGCAGCGCGATCTCCTCGAGGACAGTCCGAGCCGCCTCGTCACGATCTTGCTCGTCGTGGATATAGCCGACCTTCAACATGGCGCTCGGAAGACGGGCGCTCTCCGGATAGCCGGCGATCAAACGGTCGTACTGGGTGATCGCGGCATCGTAGTCGCGGGTCACATAGTAGGTCTCACCGAGCCAGAACAAGGCATCAGAGGTGTATTCGCCTTGGGGGTAACCGCGCAAGAGGTCGTTGAAGGCCGCGATGGCCTCGTCGTAACGTCGCTGCTTCAATAGGTCGAAGGCGTTCTGATAGGCCAGGCGCTCATCGCCAGTCGTGGTCTCCGGCGAGGGCAGGGACGGGACGCCGCGGGAGCCTGACTCAGCTGGCGGCGCCGGCCCGGCGCCGTCGCGCGAGGCCGTCTTGTGCTGGGATATCCAATCCCCGGCTGAGCGATCATAGGCCTCGGGGCCTGCGGTATCCGGCCCGCCAGGCGGCGGGGACTCAGGCCCATTCCCGAGCCGCGCATCGATGTCGAGGTATTGGTCGCGCTGCTGACGCTGCAGCCGATCGAGGCTGTACTGCTGGCTCTCGACGAGACCGCGGAGCGCCTGGACCTCCTGCTGCAGGCGTTGCACCTGCAGCAGGAGCTCCGAAGGGCCCTCGGAGGCCAGGATGCGCTCGAGCCGCGCCACACGGGCCTCCAAACTGGAATCGCCCGCAACTGGGCCGGCCAGCCACAGACTCAGCAGCAACACGAGCGGGCCCTTCGATCGCATGTCAACGTCCCTCATAGCGCAATTCGGCACGCCGGTTCTGCGACCAGGCGGCTTCGCTGTGTCCGCGGCTCGCCGGCTTCTCCTCGCCATAGCTCAAGGTAGCCATCTGCCGCTCTGGCACCCCTTCGGTGATCAGGAAACGGCGCACGGCCTCGGCGCGCCGATCGCCGAGGGCCAGATTGTACTCCCGTGTGCCCCGCTCGTCGGTATGGCCATCGACGGTGATCCGGGTATCCGGATGCTCCGCGAGATAATCGGCATGGGTGCGCAACAGCGGCACATAGGCCGGAAGGATGTCGCTGCCGTCATAGCTGAAATAGATGATCCGACGGTAGATCGGGCTCGCCGGGTCTTCCCAGGGGGCCCGCCGGGTCTCCGTGCGCTCAGCGGGCGCCGGGGCCGCGGCGCGTGGGGTCGTGGGGACCGGCTTGGAGACGTCCGCCAACGGTGGGGCCGTCTCGCATCCGCCGAGCGACAGCATCGCCAGCGCGGTCAGGCTGGCCCATCCGAGAGGTCTATACACGTCTCTACCTCACTCGACCAAGGGTGACCACGCCGGCTCGCGCACGTCCATCGCCTCTTGCGACAGCCGCTGGGTGACGGCCCCGTCGACGGAGGTCGCGGACAGCACGCCCCGGCCATTGTGCAGCGTGGCGTAAATTATCATGGTGCCGTTGGGCGCGAAACTGGGGGACTCGTCGAGCGGGCCGCGGCTGAGGGTCCGTATGAGATTGCGCTCGAGGTCGAGTTGGGCGATGCGGAATCGCCCGCTGATCCGCGAGACCATCGCCAGGGAACGCCCGTCCGGGGCATAAGAGGCGCGGCCGTTGTAGTCGTTCTGGAAGGTCACCCGCTGCGGTGGCCCGCCGGCTGCTGCAATGCGGTAGATCTGCGGCTGGCCCCCGCGATCGGAGGTGAAGATGAGGTCGTTGCCATCGGGGGACCAGGCCGGCTCGGTGTCGATCGCGTAATGGTCTGTGATACGGCGGAGCTCGCGACTGGTCAGATCCAGGACATAGATCTCCGGATTGCCATCCTTCGAGAGCGTCGTCGCCAGACGACCGCCGTCCGGCGAGAAGGCAGGGGATCCGTTGATGCCCGGATAGCTCGCGATCAGCTCGCGACGCCCGCTGGCGAGCTCCTGCAGATAGATGTTGGAGCGCTTGTTCTCGAACGAGACGTAGGCAATGCGCTGTCCGTTCGGCGACCAGGCCGGCGACATGATCGGCTCGCGCGACGAGACGATCGTCTGCGGGTTGAATCCATCGGCATCGGCGACGCGCAGCGTCATCCGCTCACCATCCCCTTCCGCCTCTGCGGTGACGTAGGCGATCCGCGTGGAGGCAACCCCGGGCTGACCGGTCAGCTGCTTGTAGATCGCATCTGCGATCCGATGGGCGGCATACCGCATCCCGGCCTGACTGGCCGGCATCGACATGCCGAGTAACTGATCGCCGCCGAAGACATCGAACAGCACGAAGTTGATTTGGAACCCTGCGACCGAGCCGGCGACGATCTCGCCGACGACGAGGCTGTTCATGCCGAGCAGCTGCCACTCGCGGAGATCGACGTCTTCGGCGCGATGCGGGGTGGCAAACATGTCCCGCGCCGGCATCACGCGAAAGCGGCCAGTGCGGGCGAGATCGGCGCCGATGACGGCCGCTACGTCGACCGGCGGGCTGACTTCCGGGGCGACCCCGAAGGGCACGACGGCGATTGGCTGGGCGCCCTCCACACCGCCGGTGACCTCGATCGTCAGCTCTGCGGAGGTAGCGGATAGCCCATCGAATAGAAGCAGGCAGAGACAAAGCAGCGATCGGTACATGGTTAGCGTCACTCTGCTGAAAAGAGGAAGCGAAAGCTACGGAAGCTCGCGAAGTCAGCGCCGGAGGGTACCGGCAGCGGCGAGGCCTTATAGATCGCCGCGACCACGGAACGATCATAGGCCGCATCGCCGCTCCCCTGGAGCACCTTGACGCTGCCAGGCACGACCTCGCCACCCGGTATGACGCGGACGCCGACAAGCGTGACGAGCTCGGCGGTCGTGCCTTGCGGCCGCACCCATACACGGCGGACGTGGTCGCCAATCGCACTCATGTAAGGGTCGAGATCGGTCGAGGTACTGCCCTGATCGGCACCACTCTGAGGGCCGATCCTGGTCGCGGCCTCTTCGGCCAGCGCCTGCAGTAAGGCTTCCTCGTCCCGTCTCTGGCGCTCGGCCTCTTCAGTGAGCCGCCGGGCCTCTTCTTGCGCCTGTCGCTCGGCCTCGGCTTCGCGTTGGGCCTCTTCCTCCGCGGCTATTCGGCGTGCCTCCTCGGCGGCCTGGCGTTCGGCCTCTGCGCGACGCCGGGCCTCTTCCTCGGCCCGACGGCGGGCCTCCTCGGCCGCTCGCTGCTCGGCCTCGGCTTGGCGTCGCGCCTCCTCTTCTGCGGCCCTGCGACGTGCCTCCTCGGCGGCCTGGCGCTCGACCTCTGCGCGGCGCCGGGCCTCTTCCTCGGCCCGACGGCGGGCCTCCTCGGCCGCTCGCTGTTCGGCTTCGGCCTGGCGTCGCGCCTCCTCTTCCGCGGCCCTGCGACGCGCCTCTTCGGCGGCCCGGCGCTCGGCTTCAGCGCGGCGTTGGGCCTCTTCTTCGGCCCGATGGCGGGCCTCCTCGGCCGCTTCAGCCTTGCGCGCCGCCTCGGCCGCCCGGCGCTCGGCTTCAGCGCGGCGTTGGGCCTCTTCTTCGGCCCGATGGCGGGCCTCCTCGGCCGCTTCAGCCTTGCGCGCCGCCTCGGCCGCCCGTCGCTCCGCCTCGCGCCGCTCCGCCTGGGCGGCTTGTTCCGCCGCTGCTCGCTCCGCCTCCTGCCGGGCCGTGTCCGCCTCCGGCGCCGTCACCGCTCCATCGGCGAGGGCCGCGCCCGTCTCGGCCTCCTGCTCGGGCGGCGGCGTTGCCGCACGCCACTCCGCGATCCGCGCTGCCATGGCCTCATCCTCAACCAGGCTGGCCTCGACGACCTTACCGCTGGAGGCGGCCCTTTGCGGATGAGGGAGCCAGTTGGTTCCCACGAGCAGAACGAGGAGGAGGGCCAGATGCAGACCGATGGAGCCCCAGAGCGCGCCAGGATTGCGGCGATACAGCGACCACATGAATCAGGATTCGTCGGGCTCCGGCGCCTGAGTGATGAGCCCGACATTCGGTGCACCCGCCGCCTGGGCGACAACCATCGCCTCGACCACGCGGCCATAGTCTACCCGGCCATCACCGCTGACCATCACCGGCGTCTGCGGCTGATCCTCCAGCACCACCTTGAGCCGACTGAACAGCTGTCGGGCGTCGACGGGCTCGCTGCCTTGCCCGCCGACGTCGAGATAGAGGTCGCCGAATTGATCGATCGTGATCAGCACGGGCCGGCTCGTCTCGCCAGCGATGACGCCGGCGCGCGCCTTCGGGAGCTCCACTTTCACGCCCTGTGTGATCAGCGGCGCCGTCACCATGAAGATGACCAGTAGAACCAGCATCACGTCGATATAGGGCACCACGTTGATCTCAGCCATGAGGCGGCGACGATTGCGGGCGTGCTTGAGCGGCATGGCGTCAGGCCTCCACCCGCTCGACGCGGCCTTGCCGCTGCAGCAGGGTCGAAAATTCCTCCATGAACTCTTCGTAACGGTTGTTCAGGCGCTCGACCTGGTTGGCGTAGCGGTTGTAGGCGATAACCGCCGGGATGGCGGCGAAGAGACCGATGGCCGTCGCGACGAGGGCCTCGGAGATGCCGGGGGCGACCAGCGCGAGCGTGGCCTGCTCGATGTTACCGAGTGCATGGAAGGCATGGATGATGCCCCAGACGGTGCCGAACAGCCCGACGTAGGGACTGACGGAGCCGACGGTCGCGAGGAACGGAAGACTCGTCTCCAGCCGGTCGAGCTCGCGGCTCAAGGCCACGCGCATCGAGCGCTCGGCGCCGAGCAGGACCGCCATGTGGTCGCCCTCGGCGATCTTGCGCAGGCGCACGTACTCCTTGAAGCCGGCGCGAAAGATACCCGAGAGACCCTGGCCTCCCCGCGCCTCTTGGCCCAGATCCCGATACAGGACGCTCAGATCTCCACCCGACCAGAAACGCCGCTCAAACGCGTCGGCGCCGCGCCGCGCCTGGCGCAGCACCCGACCCCGGTCGAAGATCACGGCCCAGGAGAGCACCGAGGCCAGGATCAAAACGAGGAGGACGACCTGCACCACCAGGCTTGCGTGCAGCAGCAGGTCGAGATAGGACAGCTCGGTGCTCATCGGGCGATCTTCTCCATCACCTCAGCCGGGATCCGTGCCGGGCGCATGTCATCGAGGCTCACACAGGCCACTCGCACCTCGCCGCTGGTGCACGGTTGCGCGTCGCCATCGCGCCGCGCCTCGTGGAGGAAATCCAATCCGGCGCGTCCCTGCCGCGCGAGGGCAGCGGTGATCGTGAGGACGTCGTTGAAGTAGGCGGGACGGTGATAGTCGATACAGGCGCGCCGAACCGTAAAGACGATCCCGTGGCGCCGTCGCAGGTCGTCCTGCTCAAAGCCCAAGGCGCGCAACCACTCCGTCCGGGCCCGCTCGAAGTATTTGAGATAATTCGCGTAATAGACCACGCCTCCGGCGTCCGTGTCCTCATAGTAGACACGCACAGCCCAGCGGAATGCCTCGAGGGTTGCCGATCCGGACAAGGGACTACAGCTCCCAACCTCAGGGAAGGGCCGCATGATACTGGATCCGGCCGGGGCAGGGCACCTGTGAAGCTGAACACCCAGGCGAGGACCGCGCTCAGCGTGAGCTGGTCGGCCCGGTGTCCAGTTGCCACCCATGCGCCAGTACGAATTTGCGCCGGGCGGCGACCGGGAGCGAGCGAAGTCGCCTAGAGGGATTGGGCGAGGATCGCGGCGAGCTCGGCCTCCGTGAGCTCGATGGGATTGCCCTTCATGCTGCTGGCGCGCATCGCCTTGGGGACGACATCGGCTAGATCCTTTTCCTTCATCCCATAGGCGCCGAAGCCGGGCACCGCAAGCTCATCGGCAAGACGCTGCACCCAGGCGACGCCATCGGCGATGGACGCGCTGGGGTCGGCCGTCAGGATCCTGGCCACCTCGGCGTAGCGAATCAGTGCCGGCGATTCAGGTGCGCGCTGCTCCAGGGCACGGATGTTGGCCGCCATCACATGGGGCAGCAGGCGTGCGCAGACCGCGCCATGCGGGGCGTCGAACATGCCGCCGATCGGGGCGGCGAAGCCATGTACCGCGCCGAGCTTGGCGTTCGCCAGGGCCAGGCCGCCGCAGAGGCTGGCGAGCGCCATGTCGCCGCGTGCCTCGCGATCCGAGCCGTCATGGACGGCGCGGCGCAGAGAGCGCGCCGCGCGGCGCATGCCCTCGCGGCAGAAGCCGTCCGTCAGAGGGCTCGCAAGGTGCGAGACGAAGGGCTCGAGGCATTGAGTCAGCGCGTCCAGGCCGGTGCTCGCGGTGACCGGCGGGGGCATATCGTAGGTCAGCGTCGGATCGACGAGCGCGACTGCGGGCAGCATCGACGCATGGCGAATGCTGACCTTGACCCGCTGCTCCGGTGCGGCCAACACGGCGTTGCGCGTCACCTCGGCGCCTGGGCCCGCTGTGGTCGGGATGGCCATGACCGGCACCGCGGGCCGGGTCAGCGGCCGACCGCGACCGATGACCTCCAGATACTCGTACGGGTCTCCGGGATTGGCGAGCAGGGCCGCGATCGCCTTGGCGGCGTCGATGGGGCTTCCGCCACCCATGCCGATGACCAAGTCGGCGCTGAAATCACGCGCCTGCGCGGTCCCGCGCAGCGCCGTCTCGACCGTCGGCTCGCCATGCACGAAAAAGGTCGAGACGGCGATAGCCCGGTCGGCAAGCCCGGCCACCAGTGGCTCGATCCGCGACGCCGTGCCGCCGCCCACCACCAGGGCTCGTGTGCCCAATCCGGCGGCCAGGGCCCCGGCCTGATCGGCGACGCCCTCGCCGAAGAGGATCCGCGCGGCGGTTGCAAACTCGAAGGTCATCGCTTTGGCCTCACCTCTGTACCATGGCCCAGCCGTCGTCGTCCGGGAAGACGTTGACGAACTGCACCGCGCGGCGCGGCTCGGCCATCATGTCGGCGACCGTATCGCGCCAGCGCGCATAGTGAGCCGTCTCTTTGTGTCGCGACGGATCCTCGGCGGTGCGGTATACCTCGATGAGCACGAAACGGGTCGGGTCATCCCCTTGCTGGATGACGTCGAAGCGCGCGATGCCCGGCTCGTGGACGCTGTGCTGAGCGTTCTCGATCGACGCCCTTTTGAAGGCGTCGATCGACTCTGGCTTGACCTGCACATGGACATGGACGACCAGCATAGGACTCTCCCTTCGGCCTGATACAAGCATGAGGCGGCTTTCGATTCCTCAATTGGAACGGATCACCATTGGAAGAAATCACCATCCGACGCCGATCGGCGTCACACCTCGGACCACATGCGGACTAGATTCACGTAGGCGGTGCTGACCTGCGCCGTCTCCGGCGCCTCAGGGCGCTCCTTCAGCAGGCGTTCGCGCGCCTGGTGGAGCTGGAACAGCAGCTCGCGGCGATTCGGGTCCTTGACCAGGCTCTGAATCCAGGTGACCGCAACGAGCCGGGTGCCATGTGTCACCTCGGCCACCTGATGCCAGCTCGATGAAGGATAGAGCACCGCGCTGCCCGCAGCCAGTTTGATCTGCTGAGCTCCGAAGTTGGTCTCAACGATGAGCTCACCGCCACCGTACTCCTCCGGGGGATTCAGGAACAGCGTCGCGGAGATGTCCGAGCGATAGCGGTTCGGGCCGCCCATCACGGGATCATCCACATGGCTGCCATAGCCCATGCCGGACCTATAGCGCACATAGAAGGGGGCGGCGACGCGTAGCGGCAGGGCCGCGCCTTGATAGATCGGGTGCGCGACGAACGGGGTCATGACGAGCCGATTCAGCTGCTGCACCAGCGGGTGGTCGACACGGACCTCTTCGTTGTGCTTGACACGGCGCGCCTCTAGCCCAGCCGACAAACGACCATCGACGTACTCGGCGCCGGATAGGAGATCTCGGACTTGGCTCAGCGCGTCGGCCGTCAGTACGCTGGGGATCTCAATCAGCATAAGGCGCCTCTGACTCCTGCTGCCTGGGCCCTCGTTGATATGCGAGTGACAGTGTTGGCCACAACCTTGAGTGACGATTCAAATACAACTTGATTCGAATACAACTTGAAGATCATCGCGGGCAATAACAAAGTACGAAATGCGCGAAAGTGAGCAGCAAATCAGGTCTATCTCGATAATTTTAGCGCCGTTCGTGTGTTTCGTAGTTGAAAACAAATGTGCCGCTTCTTGTTGAATCGTTACCAAGCCCCCGGTTCGCGCAACTGGGTGGGCTCGGAGTGCGCCAAGGATTTGGCCATCTTCAGGTGCCGGATCACACCAAAAAGGGTATGTGCGGTTCCGAGGATCTCGTATCCGTGCCGAGCGTAGAATGCCGCCGCGTCTTCCCGGGCATTGAGCGCGATCCTTGCCAAACCGAGGCTGCGAGCCTCTGCTTCGAGACTGTTCAAGAGCTTGTGCCCGAGGCCGCAACCGCGCCAAGCTGGGTCAACCGCCATATAGCGGATCTGGCCCTGTTCGGGGTCGTTGGGGACGCGATGCAGGCGGCCGACCGCGATCACTCGCCCCGAGCCGTCGCAGACCAGGCGATGGATGGCCTGCTCCTCGAAGTCATCCCGCTCGCTGGCCGGAGGCTGTCTCCAGGGTGCGCGCAGCAGACGCCAGCGCAGGCGGTAGTACTCCTCGAGCTCGCCCGGACTCCCGGGGGCGCGGGCCTCGAGCGAGCCAGCCGCTTCTGCCGTCCCGGCGAGCCCCTCGTCCCGCTCAGGCAAACACGACCCAGGTCGTAGCGATGTACTTGACTCCTTGCTCCAGCGTCCTCCCGCGATGCTCGTGCGTCCAGAAGGGGGGGAAGAGCAGCAGCTTGCCCTGCTCGGGCCTGATGCTGACCTGCTGGAAGAGAAACTCGGTCTCGCCGCCGGGCCCGGCGACATCGTTCAGATACCAGAGCGCGACCAGCTGACGCTGACTGAATTCGTGGCTGCCCCCGTCGATATGCCAGTGGTAATGCTCACCCGGATTCGTGCGCTGTATCGCGTAACCCATGTCCTTGAACGGCCCCTTGAAGAAAGGGAACGCCTCGCGGAGCTCACGCATCGCCAGACCGATCGATCGGAATAGGGCGCGGTCGATATCCTGCCAGTGGGGCTTGCCGCTGACGACCAGATCGGTGGACTTCTTGATATTGCGGTCTTCGTGGGCGGTCTGGCCGATGCGCCCCAGATACTGCTCCTCCGGATGCGCCTCGAAGCGATCGATCATCTCCGCGCAGAGTCTCGCCGGCAGCGCGTCGCGCTGCTCGAAGACGAAGCTGTTGGGGGCGACCTCGCGGATGCTGGTCAGGGGCAGGCGCTGGGTCTCGGGTGCGGCCGCCGTCGTCACTGGTGCTCGATGAGAACGGAAGTCTGGTTCTGCGCAAGGGCCATGGCGCGATTCGGAGCCTCCTAGGGCGGGGCAGTATAGCAGTGGAGTGCCGTCTCGGTCGCGATTGGCCCGCTTGTATCCCGAGCTCGGGGTACCATTCATGGGCGCGTGCGAAGCGGCGGACTCGAGTGCATGGAGACGACACAATGACCGACAACCTCGGTTCTTTTCGGCGACCTACCGCCTGTTCAAGCTGAACGGGCTCGAGCGAGATTGCGAGGACTACGGCCAAGCCGTCGCCTATCGTAGCACTCTGCCCGGGCATTCCGGGCAATGGGCGCTCGACAAGCGCCATCTGTTCACGCCAGGCAAGGTGGAGCCGGTCTGCGGGAACACCTGGCGCATGCGGCACAACACGCGATTCAAGCCGTACTTCGCTTTCTTCGGCGAGGCCTGCCACCACCTGGGGATCTTCGAGTCCTGCGGCGCACGACTGCCGTTCGACACGTCCCAAACTGAAGGGCCGGCCAGCGCGGCCGGCGGGAGCTGCTGCTGATGACCTTTATCGCCATGAACCGCTTCCGCATCCATCATGGCTTCGAAGAGGGCTTTGAGCGTATGTGGCGAGAGCGCGAGTCGCACGCGAGACGCCCCAAGGTGCGGGACGCGCTGGCGCGAGCCACGCGGTACCGCCCAGGTTTCACCAGCCTGAACCCCGTTGACTTGATCCACGGCTAGATTGAGAGGGTCATTCGTCAACCTCGTTGCAGGCGGCCAGGACGACCGGGACCTTGGTTCGGCCGCTTCGGCTGCCTTGTGCCTCCATTGCCTTCAGGACATCCATGCCCTCGACGAGCCGGCCAAACACGACGTGGCGACCGTCGAGCCAGTTGGTCTCGGCAACGGTAATGAAGAACTGGGAGCCATTGGTATCCGGACCGGCGTTCGCCATCGACAGGATGCCGGGCCCCGTGTGTTTGAGCTCGAAGTTCTCGTCCTCGAAACGGGCGCCGTAGATGGACTCTCCACCTGTTCCGTTGCCTCTGGTGAAATCGCCCCCTTGGATCATGAAGCCCGGGATGATCCGGTGGAACGGGCTACCAGCATAATTCAGCGGCTTGCCGTCCTGGCCGGCGCCCTTCTCGCCGGTGCAAAGGGCGCGAAAATTCTCCGCGGTTTTCGGCACGACGTCGGAGCGCAGCTCGAGCACTAGCGTGCCGGCTGGCTCGCCGTCAATCGTGATGTCGAGCGCGACCTTCGGGTTCCCGGCCTGGGCTGGAACGACGAGACCGAGCGTCAGGGTGACTAGGGTAAGCGTTGAGAGTAGGCGCATCATGACGACCCTCCTGAGGGCACGATTTTAGGACACGATTTCAGGGCGCGACATAGTAACCGATTGTGTGCCTGGCTTGGGGGCTGGCCTTCGGTATCCGAACGAACCCTAGCAGCCAACGCTAGATTCGATCGGCGAGGTCGAAAGGTGCTTGACCCAACGAGCTTCCGATCTCGCGGGCCCGCACTATGTGCGGGACTGGGCTCTTGCCCTTGCCGGCCCCTCCTGGGCGGGCGCCAATGGCCTAGGTCGACCGCAATGGTAGCCCTGGGCATTGTCGACGCCGAGCGTCTTGAGGATAGCCAAGATCCTCGCGCTCTCGACGAACTCGGCGGTTACCCGCTTGCCCATGCCATGGGCCACATCGGTGATCGCCTTGACAAAGATGCGATCTTCGCGATTCCGATCGATCTCGCGGACGAAGGAGCCGTCGATCTTGACCTCATCGACGGGAAGCTGGCGCAGGTAGGCATATGAGGCATAGCCGCTGCCGAAATCATCGAGTGCAAAGCGGCAGCCGAGTTCTTGCAGCCCGCGCATCAGGCGCGACGCATTGAGAAGGCTGTTAATCGCGGCGGTTTCGGTCACCTCGAACGTGATCCGCTGCGCCGCCACCTGGTGGTGCTCGAGGAGACGGGATAGATCGGGCAGCAGCTGAGGATCATCCATCGCGCTGGCCGAGAGGTTGACCGCGAGGCGCAGGTCGGCGCTCTGGCGCATCGCCATCAGCGCGCTGTTGATGACCCACCGGTCGATCGCCTGTATTTGGCCCGTTCGCTCGGCGACAGTGATGAATCGATCCGGAAACACGAGGCTGCCTCTCTGGTCGCGCATGCGCAGCAAGGCCTCCATGTGGCTCACGCGCCCGGTGGCGATCTCTATGATCGGCTGGACATGGAGCTCGAAGCGATCCTGCTGCAGTGCCTGGGCGATTTGCTCGCGCCAGAGCACACGGGCATCGAGCTGCTCTTTTCCTTGATCCTCTGTCGAGAAGAGGTAGGATCGGCCGCGTCCCTTCTCTTTGGCCTGATACATGGCGAGGTCGGCATTGGCAAGCAGCTGGCCGACGTCGCTGCCGTGGTCGGGGAACATGACGATGCCGATGCTGGCCGACACGCGGTGACGCCTTGCCTTTTCTTGCAGGGTGACCGAGCGCACCGCCTCCTGGATGGATTCGGCGCTGGCGAGGGCATCGTCGGCACTGCCTTCGGGCAGGACCAAGGCGAACTCGTCCCCACCGAGCCGTGCCAGGATGTCGCTCGGCTGGGTGACCTGCGCGAGCCGCTCGGCGATCCTCTGTAGCAGACTGTCCCCGAGTTCGTGTCCGCTGAGGTCGTTGACCTCTTTGAACTGGTCCAGATCGAGGACGAGGAGCGCCCCCTGGTGGCCGAAACGCATCGCGCGCTCGACGATGGCTTCAAAGTCTTTACCGAACCGTCGGCGGTTGTACAGCTGGGTCAGAGGGTCGTGGTCAGCCAACCAGAGCAGGCGTTCCTCAGCTTGCTGGCGGCTGCGTTGCAGGCGCTCCATCCGGTCGGTCACGGCGCCGATCGTGTCCGTCATCAGATCGATCTCGTCGCGTGGCATCAGAGCTTTACCACGCGCTGGCAACTGGCTCCGCAAGTCGGTATAGCGGTTCTCGGCTAGCAGCGGGACGACCGAGGCGAGGTCACGCAGCCGATAAAGGGGCCCTTTCATAATCAGGAGCAGCAAACCGCCGGAGGTCAGCAGGCCGACGATCCCCAGGAGACCGCTGCCCAAGGTTGCTGCTCGGATCATTTCGCGTTGCTTGCCGACGTCGTTGATGACGACGGCGTTGATGCCAGGTACGAGGGCTGGGATCAGGAATATCTCGAACCAGCTCGTGCCGTGTGCGATGGTGACCGGACTCCCGGCCTGCGCGATGTCCGGCAGGCACTCGGCTGCGCTGCGCAGGATGGGCAACGTACGCTCCGGATAGGTGACGGCTGGAAAATCGAGGTAGGCCGGGCTGCTTGGATCCAGCGGGGAGGCCGCGCGCGGGTCGCCGTTGCCGGCAATCGCGACCTCGGCGCCAGTCAAGGCGCGGAACGTCAGCAGGGCGTCGGCCAGTGAGCGGCCGAGGACGAGATTGCCGGCAAACTCGCCATCCCATAGCAGAGGCGTAGCCAAGAATTGGTAACAGTCCGGGCTGCACAAGAGCGACGTGATCCCGGCCTCAGGCTGTCGCTGGAGCTGCGTGACCAGGTGATCGGGCACGGGTTGATTCGCGGACGGCCAAGCGATAGCGGTCGTGCCGTCGGGCAGGATCCAATGTACCGAGCGGATGTCCCATTCGAGATCGAGGATCGCGCCGTCGGTGTCGAGTGCCCGTCCGATTCGCTCGGTTAGGCTCCGTGCTTCGCGGCCATCGAGCAGCGGGACGAGACTCGCGAGCTTCGACATCTCTTGATTGCGCTCATCGATCAGGGCTTGCAGCTGACGCACCTGCTGTGCGCGCACGGCGCCCTGTTGGAGCTCGAACTGATTGGCGAGCTGAGAATTGGCGATGAAGGCCAGGGAGATGTTGACGAGGATCAGCGCGAGGCTAAGCGCGATCAGGGCCTTCCAGCGCAGGCTGAGATAGCGCTTTCGCCCCGTGTCGATGCCCGAATCCTTCACGCAGGAACTCAGAACCGCAGCGACAAGGAGGCGGCGAAGACATCCCATTCCCGGGTGAGATCGCCCGGATCGGGATTCTCGCGTATCGATAACGCGTAGGTGCCGTCATAGCGCTGGTACTCGAGACGCAACATGATGTTGGGGTCGATGTCCCAGCGCAGCCCGAGCGTGCCAATCTTCGAGAAGAAATCGAAGCGCGGGGTGATCCCGCCGGTCAGGGCTGAGAGCTCTCTGCCGCTGCGGTCATGTCTGTTCGCGTATCCCTCCTCGTAGCGCGCCATGAGCTCAAGATTGGGCAAGAGCCGGTATTGCCCCTGCAGATAGTAACCCTCGCCGACCTGGTCATCGAATGGCCAAAATGGCCCGAAGGCGTTCCAGCGCGTCGGGGTTCGCGCGTACTCGGCCGATAGCGTCCATTTCGCCGTATTGTACTGAGCGGATGCGATCCAATGAGTCACGTCGATGGTGCCCGAATCGAGCGCCGAAGTTGGCCCGGCGTCGAATTGCATCTCGGTGATTACACCGCTTAGGCCCAGCTTCAGCTCCTCAGCAGGCGTCGTGTACCAGAGGCTCGCTAGCGTCCAATTCACCCCGTCGGCGTCGAGATTGCCGTCTACATTATCGGCGAGGTAGGCCCACTCGACGTTGTCGTCAATGACTGACTGCCCGACCCCGACCGCCAACGATAGGTTGCCGTAGTGGGCAAAAAGATCGCCATAGAGCATGATCCCGTCATACGAGAGCAGCAGATTGCGCACCTTATCGTAGTAGACCACCTGCGGTAGAAAGATCCCAGGCCGGGTGAAGGGGACGTCGCGGGTCTCGTTGTAAAGGCCCAGTGGGCTCTTGATTCGGCCAAGGCGCAGGCCAGCACGCCGCCCGGCGTCGGCGACGGGGGCATAGTCTAAGAGCGCATAGTCGAGCGAAGGGGAGCCATCGTACATGTCCCCAGCGCGTCGAGCCAGCACTTGACCTGCGATGAGGAGGCGTGGGTCCGCTTGGTAGGAGGCATTGGCACCAAGCTCGGTGAATTCGAACGAGGTGTCCGGGCTGTCGCCAAAGTAGCGGTTGGCGGATGTGTGTACGACTGCCTGGCTGGCGAAGCCGTGCAGCCGCAGTTTGCCTTCGGCGAATTCAACCGCCCGGCCGAGATTGGGGATCGAGAGCATGAAGAGGGCGATGATCGCCAGCGACACGGGCATGTCAGCGCACCTCGAGGACACGGAGCTCGCCGTTGTTGACCCGATCGCCGGCATAGCCGATGGCGCCTGGGGTGGTGGCGACGCGCTCGCGCATCTCCTGCTCGCTGGGGACCGTGATGGGTGCCTGTCCGGTACCGGAGAACAGCTGCCGATCCCAGACCCTGCGCAGCTGGTACGGATAGAGACCAAGGACCTCGTTGGCAAAGCGCTCGTGCAAAGGATGGTTATCTGGTAACACGAAGACCTTAGCCAATGTCCCATCTGGCCAGCGTTTCAGCCGCATCGTGAAGAATAGGCGTGCCTCGTTGCGCGTCAGAGCCTCGGTGGACGTCTCGGGGTGGGCAATCATTGCCTGCTCTGCCGCCGGGGTCTGACCATGGCACACAGTCAAGCCGAGGAGCCCCCAAAAAAGCACCTGTTTGGACACGGATCGAGAGATCAAAGGACATTCCTGGGTGTCCGGATTCGGGTCGTCCGTTACCGGCTGGACTCACTCGGTGTTGACTCGGGGGGTCCGTTATGAGTCAGTGGAGGGATTCTGTCCTATGCTCGTACCTCTCGTTCCGGATGTGTCGCGCTCGCCGGAGTGACCGGATCCGGTGTATCTCCGGTCTGTTGCCGAGGCGGCACTGACCTGATTTTAGGCCCGGAGGAGGGCGGCTGTGCGTCATCACCGCCCATCTATGGGCATCAGCGATCCTCGGCTAGCGAGTCTAAGCGGCGTGAGACGGCTAGGACAAGGGCTGAGGGTGATCAGGTTGCTCCTCCGCTGCGCACGTGGGTCGCGCCAAACGATCACGGGGCGAGGCGAGCCACTGCAGATCATTGCATCGCGCCTTGCCACTGATGGTTCCTCACCCCAACCCTTATCCGGAGGGCGAGGGAGCGAACCTGCTTCGCAGATCAAGAGTAATGAGCCCGCGCTGGCAGCGCGCCTCCCGAGGTTGGGCTCTGGGTGCGGCATGTTAGTGGGGGGCCGGCGCGGGAACTGAGAAGGAGTGCCGACTTTCGACACGCCGCGCGACGCGCCAAGGGACTCGCGACCGCACTTCGGCTGATTCGACCGCTCGTCGCTCAACGATTGGGAGTGCCATCGATGCATTATAGGGTTCTGGGGCTAAAGTAAGAGTCCGGCCGAGCCAGGCCTGGCGACATCAGTGCATCCTGCCCGTTCTTCCCATGCAAGGCTGTCGGGGCGAGACTGGCAGAATTCCGTGTGGGGTGGTCTGAATGATGCCGACGAGCATTGCGGGAGGCGCTACGAGCCCCGCGCTATCGATCCGGGAGCGACACTTCTTCTTCGGCTGCGTCGATGGCACGGCGGAGCTTGAGACGACCTATCGTGTTCGATACCAAGTATATTGCGTCGAGCGAGGTTTCCTCCGGCTGGAGGATTATCCCGACGGGCTCGAATGGGATGTCTATGATGCGCATTCCGTACACATCCTTGCGACGCATTGCGCCGGCGAGCCCGCAGGGACAGCGCGATTGGTCATGAGTTCGCCTCCGGGCTTTCCGCTTGTGGAGCACTGCCGCTTCGCTGACGGCTACGATCATCTGAACGATCCCAGCTATCCCGGATTCAGCGGTTATGCCGAGATATCTCGGCTCGCGATCTCGAAATCCTTCCGGAGGCGTGCGGGAGACACGCCATACGGCGGTCCCCCCAGGCGCGAGCCAGAGCCGCTGCCGCGAGGCGACGTAGTCGCCCTTACACAGCCCAGGGGCTCCCCCGAGATACTAATGGGGATCTGCCGGCAGCTCTATCAGGAGAGCAAGCGTCGGGGCGTCACGGATTGGCTTCTGGCGATGGAGCGGAGCCTATATGTGATGCTGAAGCGCTTAGGATTCCATTTCTTTCCCGCTGGGCCTGAGGTCGACTACTATGGCCCGGTCAGGCCCTATGTTACGAGCATTGAGGAGTTCGAGAGGGGGCTCTATACCTCTTCCCCTGCGATGCTTCAGTACTTGGTCCAAGGTCTGCCTCCAGAGCTGATCCCTAATTGCGCGGGCGAAACCAAGGACTGTTCTGACAAACGCGTCTCGGTGGCCTAACTGGCCCGATTCGGGGCTCCCCCAGGCGTTGACCACTGCCACCGAGGCCTTGTCGCGTCTCGGTCACAGTGCCGCCTCTCCCGGGCTGGGCTCGGGCTCGCTGCGCAGCTCCTTGGCGAGATACGAGAACTTGCGCTCATAGTCCAACGATCGGCCGAACGGGAATGCATCGTACGGCCAGAGCCTGATGCGATCGATGGGTCTGGATGGTGGGACGGGCAGGCAAGCTTGGAGCGCGTCGCAGAGTCCCTGCTCATCGCCTCCCCATTCATGACCCGTCTGAACATGTAAGGTGCAGCCGCTTTCATCCGGCTCGAGGCGGAACGCACCCGTGAGGGCGTCGGCGACGTCTGGGCGTTGGTACAAGGCGTCCTTGATGTCCAACAACGTCCGGCCGTCCGGGAGGACGTCCGCATCGCGTCCGGCAATCGCGATCATCGGCAGAGCCGGCAGCGGATAGCGCTCCAACCCGGCCTCGCCGAGGGCCACCGCCATTTGGCTCTTGCCCAAGAGCTTGGCGCGATCACCGGTGCGGTAGCGGAGCAGCGGCAGGGCGAGCGATCTGTCCAGCGTCGACACAACCAATGCCCCATAGCCGTTCGCATCCTGCTCGATGACTTCGACGTAGGTGCGCAATGGATTGTAGACGAACAGCAACGGCGGCACGCGCCCCGGCCAGTCACCGATGATCCGGGCAACCTCTTGTGGCGTTTCAGATGCGAGCTGACGCAGTCGGATCGTCTCCCGCGTCTCGAAGAAGAGATTCAGCCCGAGTTCGGCCACGCCCATCGAGGACATGATCAGGCCCTTCGTCCAGCCATCCGGATCCTGGCCCAGGCCCAGCGCCACATAGCGGCGAAACGCCTCGCCGAAGGTCTCTTCGCCAAGGATGACGTGGACCTTGAAGCGCCGCCAGTCGAGGCCTGCCCCGCGCCCATGATCCAGTATCCGCTTGCAAAAGAGCGGGTCGGTCACGAGGATCGTCTGCGCGTAATGGGGGGAGAACTGTTCCGCCAATGCGACAACCATGTCTTCCCGGACACTGGTTTCGGCGAGCGTGACCGTCGAGCAAGCAAAGCCTACCCCCATCGGCAGCGCGTTCAGCACTAGGGTCCGATGTGTGTCGGTTGCGAAGATGTGCTCCATGGCCAGCTCGATGGCCTTGGTGGCGCGACGCGCTTGAGTCGGTGTCGAGATCCCAAAGGCGAAGCGGCCGCCCTGGCCTGAGCTGGTCAGGACGCTCGCCAGTGGGCCGATGCGTCCGCCGACACAGAGCGCGTCGATGGGGTAGGTACCAAAGACGTCCTGTTTGGCCAGGCTTGGACAGTGGCGCGAGAAATCGGATAGCGAACGGATGCGCTCCGGCTCGATGCCGCGCGCCTTGAGAATGTCCGCGTAGGCGGGGACATCGCGCGCGACCTCGTGGAAGCGCTTGACGACGCGACGGGCGCCGGCCTCGATCATCGCCTCGGCATCCCACCGTTTGAGTGCAGCGAGCTGCCATTGCCGCAGGAACTTATCAAAGGCGCTCATTGGCAAGTAAGACTCCCGTATCGCCGACGTCTTGAACGCGTGCGAAGCAAGGGGCGCGTGCCGCCTGGGTCCGTGCGCTGCCGGCACACGACGCGGTGGGAGGGCGGTATCCCCTGCGATCTCTCGCGACCTCGATGTCAGAAAGCGAGGTTCAGCGCCGTCAGCGAGACGGCCAGAAATAGTAGCGTCATGATACCCCCTGCGCGCATGAAATCCGGCACTCCGTATCCACCTGGCCCCATGATCAAGGCGTTGACTTGGTGGGTTGGGATCAGGAAGGAGTTGGAGGTCGCGATGGCAACCGTCAGCGCGAAAAGCGCCGGATCGGCGCCGGCGCCCAGGGCGATGTTGACCGCCAGCGGGACCAGCAGCACGGTCGCGCCGACATTGGACATGACCAACGTGAAAAAGGTGGCGAGCACCGCCAGCGCGGCCTGAATCACCCAGATGGGGCTGTTGCCGAGCATGATCAGCGTCTGGTCAGCGATCCACCGTGCTGTGCCGGTGCTCTCGACGGCTAGGCCAAGCGGGATCAATGAGGCGAGCAGGAATACCGTTTTCCAGCTGACGGCTTGGTACGCCTCCTCGATCGACAGCACGCGGGTCAAGACCATGCCCATCGCCCCGGTCAGCAGCGCGACAGAGAGGCGGAGATCGGTGAACAGCACGAGGCCCAGCGTCAACGCAAAGAAGAAGAGCGCGTGCGGGACCTTGCTTGGGCGCAGCTCCTCGTGGGGGTATTCGGTCGTGACGATGACGAAGTTGCGATTCCTTTCCAGGCGCGCGAGATCCAGCCAGGTCGTGTGCACGACCAAGGCATCGCCCGGCTGGAAAGGCGTGTTCCGTACACCGCCCGTTTCGTAATTGATCGTGTTGCCGCCGCGGTGAATGGCCAGCAGCGATAGGCCGTAGGTCTTCCGCATCCAAACGTCCCGCGCCGTCTTGCCGATCAGCGAAGAGCCAGGTGGTATCACGATCTCGGCAATACCGGCCTTCGTCGGGGCGAGGTTTTCGGCGAAGAGATCGAGCTCCGGCTTGACGATGGCCTGATTGGCCTGACTGAAGCGCTCGAACGGTTCTTCTGCACCCAGCACCACGAGCGTCGCTCCCGGCTCGATGCCGAGCGTGCGGTCGACCCCATCGGCGCCGACCCGCGGACCATCACCCTTTTCGACGCCGATGACCCGGACACGCCAGGTGCGCTCGAGATCATCGACGCTGACGCCAACGAGGGGCGAATCCGACCCGACCCGCATCTCATGGATCGTCACGCCCGAGATGCCGTATATATCGGCGAAGTAGTGCGTGGCATCGCTGCCTTCCAGCTTGTCGGTGCCGCGCGCGGGCAGGACCAGGCGCCCCGCCAGGACAAAGTAGAGGATGCCGGCGATGACCAGGCCGATGCCAATCGGCGTGACATCGAACAGCTCAAAGGTGCGCATCTGCTCGGCATCGGCCGGTAGCGCCTGATTCGAGGTCATAATCAGGTCATTGAGCAGGATCAACGGGCTCGATCCGACCATCGTCATGGTTCCGCCCAGAATGGCGCAGAAGCCCATCGGCATCAGCAGGCGGGACATCGGCAGGCCGGTTCGGGCGGCGATGCGGCTGACGACCGGCAGGAAGAGGGCGGCGGCACCGACATTCTGCATGAAGCTGGAGATCACGGCGACGGTCCCGGAAATCAGCGGGATGATGCGTTGCTCGGTATTGCCTCCGATGCGCATGATCACGCCGGCGACGCGGGACATCAGCCCCGTCTTGTCGAGTCCCGCACCGATGATCATGACGGCGATGATGGATATCACCGCATTACTCGCGAAGCCGTCGAAGAGATGCTCCGCGGGCACCAGGCCCTCGGAGAGACCCATGAGCGGCGCGAGCAGCGCGGTGAGGCCGAGGAGCACCATGACGGTAATCGCGGCGACGTCGACCGTGACGACCTCGAAGGCGAACAGGAAGATCGTCAACAATAGGAACGCCGTCACCCAGGCGATCTCGGTGGTTGGCACTACCCCTGCGAGGTAGAGGCCGAACGCGGCGAACAGGGCCGCTGCAACACCGGTTTTGGTCGGCACGCGGAGGAGTGCCATCAGCGTCTTCCCGCGGACAGTAAATCGGAGTAGATCATCGCGTCTTCGAGCATCCTCAGTCGGTTGATAGGGCCAGCTTTGGCTAGAATGGGACGTGCAGCGAGACAGGCGCTCGAGCGCCTGTCTCGCCCGGTCTTGCTGCGGCGGTCATCGGATCGCCCGCCGCTGAGGCGCTGCGCAAACCGAGCCGGGGCATTTCATTGATCCTTAACATTCGAAAATTCTATCTTGGCGATGTCGATTGTGGTAGCCGCGCTGGCGGTGCCAGGCGCTTGCTGCTACGCTCAGATCGCTCGCATTGGTCGCTGAGACCGTCTTGGGGGTGAGCATGACCGGCCTATCTCGTTGCAGCCCTGTGGCCCTCGGACTGGGCTTGGCCTGTCTGAGCGGCGCGCCCCTTGCCGATCAAGTCGATGTGTCCGAGGAGCTCGCGCGACTCGCGAGGACGCATGGTTTCGAAGTGACAGGCCTGGCCCATACCGAGGGCGGACGCGGTCGCGCCGAGGGAGAGAACCTCCAGCGCCGATTGCGGTGGCTGCTGGCGGATTACGATCACGTGATCGTGGCGATGCCGAGTGGGACGATCGACCGCGTCATCATACTGGGTGAAAAGGCGGCCTGGACGCCGCCGCCGGCACCGCAGCCAAATGCAGATGTGGAGGAGGCGGAGGAGAGCGAGCTGGGGCACATTGTCCTCCAGACGACCCGAAACGGGTCGCAGCGTGCCGTGACGGTTACGCTGGAAGGGGTCGGCGAACGACGCATAGAGCAATCAGTGCTGATCGATACAGGCGCGGATTACGTGGTTCTGCCGCGCTCGCTGCTCAGCTTGCTGGCAATCGAGCCGGTCCGGCTCCGCGAGCAGGAGGTGCAGACCGCTAACGGCAAGGTGACGGCCCAGCTGGGCCGGCTGCCAGCTCTCTGGCTTGGAGCGGCTCGCCTCACCGGAATCGAGGCGGCCTTCATTGAAGACGAAAAGCTTGGCGGCAATGCCCTTCTCGGGATGAACGTGCTCGGTCGCTACCGGCTGACGATCGATGACGAGCATAACGAGCTGCGTTTGGTCGAGCGCTAGCGGCGGCCATGCGGCCATTCACACCGGTGGCAGACGGGATGCCGGGTCTTGCCGGTAGAAGCGCGCCAGTTGCTCGTAGGTAGCGGGATAGCTCTCTCGCAACGCGTGCGGCACCTCGAAGAAGGCCTCGGTGCAGACGGCGAAGAGCTCAGCGGGTGACTCGGCCGCGTAGGCGTCGATCGGCGTCACTTCGCTGTGATCGATGCGTCGGGACAGGTCGGCGTAGGCCATGCCGAGCGCATCGGCCCAGGCTCGGTCACTCATGTCGGCATGTAAAGGGGGGTGGCCGTTTGCCGCGCCGCTACGCATGTCGAGCTTGTGGGCCAGCTCGTGGATCACCAGGTTGAAGCCGTCGCGCACGCCCCCCGCGGTGACATCCTCCCAGGAGAGGATCACGGGCCCACGCTCCCAGGCCTCCCCACTGAGCGGTTCGCTGTCACGCCAGGCGATGCCGTGCTCGTCGATCCACTCATGCTCGGGCCGGAACTGAGACGGGTAGAGGACGACCGAGTGCCATCCGGAATACCATTGGAGTCCAAGGTGCAAAATGGGCAAACAGGCTTGGAGGGCGACGGTCAGGCGCATGTCATCCGTTAGTGTGAGCCCGGCGGCCGGCTCGATGGCCTTCGCGCGGAGGAACAACGCGGCGAGATCCCGCAGCTGCCTGGTCTCTTCGGGGCTCAGTCCATCAAGGAGCGGGAGTCCAGGCCAGACTGCCGCCCATAATGAAGGATCGATGCGATCGTAGGCCCGCTTGAGGATGCGCTCCCGCCACCACCGCCGCAGTCCAATCAAGCATGTCTCCTGGCGGCGAGCTCGCCTCGTCCCTGATCGTTGGAGGGGTCGGATGAAGCCAAGCCTACTTATCACGGCAAGCATCCTAGCGGGTCTTCTGCTCGCCTTCATCTGGATTTGGCAATCGCCCCGTGAGGCGCCGAGCGATGACCGCGTCCTACCGTTGGCCGCGCGCCCGACGGGCGGAGATTTCCGGCTCGAGTCCGTGCAGGGGCCCATCGATCTCGCTGCGTTCCGCGGCCAGGTGGTGGTGATCTATTTCGGCTACACTTGGTGTCCGGACATCTGTCCGACCAATCTGGCCCACATAGCTCAGTCCCTCGAAGCGCTCGCGCCGGACGAGCGCGAGCGCGTGCAGGTGCTGTTCATCAGCGTAGACCCGCAACGCGATACCGTCGAGCGCCTGGACGAGTATCTCGCTTTCTTCGACGCCAGTCTCGTCGGATTGACGGGCAGCGAGGCGGAAATTGCTAAGGTCGCGAGCCTTTATGGAGCGGCGTTCCAGCGCCAGGAGAAGTCGGATTCGACGATGGGCTACACTGTGGATCACTCGGCCAACACCTACTTGGTCGACTTGGAAGGCCGGCTGGCTCGGACACTTGGCCATGCGACCCCACCCCAAGACATGGCGGCCGCGATCCGCTCGCTACTGACCCCCGCGAACCAACGTTGACCTTGTCATGCCCGTCTCCATTGGGAAGGTATGGACTCGGCTCGTGGATCGGGGTCCTTCCTGAGGCAGGCGCGAGCCGGGAGGTACTTGCCGGAATGGCCTTTTCCGCTCGCCGAACGATCATGGGGCGAGGCGAGCCACCCCGGATGATGAAAGGTCGCCTCGCCCCTGATCGTTCCCTCACCCCAACCCTCACCCAGAGGGCGAGGGAGCGAACGTGCTTCGCGGGCTTCATAGTAAGCGGCGAGAGACGATCGGGCCGCACCGCCTCGGCGGTAAGGAGGGAATGGGCGCGGGCGCGGCGGCCAGCTTGTAGTTTGACCGCCGCGCCTGGCTTCTGATATACATCCGCGGATTTCTCCGGCGGCACCGTGATGCCTTGAGGAGTCGGCGGACACGGCCTTGAGAAGTAATCTGAAGATCGGACGACGAAGCTTATGAAGAGACATCTGATGTTGGCGGCGGTGCTGTTCGCGGCATCCGCCACGCAAACACTGGCAGCGGATACGGCGACCCAGGAGCGCAGTGTGGATCTGGCCGCCGCCGAAGAGAAGGCGAGCACGGTCTGCGCAGCCTGCCATGGTCCACAAGGCAACAGTGTCGTGCCGATGTGGCCAAAGCTCGCTGGCCAACACCCGGATTACATGTTTAAGCAATTGATGGAGTTCAAGGGAGGGGGGCGAGTCAATGAGCAGATGAGCCCGATGGCTGCGCCCCTCACGGAGGAAGAGATGCGCGGCTTGGCGGCCTATTTTGCCGCGCAGACGCAGAGCGCGGGGACGACGAGCCCAGACGAGCTGTCGCTCGGTGAGCGCATCTTCCTCGCGGGGAATGGCGAGACGGGCGTGCCGGCCTGTACCGGTTGCCACGGGCCGAATGGTAAGGGTCTGAATCTTGCCAAGTACCCCCGAGTGTCCGGACAGCACGCCACCTACCTCGAGCAGACGCTCAAGGATTTCCGAGCTGAGAATCGAAAAAATGACCCCAATGGCATGATGCGCGGGGTCGCGGACCGGATGACCGACGAAGAGATCGCGGCCGTGGCGAAATACATGGAAGGGCTCGGCAACTAGCCGGTCTTTTTCGCAAGTCAGGCCTCCCGGGCTGTGGGGGCCTTCTTACTGCGAGGCTCGACGATCGCTTGAGGGTGTCGGTGAGCGCGCCCTCGTCGTGCCTGGCGTGACCGGACCGTTTGGATGAGGTTAGGGATGATCATTTCCTGTCGGCGGTGCGCTGGGCCTTGCAGGTGAGAAGCTGTTCGCTACTTCGCCAACAGCTTCTCAGTGCATTGCAAATAAGGACGAAATCGGAGTGGTCTCTCGGGCCCAACAATGCAGCCAATCAACCTGCTGAGCTACAACATTCAGGCGGGGATTTACACGCGGCAGTATAGTGACTATCTCACGCACGGCTGGAAGCACTTCTTGCCGCATCGGGAGCGGGCTCACAACCTCGCACGCATCGCGTTGCTTCTGCGCGCATTCGACTTCGTTGGGCTGCAAGAGGTCGACGGGGGAAGTCTGCGCAGCGCCTATGTCGACCAGATTCAATACCTTGCGCACCGCGGTGGTTTTCCATACTGGTACCGTCAGGTCAACCGTAACCTCGGCCCACTGGCGCAGCACAGTAACGGGATCTTAAGTCGTCTTCGCCCGGATCTCATCACCGAACATAAGCTGCCGGGCCTGCCTGGCCGCGGTGCCATGGTCGCTGAGCTGGCCACCTCCGACGGCGAGCCGTTGGCGATATGTGTGCTCCATTTGGCGCTCGGGCGCCGCGCACGCGCGCTGCAATTCGAGTACCTTCGCCATTTGACCGATCGCTACCCCTATTTGGTGATGATGGGGGACTTTAATTGTGGCTGCAGCTCGAAGGCCTTCCGCGCGCTTGTAGCGGGGGCTGGGCTGAGGGGCCTTGATTGCGGCCTGAAGACCTATCCGAGCTGGCGCCCGAGGCGCAATCTGGATCATATCCTCACCTCCTCGGCATTGCGCATTCTGCAGGCTCGGGTATTGGATTATCCCCTCTCCGATCATCTGCCCGTTGCCGTCAAGATGGTGTTGCCGCCCTCTGTAGTACTCACCAGTCCACCCGGCGCCTGGATGGCTGCAGCGCCAGCGGCTTAGTGCAGATAGAAGTAACGCCAAGACAGTTCGCTGGCCTCCCGCAGCACCCGCATCAATGCCGGGGTCGGAACGGCCTCTCCGGGGAAGATGTCGTTCAATTCGACGAACAGCCGGCCCCAACCGCCGTGGCTCCGCCAGTCCCAATCCCAGGCGCGATGCGTGGTGCCGCAGCTCGGGCAGCGGAGCTGCATCCTCCGCCTCGACCACGACGTGCCAGTTGAGCAATCGGCTGCGACAGGCCGGGCAGCGCGGCGGACGGGTGTTCTGTCCGTAGCGGAAAGAGGGCTGAAGGAGCGGGCCCTCGATGCGAATCGGTGGCTCGGCGCATCCGGGATCCTGAGCCGATTGGAGATCGCGATGCACAGCACAGCCGACAAAGGTCACGAGGGATAGCAAGGCTTGTCCCGCAGCGAATGCCCGCGCGTGACCGTCGGCGGGCTCACCAAGGAGGCCAATTGCGGCGAGCGTGGCGCACAGGCGCTCCAGATCAGGCGCCGCGAGCGGATCCGCAGGGGTTAGCACCAGTTGGCCGGTATGTCGTGACATGTTAGCGTTCACACTCGTCCGTGGGGATACAGTCTACCAAGGGGCGGCGCGCGCGTGCGGCGGCGGCGAATCCCTCATCCAGCTCGAAGGCGACGGATGATCCGATGAGCAATCCCAAGCACTCTCTATTCTGGATGGCGGTCTTTCTGCTCGCCGTGGTCAGCCTCCTGGGTCTGTTGCATCGGCCGCTTAGCGCGGCCTTCATGGCCAACTGGGGATTCAATAGCGTCATCCTGGTGGTCCTGCTGGTCGGCATGCTGATCAATATCCTCCAGGTGCTGGCGCTACGCCGGGAGATCGCCTGGATCCAGCTCTTTCGCACCGGCGAGACCGGCATCTCGATTGCCGAAGAGCCGCGTCTGCTCAAGCCTTTGGCGCGGCATCTGCGCGGCCGGCGCAAGGACCGCTTCCGACTCTCGGCGCTGTCACTACGCACCGTCCTCGACGGAATCCGGTCCCGACTCGACGAATCGCGTGAGATCTCCCGTTACATGGTCGGACTGCTGATCTTTCTCGGCCTGCTCGGCACCTTCTGGGGGTTGTTGCAGACGATAGGCGCCGTCGGGGCGGTCATCGGTAGCCTCGAGGTCTCCGGAGGCCAGGCCAATGCCGTCTTTGAGCGACTCAAGTCCGGGCTCGAGGTACCTCTGAGCGGTATGGGCACGGCCTTCAGCTCATCGCTATTTGGGCTCGGCGGCTCGCTTGTGCTCGGCTTTCTCGACCTGCAGGCCAGCCATGCCCAAAACCGCTTTTTCAATGGTCTCGAAGAGTGGCTCTCCGGCGTGACACAGCTTATCGACGAGCCGGGTCGGGCATCGGCACCAACGCTGCTGCGCGAGGGCGATGAGGAGGCGGTCATGGACCCCTTGTTGCTCGAGCTGCGCGCCCAGCGCCAGCTCCTCGAAGCGCTGCTGCGCGAGCGCGCCCCGGGCGCGGACTCGTCCTCGGGCTGATCGACAGGCATGTTCACGCTGACCCGCCGTGGGGCGCGCAGCATCAACATCTGGCCCGGCTATGTCGATGCGCTGGCCGCGCTCTTGATGGTCGTGATCTTCGTGCTCCTCGTCTTCACGCTGGCCCAGTTTCTCCTCCGCCAGCTCGTCTCGGAGCAGGATCTCGAGCTCGAGGTGCTCCATCAGCGATTGGCCGCCTTGACCGATGAGCTGGGCTTGACGCGGGAGAGGGCGGCGGGGCTCGATGCGCAGGTGAGTGCCTTATCGGCCCGCGTTGCGGCGCTTCTAGGCGAGCGGGAGGCCTTGGTGACGGTACGTGAGCAGGACCGGATTGAGCTTGAACGGCAGGCGACCCAGCTCCAGGCCCTCGAAGTGTTGGTCGCGGAGCAGGAGTCGCAGCTCGAGCGCGAGCGCAAGCAGGCCACCGCGGCCCAGGCCGACGTCGCGCAGCTCGATCGGCAGCTCCAGGTACTGATCGGGCAGCTGCGAGTCATTGCGGAGGCCTTGGCCGCAGCCGAGGAGGACAAGCGCGCCCAAGCGGTCAAGATCGCCGACCTGGGCGAGCGGCTCAATATCGAGCTGGCTCGGCGCGTCAATGAGCTGCAACGCTTTCGCTCTGAGTTCTTCGGCAAAGTAAAGGAGGCCATTGGTGACAATCCGGCCCTTCGGGTCGCCGGCGATCGATTCGTCTTTCAGTCCGAGTTGTTGTTTGCCTCCGGCTCGGCCGAGCTCAACCAGGCGGGCCGCGTGCAGCTAGACGGCCTTGCCGAGACCCTGAGCGCATTGCAGGGCCAGATCCCCGAAGGGCTCGACTGGATCCTGAGGATCGATGGTCACACCGACGCGATGCCGCTGAGCGGTGCGGGTCCCTATGAGACGAACTGGGAGCTTTCGACCGCGCGCGCCTTATCGGTGTTGCGATACCTCGCCAGCCGCGGTATCCCGCCGCGGCGGATGGCGGCGGCCGGATTCGGGCAATTTCGGCCCATTGCTGCAGAGGCCGACGCTGCGGCGAATCGGCGGATCGAGATCAAGCTGACAACGCCTTAAACGGCGGTCGCCGCGATCGGTCTCGGTTTCGAGCGCCGAAGTCAGCCTTGCGGCGCTATCTCAGGCCTGCGTGTCCTCATGTTGCAGATCATCCGCTCCAATCGCGTCGAGGCCTTGCTGGCGGCGCTTGCGCACCAGATCTCCGGAGCGCCG
Source organism: uncultured Chromatiaceae bacterium (assembly GCA_964583605.1). GTDB lineage: Bacteria > Pseudomonadota > Gammaproteobacteria > Chromatiales > Chromatiaceae > CAZOWL01. The sequence continues at coordinate 114,282 of CAZOWL010000001.1, read as the reverse complement.
TTGGCCTCGCCGTTCACGGTAGAGGTGGTTGTGATACCGAGCCCGGCGATGGCGCGCTGGGTCAACCTGCAGCTCGCCCGGCGACAGGGGATCGCAGCCAACATCGACTATCCATTGCCGGCCAGCTTCATCTGGCAGCTCGCGCACGGGGTGCTGGATGACCTGCCGGAGACCGACCCGCTGGCGTTGGAGGTCCTGACCTGGAAGGTCTTCGCCGCGTTGCCGGAGCGACTGGCAGAGCCGGCCTTCGCGCCGCTTCGCCGGTATCTCGTTGGCGATGAGAACGGCCTTAGGCGCTGGCAGTTGGCCGCGCGCATTGCTGACGTCTTCGACCGCTACCAGCTCTACCGCCCGGAGCAGATCCGCGACTGGAGTGCCGGCTGTGGGGAGGATTGGCAGGCGGTCTTGTGGCGGGGGCTCGTCGAGGGCCTCGAAGCGCAGCACCGCGTCGCGGTCATCGACCGTCTGCTGGCCGCCTTGAGCACGCCCGAGGTAGCCGCGCCGGCCCCGGAGCGGGTCAGTGTCTTTGCCGTCCCGAGCCTGCCGCCGCTGCTCGTTGAGGTGATCCACGCCCTCGCCGAGCGCACGGCCGTCGATCTCTATCTGCATGCGCCGACCGATGCCTTCTGGGCCGACCTCATCCCACAGAAGGCCCTGGCTCGCAAGCGCCTGGAGCGCCCCGACGAGGCCGAGCTTTGGGAGGTCGGCAATAGCCTGCTCGCCTCCTGGGGCCGCCAGGGCCAGGCCCTGCAGGACCTGCTGCTCGCGCGCGAGACGCCGCTTCAGGAGCGCGACGCCTGTCACGAGCCGCCGGACCAGACGCTTCTCGGGTGCCTGCAGCGGGACATCTTCAGGCTACGGGAGCTCACCTCCCAAGCCGAGCGCGAGGCCGTCCCCGTCGACGACAGCCTGCAGGTGCACATTGCCCACAGCCCGCTGCGCGAGTGTCAGGTCCTGCACGATCAGCTGTTGGCGATGCTGGAGGCCGAGCCCGAATTGCGCCCCGAGGATATCCTCGTGATGATTCCCGAGATCAGCGCCTATGCCCCCTACATCGAGGCGGTCTTCGACCAAGACGGCGAGCACGAGCGCCCCTTCATCCCGTGGAACCTCTCCGACATCTCGGTGGCCGACGAGCATCCATTGGTGCAGGTCTTTCTGCAGCTCCTGAATCTCCCCGATAGTCGCTTCACGCACTCCGAGGTCATCTCCTACCTCGATGTGCCGGAGCTCGCCGCGCACTTCGGACTTGACGGCGAGGCGATCGGCCAGATCAAGGCCTGGCTCGCCGAGGCCAACCTGCGCTGGGGTCGCGACGGCGCCCATAAGGCGCGCCTCGGCCTGCCGGCAACCGAGGAGAACACCTGGGCCCAGGCCGAGCGGCGTCTGTTCGCCGGCTACGCCCTCGGCGAGGTCGAGCTTTTCGATGGGATCGCCCCGATCGGCGGACTCGACGGGACCAAGGCCGAGGCCTTGGGGCGTTTCTGGCGGCTGGTCGCAACCCTGACCGAGACGGCCGAACGGCTGGCGATCCCGCGTCTGGCAGCAGATTGGCCGTTTTGCCTCAACGCGCTGCTTACCGATTTCTTTGGCGAGCAGGACGACGAGGACGGGCGGCTGCAGCGGATCCGCGACGGCGTGGCGGACCTGGCCGAGCAGGCAGGCCGGCTCGACGAGCGTCTGTCGCTTGCGTTGGTGCGCGACTGGCTCAAGCGCCGGCTCGCGACCGAGAGCCGGCGCGGACGCTACTTCAGCGGCGGCGTGACCTTCTGTGGGATGCGTCCGATGCGTAGCCTACCGTTCGCCGTCATCTGCATATTGGGCCTGCATGATCAGGCCTTTCCGCGCCGCGACCGGCTCGCCGAGCTCGACCTGCTGCGCCGCGGCTGGCGGCCTGGGGACCCGCGCAAGCGCGACGAGGATCGCTATCTCTTCCTCGAGACCCTGCTCTGCGCGCGCCGGCGCCTGTACCTGAGCTATGTCGGGCGCAGCATCCGCGACAACACCGAGCGTCAGCCCTCGGTGCTGCTGCAGGAGCTGCTCGACTACATCGATCAGCAGTACCGGCCGGCCGACGGCGCCCCGGAGGTCAGCCTGAGCGAGCGGCTCAGTCAGATACACCCGCTGCAGCCCTTCAGCCCGCGGCGCTTCGTCGACAGGGCGGGCAGCTACGATGACTACTGGTGTGACTTGGCCAAGGCCCTGCGGGCACCGGCCGCCGCGGCGCCGGCCGAGCCGCTCACCTGGCCGGCTCACCGCCTGCCCGAGGCCCCGGAGCGGCTGCGCGATCTGACGCTCGGGCAGCTTGGGCGGTTCCTTGCGCACCCGATCCGCTACTTCGTCAACAGCCGCCTGCAGCTGTACCTCGCCGAAGAGACCCCGCCGGAGGACGAGGAGGCCTTCGCACTCGATGGGCTGGAACGCTATCTGCTGAAGCAGCAGCTGGTTGCCGACGGGCTTCAGGGACGGGCGGCGCAGCCGCGGCTGCGTGCCGAGGGGCGGTTGCCGCATGCGGCCTTTGCCGGGCCGGCGCTCGAGGATGGGGCCGAGCAGGTCGCGGACCTGCTCGAACGGCTCGCACCCTACCGTGTGCGGCTCCCCGAGACGCGCTCGGTCGAGCTCAGCCTGGACGGGCCGAACGGTGCGCAGTGGCTCACCGGGCCGGTCAAGGACCTCTATCCCGGCCTTGGGCTGCTGCGCTGGAGCCCGAGCCGCCTGAAAGGTGCCGATATCCTCGGCCTCTGGCTTGCGCACCTTGCCTGCTGCGCAAGCGGTGCACCGCCCGAGCCCGCCAGCACGCTGCACACCCCCGAGGCGGTGTTCGCCATCCGCGAGGTGCTCGCCCCGCAGGCGGCCCGCGCGGCCCTGGCCGACTATATCGACTGGTACTGGGAGGGCGTGCACCGGCCCTTGCTCGTCCTGCCGCGTGCGAGCTTTGCCTACGCCAGCGCCCGCCACCACGGCGGGCGCGCCGACCCGATGAAGGCTGCTCACCGGGAGTGGCGGGGCAACAGCTTCAACGGGGTGCCGGGCGACGGCGACGACGCCTATGTACAGCTCATCCTGCGCGGCCTCTCAGGCGATCCGCTCGCGGACGCCGATTTCCCGCGGCTGGCTGGTGCCCTCTATGACCAGGTCCTGGCCTGTGGGGCGCTCTCGTGAACGGAATTGCACTCGATACTCAGGCCGTCCTAGCCTTCCCGCTGAGCGGCGCGCGGCTCATCGAGGCGAGCGCCGGGACCGGCAAGACCTACACGATCGCAAATCTCTACCTGCGCCACATCCTCGCCGGGCGCGAGGTGGGCCAGGTGCTCGTCGTGACCTTTACGACGGCGGCGACCGACGAGCTGCGTGGGCGGATTCGGGCGCGTCTGTTCCAGACGCTCGAGCTCTTGGAGGCTGGCGGTGACACCGACGACACCTTCCTCGCGGCGCTTGTCGCGCGGCTCCGCGAGCAGGACGAGACCGATATCGCGATCCGGCGGCTGCGCCTGGCCGTGCGGGCGATGGACGAGGCGGCCATCTACACGATCCATGGCTTCTGCCAGCGCTGTCTCGCCGAGCTCGCCTTCGAGAGCGGCCAGTCCCTGGAGAGCGAGGTGCTGACCGACGACCGCGAGCTCTGGCGCCAGGCCGTTCAGGACTGGTGGCGGCGCACCGGCTATCCGCTTGATCGGCCCCAGGCCCGGCTGTTCCGCGCGAGCCTCGGGGACCTGGAGGGCTTCCGCGAGCGTCTGAGCCCGCTGCTCAGCGCTCAGACGCTCAGGCTCTTGCCGGCCCCCGAGCCGCTGGACGAGGTCCTGGCGCGGCTGCGAGCGATCGAGCCGGCCTTGACCGCTCTTGCCCGGCAGTGGCGCTCCGAGGGTGGGCGTCTCAAACGTATCCTCACCGAGTCCAAGGGCCTGAGCCGCGCCCAGAAAGGCAACTACCACCCGGACGGGCTGGCGCCGGCGCTGGCCCGCCTCGACGCCTACTTCGCCGGCTCCGACCTGGTCCCGCCCCCGGCGGAGCTCGAGCGGCTGACGGCTACCAGCATCGCTGCGCATCGGCTCAAGAGGGACGACCCCGAGCTTGTTGACGACTTCTTCGCCGATTGCGGCCGAGTCTGGGCCGAGCTTGGGCGTCTCGAGCGAGATCTGCGCGTCGCGGCGCTGGCCGATGCCGCGGCCTTCGCCCGGCGGGCGGTGCGCGAGGCAAAAGATCGGGCACAGATCCTGTCCTTCGACGACCTGCTGACCGAGATGCTGGGTGCCCTCGAGCGCGACGGCGGCGAGGCAATGGCCGAGGCCGTTCGCGAGCGCTTCCCGGTCGCGATGATCGATGAGTTCCAAGACACCGACGCGACGCAGTATGGGATCTTCCGTTGCCTCTACCAGGCGCGGCCCGACTGCGGCCTGATCCTGATCGGCGATCCCAAGCAGGCCATCTATGGCTTTCGCGGCGGTGACATCTTCACCTATATGCAGGCCAAGGAGGACGTCGGCGAGGATGCTCACTACACGCTGACCACGAACTGGCGCTCGACCCCGGCCGTGATTTGCGCCGTCAATACCGTCTTCGGGCGGCGCCCGCATGATGCCTTCGTCTATGGCAAGACGATCCCCTTCCTCGCGAGCGAGGCGGCCCCTAAGGGGCACCAGTATCTGACGCGCGATGGGGCTCAGCAGCCGGCGCTGACGCTCTGGACCCTGCCCGCTGAGCAGAACGCCAAAGGCGAGCCGAAGGCGCCGTCGAAGGAGACGGCCGCGGCCTGGACCCATGAGGCGGTGGCCGATGAGGTCGCGCGCCTCATTGACGAGGGTCGCGCTGGGCGGGCGCTGATCGGCGCACGCCCGGTCGCGCCGAGCGATATCGCGGTCCTGGTGCGCCGCGGCGTCGAGGCCGAGGCACTGCGGGAGGTGCTGGGCGCGCGCGGACTCGGCGCGGTCGTTGTCGAGCGCGCCGGGGTCTTCGCCTCCGCGGAGGCAAGCGCGCTTGAGATGCTGCTGCAGGCGATCCTGAGCCCTCGCGACCGGGAGCTCGCGCGCCTCGCGCTGACCTCCCCGCTGCTCGGCAAGGCCTACCCGGAGATCGATCAGCTCTGCCAGGACGAGGACGGCTGGCTCGACTGGGTCGAGGCGCTGCTTGCGCTGCACGAGGCCTGGCAGCGCAAGGGCTTCATGGTCATGTTCCAGCAGATGTTGCGGCGTCTCGACCTGGCCGGGGCCCTGAGCCGCGGCGCGCTGCCGGAGCGGCGCCTGACGAACCTGCTCCACCTCGGCGAGCTGCTGCAGCAGGCGGCCAAGGCCCACACTGGGAAGGAGGCCCTGCTCGGCTGGTACCGCGGCCAGATCCGCGAGGCGGCGCGAGGGCTCGGGCGCGATGAGGCGGAGCTGCGCCTCGAGAGTGATGCCGAGCTGGTGCAGCTCGTGACCATTCACAAGAGCAAGGGGCTCGAGTACCCGATCGTCTTCGTCCCCTACCTGTGGAGCGGCCGGCCGCGCGAGGCGAGCCGGCCGCTCGCCTTTCACGACGGCAAGCTGGCCTGTCTCGATGCCGGCTCCGACGCGATCGAGGCCCATCTGCGCCTCGCCGAGCAGGAGCGCCTGGCCGAGGATGTGCGCCTCGCCTATGTCGCGCTGACCCGCGCCGAGGCGGCCGTGTATTTGGTCTGGGGGCGGGCCGGCTCAGGTCCCGGCCATGCGGGGCAGACGGCGCTCGGCTATCTCCTGCACCCGCACCAGCCGGCTGCACGGCTCGCCGAGGATCTGCCCGATGCCTTCGCGGGGCTTGCTGACCTGCAGCCGGACCTCGACGGCCTGGCCGCGGCGGCCCCGGGCGACATCGCCGTCGCGCCGCTGCCCGAGCCCGCGGGCAGCGCGCCGGCGCCGCCCGCGGAATCCCCAGCCGTCCTCGCCGCTCGCCCGTTCCGCGGTCGGATCGCCACCGATTGGCGGATCGCGAGCTTCTCGGCGCTGACGCGCGAGGTGCACTCGGGTCCGGCGCTATCGCGCGACCCGGCGGCAGTCGACGTCGGCCTGCGCTTCCCGGCCGGGAGCCAGGTGGGCTCCTACCTGCACGCGCTGCTCGAGGAGCTCGATTTTCAGCGCGACGTCGCCGAGCAGGTGGCGGTCCATAGCGCCCGCATCGCACCGCGCTTCAATCTCGATCATGCGCGTTGGGGTGGGGACGCCGCGGCGCTGCTCGAGCGCGTCATCCGCACGGCGCTGAATCTCGAGGGCCTGTGCCTGGCCGAAGTCTCGATGTCCCGGCGGCTCAACGAGCTCGAGTTCGACTTCGCGACGGACTCGGTCGATGTCCCGGCGCTGAATCGGCTGCTGGCGCACGCCGCCGATCAGGCGCTGCCGCCGCTTGAGATCGAGGTCTTCCAGGGGCTGGTCAACGGTGTCATCGACCTGGTCTTCGAGCACGGTGGGCGCTACTACATCGCCGACTACAAGAGCAATTTCCTCGGTGGCCGACACGCCGACTATGCGCCCAAACGCCTGCGCGAGGCCGTCTACGAGCGCCGCTACGACCTGCAATACCTGCTCTACACGCTGGCGCTGGACCGCTATCTGGCCCAGCGCCGGGCCGATTACGACTACGCCGAGCACTTCGGCGGCGTCTACTACCTGTTCCTCAGGGGCATGCGCCCCGAGACCGGGCCTGAGCGCGGGGTCTACTTCGTCCGTCCCCAACCGGCCATTCTTGCCGAGCTCGACCGGGTTGTCTTCCGCTATCCCGGACTCGCCGAGGGTAGGGCATGAGCGCGACCTTGCGCGGGCTGATGGAGGCCGGTCAGCTGCCGCCGCTCTGCTACTACTTCGCCCGCTTTATCGCCCGTGGGAGCGGTGCCGACGAGGACTCAGCCCTTGTGCTCGGCGCCGCGCTGGTGAGCTTCCGCAATCGTCTCGGTGATGTCTGCGTCGACCTGGCCGATTACGCCGGTCGGCCACTGTTCGAGCTCGAGGGCAATCAGTCGGCCGAGCCCCCGCATGGACCGGACTTGGAGGCCTGGCTCGCCGCGCTCGGCGCCAGCGCTTGGGTTGCCGAGCCAGGACGCGAGGCGCCGCTGATCCTCGACGGGACGCGCCTCTACCTCGGTCAGTACTTCCGCTTCGAGCAGCAGGTCGCCGAGGGGTTGCACAGGCGGCTGACCTGGATGACCGAGCTGGACGAGGCAAGGCTCGCCGAGGGCCTCGCGCGGTTGTTTCCCTCCGGCGACAGCGAGACCGTCGATTGGCAGCAGGTCGCCGCGGCCATCGCCGTCGGGCGGCACTTCGCCGTGATATCGGGCGGGCCGGGCACCGGCAAGACGACCACCGTGGTCAAGGTCCTCGCCCTGCTGCTCGAGCAGGACCCGCGTCAACGGATCGCGCTCGCCGCCCCGACCGGCAAGGCAGCGGCCCGGCTCACAGCCGCGATCCGGGCGTGCAAGGGCGCGCTGCCCGTTGACGCCGAGGTCCTGGCGGGCCTCCCGGAGGAGGCTAGCACCATCCACCGCCTGTTGGGTGTCCGCCGCGACGGGCGGTTTCAGCACGATGGGGATGACCCGCTGCCGCTCGACGGCCTGGTTGTCGACGAGGCCTCGATGATCGACCTGCCGCTGATGGCCCGCCTGCTTGCGGCACTCCCGGGGCACGCCCGCCTGATCCTGCTCGGCGACCGCGACCAGCTCGCCTCGGTGGAGGCCGGCAATGTTCTTGGCGACATCACCGGCCACGGGCAGGCGATCGCCTACGGCCGCGAGCAGGTCCAGCGCCTCGATCGGCTCGGCGCGGCCCCGCCGGGCCGGCTGCCGAGTGGAGACAGCTCGCCGCGGGCCGCCGATGCCGTCGCCCTGTTGCGGGTTAGCCACCGCTTCGGCGCCGCGAGCGGCATCGGCGCCCTGGCTGTGCAGGTCAACGCCGGTCAGGGCGAGGCGGCGTTGGCGCTCCTCGATGATGCACAGCGCGACGACATCGCCTGGCTGGACGCCCGCCCCGACGTGCCGCATCCCGCCTGCATCGATTGGGCCGTCGACCGTTACGCCGCCTACCTGCAGCAGAGCGACGTCCGCGAGGCGTTGCCGCGCTTCGAGTCGGCGCGCGTCTTGGCCGCACTGCACGGCGGCCCTTTCGGCGTCGAGGAGCTCAACCGCCGCATCGCCGCACGTCTCGAGTCGCGCGGCCTGATTGGGGGCGGCGAGGACTACCATGGCAAGCCGGTGATGGTGACGCGCAACGACTACGAGGTCGGCCTCTTCAACGGGGACATCGGCCTTCTCTGGCGCGATGCCGATGCGGTGCTGCGTGCCTACTTTCCGCTCGCCGACGGCGAGGTCCGACGCCTCCCGGTCCGGCAGCTCCCCGAGCACGCCTGTGCCTACGCGCTGACCGTGCACAAGGCCCAGGGCTCGGAATTCGACGAGATCCTACTCGTCCTGCCCCACGACCCGAGCCCGGTCGTCACCCGCGAACTCCTCTACACCGGCATCACCCGCGCACGCCGGCAGGTAACGCTCCAGGGAGACCGCGCGGCGTTCAGTGCCGGCTGTGAGAGGCGGGTGCAGCGCAGCTCGGCGTTGGCGGAGAAGCTTGGGTGGGGCGAGAGGCGCGAGTAACGATCTTCGTCCCCCTCGGCTCCCGAATATACTGAGCCCTGTTGCCGATTTGAGCTCTCGGCGTCGCTCAAAATGCGCGGATGGTATCGCCGATGTCGCGGCTAGGGCGCCCGATAGCGCGGCCGTGGGCTGCAGCGATGGCCTCACGAGTCGGTTGTGAAGGTGCCTCTCTAGCGATCGTCCGCCCGGCGCGTCTCCCGCCTTCATCGATTCGACGGACCGCGCCAGAAGAGCACCCAGGCATCGGAGCCTGAGCTATCGCATACGCGTGTTCGAGGCGTTGCCGGCGGCGGCACTCCCCCGTCCAAGCCATCCACTTGTCGAGCATCTTGCGGAACGGATCCTGTTCCTGAAGGGCGATGTAGGGATGGACGCCGCAGACGAGGTCAAGCCGATCCGCGATGTGACCGAGATGCTCAAGACCGCGACCCAGATGGAGCAGCACGGCATCGAAGACTACAACCGCTGGGCGGTGTAATCTAGTGCCGCCGCGGACGCTGTCTTCAAACAGCTCTTTGAGGCCGTCATCGCCGACGAAGAACGCCATTTCGACCAGTTCGACACCGAGCTCGACAATCTCGAGAGGTTCGGCGAGAAATATCTTGTGCTGCAGTCCGTATCTATCCTGACACTGGGGGCCGCGAGCCCGAGCCCTCGCGGTGGCACTTGCAAATCGGCATAGGTGCCTGTCCAAAGGCGCCTCTGACCTCTTGACCGTCACAACCAATGCCCTATTCCCTACGCAAACGCATCCTCGTTACCGGCGGCGCCGGCTTTCTCGGCAGCCATCTCTGCGAGCGTCTGCTCGCGGACGGTCATGATCTGCTCTGCGTTGACAACTTCTTCACCGGCACCAAGGACAATATCGCCCATCTGCTCGACAATCCCTACCTCGAGCTGCTCCGTCATGACGTGACCTTTCCGCTCTACGTAGAGGTGGATGAGATCTACAATCTGGCCTGCCCAGCCTCGCCGATCCATTACCAATTCGACCCGGTGCAAACGACCAAGACGAGCGTGCACGGCGCCATCAACATGCTTGGGCTGGCCAAACGCCTGAAGGCCAAGATCTTCCAAGCCTCGACGAGCGAGGTCTACGGAGATCCCGCCATGCATCCGCAGCCCGAGGACTATTGGGGCAACGTGAACCCCATCGGCCCGCGTTCCTGCTACGACGAGGGCAAACGTTGCGCCGAGACCCTCTTCTTCGACTACCGCCGTCAGCACGGGTTGCGGGTCAAAGTAGCGCGTATCTTCAACACCTACGGCCCGCGGATGCACCCCAACGACGGGCGGGTGGTCTCCAATTTCATCGTCCAGGCGCTGCGCGGCGCGCCGATCACGCTCTACGGCGACGGCACCCAGACGCGCTCCTTCTGCTACGTCGACGACCTGATCGAGGGCTTCGTGCGGCTGATGGACAGCCCGGACATGCTCGCCGGCCCGGTAAACCTGGGCAATCCGGGCGAGCTCACCATGATCGAGCTAGCCGAGACTATCCGCGAGCTGACCGGTTCGCGATCAGCGCTCGTGCATGAGCCGCTGCCAGCGGACGATCCCAAGCAGCGCCAGCCCGACATCGCCCTGGCGCGGTCGGTGCTCCGCTGGGAGCCCAAGGTGCCGCTGCGCGAGGGGCTGATGCCGACCATCGCCTATTTCGAGGGTCTGCTGCGGCGGCTCGAGACAAACCCGCTCGAATGCGGGAAATAGACCCGTGCCTATTTCGCCTGGCAACAGATGCCGCAGAGCGGCGATGATCAGGGCCATGCTGGAGGTCCCTCGCGTGGTCATGTCGTGACGATCTGCCGCTGCTGGTCACCCTTTCAGCGCTGCGTTTTGAGATCCTCGATTGCCGCGCGAGTCGTTCGACTACTTGGCCTAGCGCAGCTAGAAGTCTATCTGAGCTTGCACAAGCTTACTCTTTGGATGGAGAATGCAGGAGCGCGTAACAGGCGCCGTGGCCGCAACCTCGAATCCTTGACGGAGGTAACAATGAAAATGTTCTACATTCCCACTGCGAGTGGGGTGGTCCTCGCTTTGGCACTGACCGCGCCGACTGTGGTCGCCGAGCAGCTGCCGCATCTGAAGAAGTACGACGCTCTCCCCGAATCCGCGTACATCACGCAGCAGCCGACTGCGGAGCTTCAGGCGGAGTATGACGCGGCGCCTTGGACGAGCAACTGCGGCAAGGTCGTCTGTGCCAGCGAGTCACTCGCCGCGCAGTGGGAGAAGCCGCGCGCCGACAATGGCGGTCAGGACATCTACAATCGCGAGTACCAGAGCGATTATCGCAAGTACTTGGATGCCAATCTGTCGAACAACCCGATCCCGACACCGATTTCGGAGGGGACCTGGCAGCACCGTTACCAGTGGGTCGACGGCTATCGCGTTCAACGCGACAACATTTGAGCCGATCGATCTAGCTGTCGGTCGCACATGGGCCCGGGGGGCGTGAGGGCCCATGAGGCGACCGAGCTACAGAGGTTTGGCAGCATGAAGGCTCGCCTCGGACCGCGAGGGCGGAAGCTGCCGTGCGGGGCGGAGCTGCTATTGGTCGGTCGCGCCAGTTCTGGCCCGACAGCTCAGGGCTAGGAACGCTTCAGCCGTTTGCCTCCCACAGGGCAGCGATGTCCTGAGATGTCCCGCCGATATCCCGATCGCGCCCGCGAGACGCCGAGCGGTTGCCAAGACCCCCACGCCCTTAGCGGCACATCGTTTGGAGTGGCGTTCGTCCAGCAGAATTACCATCGGGGATCCTATTAGCGCCCCGCCTCCCAGGTCAGTCCGGTCATTGGTTTCGGCGGCCTGGCTTCTAGCGCGCCGCCGAGCATACGTAGGAAGTAGAGCGCGCCGTTAATCTGCGATCGCGAGGATTGCGCCGACGATGTCGTTGATCGTGATGATGCCTTCCAGCTCGTTTCCCTTTAGCACAGCGATGCGACGCTTGTGCTCGCGCACCATCAGCCGGGCAAGGTATTTGACCTCCATGTCGCCAGGGACCGAAAGCAGGGGCTTGGCGCAAATGTCATACACGTTGATCAGGTCAATGTCGCCCTCCTCGGCGACGATCGTCTGCAGGATATCCGTGTAAGTGATGATTCCATAGGCGTCGTGCGGGTGCTGCTTTTCTACGACAAGGGACTTGACGCCATGCCGACGCATCTGCTGCATGGCCTCGCGGATCGTCGCGAGCGGCGAGACGGTGATCACGTCCCGCACCATGATGTCTCTTACAAGCATTCGATCCCTCCCGGGCAGGCCATAGGGCCCTTCAGCCCGTCACGATGGCGATGTTGCCAAGCAAGTCAAGGCCCCGTGAACGAAGAGTGCCCGTTGAAATCGGGCTGCGTTCCTGTCACGGGCCCGGCGTTACCACGCGACTGCCGTGGATTCTGTCGCCGCTGGAGTTTACCGGGTTCCGCACGCGCTTGCTCGTCGAGCGCGAGGGCCTCTTCGTCGATCTACTCGAGCCGCCGTCTGGCTTAGGCGGGCTCTCTCACTGCAGGCGGCTGAGTACTGGCGGCTGGCGGCGTTTTCTCGGCCCATGCCTCTGGGCTAGCTGGACGCCATCACCGTTGCGGGCCGGCGTCCCGTCGGGTCCGCAGCCCCTAGACGTGCGGCAGGTCAGTCGCTCCGCTGAGCCAGCGGTCAACGGCCGCAGCGCATTGGCGGCCCTCGCGGATTGCCCAAACGATCAGCGACTGACCGCGGCGGGCGTCGCCGCAGCAGAATACCTTGTCGCGGCTGGTTTGATAGTCGCGGTCGTCGGCGGCGAGCAGGCCACGGCCGGTCAGGGCCGGGTGCAGATCCGCGATCGCGCCGCCGTGCTCGGGATGGCGGTAGCCGATCGCGATCAGCACGAGCTGTGCGGGAAGCGCTTGGACCTGGCCGGGCACCGGCTCACGCCGTGGCCGGCCGTCGGCGTCCTCGCCCCAGCGCAAGCGCTGCAGGCGCATGTGTGACACCTGGCCGTCGCGGCCCGCGAACCCGACTGTGTCCCAGCTCCAGAGCCGCCGGCTGCCCTCCGCATCGTGGTCGTTTGGCACGAGCTCAGGCACCGGTTGAGGCCAGTGCTGCAGGACATCGCCATGGTGTGGCGGCATCGCATGGTATTGGATCTGCACGACGCTCCGTGCCCGTTGACGGATCGCGGTGCCAACACAATCGCTGCCGGTGTCGCCGCCGCCGATGACGACGACGTCGCGATCCCGGGCGTCGATCCGGCCCGTCTCCGGCACCTCTTCGCCGGCGATCGACCGGTTCTGCTGGGTCAGGTAGTCGAGCGCGAAGTGGATGCCACCAAGGTCGCGGCCAGGCGGTGCGATGTCGCGCGGATCGGTACAGCCGGTGGCGAGCACCAAGGCGTCCGCGGAGCGGCGCAGTGCCTCGGCGTCGAGATCGGTGCCGATCGCGACCCCGGTAACAAACTGCACCCCCTCGGTACGCATCTGCTCCAGCCGCCGGTCGAGGATAACCTTATCCAGTCGGAAGTCCGGGATACCATAGCGCAGCAGGCCGCCAGGCCGCGGGGTGCGCTCGTAGACGGTGACCCGGTAGCCGGCGCGGGCGAGCTGCTGAGCACAGGCGAGACCGGCAGGGCCCGAGCCGACGACCGCCACCCGGCGGCGATTCTGCCTGCCGCCATCAGCGAGCCGGGTCGCTGGCTGGGGTCGAACCCAGCCGGCGGCGAAGGCGCGCTCGATGATCGCCAGCTCGATGGCGCGGATGGTCACCGGCGCCTCGGCCAGGCGCAACGTGCAGGCGTCCTCGCAAGGCGCCGGGCAGAGCCGGCCGGTCAGCTCCGGGAAATTATTCGTCGACTCGAGCTGCTCCCAGGCGTTGCGCCAATCCCCGTCGGTGACGAGCCCGTTCCAATCCGGTATCAGGTTGTGGACCGGGCAGTGGCTATGGCACCAGGGGATCGCACAGTCCATGCAGCGCTCCGCCTGCTCGCGCCGACCGGCATCGGCGGCGACCCTCTCGTACTCGTGCCAGTGCCGCACCCGCCGCGCCGGCGGTTGCTTAGGCGGATCTTCCCGAGGTCGGCGAAGGAAGGCCCAGAGGTCGTGCATCGCATCTCTCCCGCCGGACAGCTTGGCGGCAACGAGCCGCCCGACATGATTCGGAGCCTAGTCACTCGGACAGCGGGCAGGAGGCCAAGTATCCCGGCGGGGTGCCAGCCGTTGCGTGCTGTCGCTTGGTAACGGTTCAACAAAAAGTGTTACAACTTTTTTGCACGTAGGGACCACTGTCGCATTCGGCCGATGATCCGAGACCCGCCCGGCCTCATCTCGGACCAAACGAGGCGGGTAGCCTTGAGGACTTGGATGCCAGACAATCGGCACCAACCGCACCATCCATGCATGAGACGTTCGCAACGAGGGTCGCGTCGTGGCACTGAGAATCAAGAGTCACTGGTGGAACGAAGAGGCCTCCCGCTCACTGCCGGAGATCGCCACCGCGCTCGCCGCGATCGCGTGGCGCATCGCGCTCGAGAAGGCGATCAACCTGCACTGTGAGCGGTTCGTCTATCGCGACGATGCGCAGCGGCTCGCTGTCATACAAGAGTATCTCTTCTTTCTGATTCAGATCGGCGACCGCCTCGCCCATGCCCGGCTGGACGACGCGGCAAGACGCACCCTGGTCACGCGGTTCGCCGCGAAGGTAACAGACCATGTCCAGGACAACAGCCGCGATCTGCTCGGTGAGGGCGACTATGGCCAGCCCTTCATTGCTTCGCTGAATCTCCGCTCCGATGAATACGCGGCATTCGAGCTGAGCGAGGACGGGCCCAGCTACGCCTTCCTGCGCCACCTCGGTCACGAGATTCAGACGCTTATGGGACAAGTCGAGGAGAACCGCTGGGTGATCGATCAGGTGATGGACAAAGACGGCTACGAGGCCTACAAGGCGTTCTCCCGCGCCTTTGCGAACCTCCTTGGCTAGGAGGAACGTCTAGGAGGAACGTCTAGGAGGAACGTCTAGGAGGAACGTCTAGGAGGAACGTCTCTCGAGTTGTGTCAGGACAACGCCAGCCAAGATGCAAACCAGCGCATAGAGATGATTGGGCTGTGGGGTCTCGCCGAGGAACAGTATGCCGATCCCGACCGCCCACAGAGGAATGAAATAATTCAGCTGCGAGACGAATGCCGGTCCAGCTGTTGCGACCAGCTGGAAATAGACGACCGCGGCGATTGCCGTGGAAAAGATGCCGAGGCAGAGCAGCGCCACGAGCGCAGCGGGACTGATGGCTGCCGGCAGTGCCATATGCTCATGCGTCGGCGCCGGTATCAGGCTCAGTAGCGCAGCCAGTGCTGTCACGGCCGCAGCTGTCGTTAGGGCATCGCCCGGCGGCCGCAAGCGCGCCAAAACGGCCGAGACGGCGTAACACCACGCACCTGCCAATACCGCTAACATTGGCCATAGATCCGCAGCATTGCGAAGACCTGACTGCAGCGAGGCTGGACCAACGAGCACCACCACCCCGAGGAAGCCAAGGGCAAAGCCCCCGATACGATAGGGCGTCAAGCGCTCGCCGGGGATCAGGAAATGGGCCAAGCTCAGGGTCGCCAACGGCATGACGGCCATGAGAATGCCGGCCAGACCGCTATCGATCGAGCCCTGACCCCAGGCGATCAAAGAGAAGGGCAGCAGGTTCCCGGTGACAGCCATCAAGAGTAGAAAGAGCCAGGTACGCCTCCCTCTGGGCCGCTGACCAACCAGGACGGTGGCGAGTGGAATCAGCAGTGCGGCCGCCACCGTCAGGCGGCCAGAGACTACCCACGAGAACGGGATCTCCCGAACCGCAACCTTAGTCAACAGGAAGGCCGAGCCCCACATCACCGTCAGCGCGAGCAGCATGGCCCAGTCGCGCGCGCCGCGGCGCATTGCAGCAGGCCTCGCCGGACCTGTCATATGAGACCCGTCAAGTCATGAAACTGTGCTGAAATCGACATGATGTCCCGGGCATCTAGAACAAGATGCTTGGTTGGGCAGTATCGGGACACGCCGACGTATGATTGCGATCGCTCCCGCAAGTGTCCCGCCGGGATCGATGGACTATAGTCGCACCCGATTGGCTCGCAATGGCGCGGCGATCAATCGTCCAAACAGTGAGCGATTGACGACTTCGAGTGATTGATTATTTGGCAAGAGTCGGATAACGTTGACAGCCACCTCCTCCGGTCGCACGCAGGCGCTCCTGCCGATGAGTGAGCGTTATCGCGCAGCCGACGCCGAACCCATTTTAACGGGTCAGCCCCGATTGTGCCGCACTGGCGTGGCGTGTGCGGATGGGCGAGTCAGCCGCTAGCATGACGGGTGGGCGCAACCGCTTCGAATGTCGGTGCGAGCCCTCGGCGCCGAGCCCTAGATAGCGAGCCGAGTCGAGGAGGAATCGCTCGACAGCCTGCGGGGATAACAACAAACCGTGATCATGTCTTGTCATCTCGTCAAGCTCGTTATGAAGAAAGCCACGCGCAGCCTTGCTACGCAGTCTGCTCGCCGTCCGGGAGAGGGCCGGGAAAGCGGCTAGAAGGGCGAGCGCCGCGTTTCATGATTCGGCGCAGCGCTGATCCCCATGGCCCTCGGAAATATTTTCCGAGGGGCTTAGTAGGAAGAAATGGACCACAGTTTGGCGGTCGTCGCAAGTCCGAGCTTATGGGGTTTTTGCAGCCCGATTGCCCGGGCTCGACGCTGCGACAGCGCAACACAACGCGGCCTGCAGAGATACCGTCTGGCCTCTCCTTCAGCGAGCCGCGGGAAGAGTCGGGCGCGACTGATTGCGCGCTCAGCGAGTCAGCCGCAACGGTCACCGTGTACCCGTTAGCGCACTGGTCGCCTTGCATCTGCAGCGCGCTGACAAGTCGTTGCCACCAGCATTGTTTTCGCAGGAGCCAACCACATGATCTGGAGCAGTAGGACCTAGATGCGCTAAGAGCGAGAAGTGTTAAGCCGCCCGCTAGCCTCCGAACAGCGCCCCAGACCCCCCGTCCGCCAGTTCCGCCTTTCCTTGCGTGGCACACGTGCCCACTTGAGCGCAGCGCTGGCAATCCACTGAGGTAGTAGATGTCGATTCGTATCAGCGGCGACATGCTGGCCTTGGACGCCAGCATCCGTTCCATCATCGAGATTCAAGCCAAGAGACTGGCCGCTCGCTTCCCCGGCCGAGACATGAAAACTGAGGCCCGCATCCTCGAGGAGTTCGATCCCGTGCGGGGACATCGCGTACGCTGCGAGCTGCGCATCGATCTGCCAGGCCGTCGCCAGGTCGTCGTGCGGGAGGCCAAGAAAGAGGCCGCAGAGGCCGTATCCGCCGCCTTTGCCGCTGTTAAGATCAAGCTGAGGCAGCTCGTAAGGCCGATTCTGGGTAAGCCGTCAGAGGAGTCGCCGGTCACTCTGCACGCGGCCGGCATCAGACATTGAAGCGGAAGTGGACCACATCGCCATCGCGGATCACATAGTCCTTGCCTTCGACGCGTAGCCTCCCCGCCTCGCGCGCCCCCTGCTCGCCGCGGCAGGCGACGAAGTCCTCATACGCGATGACCTCGGCGCGGATGAACCCGCGTTCGAAGTCACTGTGAATGACGCCTGCCGCGCGCGGGGCTTTCGTATCGACCGGAATGGTCCAGGCGCGGACCTCCTTCGGTCCGGCTGTAAAGAAGGTCTCGAGTCCGAGAAGGCGGTAGCCTGCACGCACGACGCGATTCAGGCCGGGCTCGTCGAGTCCGAGATCGGCGAGGAACTCGCCCCGCTCCGACTCATCCAGCGCGGCAATCTCGGCCTCGATCGCGGCGCAGATCGGCACGACCTCCGCACCCTCCTGCCCAGCCAGGGAATGGACGCTCGCGAGCAGTGGGTTGTCCTCGAGCCCCTCTTCGGCGATGTTGGCAATGTACATTGTGGGCTTAGCGGTCAGCAGGAAAAGATCGCGCAAGGATTCGCGCTCTTCGTCTTGCAGCGCCATCGCGCGCACCGGCGTCCCGCCATCGAGCTGCTCACGAACGCGTTCTAGCAGTTCCCGCCGGCCTACGGCCTGCTTGTCGCCGACCTTCGCAGAACGTGTTGCGCGATCCAGGGCCTTCTCGACCGTGTCCAGATCGGCCAGAGCGAGCTCCAGGTTGATCACATCGATGTCGGCTCGCGGATTCACCTGCCCTGCGACATGGACGACGTCGTCATTCTCGAAGCAGCGCACGACATGTGCGATCGCGTCGGTCTCGCGGATATTCGCGAGGAATTGATTGCCAAGGCCCTCTCCCTGAGACGCCCCCGCGACCAATCCGGCGATATCGACGAACTGCATCGTTGTTGGGACAATCTTCGCCGGCTGCACGATGGCGGCAATCCGATCGAGACGTGGATCGGGCAGCGGCACCACACCGACGTTGGGGTCGATGGTGCAGAAGGGATAATTCTCCGCCGCAATGCTCGCCTGGGTCAGGGCGTTAAACAGCGTCGATTTGCCTACGTTTGGCAGGCCGACAATTCCGCATTTGAATCCCATAACTTCCGATCGCTCGAAACATCGAATGGACGTATGACCTGGATGCCGTTGGCCCGCATACCGGGTAACGAGACCGTTGCGTCACGTTCAGGTAAGGCGAGTGGGAATCGGACAGCATGCCGTCACACCCGGTCAAATCTCGGAAGCCGAGCGATTGTAGACGTCATCAAAGCGCGTGATATCGTCCTCACCGAGATAGCTCCCGGATTGCACCTCGATGATCTCCAAGGGGATGATGCCCGGATTTTCCAACCGGTGCTGGGCGCCAACCGGGATATAGGTCGACTGGTTTTCCGTGATCAGGTAGGTCTCATCGTTGCAGGTCACGCGCGCCGTGCCGGATACCACGATCCAGTGCTCGGCACGATGGTGATGCATCTGCAGGGATAAGGACTCGCCGGGCTTGACGATCAGGCGCTTCACCTGGTACCGATCGCCACTGCCGATCGCCTCAAAGACACCCCAAGGGCGGTGCACGCGCTGGTGATGTCGATACTCGGCGCGCTCCTCCTGCTGGAGGAACTGAGTGACCGTCTTGACGTCCTGCGCCCGGTCCTTGTGTGCGACGAGCACCGCGTCCGGCGTCTCGACGACGATCAGATCCTCGACGCCCACGACTGCCAGCATCCTGTGCCGGGCAATGAGCAGGTTGTTGCGTGCGTCATGGACGAAGGCGTCGCCCTCGAGGACATTGCCGGAGGTATCCTGCTCGCTCACCTCCCACAGCGTGGACCAGGCGCCGACATCCGACCAGCCGACGTCCAACGGCAGCACCAGCGCTGGGGGGGTGTCGGCGGCGACGTCGGTGGCCAGGGACTCCATGACCGCATAGTCGATCGAGTCGCTCGGACAGCTCGCAAAGCCCTGCGCCGAGATCCGGACGAACTCCCCGTCGCGCTCGGCCAGGCTGTAGGCCGTGGTCGCGACATCGGCGATCTCAGGACGATACCGTGCGATCAGGCTGAGCCAGATAGAGGCCTTGAGCATGAAGATCCCACTGTTCCAGAGATACTCGCCCGCAGTCAGGTAGCGCTGAGCCGTCTCTTCATCCGGCTTCTCGATGAAGGCCTCCAAGCGGTTGGCAGGCCCGCGAACCTCGTCCTGCGTGTGTGGGGCACCGAGGCGGATATATCCGTAGCCGGTCTCTGGCTTGCTTGGGACGATGCCAAAGGTCACTACGGCGCCGTCCACCGCCAGCCGGTACCCGTCCGCTACTCGGGCCCGGAACGCGGACTCATGCCGGATCGTGTGATCGGCGGGCATCGCCAACAGCACCGGATCGCGCTCGGCGCTGGAGGCAGCGAGCGCCGCGAGTGTCAGGGCAGGAGCGGTATTGCGACCTTTCGGCTCGAGCAGGATAGCCGCCGGACGGCGGCGCACGAGCCGGAACTGCTCGGCAACGAGAAAGCGGTGCGCCTCGTTACAGACGACTAGCGGCTCGAGCAGATCGATCTCGGCTTCCGGATGCTCGATGGCGACGCCGTCGAGCCGCCTGATCGTGTCCTGAAGCATCGTATCCTTGCCTGTCAGGGGCAGGAACTGCTTCGGATAGGCCTCTCGGGACAGGGGCCAGAGCCGGGTCCCGGAGCCACCGGAGAGGATGACGGGCTGCAGAGGCATAGCACAAGGTCCTGATCGGGCGGTGCCAGGATTAGAGCAATCCGGGCAGGGGGCGTCAAATTTGTTTCCTCACCCCTGGTCGGCCTTTGACTCCCTGTCATCGAGAGGCGCGGCTAACGATCATGGGGCGAGCCGACCCACCCCGGACGATGAAACGTCGCCTCGCCCCTGATCGTTCCCTCACCCCAACCCTCTCCCAGAGGGCGAGGGAGCGAACGTGCTTCGCGAATTTCATGGTAAGCACCTGGCCTGGCCTTGCGCCAGCGTCGGGCAAACAGCTGGTGCGTCGCGCGACTCAGGACAGCCTGCCGGCCTCCCTTCTGGCATCCTGCACGCCTACGAGGTCGCGATAAGCATGCCAGGTGCCATGCCCTACCAGGGGCATCAAGACCAGCAGGCCGATGTAATAGGTCATGATCCCGAAGCCGACGCACATCACGATCAACGCGGCCCAAAGCGACATGGCCGCCCAGTTCTCCCGAACCGCCGCCATGCTCGTCTGCATCGCCGTGACCACATCGCCCCGCCGGTCCATCAGCATCGGCACAGTGATGGCGCTAATAGAGAAGGTGAACGCTGCGATTGCGGCGCCGACCAGCGTCCCGGTGACTAGAAACAGCGGACTATGACCGGACAGGAAGACATCGCCGACGAAGTTCTCCCAGGTCGGGATCGGGCGGTCGTAGAGCAACGCGAAGACGATCAGGGCCGCCAACATCCAGGCGAGGAGAATCAGTACCAGGACGAAGGCCATTGCCCACAGGTGCACGGAGTTGCGCCGCCAGGCCGTCAGGGCGGTACAGAACTGTACCCGCTCGCCTCGGCGGAGCGTCTCGCTGATCTGATAAAGCCCAATGCCGAGCAACGGGGCGACGAGGAAGAAGCCCGCCGCCAGCGACGGCACGATGAAGAACAGGCCCTCGGCGAGCAGCCCGAGGGTCAAGAGCCAGCTGACCAGGACGAAAACGGCCCCATAGGCGAGGCTGAAGCGCGGCGCGCGGGTCAGATCCTGCCAGCCTTTGGCCAGCCATTGCCAGGGGTGATCGAGCGTGATCCGCGAGATCGTTGGGATATCGCATCGCGGACGGATGACGGCGACGGCGTCGGTCATATCGTCTCCTCCAAATCCTCGGATTGGCATGAAGGATCGTCCGTGACTTATTGTTAGATTTAGCTCATCTTTGACGCGTTTGACGCGCGAAACTCCCGCGAAGGTTAGGCGTAGGGGATGCTGCGCGGAGCATTGCCTGCGGCCATACCCATCGCGAGAGGTCTGCACAGCGGACCGCACGAGCCCGGGCTCGTCCTCCAGCCGAGCCAATCCCGCTGAACAGGCTAAGGCGTCGGGCATCAATACTCACCGATTCCTGTGACGCTCTGCAAGAGGAGCGGTGTGCGTTGACGCCATCGCTGCACTTGTTTTCGGGCGGAGCCCCACAAGAGTAGAGCCTGCAAGGCATCCAAAGCTGGGCGTGGCCGCGCCTTCGAAGTTGCGTTGCCGCACAAGCGTGGCGTGTCCCCCCGCTGCAACGCCGCTGAGCCCGCACGTCGGGCCTCTATCGCCGTAAACCCGGAGATAGCCGATGGATTTCGAGCATACCCCGAGCACGGATTTCCAGTCGGTCGAAGGGATGGGGATGGACAAGGCACGGGAAGAGGTCATCGCCCTGCGCGAGCACATCGCTCGCCACGACTACCTCTATTATGTCAAGGATGCGCCGGAAATCTCCGATACGACCTACGATAAGCTGTTTCGGCGGCTCCAGCAGCTCGAGAAGGCCTTTCCCGACCTGGTCACGGCCGACTCCCCGACCCGCAGGGTAGGTGCCGAGCCGGTCGGCGAATTGAGCAAGGTCCGCCACACTGCGCCGATGCTGAGTCTCAATGCAGTATTGAACGAGTCTGAGGTCGAGGCGTTCGCCCGCTTCATCGAGCGCGAGACCGGCGAGTCCGAGCTGCGCTGGTCGATCGAGCCCAAGCTCGACGGACTCTCGGTGGAGCTGCTCTACGAGAACGGGCAGCTCAGCTATGGGGCGACACGGGGGAATGGGGAGGTCGGCGAGGACATCACCCATACGATGCGTATGATCCGCACACTGCCGCAGCACCTGAAAGCTGGCCCGGATGGACGCGTCGCGATCCGCGGCGAGGTGTTCATGCCGCGGCGTGGCTTCCTTGCGCTGAATCGGCGTCGGATCGAGCGCGGTGAGGAGCCGTTCGCCAATCCGCGCAATGCCGCAGCGGGCACGATGCGGCAGCTCGACCCGCGCCAGGCCGCCGAACGGCCGTTGGATATCTTTGCCTACGAGATCCTCGCTAGTGACAGAGATCTCCCCGAGACCCACGAGGATAGCTTGCGGCAGCTTGCCGACTGGGGCCTTCAGACCTGTCCGCTCAACGAGATGGGTGCGCTCGCCGATGCCGGGCCTTATCGCAGTCGTCTCGCCGAGCAACGCGACACCCTCGACTTCGAGATCGATGGGATCGTCCTCAAGCTCGATCGACGCGATCTGCGCGAGCGCCTCGGTGTGCGCGAGCGTAGTCCACGCTGGGCGTTGGCTTGGAAGTTCCCGCCTCGGGAGGAGGTCACGACGCTCGAGGAGATCGCGGTCTCGGTGGGCCGCACTGGCGTCCTGACGCCGGTGGCCCTGCTCAGACCGGTGGATGTCGGCGGCGTCACAGTCAGCCGTGCGACGCTGCATAACGCCGACGAGCTGGCGCGCAAGGACGTCCGCCCTGGTGACCGGGTGCGGATCTTTCGCGCTGGCGACGTCATCCCCGAGGTCCGAGAGCGCGTCGCGGAAGGCGACCGGCAGCGTGCCGAGCCGTTCAGGATGCCCGACGTCTGCCCGGTCTGCGGCTCGCAGGTCGTGCGTGAGGGTGCGTATCATCTCTGTCCGGCGGGGCTTGCCTGTAGCGCGCAGCTGATCGGACACCTCATTCACTACGCCTCGCGGGACGCCTTGGATATCGACGGGCTCGGTGAGAAGACGGCCCGGCAGCTCGTCGAGCGGCACCTCGTGCATGACCTGGCCGACCTCTATGGCCTCAGCCCCGAATCGCTCGCGGGTCTGGAGGGCTTTGCGACTCGCTCGGCCGCCCGGCTCCTCAAGGCGATCCAGAGCGCCAAGCGGCCGCGCCTCGACCGCTTCCTCTATGCCCTCGGGATCCGACACGTGGGCACGCGTACGGCCAGACTGATCGCCCGCGAGCTTGGCACGCTGGAGGCCGTGGTCGATGCCGACGCGGCGCAGATCGACGCCATCCCCGACATCGGACCAGAGATCGCCGGCTCGGTGACGCAGTTCTTCGCCGGGCCGAAGAACCGCAAGGTCCTCGAGCGGCTGGCCGATGCGGGCGTCGCCGTGCAGGCGGTGCCGCGGGAGGGCCAGGCGCAGCCGCTGCGCGGCAAGACGCTCGTGCTCACGGGTACCCTCGAGCGCCTTGCGCGCAAGGAGGCCAGCGCCCGGATCGAGGCCCTCGGTGGCCGCGTGACGACGAGCGTCAGCAACGCGACCGATTACCTGATCGTCGGCGAGAACCCTGGCGGCAAGCTCGATGAGGCCCGCCGCCAGGGTGTCGCGACCCTGGATGAAGCGGCCTTCGAGAGATTGCTCTCGGAGGCCGCTGACTGACGACTGCCGCAGAATCGGAGCCTCGCGCCAACGTCATGGCCATTCGCAATAGAGAGATCGCTGCCATCTTCGACGAGATGGCGGACCTGTTGGAGATCGAAGGGGCCGATGCCTACCGCGTGCGAGCCTATCGGGAGGCGGCGCGTGTCATCCCGGGTATGTCCGAGAGTCTCGCCGAGCTGGTTGCGGATGGGGCCGACCTTACCGAGCTGCCCAGCATCGGGAAGGCCATCGCCGAGAAGATCGCCGTTATCGTCAAGACCGGCGAGCTGCCTCAGCTCCAAGAGGTGCGCCGGCGCGTCCCGGCATCGCTGAGGGAGGTCATGCAGCTGGGGGGGCTCGGCCCGAAGCGGGTGAAGGCCCTGCACGAGCAGCTCGGTATCGACTCCTTGGCCGATCTCCAACAGGCCGTGGAGGCCGGCAAGGTGCACACCCTCTCGGGCTTCGGCAAGAAGACCGAGCAGCAGATCAAGACCCGCATCGGGCAGTGGCAAGGTGCCGAGGCGCGCACACCGTTGATCGAGGCCGAGGAGATCGTGCGCCCGTTGACAGCCTATTTGCGCGATGGCGAGGGAGTCATCGACCTCACCGTCGCAGGGAGTTTTCGCCGCCGCCGCGAGACGGTCGGGGATCTCGACATCCTCGCCGCCTGCGACGATGGCCGGGCCGTCATGGAGCGTTTCGTCCGCTACGAGGAGGTCCGCGAGGTGGTCTCCAAAGGTGAGACTCGCTCGACGGTGCGGCTGCGCTCAGGCATGCAGGTCGACTTGCGAGTCGTGCCGCAGGCTAGCTGGGGGGCCGCCTTGCATTACTTCACCGGCTCGAAGGCGCACAACATCGCCGTGCGCCGCCGCGCCATCGAGCGCGGATTCAAGATCAGCGAGTACGGGGTGTTCCGCGGCGAGGAGTCCATTGCCGGGCGCACGGAGGAAGAGGTCTACGCGGCTGTCGGTCTGCCATTCATCGAGCCTGAGCTGCGCGAGGATCGCGGTGAGCTCACCGCCGCCGAGCACCAGGCGCTGCCGAAGCTGGTGCGGCTCGAGGATATCCGCGGTGATCTGCATGCCCACACCAAGGCGAGCGATGGTCACGACAGCCTCGAGGCCATGGCGGACGCCGCCGCCGCGCTCGGTCTTGATTACCTCGCGATCACCGATCACTCCAAGCACCTCGGCGTCGCCCATGGCTTGGACCGGAAACGCCTGGCCGAGCAGATTGAGCAGATCGATCGGCTAAACGAGAAGCTCCGCGGGCGCATCCAGATCCTGAAGTCGATCGAGGTCGATATCCTCGAGGATGGCACTCTCGATCTCCCGGACGAGATCCTGAGCCAACTGGATCTGCGCGTCGCCTCGATCCACTATAAGCTCGACCTGCCGGAGAGCAAGCAGACCGAGCGGGTGATTCGCGCGATGGATAATCCGCTGTTCAACATCTTCGCCCATCCGAGCGGACGGCTCATCGGCACGCGCGAGCCCTACGCGATCGATATCGAGCGCATCATGGAGGCCGCCCTAGAGCGCGGCTGCTTCCTCGAGGTCAACGCCCAGCCGCGCCGGCTGGATCTAACGGATACCGCATGCCGGCAGGCCAAGGAGATGGGCCTGAAGATCGCGATCTCCACCGATGCACACAGCAAAGGGGGGCTTGAGCAGATGCGCTTCGGCGTCTGGCAGGCGCGACGGGGATGGCTTGAGCGCGAGGATGTCATCAACACTCGACCTCTCGGCGAGCTACGTCAGCTGCTGAAGCGGAATTGATCAGTCCGACGGCTTGTCCCGATGGGCCACCTCGACGGGGTCGTTGTTATAGCGCTCGCTGGCCCGAACGACTAAGATTGCGATGCTGACCAACAAGATGGCGGCACCCTCATAGATGAGGTTATCAGGCGAGATGTTCTTGCCTTGCAGCACGATCAAGCGCGAGAGCGCCGTGACGGCGATGAACATCGGAAAGGTGAAGGGCACGGCTCGCCGCACGAAATAGACGTTCGTCATCGCAAGGATCTCGATGAAGATGAACATCAGAAGCAGGTCCTCAAGACGCACCTCCCCGTGATCGGTAATCCCCAAGATCACCTGGCCGATGCCGATCAGCGTGAGACCGCCGACAGCGATAAGAATCATCTTCTCCAGATAGCGAAAGATCGTCGAGAGTAAGCTGTCGATTCGCTTTTCGAGCGTCATCAGTGCAACTCCTTGATTAGCAGGTCTGTCATGAACGCTGACCGTAGGAGGATCGGTTGGTTGCCACAACACAACATCTGCTCGACCTCACCGCGGGGGCGCGGTCCCAAGTGAACTAAATACAATGTAAAACAAAGGCTTGAGCCCTGTCGCTGGAGGCCGAGGGCTCCTGCTAGGCTCAACTATTCATGGATCCCTTCTATCAAGGCGCCCAATTCCTAACGGCGGCCTCGCGCTTGAGCGAGGCCCCAGCGGATATCGGTCGCGAGGTCGCCTTCGCTGGCCGGTCAAATGCGGGTAAATCTAGCGCCATCAACACGCTTTGCCATCAGAGTGGCTTAGCGCGCACGAGCAAGACGCCCGGGCGCACGCAGCAGCTCATCTTCTTCCAGCTCGATGGGCAGAGACGCCTCGTCGATCTTCCAGGCTACGGATACGCGAAGGTAGCGGTCACCACCAAGGTCAGGTGGCAGAGACTAATGGCCGAGTACCTCGAGCAGCGCCAATCGCTGGCCGGTCTGGTCATCCTGATGGACATTCGCCATCCGCTTACCGAGCTCGATCGCCAGCTGCTTGCCTGGGGCCAACGCAGCCGCTTGCCGCGGCTGGTGCTGCTGACCAAGGCCGACAAGCTCCGGCGCGGTCCGGCGGAGGCTGTCCGCAGGCAGGTCGTCCAGTCCACGGGCCCCGACAATCAAGACATCGACGTTGAGCTCTTCTCGTCACATGCGCGGCAGGGTGTCGAGACGGCGCAGCGTTGCCTTAGTCGCTGGCTCAGGCGGGCAGGGGACACCGAATTGGCTGGTTAGAATTCGCCGGCCGCAGCCCCCTCCATGATCGAGCGTATCGTGTCGCGGACCCCGATCGCGGCGGTCTTGAGGTCATCCGGCAGCTCCTTGCCGCCATGGATCATAAGGTCAAGATTCATCGAATAGAGCCACAGCCGGCCGCTGTTGTCCTCAACGAGCGCGATTCGGCAGGGCATGAAGCCGCTGTAATGGTCGTGGTACTCGAGCATCTGTCGACCGACGCGGGCATCGCAGAAGGACAGGAAGTTCACATAGCGGTAAGGCTCGCCGGTCATCGCCTCGATCTGTTTGTAGAAGGGCGATTCGCCGACAAAAAGAAAATTCTTCGCCGTTGCAAGGCTCTTCATCGACTCGATCACGTCCTCTGTGCTCAGGCCCTCCTCAACCGGGACGGCCCACATCATCGAGACGCCGGGGTCCCCCGTGCGGAGCAGCTCGCCGGCAAATTCGCCGTACACATCGAGGAATCTGGGATCGAAATCCGCGAGCTTGGGTGTCAGCCAAAGGGAGGCCACGGCCAGCACGGCAACGGCCGTCAGCCCGATCAGGGCGAGCAGGTTACGGATCAGCATCATCGGTCAGGATCCTCCGATCATGGTCCCGGAGGCCCATCCTTGGGCCGCTGCGAGCGTCTCCCGGCCGAGCGCGCCAACACCGGCGCGACGCGGCTAGAGATCAATAGCCGCTGCCGTAGGGCGGCGTCGGCCCTTGCGGATAGCCGGGAGGTCCGAAAGGCGCTCGGCCTTGGTCGTATCCTGGACCATCGCACGGCCCCATCATCGGCGGACAGGGCATCCGACCCGGACCCGCATCCCCGAGGTCATCGAATGGATCGGGGCCGAACGGTGCGCCGCCGAAGACGGCCGCGGCCGCTTCACGTTGCTCTTCGGTCAGCGCCTCGACGGTCTCGCGATACGAACGCCAGCGCTCCTCCATGGCCTCTCGGTGCTGTTGTGCCCGCTCCCACGGGGGACTCTCAGGCAGCTCGATGCCGCGCTCCTTCGCGCGACCTCGCATCTCCTCCCAACGCAGTCGGTGCAACGCCAGACGCTGATCCGGCGTGAGATTTCGCATCGTTTCACGATAGGCCTGTCGCTCGGCCGGCGTCGTGAGCTTCCACGGCGGCGTCTCAGGCAGCTCGATCCCGATCTCGGCTGCTCGCTCGCGTGTTGCGGCGTACCGCTCATCTCTCAACGTGTTGCGCTCCGCAGGCGTGAGACGAGCGGGGGGGGCCATGTGCGGCATCATCGGCGGCTGCGGCATGTCCTGCTCCCATGGTGGGGTTTCCGGCAGCTCCATGCCTACCTCGGCCGCACGCTGGCGAAGGTCCTGGTAACGCTGATCGCGCTCGGCCATGGCCTCGGCATAGCGTTCATCAGTCGGTGCGCGGCTCTCAGCGAGCGGGTCCTGCGAGGGTGGCGTCGTCGCCGTCCCAGCTTGCGTGCCGGGCAGCCCCTGAGTAGGCGGCTCGTTCACAGGCGCCATCTGAGCTTGAGCGAGGGCCGCGTGGCCGACCGCCAGGGCCAGCGCGAAGACCGACACAGCGAGTCCCAATCGATCCGATCTCAACATATAGCTACTCCAGATCTATTCGCCTTCCGAATGAGAGAATCCCACCCTGTTGTTGCGTGCGGCGGGCGTCGAGGTTCACGTGCGGTGCGATTATGGACCTTTCTGGGATCGGATTCACGATCCGAAGCCTGACACCCTGTGCCGCCCGATTGTGTTAGCTTTGCCATCGCAGACTGCAGCGTGGACACGGGCGGGGAAGGACGAATCGCGATGCGGCCCTGATCTTGCCCCAGCCAATGAGGGGATTGATGCGTATCGACGAGCTGATGACCGAAAGCGGTGTGGCGTTTGGCACAAGCGGGGCACGCGGCCTGGTCGCCAAGATGACGGATCGGGTCTGCTATGCCTACACACTCGCCTTTATCCAGTATCTGCAAGGCTCCGGAAAGCTTGCGGAAGCGACTCAGCTCGGGATCGCCGGCGACTTGCGGCCGAGCAGCGAGCGCATCATGGCCGCCTGCGCCCTGGCTGCGACGGCCTCTGGATTGCGGGTCCGCTTCTTCGGGCGGGTCCCGAGCCCGGCGCTCGCCGCTATCGGTACCGCCGAAGGGATTCCGACCATGATGGTCACCGGTAGCCATATCCCGGATGACCGCAACGGCATCAAGTTCAACACGCCAACCGGCGAGATACTGAAAGACGATGAGGCGGGCATCCGTGCGCAAGCGGTGACCCTACCGGCGGGCCTGTTCGACCGAGAGGGCTACTTCGCCAAGGAGTGGGCCGCCAGGCTCCCGGTCTTCGATAGGGAGGGCTTGACGCGTTATGTTGCGCGCTACCTGAGCTTCTATCCTCAAGGCTGCCTGAGCGGTGTCCGTGTCGGGGTCTACGAGCATTCCTCGGTTGCCAACGAGGCCTACCACGAGGTGCTCACAGGACTCGGGGCGGAGGTCACTCTGCTTGGCCGCTCCGAGACCTTCGTTCCGGTGGACACTGAGGCCATCCGCCCCGAGGACATCGCGGTGGCCAGTCAGTGGGCCGCGACCGGCGCCTTCGACGCGTTGGTCTCGGCCGACGGGGACGGCGATCGCCCACTGGTCAGCGACGAGCATGGCAACTGGCTTCGTGGTGACGTCGCCGGAGTGCTCTGCGCGCGGCACCTCGGAGCCGCTGCTGTGGCCACCCCGATCAGCAGCAACACGGCCGTCGATCTCTGTGGCTCCTTCCAACGCGTGCTGAGGACGCGGATCGGCTCGCCCTATGTGATTGCCGGCATGGCCGAGCTGAGCTCGGCCGGCTATGCCCCGGTGGTCGGCTATGAAGCCAATGGTGGGTTCCTCACGGCCTCGGACATAGTTCGCGACGGTCGCCGCCTGCCTGCCCTGCCGACCCGCGATGCCCTCATCGTCGCCTTGAGCATCCTGCTCTCAGGACCGGCGCGGGGCCGGCCCATCTCGGCGCTCGTCGGTGAGCTTCCGCGGCGTTTCACGTACAGCGATCGGCTGCGCGAGTTCCCGACGGAGATCAGCCGCCGTCGGCTCGCCGAGCTCAGCACAGGCCACGCGCAACGCGACTGGCGCGCGGTGGAGGCTTTGTTCGGCGCCGCCTTCGGCCCCGTGAGCACGCTCGACACGACCGACGGCCTCCGCATCACGTTCGCAAGCGGCGCCATCGCGCATCTGAGGCCATCGGGCAATGCCCCAGAGCTGCGTGCTTACACGGAGGCCGAGACGCCGGGCCGGGCCGCGGAGATGAATCGGCGCTGCCTCGCGATCCTCGCCGCCTGGCGAGAGGGATCAGAAGCCGCGCGAGGATGATGGCGGCGCAGCGTTACGCCACGACCTCGATATCGACCAGCCGATATCCAGCCTTCAGCACGCCCTGCTCGTGAAGGCTCTCGAGCAGCTGATTGACGCTTTGCGCCACCGTCAGCTGGTCGGCGCGGACATGGACCTCCGGGGCGTGTGGCGCCTCGTAGGGACTATCGATACCAGTGAATTGCTTGATCTCGCCACGCTCGGCGCGCGCATAGAGACCTTTCGGGTCACGCTGACGGCAGACATCGAGGGTGGCATCGACAAAGACCTCGATGAACTGACCCTCGGGCAGGATGTCCCGGACGATCTGCCGATCGGATCGAAACGGCGAGATGAAGGCGGCCATGACGATCAATCCGGCGTCTGCCATCAGCTTCGCGACCTCGCCGACGCGGCGGATATTCTCCTTGCGATCGGCGTCACTGAAGCCCAGGTCGCCGCAGAGTCCGTGACGGACATTGTCCCCATCGAGCAGATAGGTGTGATAGCCCTGCTCGGTCAGGATCTGCTCCAAGGCGCCGGCGAGCGTGGACTTGCCGGAGGCGCTCAGGCCCGTGAACCAGATCACCGCCGGGCGCTGCCCCTTCTGATCGGCGCGCACGCCCTGGTCAACCGGATGATGGTGCCAAACGATGTTCTCAGCCATGGTGCTTGCTCCCAATCTGCAATCGCACGATGACGCAAGCAGCGCCTATCGTGCGTCCGTTAAACGTGACCCCATCCTGCCCAGTTGCGACGCTATGAGCTGAAGGGGCGACAATCAAGTGCTCATATCCGAGCCCGCCACGCCGCCTTGCCCCCTGGCGCGCGGAGGGCATGTCGGACCTCGAGCCGGACAGCCTACACAGCGGCAGCGGAGGCCGCTGCGGCCAGCATCACCAACGGCGCATTCAGCCGATCAGATATCGCGCAGCAGCGCATTGATCTCGACCTTGCCACGGGTGCGCTCGTCCACCTGCTTGATGATGACAGCGCAATACAGGCTATGGCTGCCATCCTTCGACGGCAGGCTGCCGGGGACCACGACGGCGCCGGCCGGGACGCGACCGAAGGTGATCTCGCCGGTGGTGCGATTGAAGATCTTGGTGCTCTGGCCGATGTAGACGCCCATCGAGATGACAGCGCCCTCTTCAACGATGACGCCCTCGACGATCTCGGAGCGCGCACCGATGAAGCAGTCGTCTTCGATAATCGTCGGTGCCGCCTGCACCGGCTCCAAGACCCCGCCGATGCCGACCCCGCCGGCGAGGTGCACATTCTTACCGATCTGAGCACAGGAGCCAACCGTGGCCCATGTGTCGACCATTGTACCCGCGTCGACATAGGCGCCGATGTTCACGTACGAGGGCATCAGGACACAGCTCGGCGCGATATAGGCGCCACGTCTTGCGGTCGCCGGCGGCACGACGCGCACCCCGCCCTCACGAAACTCCTTGGAATTGTAATCGGCGAATTTCGAGGGGACCTTGTCGTAATAATTCGTGAAGCCCCCCTTGATGAACAGGTTATCCTCGATACGGAACGACAGCAGGACGGCCTTTTTGATCCAGTCGTTGACGACCCAGGTGCCGTCGCGCTTCTCGGCGACACGCAGCTCGCCGCGATCGAGCCGGTCGATCGTATCGGCGACCGCATCGCGGACGAGCGTTTCGACGCTACGCGGGGTGATCTCGGCGCGGCGCTCGAACGCCGCGTCGATGATGGCTTGGCTGTCAGTCATGATGGACTCCAACGAGGATGATCAAAAACGAGCTCAGAGCGAGAGCGCGTGGCGGCGGATCCGCTCAGCCGCCTCGATGCACTCCTCCAGTGGCGGGACGAGTGCCAGTCGGATCCGGCCGGCACCAGGGTCCCCAGCCGTGCCCGCCCGGGACAAGAAGCGCCCCGGCAGTACCGTCACATGCTCCGCGGCGAAGAGTCCGCGGGCGAAATCAGTATCGGCGATCGGGGTCCGCGGCCAGAGGTAGAAGCCGGCGTCAGGCGGATCGACATCGAGCGCGCCGTCGAGCACCGTCAGCACGGCCGCCAGTTTCTCGCGATAGAGCTGTCGGTTGGCCGCTACATGTGCCTCATCTTGCCACGCCGCGACGCTGGCATGCTGATGCTGAAGCGGCATCGCACAGCCGTGGTAGGTCCGATACCGCAGGAATCGCGCGAGGATGCCGGCGTCCCCCGCGACGAATCCGGACCGCAGCCCTGGCGCGTTGGAGCGTTTCGACAGGCTGTTGAAGACCACGCAGCGCGAGTAATCATCGACGCCAAGCCCAGCGGCAGCCTCGAGCAGCCCGACCGGCTGGCGAGATTCGTCTGGATAGATCTCGGAATAGCACTCGTCGGCAGCGATGATGAAATCGTGGCGCTGCGCGAGCCCGATGAGATGCTCTAAGGTCTGACGGTCCAGCACGGCCCCACTCGGATTTCCCGGCGAGCAGATGTAGAGCAGCTGACAGCGGCGCCAGGTCGCCGCGTCGACCGCGGCGAAGTCCGGCACAAAGCCGCCCTCGGGCCAGCAGGGCAGATAGATCGGCTCCGCACCAGCGAGCAATGCCGCACCCTCGTAGATCTGATAGAAGGGGTTCGGCATCAGGACCGACGGATCGCTTCGCCGATCGACGACGCTTTGGGCGAAGGCGAAAAGCGCCTCACGGGTGCCGTTGACGGGCAATACCTGACGCTCCGGATCGATCGCGCCGTCCCCCAACCGATAGCGCCGCTGCAGCCAGACGGCGATAGCCTCCCTCAGACTTGGCAGACCACGCGTCGTCGGATAGACGGCGAGGTTGCCCAGGTGGCGCGCCAGGGCTTCGCTGACCAGGGCCGGCGTCGGATGCCTTGGCTCACCGATCGACAACGCGATATGGGTCTTATCCGGCGGTTGAACGCCCTGTTTGAGCGCCGCGAGACGCTCGAACGGGTAAGGCTGGAGGCGGTCCAGATCCGGATTCATTGAAAGGTCTTCAGGACCCCTTGCGACTCCTCGGCGCTGATGCGTGGCCCGAGGCTGGTGACGAGCTTCGCCGCCGCGGCACACGCCAGCTCGCCGGCGCGGCGCTGTCGCCAACCCTGGGTCAAGCCGTGAAGATAGGCACCGGCGAACATGTCGCCGGCCCCGACCGTATCGATCGCTGCGACCTTAACGGGCGGGATCTCGATCAGCTCCTCACCGTCATAGATCAGCGCCCCGTTGGGTCCGCGCGTGATCACGAGCTCGCGCGCAATGGCCTTCAGCGATTCGACGGTGGTGCCGAGGTCCTCGCTGTCGGCCATGCCCATGGCCTCGGCCTCATTGGCGAACAGGAGATCTACCCCGCTACCGATCATCTCGAGCAGGCCTTCCTTGAAGAACTTCACCATGTTTGGGTCGGACAACGAGATGGCCGTCTTGACACCCGCCTGGTCGGCGATCTGCTTGGCCTCGATCGCCGCGCGTCGGGCCGTCGCCGAGGTCACCAGATACCCTTCCGCATAGAAGTAGTCGGCATCGCACAGCGCCTCTTCCACGAGCTCGCGCTCCGACAGCTCGCTGCTGATGCCGAGAAAGGTGCACATGGTCCGGTCGCTGTCCGGCGTCACCATGACGACGCAACGACCCGTGTGGCCGTCCTCACGCTCGCTGTGATGGTTGGTATCGATGCCCCCGGCGATTAGATCGTCCATGTAGAAGTGACCCAGCGGATCATTGGCCACCTTGCAGGAATAGAAGCCCTTGCCGCCGAACTGGCTGACGGCGATCACGGTGTTGGCGGCCGAGCCCCCGGACCCGCGTTTGTGATGACGCTCAGCCAGGTGTGCCATGATATCCAGCTGCTGGGTCTCGTCGACGAGCGTCATCACGCCCTTATCGATCTGCAGCCGCTCGAGATCCTCGAGGGTGACCTCGTATTCCATATCCACCAACGCATTGCCGATGGCATAGACCTGGTACCTGCGCATGACAGCTCCTCATCGCTCGGCGCGCGGCAAGTGTGCGTCACGGGCAACGCACACCAGTCCGCTGACGGGAAAGGGGCGATAGTCTACAGGATCCGCCTTGCCGTGCAGAGCCGGAGCCGGGCCCTTCGGCGGTTCGCGGCAGTGCTTGACTTGGCCGTTCACCTGTGCCCATCAGTCGCTAATCGTTTCGAAGCTCCCGCGTCAGGCGCCCAATGACCTCGTCGACGATGAGGTCGTCTTTCTTGGCGTGGAAGCTGTCGCCGACGCGGGCGGCGGCATCGAAGGCGGAGCGCAGCAGGACGCCGGGGGCATCGACATAGCCCTCGGCACCGACGGTGGGGAGCTCCGGGGCGAAGAGCGGCATCGCGAGGCGCCGGCCGAGGTCCGCTGGAACCCCGTGGATCCTTAAGAATGGGCGCTCGGCATAAGCCTGCTCCATTGCCTGGAGCTCCTGCCAGAAGTTGGTCGCCCCGCTGCCGGTCTTCTGCCGGCCGCGCATCAGGTTGCGGACGACGAGACAGGCCAGAATCCGCTGTGAGCGCCCGACGCGTTCGTTCAGAGACTCGATCTTCTTTGCTCCTCGGCGTCGATCCGCCTCATTCTCGAGAACCGCCTCGAGCTGCGCGAGCAAGGGTCGCGTATCCGGCTCAGCGATGGCTCGGTCCTCGTCGATTTGCAGATCGACGAGATCGGCATAGCGGCGGACCAGCCGGTGTGCACCGCCGACCTCCGCCACGGCGAAGGCGGCCATCTCCATATCAAGCTCGGGGTCCCGAGCCATGAGATGTCGAACGCATGGCGGCAGCTCGAACGACGCCAGATGACTCATCAGCGCGTCGAGCATCGGCTCGCCGTAGGTCGCGAAGTGCAGCAGGCCCTCGAGCTCCGGAATCCCGGATTCGTGGTGCTCGCGCGAGACCGTGAGCGCCGTCCCGTCGGGCACGCCGGGGATGTTGTTCAGCAGGAGGCACCGTGCGGCGGGATCCGGATGGATCCTGCACCCAAGCTGGCGCAGGTACCTCGAGGTGGAGAGCGCGTGCCAGATCGCATCGAGGTCCACCGGCGGGGCTTCGTCCGGGCCGTGCTCGGACAGGCGCTGATAGATGCCGTAGAGCTCTTCTGGCGGGATCTCCATGCTCGCCTGCCGGCGACGCGCCAAGGCGGCGCGCTCCAGCGCGCGCTTCTCGAGCTCGCCCTCCTTCAGCGTGCCTTGTGCCAGCTCCTGGAACTCCTCCGGCGTCACCGGGAGCAGCGAGATCTGCTGGGTGCCGACCACGTTGCCGGCCTGGCTCAGGCGTGCAAGCAGGCGTCCGTAGACGATCTCCTCCGCGGAGCCTAGGTAGCAGAGGTTGCTGACGTAGATGGTCGGATGGCGCTGGCCGATCCGGTCGATGCGGCCGATCCGCTGCTCGACCTTCATCGGGTTCCAAGGCAGATCGAAATTGACGAGCAGGTCGGCGGTCTGCAGGTTAAGCCCCTCGGCCGCGGCATCGGTGCAGACCAGCACGTCCAGCTCGCCGCGCAGGAAGCGGTGCTTGATCTCCTCCCGGTCCACGCCGCTCATGCGCCCGGTGCGCGGGTTGAGATAGGACCCGCCCTGGCCCGAGTAGGTGCCGATCAACATCTGCGGGTCGGCCCGGCGCAGACGCGCGACGATGTCGGTGAGGGTATCGTAGAAGCGCGTGAAGACGACTGTCTGCTCGATGCGGCCGCCGAGCCGCCGGCGTTTGGCGAGATACTCGAGCAGGCGCTGCATCTTCGAGGCGGTGCCGGTCAGGTCGCCCAGATCGGCGAGCATAGCCTTGAGGTGGTCGCGCTCCCAGGTCAGATCGTCAGGCGTGCGATCCTTAAGCAGCAATCCAACGGCCGCCTCGTCGCCCTCGCCATCCTCGAGCAGATCGGAGGCTGTCTGCTCGTCGAGCTCGTGCTCCGCGTCCTCGGCCAGGTGCTTGAGCGTCGCCTCCACCTTCTGCGCGCGCCGGCGCAATGACTCGCGGATCGCGAACAGGCTCGAGGCGAAGCGTAGGCGCAGGAAGCTCAGGATCATGCCCAGAGCGAGGGCGTTCTTCTTGCCTTGCCCGGTCTTGCCCATCTGCGCGGCGAGCCCGGTGCAGTAGGCCTC
This sequence comes from uncultured Chromatiaceae bacterium, assembly GCA_964583605.1. Classification (GTDB taxonomy): domain Bacteria; phylum Pseudomonadota; class Gammaproteobacteria; order Chromatiales; family Chromatiaceae; genus CAZOWL01. Next base: position 78,559 of record CAZOWL010000001.1, on the reverse strand, counting down.
GAGCTGGTGGTAGGCCGCCTCCTCCTGGGGCGTGAGCCGGACCGGCTGCAGCGGCAGGACCACGCGCCTGGCCAGGTTGGCTCTGAGCTTGCCGCGGGCCCGGTAGAGCTCGAGCAGCGGGCGCGTGTGCCGCAGCATCACGCGCGAGAGCGGCGCGACCGCGAACACCAGCCGTCGGACGCCCTCCTCACCGCCCATCGGCGCCGCGCCGGAATCGAGCCAGCAGCCGACGTCGTAACGCGAGAAGCTGTCGAGGACGGCCCGCTCGACGTAATCCCAGAGCAGCGGATCCTGGGCCTTGACGGCGTCCACCGCCCGTCGCAGGAAGGCGTTCTCGGTCGGCTCGAGGGGCTCATCGCGAACCAGCTTGCCGAGCAGCTCGTAGTACGAATTGATCAGCGTCGGATCGTCTTGGAACGGACCGACGCGGCGCGTCAGTCGAATCAGATCCGCGACCTCGACGGGATCGAGCTGCATCGGTGTGGCCGTCGCGAGCAGCAGGGCCTTGGCCTTGCCGCGCAGGACCTGATCCAAGGTCTGGTAGAGGGTGCCGAAGCGCGGCTCGACGCGCGTGCCTTGGGTGGCATTCTTGCGCCGTGCGTAGTGCGCCTCGTCGACCAGGGCGATGTCGAACGGTTGCGCCTTCTCGAGCTCCGGGCGCCGATCGGCGCGCGCGAGCAGGCCGGTGGAGACGATCGCCAGGTCCGGCGCGTACAGGGAGTCCGCCGGCTGCTCCGCTTCGATCGGGATCAGGTACTGATGGCGGGGCTGGGCACCCGTCAGGGCGCGTGCGAACGGCAGGAAGAACTTGCTCGCCATCTCGCGTTGCCACTGCGCCGTGAGGCTCGCGGGCGGGCTGATCAGCACACGCCGCGCGAGCCCCGAGAGCACCAGCGAGCGGATCGCGAGCCCCGCCTCGATGGTCTTGCCCAGGCCCACCTCGTCGCAGAGCAGATAGCTGTAGGGCCAGGTGTCGATAAGCCGCTTCGCCACCACCGCCTGGTGCGGCCAGGGCTCGACCGGCGCGGTCACCATGCCGACATACCGGCCGTTCGGCAGGCGCGGACCCTCGCGCAGCAGCGCGAAGCGCAGGCGCTCCAGCGAGGAGGGCGGGGCAACCGCCAACGGGATCTCGCTCGAGCCGTCGATCTCGAGTGGTCGGTCGGTCTGCTCGGCAATCTGGAGCAGCCGCTGCCGCACCGCTTCGGGGAGCGTCAACACCCGCAGGCTTGGGCTCTCGTCGCGCCAGATGCGCGCGAAGCGCGCCTCGGCGTCATCCGCGCGGTGGCGGTTCTCCTCGCTGGTCCAATCGCGGTGCACGTCGATATTCTCGGCGTTACACACGAGCGCGGTGCGCGACTCGTTGAAGGACCCGGTCACGTACAGCCGGTCCCCGGCCGCATCGCGGAGCACGGCCCACTTCTCATGGACATAACCGTCGGCGACCGAATCGACGACCAGCGGCTCGCCCGACTCGGCATGGACCCGGAAGGCAACCCGGACTTCCAGGTAGTCGTGCGCGACCATCCAGGCCAGCAGCTCGACGCCGCGCTGCACGCAGTCGGGCCATTGCTCGGGGCTCGCCAGCTCGCGGTTCAGCCTTGATGCCAGCGCGGCCTCACCGCCTGCGAGGATCGCGCGCACGTCCTCCGCGTCCAGATCGCAGCCGACGACCATGCGCGCCGCGCCGCCGTTCGCAACGAAGGCCGAGAAGCCCTGCGAGGCGGCCGCCAGAGACGAGGAGCGGAAGTAGCCTGCGACACGGTCGTACTGGATCGCGCGCCGGAGCGCCGGCACATAGAAGTCGTGAAGGATGTCGACCGGGCGCCCGTCCGGGGCCTGGCCGGAGGTGCTGTAGCTCAGGCGCCAGGGGTATTCGCGCAAGAGCGCGGGGGCATTGTCCGTGGCGGTCTCCGACATCTGTTTTCAATCCTCGTCTAGCGAGGCTCAGCTCAAGAGGGACGAGACGGCATTTCATCGTCCGGGGTGGCTCGCCTCGTCCCATGATCGTTGGGCTCGTGCAGTTTGCGGCCGGTGCTACGGGCTCCGGCCTCCCGGGGCATGCGAAGCTCGCGCAGAATCTCGTCGTGGCTGCGGTGCGGCGTATTCACTGCATCTATCCGCTCCAACACGCGGGCGATTTGCGCCCACTGGGAAGGGCGCTGCTCGGGTATCTCGGGGGTGGCGATTCGGACCCGTTGGCCCCTGAACCGGTCGGGGACCTTGGTCTTGAGGATCCCCTCCGTATTGACCTCTGCCTCGATCGTCATGAGCTCCCCCCGCCGTTTCGTTGCAGTTTGTAGGGTGCGGTGAGGTCCGAACCGCACCAACGGCGGTTCAGCGTTCTCGCGAGCGGTGCGGTTCGCAAGCTCACCACACCCTACGGGTCGCCAGCTCTCTCACGGCCTCTTTGCTAAACCGGACGTAGCCCGAACAGCAGCGCCTCGGCCTCTCTGCGTGACCTGTCCTCGCCCAGCTCCCTTGCCCAGACCCCCAGCAGGTCGATGATTCGCGTCGACTCGTCCGCCGCATTGGCGGCGAGGTATTGGCGCGCGACCGGCAGGTCGCCGCGGCGATGGGCCATTAGCAGGCCGTGCAGCCGGTCCCAATCGGTCTGGGGCCGCTCCAGGCGGCGCCGGTCGCGCTCCTCCGGGCGGGCGAGGCGGAGCTTCGAGCCCTTGCGCACCAGCGGGGCGGCGAAGCCCGTGTCGTCGCTGCCGGCGCTCCGGCCGCGACCGGCGGCGTCCTGGTTGATGCCAATGAAGCGCTGTCCTGGCTCGATGCGGTAGCCGGCCGCCTTGCCCTCGAGGCGGATATTGAGCGAGCGGGAGAGGTTCAACGCCTCGTCGTAAGCGAGCTCGTAGAGGCCGTAGATCCCGAAAAGGGTCAGCGTCATCGCCGTTTCCGGGTCCAGGTCATCGACCCGAAGGCGTCCGTCGGTGATCCGGTGGATCTGGTGCTCGGCGACGACACGGCTGGCCTCGTTCATCGCGCGGATCGGCGAGACCTGCTCGTCGCCGTCCATGACCGGCCAGCTCTGAGAGAGCACGTGCAGCGCCCGGCCGTAGGCGGCGACCATTTCGTCGACCGGATTCAGGCGCAGCGGCTCGAGCTCGCGCAGGCCCTCGACGACGGCGTGGCGGATGCGGTGCTGCACGCCCTGACCGCCGAGGCCGGTCCAGGAGGCGGGGAGATCGGCGCTCAGGGGGCGTTTGCGGCAGGCGATGAAGATGGAGCTTTCCGCAGCCGCAACATTTGCGACGTGAATCGAGTGGGATCCTTCCGACTCGACCGGAAATGATGAGGTGATGTCCCAGCCGGATTCAATCAAAGATCGCGTTAAGGCCTCCCACGCTTCCTGTTCTTTATGCGTGAACATCAGAGTCATGACGCCTTCAGGCTTCACGACCCGGCGGCACTCGGCGAATATCTCCCCCATCATGCGCTCGTACGTTTCAGTCGCTGCCACTTTCCCGCCATCGCGGACAGGATTCGCGACCGCCTCGTCGTTCTTGTTCACCAGGCGACGCGAGTATACGTCCGGATACAATGTCCTCAGCGTGCGTCGTTGCCAGACATAGTAAAAGTCGGAAAGCTCCCCGTACTGGACGTTGTTGTAGTAAGGCGGGTCCATACAGACGAGATCGACGGAAGCGCTCTCGATTCCAGATAAGTGCGCGGCGGTTTCATTCGAGATAAGCACATGTGGCTTGCGGCTACTCCGGACTTCCGGATGTAGCGGTCGAGTGAGCTCCGCAATGCCTCTGTACGCATCTACAACCTGGCTGAGCCCCCAAGCAGCACCGGATTCCGGACCCGTGAAAATCATCTCGCCGAAGGTCCACTTCAGCGAAAAGTCGTGACGGCCGAAGGTTCCTACCAAAACCCCACGACTGAAATGCCAACGAGTCTGTTTGCTGTTGTAATCGACACCTTTGTCAATCGCGAACTGAAGATAGGTAACGACGGCCCGTCCTTTCTCTTGTCCCAGCTCTCGGAGGATCTGGGGCTTCAGCCGATTCAGACCCTCGATCAGGTGAATGTGACCGAGGAACTGACGCGGCGTGAACATCTGCCGCCAGTGTGTGATCCCGTAGTTGACCAAACCGTCGCGCTCATCGCGGCGATGTCCTGAAGGGATCTCTTCGAGCGGGATCAGGCCCTCCTCCTCCCACTCCGGCCACTTTTCCTGTAACCGCCGTTCAGCCTCGGCCAGCGCCGCGAGGTCGCGCTCGTTCGGCGGGCGGAAAATGCGGATCTTTTGGGTCTTGATCTGGCCCGTCTTGGCGCCGCTCGCGTAGCGCTGCGGCTGACCGTGCTTGTCGAGCTTGGGCTCGAGGCGGACCGCGACGACGGCGTAGAGCCGATCGGTCCAGGTCCCGTGGGGCGACTCGCCGCGGGCCTGGCGCTTGATCTCGTCGCCGTCGATACTGTTCTTGCAATGAATGCACTTTCCGATGCCGCGATGGACCGTGTTGTTCTGATGGATCCTGTCGCAAAACGGTTCCTGGCCATCGGTGATGCGGTAAGTCTCGAAGGACACCTTCCCATTGGTAACCCTGCCGTCCGTCACCAGCCGCACGCCCCAAGGGTCTCCCGCTTCCTTGGAAAGCCACATCGTGTTGAGCAGCGGTGCCTCACCGCCACAGTGGGGGCAGGAGACCTGGCGGGCGTAGATGAACCCATCAAGTGTCTCCTGCTCGTACTGTGGTATCAGCTCGCGCGCGCTTTGCAGGTGAGACCTTAAGATTGCGAGCTCGGCCTCTGGAATACGCGAGGCAGGAAAGAATCCTCCCATCTCGTCGACCATCCCTTCGCGAAGTCGATTCCCCCAGCTTTGAATATCTGCAGCCAAATCGGGACCGAAGCGCGCTGGGAAATCTAACGTGGCGTAGAGAATCGTTGTAGCGACGGGATTCAGCTCATTCGCGATCACGTTATGGCCGAGACGGAGGGCCTCGAATGGAATTGACCCGCCGCCGGCGGTGGGGTCGAGCACTGTAAGACCCGTCGGTGGGTGACAAGGGGCTTGCCGGAATGCTCGGTCGTAGCCGTACTTGTCCTCGGTCGTCCGGATCCTGTGGGCGTTTTCCCAGGCGATGCGCTCTTTCGCCCACGCCGGATCCCCCATCACCCGCCGCACCGGCAATAGCTCGCCGATCCTGGGCAGCGGGATCGGCAGCGGTTGCGACTCCGCGGCCCAGCGCTTCAGAACCGGGTCCTTGGCCAGCGTCGGGTCCTTGACCTGCATCTCGGCGATGAGCCGGCGGTTCTCGGCGCGGCGGTCCTGCTCCTCGCGCAGGGCCTTCACGACCTTGGCATCGACCTCGAGCGATTCGGTGCCGCCGGCGTCCCGCTCGATCTTCCTCAGCAGCTCGCCGGTCAGCGTCCAGGGCGCGTCTTGGACCAATGCCTGCACGCGCTCGATGCCGAGCTGGCGGACGAACAGCTCCGGGTCCGTGTCCCAGGGGGCCAGGGAGGCGACGATCGCGGCGCGGCTCGGCGTCAGCGGCCGGCGTGCCCACCAGACGTGCAGGAAGTACAGCGGCGGCAGTGCGGAGCTCGCACCCCGCTCGCGCTGGGTCTCCGCCCCGACCTGATGGCACGGGAAGCCGTGCTCGATGAGGCGTTTGTCGGCTAACGAAGCGCGTCGGCTATGTTCCATCGTCGGATCGGCCTTCCTCGTGCAACTGAAACCCTGTGCGTGTAACCACGCTAAGCCATCCCTCGCGCACAAGCTGTTGCGTCGGTGCCAATCCGGCGCATGGATAGAACCAGGTCAGCGGCAGCGATGCGCGCCTAGGCTTTGGCGGGATAAAGCGCTCTGAAGGCCTGAGCAATCAGGTCTGCGACCATGTCATCGTCAGGCGTATACCCAGAGATGCCGGCGTGCGACGAATCGTCGACCCCATGCTCGGCCTTGTTGAACGGCTCGTGACGGACGTGCAGCGCGCGTCCGTCTCCGCTTTTCTCGCGGACCTCCTTGCGCATCTCGCCGACGTTGGATACAGCAAACCGCGCCGTCGCGCGCAGATCGAATCCCTTTGCGCGAAAGGCATCGCGCAGCGCGGCGATCTGTTCGTCCCGGTCATCCGCGCTGAGAAGCTCCAGCCAATTGACGGAAAGGTAGTCATCCTTTCCAGGACGCAGTCGGAAGGCGGCCCCGCTGGCGGTGCCGTCGTCCCGAATCTGTGATCCCTTGCAATGGCGGGCGATGTGATCTTGATCTGGGACCGGGTCTCCTCTCATCAAGCCGCCTGCTCGTACGTCATCTTCATCCAATGCAATGCGTAGAGCTCGGCCAGCTCGATGACGCTATCGGTCGTCGCCGTGCCAGAGATCCGCGAAGTCCTGTACGGGTGCCTTGGATCCGGCGCGAATATTACGAACCTCACGGTGTCGTCGCCACAAAACTCGATCGCAACATGCTTATTGGTCCCTTCCGTCCATTCCGCGCGCACATTGCCATCGAAGGTCAATACGATATTCGGATAAGCGAGCCCAGGGTTTTCAACCAGAAAGCCGAGAAAACTGGTCAGCGAGTCGGCCGCCAAAGGGGCTTGTTCAGGCGACTCCTCGCGACTGACCTCCAGCAAGTACTCCAATCGGTTTGCGATGCGCTCTCCCGATCGAATCCTCTGCTGCTTCTTGAGTTGCCCGATCAGCTCGGAGACCGAGGTCTCCGAAACCTCGCATAACACCATCGTGCTCTTCGATGCGCTGAGCGACGACAAGATCTCGTAGGGATACAACGCCGAGATCGCTTCTTGCCCTCTGTTTATCGATTCGGCGAGGTGGGCGGTCTCGTGCAGCATCTGCGTTATGGCGTTGGATTTGAGCGCTTCCGTTCCGGATTCTTGTCCCAAAAACGATAATGAGGCAGAGGAACTACAGAACCCACTTGGATTCTGGTCTGTACCTAAGCCGCAAAGGGCTTCGTAATAGGCCGGATCGAAAGCCCAAGCGCGGGCCTTGGCCAAGTCTTCGGTTGGTGATGAGGAAGCGGTCTTTCCGATCATGTTACTTTCCATAGCCAAGTTCAATCTGTTTCGTTTGACAGCAATGTAGTCAGAAGGGCATCGAAGTGCATACGATCGTGCTCGGCGTTATGAAGGTGCTCAATGACGAGTCGATCTGCAGGATAATCGCGACAGTCTCGGTGATAGTTGCCATGGCAAAGGATACCTTCCAGCTCCTCGGGTCGTTCCTTGACCCGGCGAATGACGCGCCCCCCCTCGAGTGAGAGATTTAGTTTGCCGTCGTCAAGTGTATAGACGAGCTTGAGATTGATGCCGATCGGTGGATTCTGCTGGACCCACGGCGCATCTTTCAGGAAATGATGTTTTAAGAAAGAATCGGGCTGGTTTACCTGGACGAGCGCGCGGAAGTTGATTCCGACTCCTGTATATCTAACGTGGGGTAACACGGAGATGTACTTCTCTGCGATGTGTTGCGCCTTGCTGTGACCGATATCGCCGACATTTTTGGTATCGGCGACCTGGAAGCGATTGGGTTCTACCTTTATCGTCACGCCGCTGTCGTAGGCGACTGTGGCGAAGGGGGGCGTCGTAATCGCGGGGCCTACGACTTCCCACCCCCAATCCTCCGGAACAATGTCGCGACATCTCAGGAAGTCTGGATTCAAAATCGTCGGGTTGCAGTCCTGTCCGACGACGACGATGGCAAACTCCACTGGGGTGATGTTCATCTCGTGTCCAAAGCTAGCAATCAACGGTTGGTTGTCTCGTTGGACAAGCCGACAGAGCATAGCGCTCAATCCGTGCCAACAATCATGGGAGAGGTGCGCCGCCCCCTGACGATGGAAGGTCGCCTCGCCCCGGGTCGTCCCCTCACCCAAACCCTCTCCCAAGGGGCTAAGGAGCCAACGTGCTTCGCGAACTTCATCGTAAGGCTAAGTGCGAAGCCGGCCCAAGGCGCTTGCGACGCCAGGGTCCTTGGCGTGGCCGCCGAGCATGATCCGCATCCCGGCCGCGGCCCAACGCCTGGCGTCGGGGCTAAAGGATGTCATCCGCGACAGCCAGTAGGCGGCCTCCTCGCGCGTGAACCGCTCGACTCGGCGGGCGATCAGCTCGACCCGGTCCATGTCGGTGACGCGCTCCTGGAGCTTGCAGATCAGGGCGATCTTGGCACCCGCTTCGTCGTCCAGCGGTAGGTTGACGCGCAGCCGCAGCCCTTCCTTCGTCAGATAACGTTGCAGCTCGAGCGGGGCGCCGGTCTCATCGCAGACGCCGGCGACGATGTCGCGCAGGATCGGCAGACAGCGGCGCTGGGGCTCGCCGGCCAGATGACCGCGCTCGGCCAGCGCCCCCTGGCGGGCGCTCGCGGCCTTGAAGCCATTGGCACCCTCGCCGTCGCCGTTCTCCTGCCGCTCCTTGATCGCGAGCACCGGCGGCGGGAGATCCTTCCATTCGGTGATGCGGAGCACGAAGGGCGCCTTGCGCCAGCGCGGCTCCAGGTATTGTTGATGATGGTCTGCGAGATTGGGCTTCTTCTTGGGCGCCACGGGTGATCAGTTCTGCTTCAGGGCCTGCACGAAGGGGCAGTCGTCTTGGGGATCGGAGATGCGGATGCGGGCCTGGGTCTGCTCGACGGAGGAGACGAGATCGGCGAGGATCTCGAAGAGCTCGCCGAGGCGTTTCATGTCCTCGGGCGGCACGTCCTGCAGCAGCAGGCGCATTCGCCCCCCGCCCTGGAGCCGCAGCTCGGCTAGGTCGAGGATATCGAGCCGGGAGCGGGCGCCGCGCGCATAGAGGCCGCCGATGCGCTTTGCTAGGCCGAGCAGCCTATCGGCGGCCTCCTTGCCCTGCAGCTCCAGGCGCCGGGCCTCGATCTCCACCCAGCCGCGGCGGGCGGCCTCGGCCGGCGAGAGGACGACATCGTCTCTCGCGACCGAGTGCAGGAAGGCGCCATGGCCGTGCACGAGCTGAGCAGGCCGCTCGGCCTGATCGGTCTGGCCGCCATAGGTCAACGCCCGGTCCTCCTGCACCAGCCGCTCGACGGCGGCGAGGATCTCCTTCTCCGGCACCTCGCCGTGGGCCCGAACGAGCTTCTCGATGATCTCGGCGACATAGGCCGCTGGCTGCTCCTTGACGGCCTCGCCGACCCACTGCTCGATCTTGGCCGGGTCGACCTCGACCTGTCCGCCGAGCCAGCCACGCTGCTTGGCGCCCGGCGGCGAGACGAGGGACCAGCCCTCGCCGCGCAGGTCAAGATCGAGCGGCAGGGCGTCGGTGTCGCGGCAATAGATGGCCTCGGGGACCGTACTCTCCTCATCGGTCATGCGGAACAGGCACCAGAAGGCCTTGCTGACACCTTCCCGCACGAGCTGATCGAAGACCGCGGGGCCGTCCAGCACAGGCCACCGGCGGTTGACCGAGAAGGCGGTCCGCAGCTGCGCCAATGTCGGCGTCTGGCCGAGGCCGAAGAAGAGCTGTCCCAGGCTGGTGAGCCCTTCGCGGGTGCGGGCGCGGTCCTCGGTGATCAGCTCGCCATCGTCGCGCAGCACCCGGCGGATCTCCTCAACGATCGAGGCGCCGCTCTCGCCACCCGCGGTGCGGATCTCCTTGCGGATAACCTGGCCCGAGGCCGAGGGGTACCAGAGCCCGTCGTAGAGCTGCGTGATCGTCGTCTGCAGCGCGAGCTCCCGCTCCTTGGTCTTGGTGTCGAACTCCTCCTCGGCGAGCTGCTTCGGCTTGATGCCGTGGTTCTCGGGCTTGTCGCGCAGCCGGCCGCGGGCGATGACGTCGCGGGCCAGCTCCTCGAGCCGCGATCTGGCCTGGCGGGCCTTGGCCAGGCGGTCCTCGTTCCAGGTCTCGCCCTTGACGAAGACGGTGCGCGGCACGAGCAGGAAGACCAGGTTCTGCTGGATACGTGGCCGGTTCGGGCCGGCCGTGGTCACGAAAGACTCCGCGTCGATCTCGTCGGCGCCGAGGGCGACCAGGCCGAGATAGGCGCGGCCGGCCTTGTCCGGAATGTGCTCCGGCAGGCTCACGTCGTGAGCCACCTGGAAGGTCGCATCGGTGCGGATGATTCGGCGTGCCGCGGCGTCGAGGAAGCCGCTTACCTGCCCGGCCTCGAGACTGCCGCGAATGGTCGCTAGGGCCCGGTTGATCGAGGCGTCCAGGCTCGCGTAGTAGCGCCCATACTGCCTGCTATGGCGCAGGTAGAAGGCCCCGCGGTCGCTATCCTCGATGGCCTCGAGCGCCGCCTGGATCTGAGGTGGCGTCATGCCGGGGAAGGCGGTCTCGAGCAGGGCATCGCGCTCGCTGATGCCGAACAGGTTGGTCCCCAGGCCCTCGCTGCGGCCGACCAGGCTATGCAGAAACACGGTCTTCCAGGTGTACTCATGGAGCGGGAAGCCCTCGGGGTGTGGGTTCTTGCGGTCGGCCTCCTGCGCGCGGCTGGTGCCGCCGGCGAGCGCCTGGGTGTCGACGCCGCCGACATCGGTATTGAGGATCGGCAGCAGGTCGCCACCGCCGGTGCGACCGATCACCTCGTTCACGATGCGGGCGTCGCGCAGGTTGAGATGGCAGGTGTGGATCATCGGGATGGCCTGGCGCTTCTCCCAGAGGCTGCGCACGGCGAGCGCCAGCACGCGTAGCACGCCACGGGTGCCTTGGAAGTTCTCCAGCGTGGCCAGCTTCTGATTCAGGAGATCGACGAAGGTCGGGTGAAAGGGATAGAGGTCGCGCAGCGCGCCCCGGAAGTCCTCGCGGGTGGCCCGGTCTGGCAGCAGACCGGCGGTGCGCTGGTACATCTCCCAGTAGGCCGCAATCGTGTCCTCAGCGGCCGTGAGGTCGACCTGCTCGAACAGACGCTTCGCGAGCACGCGGGAGATCTCGCTCGCCTGCACCGGCACCACCCCCGTCGCGTCGCGGGCGACGACGCTGCGCACGCCCTCCGCGGCACGCTCGGCCATGCCGGCGGCGTCCTCGTCGGTGACCTGCTCGCCGCGGATATCCGAGAGCAGCTTGGCGAGGCGTTGGGTCTGACCGGCGAAGGCGTCAGAGCGGCTCGCGAGCGTGATCACGACCGCCAGGCCCGCGTGATTGCGGGCAAAGCCGTTGAGGGCCATCAGGAAAGCAGCCAGCTGCTCGGCGCCGTCCGGGTGGGCGGCATTGAAGCGCGTTGCGTACTGGGCGAGCTCATCGAGGAGCAGGATCGCCTTGCGGCCGGCGAAGATCTGCTCGAGGAAGGCCTTTCCGGGGGCGGCATGGGAGCTCGCGTCCTGCTCGACCGCACGGTAGAGGGTCTCGCCACCCAGCTGAAAGGCGATCTCGCCCCACAGGGTGTAGGGGATCAGTGCCGCGCCTTTCGGTTTGTGCGCCGGGATCTCGTCGCCGGCGACACCGACAACGACGACCTCGCCCGGTGGTGGCAGGGCGGCGGGATCGAAGATCTCGCGCTGGAAGCAGGGGGCCGCGACGGCTGCCAGCTCGCTGCCGCGAAAGCCGAGGTGCGTCAGTGCGATCAGGGTGTGGGTCTTGCCGCCACCGAATGCCGTCTCCAGCCGGCGGATGGCCGGAACGGCATTGTTGCCAGCGACACGAGCCATGACCTCCGAGAGGACCATGCGCATGCCGTCGGTCGGGTAGGTCGCGCTGGCGAAGAACTGCTCGGCATCGGTGTAGAGGTTGTGGACCGTGCTGACCCGCCCGCGGTAGTGATCGACCACCTGCGCGAGACTCGCCGTGAAGATCTCCGGGTTGAAGGTTCCGGCAAGGATGTCCGGCCGAGGTGTGCAGGTCTCCAAGATCGATTTCATGCAACGCTCCCTGGTGCGGGGCCTGGGCGGGGCCTGTGCGGGGCCTGGGCGGAGGATGACTGCCGACCATGCGGGCGGTGATTGTCCTCGTCGGCCCGTTGCAGGGTCAAGGTGTTGCGCGCTACTCGCGAGGCTGCACGCGCACACCATCCTCGATCTCGCGGTCTGGATGCACGATGACCTGCTGGCCGGGCTCGAGGCCTTGTCGCAGCTCCGTGTGGACGGCGGCGCGGTGACCGATCTCGACGGGGCGCAGGCGTGCTCGGCCGCCGTCGAGCGTGAAGACGGCCCAGCCCGCATCGTGTCGGAAGAGGCTGCTCGTGGGGACGCGCCGGACATCGTCGTCCTCCCAGAGGACGAAGCGGGCGTTGACACGGTAGCCGTCGCCGAGGCGTTGCCATTGGTTTGGTGGCGAGACGAGCGCGACGATCACCCAGACCCGCTGCTCTTCGACCCCAAGGGCGGAGATCTCGGTGAAGGCGGTTGGCTCGATGCGCTGCACGCGGCCCTCGATCGGCTCGGGATAGCCGGTGCGCTCGAGCCAGACGCGCATGCCGGGCTCCAGGCGCACGGCATCGGCCGAGAGGACATCGACCTCGACCTCGAGTCGCGACGGATCGCCGATCTCGAGGATCGGTTCGGCCGGCGCGACGACACGGGTGCTCTCGAGCCAGCGCTTAAGCACCTGACCGCCGACCGGCGCTCGCAGCTCCAACACGCCGCTTGCCCCTGGATCCTGTCCCCCCGCATACGCCAGCTCGGCGCGGGCGCTCTCCAGCTCGTGCTCGGCCGTGCGCGCCCGGAAGCGGGCCGAGGCGAGCTCGGCGTCGGCCTGCTCGGCCTCGGCCTCAGCCTGCTCCAGCAGGCTCTTGGAGACCATGCCCTGGCGGGCGAGCGGCTCGAGGCGCTTGAGCTCGCTGGCAGCGAAGGCCGCCGCCGAGGTCGCCGCCTTGACGGCCTCCTCGGCCGCGGCGAGGGCCTCGGTGGCGGCGAGGACGCGCGACCTGGCCTGGTGGACATGGCGCACATCGAGCGCTGGCGAGGCCAAGGCATCCAGCGTCACGACGACCTCGCCGGCGCTCACCGAGTCGCCGACCTCGAGCTCGATGCGGCGCGCATGGGCGGCGATCGGGGCCGAGATCTGATAGCGGTCGACGACGCGGGTCCGTCCCTCGGCCTCGAAGCTGACCTCGAGATGACCACGCGTGACCGGCTCGGTATCGACGAGCTGCGGTGTCGGCCGGAACCCCCAGGCCAGGAGGAGGATCAGGGCGGCGCCGATCAGGTAGGGGATGGCTCGCCGGCCGAGCTTGAGAAGGCGCGCGATCATTCTCGCGTCTTGAGGACCGCGACCAGGTCGAGCCGACCGAGCCGGCGCGCAACAATCACGCCTGAGAGTACGGTCGAGACGGCCACGACGAGCGCCGAGAAGGAGTACACGCTTGGCTCGATGACGAGGGGGATACGATAGAGGTCTGAATCGACGCTGTGCACGATCAAGACGATCAGGCCGGTCGCGATCAGGAAGCCCAACGGGATCGCCGCGAGCGTCAAGAACGCCAGCTCACCGAGCAGGATGTAGCCGATCTCGCCACGCGTGAAGCCGAGGACGCGCAGGCTGGCCAGCTCGCGCTCGCGCTCGGTCAGCGTGATGCGCGCGCTGTTGTAGACGACGCCGAAGGCAATGCTGCCCGCGAGCAGGGTGCTGATGAAGGCGAAGCTCAGCACGATGTCGGCCATCGAGTCGCGGAAGCGCTGGATCGCATTCAGCCGGTCCGTGACGCCCGCCACACGCGGGGCCTCCTTCAAGGCGGCGATGATGGCGTCGCGCTCGCCGGGTGCCACGGCGAGGAGTGCGCCCGAGACGGCGTCGCCTTCCTTGAGTAGCCGGTTCAGAGCGGCGAGATCCATGTAGGCCGACACGCCGGTGAATTCCTGCACAACACCCGCGACGGGGACCTCGTGTGTCTCCCGGCGGCCTTCGAGCACCTCGACGCTGATTGTCTCACCCGCGCGCACACCTAGCATCTTGGCCAAGAAGTCGCTCAGCACGAGTCCATCCGGCGGGAGATCGACGAGGCGCAGCTCATCATCGAGCACGCGCCGGAGACGGCTTCCCGCGGGAACACCCTGGACCGCTGTGCGATAGCTCGCCTGGGCGTGTCGTAGACGAGCCGGCACGACGCGGACGGGCTCGACCTGATCGACGCCGGGCAGTGCCGCTAGGTCGTGGATCACACGGTGCGATGTGGGCTCGGTGAAGGTCACCGTGAGGTCGTCGCGCTGGGCTAGGCGGTACTGGACTTGAATCAGATAGTCCAAGGCCCCTTCCTGGAAGCGCCCGACGGCGAGGATGCCGCAGGCCATCGCGATGCCGAGGACGGTCATCACGGCCTTCAGCGGGCGGCGCTCGATCTGACGGAGGATCATCCGCGTCGGGGGGCCGACCAGCCGCTGCAGCCCGAGCCGCTCGAGGACGGTGGCGCGGAAGACGGGCGGGGGCTCGGGACGCATCGCCTCGGCCGGCGGTAGCCGCATCGCGCGGCGTAGCGCGGCGATTGTGCCCGTGAGGCCGGCCGCCAGCGTCACCAGCACGGCGATGCTGACGACCTGCGGGCGCACGCGGTACTCGAGGAACGGGAAATAGAAGAAGCCCCGGTAGAGCTCGGCCATCTGCAGCCCCAGCCAATAGCCACCCAGGAGACCTAGGGCCAGACCGAGCGCGAGGATCAGCAGCACGAGCCCCGCGTAGTGCTGCCCGATCTGCCCATTGCTGTAGCCGAACGCCTTGAGGATCGCGATCTGGTCACGTTGGGTCGCGATCAGCCGGGCCATGACGATGTTCAAGAGGAAGGCGGCGACGCTGAGAAATATCGCTGGAAACAGCGTCGCCATCGTGCGTAGCTGCTCGAGTTCGGCGCTCAGATAGCGATCGGAGATCTGGTCCTCGCGCGCGATCGCACCGAGCCCGCCATAGGGGGCGAGGAGGCGGTCGAGCCCCATGATCACGTCACCAAGGCGCGCCTCACGCGTCAGCGTGAGCGCCACATCGTTGAAGGCGCCGTCCATGTCGTAGGCATTTGCGAGCTCGGTGCGGTTCATCCACAGGACGCCGTGGCGTGCGAAGTCGGGGAACAGATCCCCCGGCTTGATGTGGTAGATGTACTCGGGCGACAGCGCCACGCCGACGATCTCCAGGCCCTGCCGGCGCTCGTTGATGATGGCCCTCAGGCGGTCGCCCGGGTGAAACCCGTGGGCCTCGGCGAAGGCGTGGCCGACGACGACCTCGTGCGGGCGGCCAGGCTCGGGGAGCCGCCCCTCGCGCAGATGCAGGCGATTGAGCACCGCGTTGCGGCCATCGGGGAGCGAGATCAGCATGGCGGTGGCAGGATCCTCGAACGCCGGGATATCGAGGTTGACGGCGGCCACGACCCGGGTCTGGACCTGCTGCACGCCGGGGATGCGCTCGATGGCGGCCCGCAAGGATTCGGGCGCGCGCTTCAGCGATGCGAAGACCTCGGCGAAGCGGGCATCGCGGTAGAAGGCGTCGCGCGTCAGGCTCAGCGAATCGAGCGCGGAGAGCGACATGATCAGGGTCGCCACACCGCCGGCGATCACGACACCGATGGCCAGTGCCTGGCTGCGCATCTGCCAGGCCTCGCGGAGCAGCTTGCGCGTCAGCGCCTTCACCAGCTGAGCTCCCGCGGGGCCTTGCGCGAGGGGTTCTCCTCGAGGGCCCGGATGCGCCCATCGGCGAAATGAATCACGCGATCGGCCATCGCCGCGATGCCGGCGTTGTGGGTGATGACGGCCGTCGTCGTTCCAAGCTCACGGTTGATCCGCTCGATCGCCTCCAGCACCAGGACGCCGGTGGTCGAGTCGAGCGCGCCCGTTGGCTCATCACAGAGCAGGATCTGGGGCCGCTTCGCCACGGCCCGGGCGATGGCTACACGCTGCTGCTCGCCGCCGGAGAGCTGGGCCGGGAAGTGATCCAGCCGGTGCCCGAGGCCGACAAGCTCGAGTGCCTCGACCGGCGACATCGGCGCGCTCGCGATCTCGGTGACGATGGCTACGTTCTCGCGTGCGGTCAGGCTTGGGATCAGGTTGTAGAACTGAAAGACGAAGCCGACGACGTGGCGGCGAAAGGCCGTCAGCTCGCGATCGCCGGCCTGGGTCAGATCCCGGCCGGCGCACTCCACGGAGCCGCTGGTCGCCGAGTCGAGGCCACCGAGGATGTTGAGCAGCGTCGACTTCCCACTGCCCGAAGGCCCCAGCAGGACGACCAGCTCACCCCGGTACAGGTCCAGATCGACGCCGCGCAGGGCCTCGACGCGGACCTCGCCCATCGGATAGATCTTGGTGACGCGACGCACCTGGAAGACGGGCTCCGGCCGCTGGCTCGGGCGGTTCATGTGCAAGTCGACCCGCTAACGATCATGGGGCGAGGCGAGCCACCCCGGACGATGAAACGTCGTCTCGCCCCTGACCGTTCCCTCACCCCAACCCTCTCCCAGAGGGCGAGGGGGCGAACGTGCTCCGCGAATTTCATGGTAACGATCATGGGGCGAGGCGAGCCACCCCGGACCATGACATGTCGCCTCGCCCCTGATCGGTCCCTCACCCCACCCTCTCCCAGAGGGCGAGGGGGCGAACGTGCTTCGCGGATCTCGTAGCAAAAAGGGCATGTGGAGCCAAGGGAGGGTGCAGACCTCCAGGAATGCGGGTGCGTAGGTCGTGCGGGGCCGTTCACTGCCCGGTAGCTGGCCCCACCTCGACAGCCACGGACAATGTAGACGCTTCGTCGAGGCCCGGGCGGGGCGTCAATCTGTCCAATGGCCGCCGCCGTCTGCCGGTCAGCTGATCACCAGCTTGGTGCCGAATGGTGCCTCGGCATGCCCGTGCTCGACCGGTACGGCCCAGAGCACCGGCCAGGCCGGGCGGAATCGGGCCGGCCCCTGCAGATCGGTCAAGACGACGCCGAGGTCAGGCCGATGCTCATCGGCCTCCTCGAGCAGCGGCGAAAAGTCCGTGCCGCCGCCGCCGTGGAAGCGGATATCCCGGAGCCGGCATCGTCCCGGCTCGAAGACCTCCACCCGGGAGACCTGTCGGTCCCCAATGATCGTCACGACGCGGGTTTCGAGGCGCCGCGTGATGGCCTCGATCTCGCGCGCGAAGCGCTGCAGCAAGGCGTCATCGATCGAGCCGGATACGTCGACGATCACCACCAACCGCGGCACGAGCTTGGTCGAGGTGCGCCCAGGCTCCCAGGGCATCCTCTTGTCCAGGCCGATGCGGCCGCGATTGGCGAGGTAAGAGCGTGCCGGTCGCGACCAGGAGAGGGCGACCTGGCGTGATAGCCCGCGGGACA
This sequence comes from uncultured Chromatiaceae bacterium, assembly GCA_964583605.1. Classification (GTDB taxonomy): domain Bacteria; phylum Pseudomonadota; class Gammaproteobacteria; order Chromatiales; family Chromatiaceae; genus CAZOWL01. The sequence continues at coordinate 61,406 of CAZOWL010000001.1, read as the reverse complement.
GGCGCGTGCGCAGGACGTGCTCCCAGGGTGTGCGGGTCTTGGGCAGGTCGGCGACCAATGCCCGCAGTAGCGAGTGCACGCCGTCGTTGACGTGCGCGCGCAGCAGCCGCTCGCGCCACTCGCGCGACAGCTCGGCCTCGTCCTCGGGGCCTTCCTCATCGTCGCTCGGCAAGAGATCACGCATGATGGCGCGGCTGAGCTGGCGCGCGCGCAGGGACTTCGGCCCATCATTACGCACCGGTGCCGGCTGGGTCTGCGAGCGCTGGCTCGTGTTGCGCGCTGCCCCGTCTTCGCGCGGGGTGGTCTCGCCCTCGGCCCGACGGCTTTGCGGTGTGCCCGCGGCGCGCAGCGCGAATGGCGGCCGTCGATCGTCGATGGCGCGATAGAGGCGCTCGAGATCCCATTCCAACAGTGCCTTGTCCAGGTTCTCGTGGACATTCAGCACATCGGTGAGAAGCCGGTCGAGATGCACGGCAGTGGTCGGAAGCTTCAGCCAGCCGAGATGGCTCAGGGTGCTGTTGATGATGGCATCGGCGCAGAGATTGTAGATGTCGAGATCGACATCGCCGAGCAGGCGGCGCAGATCGCTGAAACGCCGCGAATGGCGCAGCGCGACGTGCAGCACCTCGTGCGCGACAAGCCCGGTCTGCTCCGCGAGGGAGAGGGCCTCGAACGCGTAGCCGTAATAGATGGTCTTGCCGTTGCTCGCGATCAGCTGCGCCTCGCCGCCATCGGCGAGGTCCTGATGGCGGATCCACAGGGCCAGGCCGCCGGTCGACGGCGCGAGCTCGACAAGCCGTTGAACCGCCCGCGTGCCACGGTGCCGCAGGAATCTCGAGTCATCGTCAGTCACGCTCATCGGCCTCGCGCCGCTCGGCGTAACGCTGATAGGCCGCACTGCCGAGGACCTCGGCCTCCAGCTCCAATTCCAGCGCCTTCTGCAGGATCAGCTCCATCGCCAGCGTTTGCGTCTCACGGATCGGCAAGGTTGCCGGGCCAGGCGAGTCGGGCAGCTGCTCGATGATCTCCAGGGCCCGCCGCACGGTGCGCTCATTATTGATCGCGGCGAGCAGACCGTAAATCATGCCGTAGAGGCCATCGAGGCTCGCCGGCAGGCGCTCAGCGGTCTCTTTCCCTGGCCGGCACTCGAGCAGATGCACGACGTCGACGCTCGCCTGGAGCTCGCGCAGGACGCCGAAGAACTCGGCGGCGTTGGCAGCGCCGATCCGCCCCTGGACGAAGGTGCGCTTGGCCGCCTCTGAGACGTCGGATTTTAGGATATTGGAGATGTCCTCCCAGCCACGCGGGCTCGCGCCGACGAGGTAATCGTTGGCGAGCTGGGCTTGCGTATCGTCGAGCTTGTCCGGCCGGACCTTGAGATAGGCCATCACCTCCGGGGCGAACTTCATCGCCAGGGCGTACTCCAGGAAGGCGTCGATGACCGTCTGCACATTGAAGTGGAACATGCGATCGGCCAGAGCGGTGCCCATTTCGTGACTGATGGCGCCGTGCACGCTCGCGTTGCCGGCTGCGATCACCTGCCAGCCGTCGGGCAGATGGTAGTGGCCGACGCGTCGGTCGAGGATCAGCGAGTAGGCCGAGATCTGCAGCCTTTGGTCCGCCGCCGTCAGCTCATCCAGGAACAGTATGCCCTCTGGCTGCTCGATCGTCGGCAGGAATTCAGGGGGGAACCAGACGGTCTTGGCCTGTCGCTCGTCGGCGTAGATGGCGCCGCGGATGTCGACCGGCTCGATCGTCGTGAGACGCAGGTCGATCAGGGGCACGTCATAGTGGCGAGCGACCTGCTGCACGATGGATGACTTGCCGACACCGCGCGGGCCCCAAAGCATCGAGGCCCGCCGTCTCAATATCGGATCCGCGTACTGCTCGATCAGGGCCGCCTTCACGGTCGCGATCGAGACAGCGGGGATGTTCATGGGGTCGCCTTGCACGGGAACCATTCACCTACTGCTTGAAAGAGTAGCGGCGAGGCAATCCTCTCGCCCGAGACGATTGCGTTCGACCTCGGCTAGTGCACGAAGTTCGGGGGATGCGGCCCTTTTTCAACGAGCCGGCCGATGGTAGCTATCGGATCATGGGGATGATGGCTCGCGCGCGAAACGGGTTGTGGTGTCCCGCGCCTCAGGATGCGCGCGTCGCCCCGTTGATGTGGCGTTGGAGCTTGTGGCCCAACAGGTCGATGTGCAGCCGCAAATTATAGAGCGCGTCGCTGTAAGCCAGCGGGACGTCGACGCGGGCCGCTTCGGACTCGATGTTGTGCAGCTCCCGCGAGAGCGCTTCGAGACGCTCTGGTGCGGGTGGCTCCCCTTCGAGGGCCAGGTCGATCCGGCGCAGCTCTACATACCAGCGGAGAATGCGCCGGCGGATCCGCCAGCGGTAGACAGGCGGCAGCGTCTTCACGAGCGTGGCGGCGTCTTCGGTGATGCCGTTGTCACGGAGCAGATGCCGGGCCAGTCGTTGCGTTCCGCTGTCCTCCGCACCGATCCCGATCCGCGCCCCGGTGAGTTGGTTCAATCGCGGTGCCGTGCTCGGCCAGTAGTTGCCGGTAGCGTTCGGCGTAGCGATAGTAGGCGCCGTCTGCGCTGCCGGTCGCGATGCGGATCGACCTCGGCGGTGCCGGCTGCACGAACTGCAGCGCGATGAGGATGCCAGCCAGCAACAGCAGTGCACTGCCGCCGAACAGCGCCAACATCTCGAGACGACTACGGGTCTTGGAGATCTTCATTGGATACGCTTCCCTTTCGTGAGGGCGGAGAACACCATCTCCGGTCCGAATTCCGCACTTCCATCATGGTGTCGGTGAGCGATGGATCAACATCGCGCCGCTCGCACGAGCGCGCCGGCCAATACTGATGCGCGGGCGACCTCGCCGACCAAGGCCCCCCGAGGTGCTGCGCACGGCCGCGATCGGCGCTCGAGCGATCGACATGGTGATCACAAGCCGATGGTTGCATCGACATAAGCGGTGGTTTATATGACCGACACTGCGCGGTAACCTCGCGTCGAACCGTCCCCACAACCGATGTCCCTGGACGCCGCCGATGCTGCTCTCGATCCCGACCTGGATTATCCACATACTGACGGTCACCGAGTGGCTGGCCGCGATCGTGCTGATCCGCCGCTACGCCATCGCCATCGCTCAACCCCGCCTGGCGCTATTTGCGCTCGCTATGATCCCGCACCTCGTCGGCGGCACGCTGATCCTGGCGTTCCATCTCAGCGGGGATCGGGCGCAATGGCTGATGGGCGCCGCGCAGACGCTCATGTTTGCGGGCAGCTTGTCGCTGGCGGCGGTGAGCCTGTGGATGTTGCAGCCGCGGCGGATTGGCGGCTTGCGGCTCGCGGTGCTGGTGATCGTCGTCGGCGTGCTTTGGGGCACCTGGGGATTGGCGTCCGGGGCCGAGCCCGTATCCTTGCTGCCCGGGACCAACATCGCCTATCTGACATTCCTGATCACGCTGCTGCTCCTGTATCGCAAGGACCGATCGCTATTCTCGCCAATCAGCATCTTCGGCTTCTGGTTCATGCTTGTGTTTGTCGCGGTGACGGTCGCCGCTATCCAGGTCGCGACGAAGCAGCTCGGTCTGCCGAGCCTGAGCCACGCCGACGTGCTTCACGGCGGCGCCGAGTCGCTGCTGTCGATCAGTAATTTCCTGATCGCCTTCGGGGCCTACCGACGATTGCTCATGCTCAGACCCGGCAGCGCGCTAGCAACGTCGCCCACGTCGTCGGCATAGGCGCCGGTTCTTCCGTTCGCGTCGGGCAGCGTGCGCGCCATGTGCATCAGGTCTCAGGTCATGAGGGCGGCGTTGCGCTGGGTGAAGTCGTTCCCGGAGCCGCCGGAGTCCGCAGCGGTGTAAGAGGGGCCGGCAGGCCGGCCTCGTCGATCCAGCCCGCGTCGGCCTGCGGCGGAATCCTGTAGCCAAGGTGCTGGACGGAGTAGGGCGGGCTCGTTTGATGGGAGCCTGGCGGCAAGCCCGCCCCGAGACGCTACCCCGGAGCCCGCCGAGATTCGTCAGACCGGGAGCACGACCTCGGAGAGGTCGCGCACGGCTTGGCTCTCCAGCCAGCTGGGGACAGGAAGCTGCTTATCCCGCAGGAAAGTGGGATTCCAGAGCTTGCTCGCGTACCGGCTGCCTGAATCGCAAAGGATCGTGACGATCGTCTTGCCGGGGCCGAGCGTCCGGGCCAAGCGCACTGCGCCGGCGAGGTTCACACCAGAGGAGCCGCCAAGGCAGAGGCCCTCCTCTTCGAGCACATCGAACAGGATGGGTAGGGACTCCTGGTCCGGGATCAGGAAGGATTCGTCGACGCTGGCGCCGGCCAGGTTGTCGGTGATGCGCCCTTGCCCGATGCCCTCGACGATCGAATCGCCTTCGGTCGGCTCGAGCCGCCCCCCTTTGAAGTAGCGGTGCATCTTGGTGCCGGGTGGGTCGGCCAACGCGATGACGATGTCCTTGTCCTTGCCCTTGAGGTAATCGCCCACGCCCGCGATCGTGCCGCCGGTGCCGATCGAGCAGATGAACCCATCGATTCGCCCGTCGGTCTGGGCCCAGATCTCCGGCCCGGTGCTCTTGAGGTGCCCCTCGCGATTGGCGGTGTTGTCCCACTGGTCTGCGTAGAGCACCGAAGTCTCCGAGTCCTTCGCCAGGTGCTCGGCCAGGCGTTTTGCGACGTGCTGATACTGGTTCGGGTTCTCATATGGGACGGCGGGCACGCAGATCAGCTCCGCTCCCAGTAGACGAAGGAAGTCTTTCTTCTCCTGTGATTGCGTCTCCGGCATCACGATGACGGTCCTGTAGCCCCGGGCGTTTGCGACGGCGGTCAGTCCGATGCCGGTATTGCCCGCCGTGCCCTCGACGATGATCCCGCCGGCCTCGAGTCGCCCACTCGCCTCGGCGTCCTCGATGATGTAGCGGGCGGCCCGGTCCTTCACCGACCCTCCGGGGTTGAGGAATTCGGCCTTGCCCAGGATGTCGCAGCCGGTGGCGTCGGAGAGTCGCTTCAGTCGGATCAGCGGCGTGTTGCCAATGCTCTCGAGAAGCCCGTCGCGGATGTTCATCTGTGCGCGCCTCGTTGGTGGAAACCGGAGAAGCCTGGACCGAGCCGTCCGACGCGGGAGCAATGCGGCTAGCCGTTGCCCCCTCGCGGCGAGAAGCCGAGTGCCACGGTTGGAAATAGTGTAGCGCACAGCGGCGCGTGCCAGGACAGCGGTACCTCCGAGGGACGGCTCCCAAGGCGCAGCCAAGGGCACGCGAGCCTGATCGGCGATGCGTCGATACGCGCGAGAAGGCCGGACTATTTATGTGCCAATGGGCATCGCGCCTTGCTATGCTCAGTGCCGACGAACGCCTAAAGCCTAATCGACCAGGAGATTCAGCGATGGCCGAGAAGCCCCAGGACACCCCCGAACAGGATCCCCAGGACCCAGTGCTGCGCATTGCCCACGAGGTCCGTAACCTGACCGCGGCTTTCGCTGAGGACAGTCGGCGCGACCGCCTGAGGATCTACTTCATCCTGATCATTTCAGGGATTGGTCTCATTGCTGCCGGAGGCAATCTCTGGCGGCTGATCGAGCTGATGAATGAGGATATGGAGTCCATGTCCAACGACATGCACGTGATGAAGGACTACATGGCATCGATGCATCGCGACATGGGGACCATGGCTGGTGACATGACCAGCATGCGCACGGTCATGGGGTCGATGTCCCGGGTCATGAGCACGATGGATACGATGGGACCGGATGTCCGCCGCATGACCGTTGCCGTCGATCGGATGTCGTCGAACGTCGACGCGATGTCGCGATCCGTAGGCGTCATGTCCACGATGACCCCGGCTGTGCAGAAGATGTCAGGGGACACGGGAAGTATGACGCGCGATATGCACTGGATGATGCCGTTCAATTGGATGCCGTTCCAATAGTGCCTTCCGGACGAAACGGGTGGATGGCTTTGCCGCCTTGCAGGATCATCTCGCTGGCGAGCCCCTGGCAACGGCTCGACCATCACCGGTTGGCCGCCGGCTGGCGGAGCCGGGGAGTCGCCCTCTGGGGCGACTAGATCAATTGGGCAAGGCTGAGGATCGGTGCGCGCGATAGACCGGCATGCCTCCTTTCGAAGACTGGTCGACCTGGAGGTCGACCCTCCGGCCGACTCTCCGGCTGACCCTGGCGGTCCGTTTGCTCAACTTGTTCTTAACGTGTTCCTGAGGGCGGCTGATCGGCGGCGCCATGAACGGCTGGCGATGTCCGACCACGTCCTGGGGCGAGCGAACGTCGGTTTGACGGCCCTTTGCGGAGCGGCCGGGGATGACGCACCGGCCTCTCCGCGACTTAACCTACGACAGCGATCACTGGCCAGCGAGCATCGCGCGCAGCATCCAGGCGGTCTTCTCATGCACCTGCATGCGCTGGGTGAGGAGATCCGCCGTGGGCTCGTCATGTGCCTCGTCGACCACCGGAAAGACCTCGCGGGCCGTGCGGACCACGATCTCTTGTCCCTTCGCGAGCTCGGCGATCATCTCCTCGGCAGCGGGCTTGCCCTCCGCGTCCGTCACCGTCGCCAGCTCAGCGTATTCCCTGTAGGAACCGGGCGCTCGGAAGCCAAGCGCACGGATACGCTCGGCGATCAAGTCGACCGCCTGGGCCAGCTCCGTGTACTGGGTCTCGAACATGAGGTGGAGCGTGTTGAACATCGGCCCTTCCACGTTCCAATGGAAGTTGTGGGTCTTGAGATAGAGGGTATAGGTGTCGGCCAAAAGGCGACTCAGGCCCTCGGCGATGGCTTGACGTTGCTCCGTGGGGATGCCGATGTCGATCTGGGTGTAGGCGTTCATAGCGGACCTCTCTAGGTTTAGCGGGGCTTCATGCCCGGTTTGTACAAAGGCTCGAACCAGACAATGTAACTGTAGTCTTGGCCGTCACCCTCTGTCAGAAGATATCAGGCGCAGGCAACTATGATCAGGGTGGCTGCGGCTGGCACCAGTGGGCCCCAAACGGCGAGCACTGCCGCCAAGTCAAAGCCGGTAAAGATATTTAGCAGCCCCAAGCTTATGTCCTGCTAATACTGATGCGCTCATCGCGACAGCCGGTTAAGGTTCTTGCTCTTAGTATGGTGATGGGTTCTGCATCGGCAAAACTGTCTGATTGAATCACGCCGATCGTTGTTCTCTATCTCGCGCGGGGACGGCGATCCGATGCTGGTGAAACGAGGTCGGCGTGCTTTCGGTCAGATGCTCGACGGAGATCCTAGATGACGAAGATGTTGCTCAAGAGGCTTCTCGCCTCCTTGCTGATCCTGGCCTCCCTCTACCTGGTTGCGGTGAACGTCGCGCTGAATCTCCCCGCCACCCGCGATGTCTTGAACGGTATGCAGCCGGAACAGTTCTCGGTGACTTGGGACAGGGCATGGAGCCTGTACCCGTTACGTGTCGAGCTTACTGGCTTGGCGGCGGATGGCGAGACGCCGACCGAGCAGTGGCAGGTGGACGCCACCCGTGCGGCGGCCTCGGTCTCGCTACTCCCTCTGCTGAGTGGTGAGATCCGTGTGCATGACCTGGATCTGTGGGATATCGATCTACGCCTGCGCCCACGGCCGAGGGTCGGCGAGGAGCTCGGCGAGATCGCCGGATACTTCCCGATCATTCGCAACCGCGATCCTAACGACCCGGCCGAGCCGGTCCAGGAGGATCCCGGCGGCACGCTGACGCTGGAGATCGACGATCTGCACGTCAGCGGTAAGCATGAATTCTGGGTCTCTCACGTCCGCGGCAGCCTGTCCGGCGAGGTGCGTGGGAGCTTCCGCATGGACACCGAGGCGGGCCGGCTGTCGGTGTCGGGGGGGGCACTCGACCTGGCTCTGGCCTCGCTGACGGTCGGACCTGCCGAGCCGGTGACCGACGCGGCCTCGGTCAGGGGCGAGATCGAGATCCCACCCTTCAGGATCTCCGAGACCCAGGGGCTTGAGCTCATGCGCATACCGGAGCTCGATGCTGAGATCGACCTGCCTGTGCAGGACCTGGACTTCCTGGCCTGGCTGATGCCGCACCTGCGGGCCCTCGAGCTGCATGGTCAGGGTCGACTCCGGGGGCGGGCGGTCTTGTCCGGGGGTGAGCTGCTCGCCGGCACTGATCTCTTCATCGAGGCCCATGAGCTGGCGATGCGGATGGGTGCCTATCGCTTCGGTGGCGACGGCGCCGTTGAAGTGCGCGTCGATCCCGACGACGAGGCCCAGGCCGATCTGCTCGTGCGCTTCGATCAGGTGCGGGCCGAGCTCGAATCGGCGGAGCGGGCAACAGCGGACGCGCCCCCAGCGCTCTTCGAGGGTCGCGGGCTGACGGCGCAGCTCCATGCCGCCGAGAAGGATCCCACCACGACCTCCGATGCCCAGACCGCCCGGGAGCTGGCGGATGACGTCGACCTGGCGTTCAGATTGACGATCCCAGCGATGCGGGTCGACGACCTGGCCGTCTACAATCGCCTCTTCCCCGAGGTCTGGGATCTCACCCTGCTGGGCGGCACCGGGACTCTCAGTGGCACCTTCGAGGTGACCCCGGAGTCGGTCGCGTTGGATCTCGACCTGGCCTCCGACGAGGCGGAGCTGCGCCTTGCCGACGACCATGCGACGAGCGACATGCTGTTGCAGCTGCGTGCGTCGGTGGTGAGCCGCGGCCTTGGCCACGACTCCGCCACGCTGGATATGGCCGGCACCCTGTTTCAGCTCGAGGACGCACAGGTTGCGTTAGCAGCTGAGGACGACGGCACGGCCCGGGCCTGGTCGGCGCGGTTTCAGGTCAACCAGGCCGACCTGACCGTTCCGCTCTCGCCGGAGCAGGCCGAGGACGGCGCGATCCCCGCTATCGTAGAGATCCTCTCGGATCATGGCTTCGGGGCGCTGCTGGCCACCGCTGCTGGCGGGGTATCGAGCGTGTTGACGGTATCGCAGCTCGACTGGATCGCCGAGCTGCTGGGTCGCCCGATGGGGCTGCGGCTGCAGGGGACCAGCGAGCTCGACGCCAACATCGCGCTGATCGATGGCGCGCCGGCCGCCGGCTCAGTGCTCCGCATCCCGCGCGAGGCCCTGTCGGTGACGTTGCTCCAGCATCAGATCGACGGGACGGGCTCGGCATCCGTGACGCTGGAGGGGAGCGATGAGCGGCCGCGGGCGCGCCTGGCGATCGCCTTCGAGGATGGCCGCCTGCATCGCCGTGACGAGGACGAGCCCAGCGTCGGCGAGGTGCGCATGGACGCCGAGATCCTGGTCCGCGACCCGTTCGCGGAGGCCGCGGCAGACGCCGCCGCCAACGCCGAGCTGACGCTGGCGATCCACTCGGCGCGTGTTCGAGATATGAGCACCTACAATCCCTACCTGCCGCCGCAGGGCCCGGTCTCTTTCCTCGGCGGGGAGGCGAGCCTGGTCGGCGACCTCGAGGTGGCATCCGATCGCGCCGGCGGCGAGCTGCTGCTGACGGCCGAGGGCGTTCGTGTGGCGGTTGCCGACGAGGAGCTTGCCGGCAACCTGCGCATCGAGCTGCTGCTGCGCGACGGCTCAGCCGAGGATTTGCGCTTCGATATCACCGGCTCATCATTGGTGCTCGACGGGTTTCGCGTCGCGGGGCCGACGACCTCGACGAGCGACGAGGATTGGCGTGCGCGCATTCAGCTGGAAGACGGGCAAGTGGTTTGGCAAAAGCCGATGGAGCTGGACCTGAAGGCCGACATCACAGCCAAAGACGCCCGGCCCTTCGTCGCCATGCTCGACAACCTGCGCGGCAAGCACGACTGGATCGGGAGTCTCCTCACCGTCGAGGACCTAGCAGGGCACCTCGTGCTAACGATGGACGGGGAGGAGGCGGTCATTCAGGATGCGATGCTCAGCGCCGCGGAGATTGGCGTCCACGCAAAGGGCCGCGCCAGCCCGGCCGGGCGCGAGGCGATGCTGCTCGTGCGCTACCAGAATCTAACCGGGGCGCTGGAGCTGCACAACGACCAGCGGGCCTTCCATTTGGTCGACGCCTGGGAGAAGTTCGACGCCTATGTCCCCGGCGAGACAGCACTCCGGCTGAGCGCTCAGGGCCCAGCGAGCGCGGAGACGGTCGCCAGCATGCGCAACGCCGCCTATGATGTCGACCTATCCGACAGCGGCCCGTCCGAGGTCGTCGGCGTAGCTGGCACGCCGGACGAAAGCGATTTAGAAGGAGATGCAGACTCCGAAGATGTCTTCCTCGATGGTGATTTCTGAGCGCAACGCGTTGAGCTGGATGGGCCGAGAACGGCGGTGCCTGTTGCCAAGCTTGAGCCGATCAAGCGCACGATTCATCCTCGCTCACTGATGCCAACGCGCAGGCTCTCTTGCACCGGTTGCGATCTGCTGCAGTGCGTCCCCGAGCTCCCGAGGGGCGGCAAGGCGTACTGCGCGCGGTGTGGCCAAGTGGTCGCGGCGCGGCCCACCGACCCGATCGATCGCCCGCTGGCGCTCACGCTCACCGCGCTGATCCTGCTCCTCGTCGCGAACACCGCTCCCCTGATGGAGCTGTCCGCGGTCGGCCGTTCCGCCAGCACGACCATCATCGGCGGCGCGTATCAGATGTGGATTGAGGGCGAGCCGCTGACCGCGGTCATCGTGCTCGGCTGCGCTGTGCTCGCGCCGATCGGCTATGTCCTCTTCCTGCTCGTTCTCTTAGTCGCGGCGCGTCGGCCGCCCGCTCCGTGCTGGGTCGGCCGGATGCTGCGATGGGCCGATGAGATGCGCGCCTGGTCGATGATCGAAGTGATGCTGATCGGCATCCTGGTCGCGCTGATCAAGATCGCAGAGCTGGCCCGCGTCGAGGCGGGCATCGGGATCTACGCGGTCGGCGCGCTGGTGCTGCTCTTCCCGGCGATCATCGTCAGCTTCGACGCCGACGAGATCTGGCGTCGAATCCGCTGGGTGGACGGTGAGGACCAGCCAACACCAGGCTCGCCGGCACCGGCAGCGGAGGGTAGGTTATGACGGTCGCCGGGGTCAGCGCCGCGCAGGTCGGGCTCGTTTCCTGCGAGACCTGCGGCCTGCTTGCCCGACCGGCGAGTAGTGTCGAGCTGGGTCATTGCCCGCGCTGCGGTGCGGCGCTCGCGTGGCGCCGCCATCAATCGATCCAACGCACCTGGGCCCTCGTCGTCGCGGCGGGCATCTGTTATCTGCCGGCGAATCTCCTGCCGGTGATGGCCACCTCGACACTCGGCTCGACGGAGGCCGACACCATCATGGGCGGGGTCGTATTTCTCTACAGTTCCGGGTCGTGGCCGCTCGCCCTTGTCGTGTTGATCGCCAGCGTGATGGTGCCGCTCGGAAAGCTCATCGCACTGGGCTATCTGCTCACATCGGTGCAGCGCGGCTCGGTGCGGAGCAACAAGGCGCGCTCACGCATGCACCGCACCGTGCGACTCATAGGCCGCTGGTCGATGCTCGATGTGTTCGTCGCGACCTTCACCGTGGCGCTCGTGCAGCTCGAGCCGCTGATGTCGGTCAAGCCTGGTGCGGGGGTGCTGTTCTTCGCCGCGGTCGTCGTGCTGACGATGATCGCGGGGGAGAGCTTCGATCCGCGTCTGATCTGGGATCCAGCGAGACCCGAGGAAACCGCCAGTGACTGAGCGCGACGCTTTGCCGACCGACCTGCCCCAAGCGACGGTTGTCCCGCCGCAGCGCAAAGGGATCTCGGCCGTCTGGATCATCCCGCTGATTGCGGCGGTCATCGCGATCGGGATCGCCGTCGAGCGGGTCCTGAGCGAGGGCCCAACGATTCGCATCGTCTTCACATCCGCCGCCGGCGTCGAGGAGGGTAAGACCTATGTGCGCTACAAGGACGTGAATATCGGTCAGGTCACCGCGGTGCGGCTGTCCGAGGATTTCACTTCGGTCATCGTCGAGGCGAAGATCGACAAGCATGCCGAGCGTCTCATGGTCGAGGACGCGAAATTCTGGGTGGTCGAGCCGCGCATTACGCTGAGCGGTGTGTCGGGCCTGGGGACCCTCATCTCGGGTAACTACATCGGCTTCGAGCCCGGCTCGACGACTAAACCGCAACGCGAGTTCACGGGGCTCAGAACCGCGCCCGTGATCTTGACCGATGAGCCCGGGCGTCACTTTCTCGTCACCGCCGACACCCTCGGCTCGCTAGGGATCGGCTCGCCGCTCTATTACCGGCGCGTTCAGGCCGGGCAGGTGACTGCCTATGAGCTGGCGCCTGACGGGGAGACAGTGCAGATCAGGGTCTTTGTCCGTGCGCCTTACGATCGATTTGTCCGCCGCGAGACGCGCTTCTGGGAGGCCAGTGGTCTCGATGTGTCGATGGGCGCCGACGGCATCGATGTGCGCACGCAGTCCCTGCTGGCGGTGCTGATCGGCGGTATCGCCTTTGATACCCCGTCGTTCGCGGAGGCGGGAGACGCCGCAGCCGCCGATACAACCTTCGCGCTTCACGCGAACCGTGCGATCGCGATGAAGCAGCCGGAGTCGATCGCGCGCCGTTTCGTGCTCTACAGCGATAACTCGCTGCGTGGATTGTCGGTTGGCGCACCCGTCACACTCCTTGGCCTCCCGGCCGGTGAGGTGACCGACGTTGGCCTCGATATCGATCCAGCGACCGGTAGCTTGCGCGGCCGCATCGAGCTGGTCGCGCGTCCAGAGAGAATCGTCGCGCGGCTCCGCGATCGCCAGGCCGCGGCCGGCGAGGCGATTGTGCATAGCGGACCAGCGAGTCGGTCCTTCCTCCAGCAAATGATTGAAGAGGGTGGCCTGCGCGCCCAGCTTCGCAGTGGCAATCTGCTGACCGGTCAGCTTTATGTTGCCTTCGACTTCTTCCCGGATGCGGCCGAGGTGGAGATCGACTGGAGTGAGGAGATGCCGGTGCTGCCGCTGGTGGCGAGCACGCTCCCTGATGTCGAGGCGAAGATCACGAAGATCCTAGCCAAGGTCGAGCAATTGCCCCTCGAGGAAGTCGTGGGCTCGGTCGTGGAGACGCTGAGCACGCTGGACCAGACGCTAAAGGATGTCGATCGCGCGGTCGTGCAGGTGAGCGAGGGACTGACGCCAGAGCTGAAGTCGGCCATTGCCGAGCTGCGCAAGGCATTGGCGGCCGCCGAGGATATGCTCAACGATACGAGTGCGACCCTCGTCGGTGAGAATGCCCCGGGGCAGCTCGAGCTGCGCAACACACTGAGTGAGGTGTCGGGCGCTGCACGGTCGCTGCGCGTGCTGAGCGATTATCTCGAACGTCACCCCGAGGCCTTGCTGCGGGGCAAAGGAGGGGCACGACGCTAGTTCCCTGGCCAGACACTCCTGATACACTGCTTCGAGGAAGCCATAGCCTTTCTCTTTGTAGACCTCGAAACACGCACCAATGATTCGAAAGCTCTGCTCCTTGAACAGGATTTTTATGGGTCTAACGATCATGGGGCGAGCCGACCCGCCCCGGACCATGAAATGTCGCCTCGCCCCTGATCGTTCCCTCACCCCAACCCTCTCCCAGAGGGCGAGGGGGCGAACGTGCTCCGCGAATTTCATGTTAAGTTCCGGGCCTTTCGCGTGTTTCGTCGTTTCTGATTGTCCCAATGCGCCGCGTTCGCATACGGGGCACAAAGTCGGCAGGCCATACCCCCTCATCGCCAGCCTGGTCCTGATGCTCGTCACGGGCTGCGCCTCGACCCCGGATGCCAACTTCTACACGCTGAGCGCCGTCTCTCCGCAGACCGCGAGGTCCTCGCAGCTGTCCGTGGCGGTGGGGCCGGTGGTGGTCCCGGCGGCAGTCGATCGTCCCGAGATCGTCGTGACGACGGGCCCGAATCAAGTCCGCCTCGAAGAGTTCCACCGCTGGGCCTCACCGGTGCAGGACGAGATCGCGCGCGCCGTCGCCGAGAACCTCAGCGGGTTGCTGGGTACCGGCCATGTCACCCTTGCGCAGCGCGCGCTTGATGCCGACGCCAGGTATCAGGTTGCGATCGAGGTGCAACGGCTCGAGTCGGTGTTGGGGCAGTCTGCAACCGTCGATGCGTTTTGGACCGTCCGTCGAGCCGCGGAGGGCCGGTCGCGTGCCGGTCGCACGATCGCCAGAGAGGCGCCCGCGCAGCCAACGCACGAGGCGCTGGTTGCCGCCCACAGCCGTGCCATCGAGCGCCTCAGCCGCGATATCGCCGAGGCCATCCGAGGGCTTGAGTAGATGCCGGTTGATATGCGCTTCGCGACAATCGGAGCACCTAGGCTGCGACCACGCCGAGACGAGCCGATACGGTGGATCCGAACCGGCGGCTCTCAGAACAATCCGCGGAGATCGAGCCGCGGGCCCGGCAGGCCAGAGATTCCGCACTGCGACAGATCGGACGCGCGGAACTGAAGGGTGTAGCGTTGGTCATCTGGCTCCCTGTGGATGTCCAAGTGACGTCCTGAGACGTCGACGATCCAGAATCCGGGCCCAAGACGCCGGCCTCACCCATGCGGAAGTACTCCGTCACGGTAATCGGGTGCCGGCTTGGGGGCCGGGGGCCGCGGCGATGCGCGCCGGGTCGCATTCGCGGTTGTCATGGGTCACCCCCTTGCTTGGTTTAGCTCGTTAGGGGAGTAGGTCGGCGACGGCGACCCTGGTGTGCGGCGCAGCGAGCGGGGCGACGGCGCCGGCGCGGTCAATCGTCTGCTTGGAGAGGAAGTCGTCGCCGCGCGGATCTCGGTAGACCTCTAGCGCAGCGGTGTGCAGGTCTAGGATCCAGTATTCGGGGATGCCGTTGCGGGCATAGAGGCGTTTCTTCGCGATGCGGTCGAAGCCAAGGCTGGAATCCGCGACCTCGACGATGAGTACGGCCGTCGTCGGATGGGCCGCAGCATAGTCCCGGGCCGACCCTTCGACGACCGCGATATCCGGCTCCGGCTCCGAGTCGCCATCGATTGCGATAGGGCCTTGGCTGCGGACATCGTAGCCGGTGGCAAAGAGACGGCTCAGGGCGCGTTCGGCGAGACGAATCGCGGTGAAATGCCGGGTGCTCTGCGGCGACATCTGCAGTACCTCCCCATCGATCAGCTCTAGACGCTGATTCGGCTCGAAGACGCCCGCCTCCGCCATGCGTTCGTACTCCGCTCTGGTCCAGCGGTGGGGCTTGCGTTCCGGAGGATGTCGTTCTGCCAATGACATGCTGCGTCGATCCAAGGGCGTGCCTAGCTGCAGAGTATAGCCCGCACGCTCGCTGTCTCGGATGGCCTATATGGTCCCGGGCGTTGCTCCGCGACGCTCAGTCTCTTCCGGCTCAGCCGAGCCATGCGCTTGTTTCAGGAGAGGCTGCGATTGCTATCGAGGACTTCGGTCGCTTCGCTCCGTGAGGCGCATGGGCCTCGCGGGGGGAGGTAAGATGCCCCGTCGGGTGCAGGCCGAGCGCGACGGCTCACACCAACGGGGCAGAAGGCCGTTACCTCGGCCATCTCATCCGGGCCGGGTCGCCCTACTCGGCGGGATCCATGTCGCCGGAGACCATCTCCGATTGCAGCTCCGCGGCCTCCTTATCCATCTCTTTGTCTTTGGCGACGGCTGCCGCCGCGTCCGCCTCAGCGGCCATATCCGCGGCCTCGGCAGTCTCCTCGGCCTCGATGACGGCCTCGTCCATCATCGCCTCCTCGGATTCGGCAAGCGCGTTGCCACCGCAGAACGCGAGTGCTGTCATCAGGGCCGTCGCGGTCAGAGCTCTTTGCATTTGCATGGGTCTGCACCTCTATCGCAGTGGGTGGTTGAGGACGAACGACGGGGCGCGATCGCCCCTCAGGGTTGGCTCAGCAGCGCCAGCGGTTGCTGGCAAGCCTCGGTAGCCACCGGTTCGATGGCTACAGGGGATTACGGCCATCGAACCTAATCTTAATGCTAGGCGAACCACCAGCAACCTGCTTGACATTTCGCGACGGGCTGGCAGGCTTACCTCTCTCGCCGCATGGTTTAGTCGACTGCTTCCTTCGATGCCGACGCAATCGCCACCCCTCTTGTCCCGCTTTGCTCTCGTCGAAGCAGGCAGGCTGCGAGTCGCGCCGATCCTCGTCCTGCCGCGTGTGCTGGCCGAGATGGGACAGGATCCGCAGGCGCTGATCGCAGAGGCGCAGCTCGATCCGGACGTCTTCGACGACCCAGATAACACGATCGCGTTCGCCGACATGGGCCGGCTTCTCGAGCTCTGCGCGGCGCGGACGTCCTGCCCACATCTCGGGCTTCTCGTTGGGGCAAACGGCGGCCTGCATGTGCTCGGCGTCGTCGGCAAGCTCGCGGCCTGCTCGAAGGATCTCGCCAGTGCGTTGCGCAACATCATCCTCTATCTGCATCTTCACGACCGGGGCGCCATCCCGACCTTGTCCGTGGGCGGCGAGCGCGCGGCGTTCGGCTATGTCATCTATGAGCCTGAGCACCTGGGCACCGAGATCATCTATGACGGGGCACTGCTGATCCTCTGCAATATCCTGAAAGAGCTTGCTGGTCCGGGCTGGGAGCCCGTCGAGGTCTGCCTAACCCGCCTAACGCCGGCCGCGATCGGCCCCTATCGGCAGTCTTTTCGCACCCGTCTGCGCTTCGGCGCTGAGCAGAACGCCGTGGTCTTCGATGCGGGCTGGCTGAACCACCCGCTCGGTGGGTCCGACAGGTCGGCACAGGAGTGCCTGATGCGCGAGATCGACCGCCTGGAGGCCGCAGGCGCAGGAAGCCTCGCCGCCCAGTTGCGCAGGATCCTCTACCGCCTCTTCATCAGCGGCAGCGCGCAGGGGGAGGCCTCGCTCGAGTACGTGTCGAGCCTGTTCGCGATCCATCGGCGCACGCTGAACCGCCGCCTGCAGGCCGAAGGAATCACCTTCAAGGCGTTGATCGAGTCGGCCCGCTACGACATCGCCCGTCAGCTGCTGCGCGACACACAGCTCACGACCTCCGACATCGCGATCAATCTCGGTTATGCCGACGTCACCGCCTTCTGTCGAGCATTTCGCCGCTGGTCCGGCAACTCGCCGGGCGCCTGGCGTACCGACCTCAAACCGTCCGCGAAGCCCATCGAGGAGCCCTAGTCGTAATGAGTCCACATGCGGATGATCTTGATGACCTCGTTTTCAGGTAGGACTTGATAGACAAGACGATGCTGGATGTTGATTCGCGGGTCCGATTCGAGAGGGACAAGCCAGGGATCTCGGAAGAGCCTGGGCGGATTGCGTTGCCCTGGGATCACACGTCCTGGGCGAGCTCGACGTTGTCTTTCAACCAACGCGCGAAGGCCTGTTCGCTCAGGGCACCCGAGGCCAAATCGAGGATGGCCCGCGTTGCCATGGCCTCGCTCGCCAATAGCCGGAAACCATTGCGGACTAGGAAGACGTACGCGAGCATGAAACCGACGCGCTTGTTGCCGTCGACAAAGGGGTGATTGCGAATGATGCCAGCCGCATAGGAGGCTGCAAGCTCGACAATGTCTGCGCGACCGTAGGCGGCGAGCTGTTTGGGCCGGGCCATTGCGGATGCCAGCAATCCCCTGTCTCGTGTACCCTCCGAGCCGCCGAAGTCGGCTATCAAACGCTCATGCAGCGCGAGCGGCAAGTCATCGTTGAGCCAGACCGGCTCGGTCATTTTGCCAGCGTGCGCAGGGTATTGCGGTAATGCCGCATACCTTGCTCGGCGATCGCCATCTCATCCTCGAAGCCGGGGTTGTAGGGCGTGATTCGATAGCCGCCCTCTGGCGCTTCTGTGAGGATAAGCCGGTCACCATCGCCGAGGTGCATACGATTCAACACCTCGCGCGGCAGGCGCACACCCAGGGAATTGCCGACCTTGACGATCTTCAGCTCAACCACTGCGTAACTTCCGCGTGTAGATACGAATGTCGTTACGCTACAGCCGCGGGCGCGGGCTGTCAACGCATGCTCCGGCCGCACACAGGCGGCCCGGTCACGCCATTTGGAAGAACCAGTTGGCTTGGACGAAGATTGGGATTCGAATGGCCGGCACGTGTCGCGAAATGTCAATCGAGCCACGCGCCGATTGTGGAGAATCGCCACCGACACCCTCTGGCGCCTACCAGCGCGGCTTCGCTGTCCCGCGGGATTTCTGTCGCGAAATGCCAAAGCCGCGGCGCTCCGATTGCGGATAATCAAGACACTCGACGCGGTGGCCATGCCGGCCTTTCTCACAATAGAGGGTCAGCGCATCGGGCGCGGCGCGGTCATCGACCGAATCAGCGACACAGAAGCCATCAACCAGCGAGGCGGCAAGATGCCTGATCTCAACCCTCCCCGTTTGAAACAGCGAATCGCCCACGCCGCCCTGATGCTGCTGCTCTGCGTGGTGGTCAGCGACGTGCAGGCGACCGACGAGGGGCCGCAACGGCACGCGCGCGGCACCTATGATCCTTCGGCGTCGTCCTATGCGGTCGTCGCGGGCGATGACCTCTCCGACATCGCCGAGCGCTTCGGCGTGACGGTCGCCGAGCTCAAGCGGTGGAATAGCCTCTCATCAGAAGCGATCGACATCGGCCAGGTGCTGATCGTGGCCGCGGCACCTGCGCAGGCGGTGACCGGCTCGGCCGATGCAAGCGCGTCGGGCTCCGCGGTCATATCCGGCAAGCTCGGCTCGCCCGACGCCAGGGCGACCATCAGCGGCGAGCAACTGCCCGCGCCCCAGCCTGAGTTCGGCGGCGTGATCAAGGATGACGCCCTGAGCTCGACGCCCTGGTGGGCACCGCGCACCGCGCCGCCCGAGGAAGCGCCGAACATCCTGCTGGTCATCACCGATGACGCCGGCTTCGGCGTGCCGAGCACCTTCGGCGGCGTCATCCCGACGCCGACCATGGACCAGATCGCCAACGAGGGCCTGCGCTACAACCGGGTCTTTTCCACGGCGTTGTGCTCGCCGACGCGGGCGGCGCTGATCACCGGCCGCAATCATCATTCCGCCGGTTTCGGCGTGATCTCCGAGCAGTCGAGCGGCTACCCCGGGTACAACAGCATCATCAATGATGACAAGGCCACGATCGGGCGGATTCTGCTGGAGAACGGCTATGCCACGGCCTGGTTCGGCAAGGACCACAACACCCCGGCCTTCGCCGCCAGCCAGGTGGGGCCGTTCGACCAATGGCCCACCGGCATGGGCTTCGAGTATTTCTACGGCTTCGTCGGCGGTGACGCCAATCAATGGCAGCCAAACCTGTTCCGCAACACCACGCAGATCTATCCGTTCGACGGCCAGGAGGGGACTTGGAACCTGATTACCGGCATGGCCGATGACGCCATCGACTACATCTACCGGATGCATCAAACCGACCCGTCCAAACCGCTCTTCATCAAGTACGCGCCCGGCGCGACCCACGCACCGCACCATCCGACCAAGGAGTGGGTCGAGAAGATCCAGGCCATGAACCTGTTCGATGAGGGCTACGAGAAGCTGCGCGAGCGCATCTTCGAGAACCAGAAGAAGCTCGGCGTGATCCCTGCGGACGCGCAGCTGACCGAGTGGCCCAACGAAGTCCTGAAGCCCTGGGACCAGCTCACGGAGGACGAGAAGAAGCTCTTCATCCGCCAGGTGGAGATCTTCGCCGCCTACGCCGCCTACAACGACCACGAGATCGGCCGCGTGATCAAGGCCTTCGAGGACGTGGGCCGGCTCGAGAACACGCTCGTTATCTACATCAACGGCGACAATGGCACCAGCGCCGAGGGCGGTCCGCTCGGGACCCCCAACGAGGTGGCCTTCTTCAACGGCGTCAACGAGATGCCGGTGGACACGCAGATGAAGTGGTACGACGTCTGGGGTACCGAGGAGACCTACAACCACATGTCGGCGGGCTGGTCCTGGGCCTTCGATACGCCCTTCGACTGGTTCAAACAGAACGCCTCGCGGCTCGGCGGCATCAACCAGAACATGGTCGTCTCGTGGCCGGCGCGCATCAAGGACAAGGGGGGGCTGCGTGAGCAGTTCATCCACGTCATCGACGTCGTGCCGACGATCCTGGAGGCCACTGGCATACCGGCGCCGAAGGTCGTCGACGGCATCGAGCAGGCACCGATCGAGGGCACCAGCT
This sequence comes from uncultured Chromatiaceae bacterium, assembly GCA_964583605.1. GTDB lineage: Bacteria > Pseudomonadota > Gammaproteobacteria > Chromatiales > Chromatiaceae > CAZOWL01. The sequence continues at coordinate 41,341 of CAZOWL010000001.1, read as the reverse complement.
TCCTCTACACCCTCGATGCCGAGAACGCCGACGCACCGTCACACCACAAGACCCAGTACTTCGAGATGATGGGCCAGTGGGCGCTCTACGACGACGGCTGGCTCTTGAGCACCAAGGTCAACCGGGCACCTTGGGAGGCGTTCGGCGTCGCCAACGAAGACCCGCTCAACAACCAGGTGTTCCAGCTCTACGACCTGTCCAAGGACTTCACCCAGTCCAATGACATCGCCGCCCAGCATCCGGAGAAGGTGGCGGAGCTGAAGGCGAAGTTCATCGCGGAGGCGAAGAAGTATCAGGTCTTCCCGTTGGACGCGTCCGTGGCCGCGCGCATCGTCGCACCGCGGCCGAACATCACCGCCGGGCGCACCGAGTTCGTCTACACGCATCCGATGACTGGGCTGCCGCAGGGTGACTCGCCCTTCCTGCTCAACAGCTCCTACACCATCACGGCCGACATCACCGTCCCCGAGGGCGGTGCCGAGGGCATGATCCTGACCTCGGGTGGACGCTTCGCCGGTTACGGGTTCTACCTGCTCGAAGGCAAGCCGGTGTTCCTGTGGAACCTGATCGACCTCAAGCGCGTGAAGTGGGAAGGCCCAGAGGTGCTCTCGCCTGGGCAGCACGTCATCGAATTCGACTTCCAGTACGACGGCCTTGGCGTCGGCACGCTTGCACTGAACAACATGAGCGGCGTCGGCCGCAGCGGCACCGGGACGCTCAAGGTCGACGGCGAGGCGGTCCAGACGATCAAGATGGACAAGACGCTGCCCATGATCCTGCAATGGGATGAGGCCTTCGATATCGGCTCCGACACGCTGACCGGCGTCAACGATGCCGACTACAAGCCGCCGTTCCCGCTCACCGCGAAGCTGAACAAGCTGACCATCAAGGTCGACCGCCCGCAGCTTACCGAGGAGGACATCAAGCAGCTCGAGAACACGCAGGCGACGGCAGTGGACGGCAGTCCGATCCATCACATGCAGAGCGGGCCCCATTAGGGGTGCGCCGCGGCTGGCGCAGGGATGCGCCGTGATCTCGCCGGAGGCGTCGCTGTGGCGCCGGGACCTATGGTCCGCTGCAACGCCGTCGACCTGACAGCGGACCTCATGACTTGCAGTCGAGAGGACTCATCAAGTGACATTTCTCCGAGGCTGGTATCCCCTTGTGGCTGGCCTGCTTGTCAGCGCATTGAGCTTCGGCAGTGCCATGGCGGTCGATCAGGGTCCACACCATCGCGCGCAAGGCCAGTACGACCCGACCACCGCCGGCTACGTCGTCGTACCCGGTGATGATCTCATCGACATCGGCAAGCGTTTCGGCGCGTCGGTCGCTGACCTGAAGGAGTGGAACGGCCTTGCATCCGACAGGATCCAGGCCGGCGAGACGCTGAAGGTCGCCGCCGAGCCATCGGCATCCACGGCGAGGCCAACGACCAAGTACAAGATGACGACCGACATCGCCCCGGGCGTCGCCACACCCGATACCCTCGATACATCGATCGGCACCTTGCACCTGCGCGACGGCGTCCCGTCGGCTGAGAGCATCGAGACCATCTATGACAACCTGGATCGCTCCCGGGCGCTGCAGGCCTATCTGCTCGGCATCCCCATCGTCAACCAGGCAAGCATGCGTGCGTCGCTGAAGGCATTCGGTCCAGTCAACCAGACCGACGTGATCTGGGAAGACCTGGTCGATGCCAAGACCGTCGAGCTGACCGCGAACGACAACACCGTCTACAGCTTCATCTGGCTCGATACGCACGAGGGCCCACTGGTGGTCGAGGTGCCGCCGAAGGTGCTGGGACTGATCGACGACTTCTGGTACCGCTGGGTGGCCGACGTCGGCATCACCGGCCCCGACAAGGGCGCAGGCGGCAAGTACCTGATCCTGCCGCCAGGCTACAACGGCGGTCTGCCGGAGGGGTACTTCGTCGTGCGGCCGAGCACCTATGGCACCTGGATGCCGTTCCGCTCGTTCCTGGTGGACGGCTCGCCGAAGCCCGGCGTCGAGCTGGTCAAGAAGAACCTGAAGATCTACCGCCTCGGCGATGAGCAGAATGCTCCGCCGATCAAGTTCGCCAACGCCTCGGGTATCCCATCGAACTTCGTCTTCCCGGGTGACTACAGCTTCTGGGAGCTCTTGCATCAGGTCGTGCAGGAAGAGCCGAGCGCGGGCTCGGACCCGACCACCCTGGGGCTCTTCGCGGCCATCGGCATCGAGAAGGGCAAGCCCTTTGCGCCCGACGCGCGGATGAAGGCGATCCTCGAGGACGCGGCGAAGATCGGCGCCGCGACGGCGCGCAGCCTGGCGTTCAAGATGCGCGAAAAGGATGCCTACTTTTATCCAGACGGCCAGTGGCGTCTGCCGTTTTTCGGCGGCTACAAGTTCGAGGTCGCTCCGGGCGTCGCCAACCTGGATGGCGCGGCCTTCTTCTACTTCTTCGCCACTGGGGTGACCCCCGCGATGGCAGAGAAGATGGTCGGTAAGGGCTCCCAGTACCCATGGACCGCACTGGATGCGGACGGCAATCCGTTTGACGGCGCCAAGACCTACAGGCTCCATCTGCCGCCCAACATTCCAGTCAAGGACTTCTGGTCGGTCATCGTCTACGACACCCAGACCCGCTCGATGCTCCAGACCGACCAGCGCTTCCCGAGTGGCAGCAGCCAAAACGAGAACCTCCAGGTCAATGCTGATGGCTCCGTGGACGTCTGGTTCGCGCCCGAGGCGCCGCCCGGCAAGGCGAGCAACTGGGTGCAGACCATCCCCGGGAAGGGCTGGTTCATGATCCTGCGCCTCTACGGTCCGCTGGAGGCATGGTTCGACCAGACCTGGCGACCAGGGGAGATCGAGCTGGTGCCCTGATCGTGGGTGCCGTTGGCGGTTCCATCGGTGGCTTGCCCAAGCATGCCGTTACGGAACGATCCTTGGAGTAATGCAATGACCACAAGACGCGAGATCCTAACCGCGGCCGCCCTACTGGGGCCGCTTTCCCTTGCGATCAAGCCGGCCGGCGCGAGCGGTGAGGCGGAGTCCTCAGGAGAGGCCGATTTCCTCTTCGTGCAGAACGCCCGAGCTATCGCCCACGCGCACGGCAGGCTCACCCTCATTGGGGTCAATCCCGTCACTGTCATGTTCTCAGACCGGCCGGAACGTATCGCCGGGCACATGCAGACCTCCCGATTCGTGCCTTTCTGGGGCGAGGGTGACGACAGCTTCCTGAAAGACCCGCCGAATGCGACCCTCTCTTTCCTTGAGGATAAGGAGATGGCCGATGCCGTGGTGGTGCTGCGAGACCCGCTGCTGGAAGGCGAGGAGCTGAGCTACAAGGTCGAAGTCCTGGAGGGTGAGATCCCGGCGACCGCCGGAGCGGCATCGCTCTTCATCGACATCATCGGTATGCCGCTGACGCCGGTGTCCTATGCCGGTGCCCGGCGGCGCATGTGGCGCCGGGCGGCGATCTACTGAGCCAGCCGCTGATCGGTGTTTTCGAGGTCTGGGCTCCCGGCGCTCGGCAAGGTCGCGCGCCCGCTTGTCCAACCGCCGCCGGCGGGTTGCCGGTAGCGAGGCGGTGCAGGCACAGGTACCAGCCGTCGCCCATGTCGGCGTTCTAGCATGAGGCGGACTCTCCATCTGCTCGCTCTGGTGGCTTGCGCCTGGTCGATGGTCGCAAGTGCTGGCGAGACGGCACTAAGCTACGTCGGGCGCACACAATGCGCTGCATGCCACGCGGGGGAGAACGCCCGCTGGACCGGCTCCCACCACGATTTGGCCATGCAGGAGGCGACCGATGCCTCGGTGCTCGGTGATTTCAACGATGTCGCCTTCGAGCAGTTCGGCATCGTTTCCCAGGTCTATCGCCAGGATGGCCGATTCATGGTCCGCACCGACGGACCGGACGGCGGGCCTCAGGATTATCCGATCGCGTACACCTTCGGCGTCTACCCGCTGCAGCAATACCTGATTGCGTTTCCGGGCGGACGGCTGCAGGTGCTCGATATCGGCTGGGACAGCCGTCGCGCGGAAGAGGGCGGCCAGCGCTGGATCCATCTCCACCCGGAAGAACCGGTGCGCCATGACGACGTGCTGCACTGGACGGGTCCGAACCTCAACTGGAACTACATGTGCGCGGACTGCCACTCGACGAACCTGAGGAAGGGCTACAACGCGGACACCGACAGCTACCAAACCACCTGGTCCGAGATCGATGTCTCCTGCGAGGCCTGTCACGGGCCTGGCTCGCAGCACCTCGTGTGGGCCGAGGCGTCGCAGAGGGGCGAGACCTCAGACGTCGCGGATAAGGGGTTAACGGTGCGTCTCGACGAGCGCGCCGGCGTCGCCTGGCCGATCGATCCCACTACCGGGAAGGCGAAGCGCTCCGCACCCCGGGCGACGACCAAGGAGATCCAGGTGTGCGCACGCTGCCACAGCCGGCGCAGCCAGATGACCGAGCAAGCGGTCGCCGGGCAGCCATTTCTCGACGGCTTCCGACCGGCGCTGCTCACCGAGGGGCTCTACCACCCGGACGGACAGGTGCAGGACGAGGTCTACGTCTGGGGGTCGCTGTTGCAGAGCAAGATGTATCAGGCCGGCATCACCTGCTCCGACTGCCATGATCCCCATGCCGCCGCTGTCCGGTCGCCCGGCGACACCGTCTGCTACCAGTGCCACCCGGCCGACCGCTACGCATCGAAGGCGCATCACTTCCATCCCGAGGATTCGATCGGTGCGAGTTGCGTCGAGTGCCACATGCCGGCCACTACCTACATGGTGGTCGATGCTCGGCACGATCACAGCTTTCGCGTGCCGCGCCCCGACGAGTCGGTCGCGATGGGCACCCCGAACGCCTGCAACCAATGCCATGCCGAGAAGACCGCCCAGTGGTCGGCAGACCAAGTCCAGACTTGGTACGGCGACTCTCCCGAAGGCTTCCAACGCTATGCCCCGGCGATGCACGCGGCTCGCTTGGGGCTTCCCGCTGCTGGCCGGCTGCTGCGGGAGATCGCGGCGGATGCGGCGCAGCCGGCCATCGCACGCGCAACGGCACTCCACGAGCTCGGCCACTATCCGGACGCGGCCATGCTGGCCCAGCTTCGCCAGGGCCTGGCCGCCGAGGACCCGCTGGTGCGGCTTGGTGCGCTCCAAGGGCTCGGATTACTCGGCCCCGGCCAGCGGCTGCTCGCCGTCTCCTTGCTGTGGGATGATCTGAAGGCGGTGCGGATCGAGGCCGCCCGGCTGCTTGTGGCGCTGCCGGCGGATCGGCTGCCCGAGCAGGTGCAAAGCCAGCTCGCGCGCGGCGTCCAGGAGTATGTCGCCGTGCAGGGCTTCAACGCCGAACGCCCCGAGGCCCAGCTCAACCTAGGTACCCTCTATGCGGACCAGGGGCGTCATCAGGACGCCGAGCTGGCCTATCGCAAGGCGATCTCGCTCCAACCACGCTTTGTCCCGGCCTATGTGAACATGGCCCAGCTGCTGGGCGAGCACGGGCGCGAGCGGGAGGCGGAAGGCTTCCTTCGGCGGGGGCTCGAGCGCAATCCGCAGAGCCCCGACCTAGAGCACGCGCTGGGCCTCTCGCTGGTGCGCCAGAAGCGACCTGACGAGGCCCTTGGCGCCCTCGCGACGGCCGCGGAGCTGGCGCCGGAGAATGCCCGCTATAGCTACGTCTACGCGGTCGCCCTGCAATCGGGCGGCAAGCTGGACCAGGCCATCGAGGTGCTCGAGATGGCGCACCGGCGGCATCCCCGGGACATAGATACCCTCGTCGCACTGGCGACCTTCCATCGCGACGACGGGCGCCCGCGGGAGGCACTCGACTATGCGCGCGAGCTGCAGCAGTTGATGCCGGACAACCCGTCGGTCGAGCAGCTGGTGCGTGAGCTCGAAGCCTCGCGAGGCTGACTGAAGGGCCGTCATGTCATCCAGCCTCTGGGCAGTCTCTTCCGCCGCCCTTGGGGGGGCATCCGCGCAACAGGCTCGACCTGACCGCCCCGGATGGCCTCCTTGCAGATCGCGCCCAGGTGCTCCAAGACCTGCTGCCCAGCGGCGGTGACGGGTTACTCGTCGCGGGCCTCGAGCTCCGCCGCACAGCCTTACTATGAAATCCGCGCAGCACGCTCGCTCCCTCGCCCTCTGGGAGAGGGTTGGGGTGAGGGAACGATCAAGGGCGAGGCGACCTTTCATCATCTGGGGTGGCTCGCCTCGCCCCATGATCGTTAGCCAGAAGCCGTCCAAATGTGGACGGAAGGCGCATCGCGCGTGTGGCAAGCCGTCCACGCCGGGGCAATTGTCGCGAAATGCAAATTGCCTAGCGAACTGTTCGCGGATAATCGGTATCGCCAGGGCCGCAGTGTTCGGGCGTGGAAAGCCCGGTCCCAGCTGGTGGCTCGTTACGGAACGACGCACCCAGCCATCTGCCTCGGGACGTGGCAGATGACACCCAAACCCTGCTCAAATCGCTCCGTCTGTGATCACCTGCTCCCGCCTTCTAAGTAGAGTAGGGCGGGTCAGTCGTTCAACCTCTGGGAGAGGAAAACCATGCCGAGAATCCTTGCTGTTTCATTGCTTGCACTGAGCTTCTGGTCCTGGCAAGCGCTCGCTGACACGGCGGTCGCCTATACCATCGTCGAAGGCGATACGCTGGAGACCGTCGCCGGGGAATACGATGTCACCGTCGAAGATATCCTGATCACGAACGGCCTCGAGGACGAGGAGATCGAGGTAGGGACCGTGATCTACATTCCACCCAAGCACGCCCGGGGCTTCTACGATCCCGAGACCGACACCTACCTGATCGCCGAGGGTGACGACCTGAGCGCCATCGCCGAGCGGTTCGGCACGACTGTTTCCGCGCTCGAGGAGGCCAACGATCTGAGCTCGAGCGAGATCATGGCCGGTGGAACGCTCCTGATACCCTAGGCGGCTGGTCGTCTGGCGATTCGTTGTGTCGCTTCGTCCCTGGCAGCGCACCTCGGTGCGCTGGCGCCAACCGTGCCGGTCCGCGCGGGATGATTGATCGTCCTTATGGCGCAAACAGGTCCGCAGATTTGAGGACGCGCCGGTCGAGTCGGCGGTTCCCCGCCGCACATCGCTCGGCCAAGACACGGCCGACCAGCCCTCCATCGCCCGTTGCTTCCAAGTGTCGATCTGGCTGACTAGACTTCGCGCGCCGACGCCAGAGATCGATCCGACAAAGCCTCAGAAAGGTATCAGCTTTCGTGGACGAAACCAGCAAGCTCTATTTCGGCAGGGTCGACAGAGACGCCTACTGCGCCGATATCGATTCCTTCTATCCCGGCGGTAGCAATCAGGCAGCGTTGGATTGCATCTTCGAGCAGTTGACCGAGTGATGCGCCCGACACTGGAGCTCCAAGCTATAGTCTTCCGCTGGCTGCGGGAAATCCATCAGGACCAAACAAGCATGCAATTCTCAAACCGCGCTGCACCATCTAGGACGAGAGTCCTTGTCGCTACGGCCACCCTGCTGACCACGACAGCGGCCTTCTGGAGCAGCGAAGGTCGGGCGGATGGATGGCAATACGCCGCGCAGATCTACGGCTGGCTGCCGAGCGTCAGCGGCGATTTGAGATACGGCCCCAGCGGCTCAGGCAGCAGTACGAACGTCGACGCCAGCGAGATACTCGACGCACTGGAGTCGACCTTCATGGGCTCGTTCGAGGCGCGACGAGGGCCATGGTCGGGATTCACCGACGTCATCTACCTGAAGCTCGCCGGCGACAAGTCGAAATCGGTGACCTTGCGCGACGGCACCGCAGCCACCCTGTTCGATGCGGACCTGGACTTGAAGGGTTGGGTCTGGACCCTTGCGGGTGCCTATACCGTCTGGCGCAACGAAGCTTCGCACCTGGACCTGCTCGCCGGCGCGCGCCTACTGTCCCTGGATACAGATGTGAAGCTTACCGGCGGGGGGCCGTTGCAGAGCGAGCGCAAGCTCTCCGACGGCGTCGATCTCTGGGACGGCATTGTTGGGGCGAAGGGCAGGCTTGCGCTGAACGACCGCTGGTTCTTGCCGTACTACGCCGATGTGGGAACGGGGGGCGCCGAGCTGACCTGGCAGGCGGCAGCCGGTGTCGGATACAGCTTCGACTGGGGCGACGTCAGTCTGCTGTACCGCCATCTGGCATATGACCAGGGCGGCGACAAGCTCTTGCAGGACGTCGCATTCGGCGGCGGCATGCTCGGAGCGACGTTCCGGTTCTGATCCCGAGCCGGCGGCATCTCGTCGAGTCCGGCCATGGGGCACGCCCACTCTACCGCCAACTATCTCGGCGGCGAGCCGGGTGCCAATGACGATGCCGAGTAAGGCCCCAAGGTGCGAATCTTCACGTGCATCAGTGGGACCTCCTGGAGGGGGCGCAAACAGGGGGCCCGGCCCGCGCCGACAGGGCCGCGTCAGCGCCGGTCTTTCTCTGACTGTCTGAGCTCTTCAAACAACTCGTCGCATTTCGCCGCCATGTCGGACAGTTGGGCGTCTGGCTGAAGCCCGCCGGCCGGCATCTTGGCCGCGGCGCTCAAGACCGGGTCGAAATCGGCGTCGGTCACCAACCCCTGGCCTCTCGCTGCGAACATGGCCGCGCAGGCGCCAGCGCTGAAGCCCTGATCCATGGCGGCAGTTGCGCCGACTCCCGTGCCAAAATTGAAGCCAAGCAGGCCGCCGACTAGTGCGCCGGTGATCATCGAGACGATTGCGATGAGAGGCGAGCTCATTCTAGGTCACTCCGGTAACGTTGGTTGTGGGCAATGGTGCAAGAATAACCTGCACGACAGTATGGTGGATCAAGCGGCGGAGCAACGGATCCGCCAGCAGCCTTCACCATGCGATTCGCGAAGCGCATTCGCCCTTTGGGAGAGGGTTGGGGTGAGGGAACGATCAGGGGCGAGGCGGCATTTCGTCATCCAGGCAGGTCGCCTCGCCCCTTTGATCGTTAGGAGGAGCCGCTGCGCGACATGGTCTTGTGCGTCGCGCGGGAACGGGCCGAGGTTGAACAACCGCTGAAGGGTTGCCGACATCGGGGCGCCGCATGTGGTCTGCCGTTCGAGCCGTAAGGGGGTGTTGCCTCTCCTTCAGCCTTGCCCTGGCACCATCGGCACGAAAGCGACCGGCAGAACGTCGCGCCGCTCGATTCGGGCGTCCGCCTGCTTGCGCAGGACGCACAGCACCTGGCCTCTAGACCCCTCCAACGGGATCACGAGATTCGCGCCGACCTTGAGCTGCTCGACGAGCTTCGGAGGTACCTTCGGGGCCGCGGCCGTCACGATGATGCCATCGAACGGCGCCTCCCCCGGCCAGCCCTGATAGCCGTCCGCATGCCGGATCTCGACATTGCGGTAGCCGAGCTCGGCGAGCCGCTGCCCGGCCGCCTCGGTGAGAGTTGCTACAACCTCCAGTGAGCGGACTCGGTCAACGAGCTCGGCGAGCACCGCGGTCTGGTACCCACAGCCTGTGCCGATCTCGAGCACCGTGTCGCCGTCGCCGACCTCGAGCAGCGTGGTCATCAGCGCGACGATAAAGGGCTGCGAGATGGTCTGCCCCATGCCGATCGGCAGCGGCCTGTCCGCGTAGGCGAGGGCTTGCTCGTGCTCGGGCACGAAGCGGTGGCGCGGCACCCTGCGCATCGCTTCGAGCACCTCGGCCGGCACCGCGCCGATGCCCGTCTCGCCCGCCGTGAGCCGAAATAGCGCGCGGATGTCTTCGAGCATCCGCTCGCGCTCAGCCGCCCGATTGGGATCTCTGCGCATCGAATACCCTCTCTCAGCTCATCTTCTGCGCGAGCACGCAAGATAAGCTCGCAGAGCCAGCTAGTCCACCGCTGTCAGTGCGAGCAGCCGCGCCTCAAATTCCACTAAGAGCCGGCTGTCGAGCCCATATCCCCGGGACTCCCGCAGTCGCAGCTCGAGCAGGCGCAGGCGCTTCTGCGCCTGACCGCGAAGCGCCGGGTCGTCAATGCGCCGGATCAGGTCCTCCGCGCGGCGGAGCTGCCCCAACCCATGTAGCTCTGGCGGAAGATACCCCGCATTCTTCAGCAACCTGTATCCGGCCCGGAGATGCTCCGGAACCAGTGACAAGTCCTCGTCCGGCAGAGGGCGGCCAGCGCCCGGCAGGTTGTCGAATTCACCGCGGGCGATCGCCTCCTCGATCTTCTGCTCGGCCAGTATGTCGATTGTCCAGATCGGCGGTGCCTCGTTTGCAGTTCGCCATCGGCCTGCGCTGCTGCTCGCCGCTTCGCTCGACGGCCCGGCCCGTGTCTGGGATGCCGCGACCGGCGAGCTGACCGGCCTGCTTTCCGGTCGTCCGCCGGTCACAACCCAGTCTGTCCTTCGTCCGGCAGGCGCCCGCCGATAACGGCCTGCCTCGCCGGGCTTGGTCCAGCGTCTCGTCGCTGGCTCGCGAACGCGAACTGTCGCGCCGGTGACGCATCAGGCGCCGGCCGCCTCGTTCTGCGCCCTCTCTAGACGCGTGCGCAACGCGGCCCAGGCCTCACAGGCCTCGAAGCAGGCCTGTGCGACGGCCGGAAGCTCCTTGTAGGCGCCGGGGAGGCGGTCCTCGACCAGATCGTGTAGCGCCCCGGCCTTATCCGAGGCGATGCGCTTGGCGCGCTTGACCTCCTTCTCCAGATCCTGCCGCTCGGTCTCGTTCATGACAACCTCTCGTCGTTCGCTGGTTGCGGGACAGATGACTCGAGAACGTCTGAGCAAGAGCTGCGCCGCTTCCTGGCCGAGCAACAAACAATGGCTTAAAAGTCTCCTGTCACCAACCCCTGCTACAACGCCATCGTAATTGGCGCGTACCGGACAAACTGACGGCACCAGGGGTTCCTGTATTCTGTCGAGCCATGCGATGGCCAGCTCGTTCGATCCTGCTATCGATCAAGGGCCGCGCCCGGGCCTCGTGGCAACGCGCGCCAGGCGGCCGGACAAAGTGCCAAGGATGCGCCAGGGCCGGACGCGGCCAGCCTTCAGGGAAACAACAGCAGCCCGCGGTATGCAGCCAGGCAGCGCACCAGCGCCGCCTCGCCCTCGCCGGCGGCAGCCCGCGCCCGGGCAGCGAAGCGCCGCCGCAGCTTGCGCCCCAGCGTGATCCCGCCCCGGGCGATGGGGAAGCCGACGAAGGTGCTAGGCTCGCATGCCGGTCGCACCTGATCGCCCTTGGGCTTGAGGCTGAGCCCGCGCTCGGCGGCCAGCCAGGCGGCGATCGCCGTGCGTGCCTCGCGGAGCTGACCCGGGCCGCCGGCGAACAGCACGAAGTCGTCCACGTAGCGCAGGTAGCCGGGGACCTCCAGCTTGCGTTTGGTGTAGTGATCCAGGCCGTCGAGGTAGAGATTGCCACACCACAGGGTGAGGTAGGAGCCGAGCGCGAGCCCGCGCCGCCCCGGAGGCGGCTGCCCGAGGATCTGCCGGGCGGGCTGCGTGCGATAGACACGGGCCCCGGCATCGAGCAATCGGGTGATCAGCCGGCGCGTGTCCAGGTCGAAGGCGGCGATGCGCGGCCCCCGTCGCTTGCCGCGCCGCACCTCGCGCCAGGCGTACCAGAGGGTTTCCGGATCGCTCAGGCGCCGGAAGCTGCCGGCCGGGACCGATCTCAAGAGCCGGCCCCCAAGGAACTCGGATTGGTCATGCCTCTCAATGGCGATTCTGATCGACAAGCACGGCGATTTAATAGTAACGTTGCTACGTTCTCGGTAGAGCGAACCTGACCATGGCCACCTTGACCAGTCGCGAATTCAATCAGGAGACCGGGCGGGCCAAGAAGGCCGCAGACCAGGGCCCGGTCTTCATCACGGATCGCGGGCGGCCCAGCTACGTCCTCCTGTCCATCGCGGAGTACCGCCGGCTGACCGGAACCAGCAGAAACATCGCTGATCTGCTGGCGCTGCCGGGAGCGGAGGACATCGACTTGGAGCTGCCGAGCCTTCGGGATCTACCCAAGGCTGTTGACCTGCGCTGATGGACCTGCTCGATACCAATGTCGTCTCCGAGCTTCGCAAGGTTCGGTCCGGCAGAGCGGATGCGAATGTCGCACGCTGGGCCGAGCAGGTAGACGCGGCAGAGCTGTTTATCTCCGTCATGGTTCTCCAGGAGTTGGAGATTGGCGTTCTGCTGGCGGAAAGGAAGGACTCGGCTCGAGGGAGCATCCTGCGGGTCTGGCTGGAAGGCCATGTGCTACCGGCATTCTCAGGGCGAATCCTCCCCGTCGATACCGCGGTTGCCCGGGTTAGCGCGCGGTTGCACGTGCCAGATCTACGCCCGGTGCGCGACGCACTCATCGCGGCGACCGCCATGGTGCACGGTATGACCGTCGTCACTCGCAACATCGAGGCCTTCGCACCGACCGGCGTGCCCGTGGTCAATCCCTGGGTGGATTGACGGTGAAGAGGGTGAAAACGGGACAGGGGTGAAAACGGGACAGAGTTTTTTTGGGTGAAGGGGTGAAAACGGGACGGGGTGAAAACGGGACAGAGTTATTTTTGTGATCTTGGCTCGATCCAATCGGGTCGCCCGCCCGGACGGTCGGCCGGGCCTACTTGGAACGGGCGGGCGGGGGTGCGGGGCCAGGGGCCCCCCCGCGAGACCTGCAGGACACCGCCGGGCGGTGGCTTGTTGGCGGACGCGGGAACGGACACAGAGCAGGCCCAGGTAGCCGTCCCGGAAATCGGGCAAGTCGAAGACCCGGTCCGCGGAGCGCAGGACGAAGGGCGGGAAGAAGAAGGAGCCGCCGCGCACGACCCGCGAGGCGCAGCCAGCCGCGACCAGCCCCAGCACGCCGCGGCTCTGGGCCAGCGCGGCGGCGTGCTCGTCACTGACCTCGCGGCGGGCGGCGATGCGGTCGAGCAGCAGCTTGATCAGCGGGCGGCGGAAGAGCCGGCCGTGGACACCACGGAGCGGCGCCTCGAGCCCGGCACAGCCGGACCAGAGGCGGAGCCGCGTTTCGAAGGCGCTGAAGGTGATGCGCTGGTGCCCGATGCCGGCCGTGTCGCCGAGGAAGCCCTGCAGCCACTTGGCGCCTGCGGCTTACGCATCGCTTGACTCGTGCGCGGCGTTGCAGCGCGCAGATGACCTTGCGGTCGCGGACCAGGTCCGCGGGCGGGGTCGGCACCGGCTCGCCGATCAGGTTCAGCAGGATCAGCGGCACCGCGTCGCCGAGGGCCTCGGCCACGCCCGCGAGATTGAGGTCGGCGTGGGCGTAGACATAGAGGATCTCGGGCTCCGGTGTGCGGCCATGGCCTCTGAGAGCTTTGCTGGGTCGCCCAGCGGGACGGCCTCGGCGCCGAAGCCCCAGTGGCGATCGACGATCTGGCTCAGCTCGGTGCGGTGCCGCGCGGCACCGGGCAGGCTGTTGTCGACGAGCAGCAGGAGCGGTGGCTCGGGGCTCAGTGTCTGGGCGAGCCGGGGCCGCAGGCCGGGTGGCGTCGACTCGAAGGACCAGCCGCAGCACTCGGCGAGGGGCTTGCCGTTGGCCGTTGCCAGATGCCCGCTCCAAATCCTAACTCGGTCAGGATGGTTGTCGCAGCCAACGGTTGGCGCTCGTGGCGCTCACCCACGGGCTGCGGATGTCGTGCGCGGCGAGTCGCCGGATGATGCATCGCGCTCGTCCCGCGACTATCAGCCGAAGGGACAAGACGCCTCCAGACATTTGGCTCTTGCGCGCCGCTCGCTCCACTGGGCGCAGCCGACTGTGCGTTTCCAGCGGCCGGCATAAACGCCTGCTTATCGGGCTCAGACGGAATTGCCGAGCAACTGTCCCAGCGCGTTGCGGAGATTCTGTTGGTCCTGCAGAGCCAGGCGGCCCAGTTCCCCTCGGACGAGCCGGTGGTCGAGGGTGAAGAGCTTGAAGCGGACTTTGGGCGGTGCGGGCAGCCCTGCCGCCGCGAGGTCTTCGATACCGCAATCCAGCGGCCAGGGCGGGCTGCTTCGCAGAGAGGTAATCAGCGCCATGACGGAATGGCCGGCGGGGTGGTTGAACGATGCCGCGCCGGAGAGTATCAGCGCGGGCCGGTTCTTGGTCGCTGCTCGGTCCGTGAATGGAAAGGGGACCCGCACCACGGTGAGCTGTTCAAGGCCCGCGGTAGGCTTCCTCGTCGGCTTCGCCGGCCCACTCGGTCAGGGTGCCTTCGAGGGCCTTGAGGTATTCGATGTCCATGGGCTGTACCCGGCGGACGCGGGCCGTGCCGTCTTCCGCCACGTCCCAGGCGATCAGATCGCCCGCGGAAACCTGCAATGCCGCACGGATCTCTCGCGGAATGGTGGTCTGCCCTTTGCTGGTGATCTTGGCGATCGTGGACATGGGGCGCGCCCGAGTAAGGAGTGCGTATTCTCCTTACGGTAAGCGCGGCATGCGGGCTTGGCAAGTCATCGGTCGGGTCAGAGCCCTGCGCGAAGGAGATCGGGAAGGTGTCTGCCACGCCTCGGCCATCCCTTTGTCTTCGGCGGAGCCGACAGCACGATGTGAATCCTGCTCCCGTAACCCAATGTAGCGGCCATGTTGGTGCGCCACATGCCGAGTTACGGGCTCTCTCCCGCAGAGAGCGAGTCAGGCCTTCAGTCCATCCCGATCCCATCGTGGGAGATCAGGCGGCCAGGCTGCGGCGCGACTCAATGTCAACGAGAGGCCGATCATCGGTGGCCGATGACTGGATTCGGTAGGCCAGGCTCCTCGGCACGCGAAACGTGCCTGAATCGGCGTCGCTTTTCAATCGATCGCAGCGGAAACCCGAGGCACCGCCTTCGCAATCCCGTGAATTTGCTACGATGGTAGCCTATCCATTCCTCCATTTTCGGACTTGGACACGGAAACGGCGACGGCCTTGGGCCAGACTCTCCTGCGATCCAGCACAGGACCACGCGCATGCGCAGACTTCCCGTCTACCTCTTGCTTGATACCTCGTATTCGATGAGCGGCGAACCGATCGAGGCCGTCAAGAACGGCGTACAGCTGCTCGTCTCGACGCTGCGCCAGGACCCCTACGCCTTGGAGACCGCCTTTCTTTCGGTCATCACGTTCGATTCTTCGGCGAAGCAACTGGTACCTTTGACAGAGCTGCCGAGCTTCCAGGCGCCCGATCTCAAGCTGGCCGGTACGACGGCGCTGGGGGCCGCGCTGCGGCTGCTTGCCGAGCGCATCGAGGCCGAGGTCACCAGGACCACGGCCGATACCAAGGGCGATTGGAAGCCGCTCGTCTTCCTGATGACCGACGGTGCTCCGACCGATGACTGGAAGGAGGGGCTCGAGCGGCTCAAGGGGGTACGCACCGGCATCATCGTCGCGTGCGCGGCGGGCCACGAGGCCGACACCGGCGTGCTCAAGCAGATCACCGAGGTCGTCGTCTCGCTCGCGACCGCCGATGCGGGCACGATCAAGGCCTTCTTCAAATGGGTCTCGGCATCGATCTCGACGGGCAGCCAGAAGGTCGATCAGGCGCAGAAGGAGGTCTCCGGGCTGGACGATCTCCCGCCGCCGCCGCCCGAAGTGAACGTCGTCTTTTGAGGACCGCCAATGGCCGTCAATCTGACCAAGGGACAGGGCGTCAGCCTGAAGAAGAGCGAGCACGATCTCTCGACGGTCACGATCGGCCTCGGCTGGGATCTGAGCGAGGCGGGCGCCGGGCGAGGCACCCGGGCCCAAGAATACGACCTGGATGCCGCCGCGTTCCTCTGCGGTCCCGACGGCAAGGTCCATGATCTCGGCTGGGATGCCAGCGGCAAGGCGACGCTACGCAACAGCGATGTCGTCTTCTTCAACAACCTCAAGCACCGCTCGGGCTGCGTCTGGCTGACGGGCGACAGCCGTGCCGGCGGCGCCGCAGGGGATGACGAGCAGATCGTTGTCCGCCTCAACGACCTGCCGGACACCTATTCCAAGGTGGTCTTCGTCGTGCAGCTCTTCGAGGGCAAGCAGCGCGGGCAGAGCTTCGGCCAGGTCAGGAATGCGCATATCCGCGCCTTGGATGGGCGGGGTAGCGAGATGGTGCGCTTCGATCTCTCGGGTGGGCCGGGGTTCGACGATGCCCGCTCGATGCTCTTCGCCGAGCTGGTGCGGGAGACGGGCGGCTGGCGCTTCAATGCCATCGGCGCCGTATCCGAGTCGGATACGCTCGTGGAGTGGCTGAAGCAATACCTCTGAAAGGGAGTACGAGATGAGCGTCAGGCGATTGCCGGTCTATATCCTGCTCGATACCTCCGGGTCGATGCGCGGCGAGCCCATCCACTCGGTCAACGTCGGGCTGCAGGCCATGCTGAGCGCCCTGCGCCAGGACCCGTACGCACTCGAGAGCGTCCATCTCTGCATCATCACCTTCGACAACGGCGCGCGCGAGTATCTGCCGCTGACGCCGCTCGATGAGGTCCAGATCGGCGAGATCCAGGTCCCCCAATCCGGCGCGACCTTCCTCGGCGCGGCGCTCGAGCTGCTGATCGAGCGGGTCGACCGGGACGTGCGGAGGAGCACCGACGAGGCCAAGGGCGACTGGCGCCCGCTGCTCTTCGTCATGACCGACGGCAGTCCGTCCGATCTGATGGCCTACCGTGAGGCGATTCCGAAGGTCAAGGCACGCCACTTCGCCTCGGTCGTGGTCTGCGCGGCCGGCCACAAGGCGAAGCTCGACCTGCTGCACGAGCTGACTGATCGGCTCGTGCGGCTCGACACGATGGACGCATCTGCCTTTGCCGGCTTCTTCAAGTGGGTCTCGGCCAGCGTCTCGGTGGGCTCGAGCAGCGCGGGGCTGGAGTCGCAGGTGACCCTGCCGCCGCCGCCCCCCGAGGTGCAACTGGTCCTGTGAGGACTGGGACAACCCGTTAGACGCAGGGCTAGACGCAGGAGCGAATCGATGCGCAGGCTACCGGTATTCTTCGTCCTGGACTGCTCGGAGTCCATGGTCGGCGACAGTCTCAAGAAGATGGAGGATGGCCTGCAGGCGGTCGTCCAGTCGCTGCGCAGCGACCCGCATGCGCTCGAGACCGTGCACATTTCGGTGATTGCCTTCGCTGGGGTCGCCAAGACCATCGTCCCGCTCGTCGAGCTCTGCTCCTTCTACCCACCCCGCCTGCCGCTCGGCGGTGGGACCAGCCTCGGTGCCGCACTCGAGACCCTGATGGCGGAGATCGATCGCTCCGTGATCAAGACCACGGCGGAGCGCAAGGGCGATTGGCAGCCGATCGTCTATCTCTTCACCGACGGCCGCCCGACCGACAACCCCTGGCCGGCGATCGATCGCTGGAAGGCGCAGTACGCGAGGGGCGCCTCGCTGGTCGCCGTCGGCATTGGGCGCGACGCCGACTTCACGGCGCTCAGGAGGCTCACCGACCAGGTCCTTCTCTTCGAGGAGGTCCAGGCGGGGGACTACAAGAAGTTCGTCGATTGGGTCAGCGCCTCGCTGCTGGCCAAGAGCCGCAGCCTGGGCGATGGTGCGGGCGAGGAGAAGCGGGTGGTCCTCGAGAAGGGTGTCCTGAGCCTCGTCAAGGACCCGCCGCCGGCCCTCGCCGATCTCGCCTGCGTGACGCTGATCGGGCGCTGTCAGCGCACGCGCAAGCCCTACCTGATCAAGTACGATCGCGAGCAGCAGCAGGTCGGCACGGCCGAGTTCCAGGTGGATGTCTCGGGCTATCGGCTCACCGGCTGCTATCCGCTCGACGACGGCTACTTCGAATGGTCCGATCCGCAGGCAAACGACCTGCAGGTCAACACCTCCGAGCTGATGGGTGTGCCGGGCTGCCCGCACTGCGGCAATGCGACGGCCTTTGCGCTCTGCGGCTGCGGCAAGCTCATGTGCGTCAACGGACCTGGGGAGGCGACCTGCCCGTGGTGCGAGGAGCAAGCGAATTTCGCCGCCGGACCCACGCCCGAGGAGGGCGGCTTCGACGTGGTCCGCGGCCGGGGCTGACGGTGATGCGCTCGCGTGGCCGCCGCCCAACGCCAGCCGAGCGCGAGCGCCTGGCGCCGGACGTCGAGGCGCTGGTGCTGGGGCTCTTCAGTGAGGGTTCCGAGCCCATCTTCGAGGGTACCGGCGCGCACCCGGAGGCCATCCGCCGCTTCGCGCAGTCCGAGGCGGTGCTCGATGCGACCTTCGACTACCTGCGCACGCTGATGCGGATCTGGCGCTCGCAGCACCCCGGCAAACGCTTGAGCCTGCTCTCGGCTGATCCGAGACCGAGCACCCCGGGAGGGGCGCCGCCCGCCGCGGCCTGCGCGGAGGCGGCGCCGGGACAGGTTCCCGATCCCGCAGAGGGCGAGGAAGACGTGGAGCCCTTGGCCGGCCCGCCGGAAGCGTCCTCGGACCCCGAACCGCAGCCGGCTGACGCAGCGGGGCCGGCCGCAACCGATTCGGCGGGAATGGCCGACGCGCCGACTCCCCACCGACCGGACGACGAACGCGACGGAGCCGCCGAATCGCAACCCCTGACCGAGCTGCGGCCGGGCGAAGTCCCAGCCGAGGCCGTGCTGGGATCCGGTCCGCCCGAGCCTAGGGCCTCCTTCCGCCTGCCGAATGCCAAGGTCGGCGTCGGCTATGCGGCGACCATCGAGGGCTGGGACGCAAACGGCCAACCGGTCGCCGTGCTCGATGTCGCCGTGCCGAGCGAACTCGGCCTCGAGTATGACGCCGAGCGCGGGGAGCTGCGCGGGACGCCCCGCAGCGATGGCGATCATCGCCTACCGGTGACTTGGGTACGCCCGGGCGACGAGGGCACGCATTCCGGCGACTGCCTGCTGATCGTCAACCCGGATCCACGCAGCCTCTGGAAGGTCATCGAGCCGCCTGCGGAGGCCCCTTACCCAAAGGCGCACCAGCATGCCCAGATCATCGAGGGCGATGGCTTCCGGATCGCCGCCGCGAGCCGCCGCGGCCGCTCGCACGAGCACGCCGGGAGCTTCCGCGACGATGACTTCTTCGTCCATCAGGACGCGGCGGGCGGCTGGAGCGTGCTCATCGTCGCCGACGGCGCCGGGAGCGCCAAGTTCTCGCGCGAGGGCGCGCGGCTTGCCGCTCTGACGGCTGGCGAGCACGTGGCCGATGCGCTCGCCGGAGAGCTCGGCGCCAAGATGACCGCCGCGCTGGCCGGCTGGGCGGCCGATCCGCAGGGCGCGCAGCAGACCATGGGCTCGGCCTTCCACTATCTCTTCCACCAGGCCGGGGTGCGCGCGGTGCAGGCCATCGAGCACAGGGCTCAGGCAGACGAGGCGGTGTCCAAAGACTATGCGACGACCCTGCTCGCGGCCGTCGTTAGGCGCCAGGCGAGCGCGACCTTCCTCGCCAGTTTCTGGCTCGGCGACGGTGCCATCGCCGCCTACGGCCCGCGCGGCAAGGTGCGCCTGATGGGGAACCCGGATGGCGGCGAGTTCGCCGGCCAGACGCGGTTCCTCGACCGGGCGGCAATGTCGGATCAAGGGGAGCGGGGATTCGCGAAACGTGTTCAATTCGGCTATTTCGAAGACCTCGCCGGCGTCATGCTCATGACCGACGGGGTATCGGATCCGCGCTTCGAGACCGACAGCGGGCTCAAGGATCCAGCGCGCTGGGATGAGCTTTGGGACGAGCTCAAGCCGATCCTTGACGGCCCCGAGCCGGGCGCGGTTCTGCTCGATTGGCTCGGTTTCTTTTCTCCCGGAAATCATGATGATCGCACCATTGCTGTCTTGTGGTGAGCGGGCCGCCCGGCGGGGCGCGCTGGGCGAGCCGATGCGCGTGTGGCCCGGCTGCGCTGAGCTCACCTCCGCGCCACATGGGTGCCGCAGCGGAGCCCTGTGATGGCCGACGTCGTCACCCTGCGGACCTCCGACGGGCGGGCGGTCGAGCTCGTCGATGAGATCATCGGCTCCGGCGCGATGAAGGATGTCTATTTCTCGCCCGACCGCTCTTACGTCGTCGCCTTCTACAAGACACCGCAGGACGCCCAGGCCCGGGAGCGCCTGGCGATGATCACCGGTAAGTACCGCGAGAGCATCTTTGAGCAGGTCGGCGGTGATTACTGGAAGGACCTCTTCTGCTGGCCGACGGCGATGCTCGAGCACGAGGGCCGGCTCGGCCTGGTCGCGCCCACCTATCCGCGCGAGTTCTTCTTCGAGCATGGCTCGAAGAATGGCGACATGCTCAACATCCAGGGCAAGGAGAAGGAGGGCAAGTGGTTCGCCGCGGCGAGCCTGCGCAATCGCTTCCTCGACCCGCGCGAGCTCGGCGACTGGCTTGGCCACCTCAAGGCCTGTCTGCTCCTCGCCCGCGCGGTGCGCCGGATGCATATGGCCGGGCTCGCACACTCGGACCTGTCCTACAAGAACGTCCTCATCGATCCTTCGCGCGGGCGCGCCTGCGTGATCGATGTCGACGGGCTGGTCGTCCCTGGAAAATATCCGCCGGATGTCGTCGGCACCCCCGATTTCATCGCCCCCGAGGTGGTCATGACCAGCCACCTGCCGAAGGATTGCCCGAACCGCAAATTGCCGCGGCGCGAGACGGACCTGCACGCCCTCGCCGTGCTGATCTATATGTATCTCCTCTACCGCCATCCGCTGCGCGGCGGTAAGGTTCATGACGTCAACGACGAGCAGCGCGACGAGATGCTCTCGATGGGCGAGAAGGCCCTCTTCGTCGAGCATCCGAGCGACGCGAGCAATCGGATCAAGGTCGCCAACGCCAAGCCGACCGAGCTGCCTTGGGCGGATACCGACAAGCTCCCCTTCACGCTGACCGGTCCCTACCTCACCCAGCTCTTCGAGCAGGCCTTCATCACGGGCCTGCATGAGCCCGTGCAGCGGCCCTCGGCCAACGATTGGGAGACCGCGCTGGTCAAAACGGTCGATCTGATCCAGCCGTGCCAGAATCCCCGCTGTGCCCAGAAGTGGTATGTGTTCGATAACACTACGCGGCCGAGCTGCCCTTTCTGCGGAACGTCGTTCCGTGGACAGCTGCCGGTGCTGAACCTCTACTCGTCGCGTCAGGAGGGGCAGTTCCGGCCCGACAATCACCGGCTGATGGTCTGGACGGGCCAGTCGCTCTTCCTCTGGCACGCGAACAATCGGATCGCGCCAAATGAGAAGCTCACGGAGCGCCAGCGCCGCCGCGTCGGCTACTTCGTCCTCCACCAGGGCCGCTGGTGGCTGGTCAACGAGGGGTTGCCAGACCTGATGGATGTCACCACCAAGACGCCTATCGCGATCGGCGGCAAGCTCGAGCTCCAGGACGGCCAGCAGATCCTGCTCACCAGGGGCGATGGCGGCCGCCTGGTCGTCGTGCAAATGGTCGCGGCCTGAGAGCCCCGGTGCCTGGCCGACGGGCTGCTTTGTCGTTCGGCGGCCCGGTCGGTGGGTGCCCCGTTGAAGGCCCTGCAACCACATCCTATCCGCACAACGAGGTAACGAACATGTTGACTTGGGACGATATCCAGCGATTCGCGGATCACGGGAATCCGCAGCCGGAACGCGTTGTCGAGAAGACCGATGCGCAATGGCGCGAAGCGCTCATGCCTGAGGTGTACGCGATTCTCCGCCAAAAAGGGACCGAGCAACCCTTCAGCTCGCCGATGTGTCACCTGTTCGAGCCGGGCCGGTATGCCTGCGCCGGATGTGGGGCGCTCTTGTTCGATGCGCAGGAGAAGTTCGAATCGGGCACAGGCTGGCCGTCCTTCACCCAGCCCGTCCAGGAGAACGCCGTTGCCTACCATGCCGATGACTCCTTCGGCATGCGGCGCGTCGAGACGACCTGCAACACCTGCGGCGGACATCTCGGCCACGTCTTCCCCGATGGGCCGCCGCCGAGCGGGCTGCGCTATTGCATGAATGCGCTGGCGTTGAGAAAGATCTCCGACGCGGCTGGCGAGGGCTGCTAGGGTGCGTCGGTGGTCAGGGGATCCCCGGCCGTAGGAGGACATCGACCTGATCATACGGCGGCACCGCCACGTGAGTCCTCAGGGCCCTCCCTCTTCTAGGCCGCTCGCCGGAAGCTGGGGGCGAGAGGCTCGCGTCGGCCTGGGGGATCAGGCTCCCGCCGGGTGCTAACCGCAATCGCCGATCCAGCCGCAGGCGTGGCAGCGCTTGCAGCCCTCGACCCGCACGACGGCCAGGGCCCCGCACTCCGGACAACGCCCGCCGATCGATCGCGGCGGCGGCTCCTGGGCCGGCGGGCGTGTCGCCGGGGAGGCGACGATGCCCATCGCGCTGAGCGGATGGCCGCTCTGATCCATTAGTCCCAGCCTGTGATAGCGGTAGATCATCAGCTCGGCGATGTAGGCAATCGTTGAGGGATAGCGGCGTCGGCGTCGGTCGTCCGGCGCGGTGGCGAAGAAGTCCCCCTGCGGCTCCTCGAAGCTCAGGAGCTTGCGCAGCTTGCGGCCAATCCAGGCAGTGTCGACGACGCGCATGTCATACGAGAGCGATTTGCACAGACCGTCGAGGACCCTCGGGTACTCCCCCGAGAGCCAAACCGAGTAGGGGCGCCGCTGGCCGTCGGGCAGTACGAGCTCCTTCAGGAACAGGACGCAATCATCTCCCGTGGCCGGATTTTCGATGTCAACGGTCCACGACAGGGTGCCTTCAGGTCCGGTCTTGGGCTCTTTCGGCGAGATCAGGGCGTCCTTGACCGGGCTGCTGTCGAGGACATCGAACGCACCCAGTGTCTCGCAGCGGTAGTAGACCAGCCGCGCGAAGGCACTGACGATGCTGGGGACCTGGACGAGATCCCCAGCAGGCGGCATCGGCAGCGCGAAGGCGTCGTCACCGCTGGTGCGCATCAGGGCCGTCAGTTTGAGCCTGAGCCAGGCGCGGTCACTGGAGTACATGTCGTGGGAGAGGTTCTTGGCCAGGGCAGCGAGCCCGCGGGGCGGCTCGCCGGTCACCCATACCTCGAACGGGTCCGCCAGGTCGTTCTCGATATGACCAACGAAGACGGCAAACTTGGGTCCTGCCGGGTGACGGACCATAAAGGTCCAGGCCGGATTGCCGGCCGTCAAGCGCGGCCGCGATGGCCAGCGTACGCTGTTGAGGGTGTAGTCAGGCAGCTGGTCCAGGCGCACGCGTCGGTCGGCGTCTGATTGGATCAGGTCCTCGATCGCGCCGGCCGGTACCTCGGGGCTCGGTTTGGCCTCGGAGAGGATGGCCCCGGTGATCGGGTTTGGGCGGAAGGTCGCCAGCGACTTGGCCCCGGCGCGCCAGGCGTCGAGGTAGAGGTCCTCGAAATCCTCGAATGGATAGTCGGTCGGGATGTTGACGGTCTTGGAGATGGCCGCATCCACATAGGGCTGGAGCGTGGCGACCATGCGCATGTGGTCGCGGGCCGGGATTGCTAAGGCCGAGACGAACGCCGCCGGCAGCCCCGCGGCGATCTCCTCCGCGGGCCGATCCTCGAGACCATGGAGCCCACGGTAGCGGCGAAAGGCGTGGTCCTCCACGCGGTAGCTGTCCCAACCGCCGTCAGCGTTGCGCGAGCGACGGTCGTAGAACCAGCTGTAGGCCGGCTCGATGCCATTGGAGGCGTTGTCGGCGAAGGCCAGCGAGATGGTTCCGGTCGGTGCGATGGAGAGCAGATGGGAGTTGCGGATGCCATGCTCGCCGATCGCCTCCCGGATCTCTTCGGGGAGTCGTGAGGCGAAGCCGCTGGCCAGATAGCGGTCGGCGTCGAAGAGTGGAAACGGGCCCCGCTCTCTCGCTAAAGTGACGCTCTGCGAGTAGGCTGCATCGCGCATCGTGCGGGCGATTTGCGCGGCCAGATTGCGCCCTGCGGCTGTGTCGTACCGCAGGCCGAGCATGATCAGGGTATCGCCGAGGCCGAGCATGCCGAGACCGATCCGGCGTTTGGCCTTGGCCTCGACTTCTTGTTCTGGGATGGGCCAGGGTGTGGCGTCGAGCACGTTGTCCAGCATCCGTACGCCGGTACCCACAAGACGGCGGAGTGCGGCCCAGTCGAGCGAGGCCTCGGCGGCGAAGGGGTCGCGGACCAGTGCGGTGAGGTTGATGCTGGCAAGGCAGCAGCAGCCATACGGCGGAAGCGGCTCTTCGGCGCAGGGATTGGTCGCGGCGATCGTCTCGCAATAGGCCAGGTTGTTGTCGGCATTGACCCGGTCGACGAAGAAGACGCCTGGCTCGCCGTGATCGTAGGTCGAGGCCATGATGGCATCCCACAGCCGGCGGGCGGGCAGTGTGCGGTATACCCATAGGCCGTCGCCGCGCTGATGGGCCGCCAGCCTTTCGGCCTGGGTCGTAGTCGGCGGCTGAGCGTGGACCAACGCGAAGTCACGATCGGCGATGACGGCCTCGACGAGCTCGTCGGTGACTGCGACCGAGAGGTTGAAATTGGTCAGCTCGCCGGACCGGTCTTTGGCCTGGATGAAATCGAGGATATCCGGGTGGTCGCAGCGCAGGATGGCCATTTGTGCGCCACGCCGCGCGCCGGCCGAGATGACGGTGGCGCAGGACCGGTCGAAGACATGCATGTAGGAGATCGGCCCCGAGGCCTCGGCGCCAGTGCCGCGCACGAGGGCCCCGCAGGGGCGCAGCCGGGAGAAGTCATAGCCGACGCCGCCGCCGAGACGCATCGTCTCGGTCGCCTGCTGGAGCGCAAGATAGATCCCTGGGATGCCGTCGGCGTCATGCCCTGAGACGCTGTCGCCGATCGGCTGCACGAAGCAGTTGATCCAGGTCGCGCGCCGCTCCGTCCCGGCGGCAGCATTGATGCGTCCGGCCATGACCAGGCCCCGCTCCTGGGCGGCGAGGAAGACCGGCTCCCAAGTCTTGGGCTCAGGCTCGACCGCGGCCAGCGCCCTGGCCACGCGCCGACGCACGTCGGTCAGCGAGCACTCGTTCGCGCGGCAGTATTTGCCGGACAACACGATGGCGGAGACCGTCTGCACTGTATCCTGGCCCATGCTGCTTATCTCGTCGAAGCCTGTTGTCGTCTCTCGCCCCGGGGCGCTGCGAGGATCGGCCGGGTCGCCGATATGTCTTGTAAAAGCAACAGTCGCATTCGGATCACCGGTGGCATTTTGTCGTTTTTGCTCATGAGAACATTTGCTTGGGGTTTGATGAGAGGTGGGCGCGTTGCAAATTTGTCGTCAGGAGCTAAAAAGGTTGCACTAATGTCGGCAACATGGGTTAAACTAACAACGGGGAGACCATTCGTCACAGGCGGCTTCGAGTTTCGAGTCCTATTTGGTATAGCCGGCGAGCTAGAGCCATTATGTGGCGTTGAGGTGGCGGGCTGTCGCAATGTTGCCCTCTGTGGCCGGGAATTCACCGGGTTGCCCAATCTTGGCCCATTTTTTGTCCAACCTGACCGAGGAAAAACACCATGTTCAAGATGACTTCAGCCTTCCGTGCGGCGCGCGTCGCCGCACCGATGCTGCTCTCGGCGGCCTTGGTCGCCCCGTTCACGGCCAGTGCCGATATGATGGAGCATTTTTGGTCCGCGGCAGAGCCCAAGACCGCATGGGTGACGAGCTACGGCGAGTGCTGGAAGAGCGCCGGTGGCCCGACGGACCTGGATCCCTGCGTCGAGGTAGTCGTCCCGAAAGAATTTGTGGTGCGACTGAATTTTGAATTTGACAAGTACCGTCTTGAGAACATCGTCAACGATGAAGAATTGGTGCGGCTCGAAGACTATGTTCAGAAGGTCAAGGACTCGCCAGCCGAAGAGTTCCTGACTGTTGTGGGTCACACGGATGCGAAGGGCTCTTTTGAGTATAACGATGCCCTAGGCTATCGTCGTGCTAACACGGTTCGTGATTTCCTGATCTCGCGCGGTTTGCCGGAAGGCCAGATTGGCCCCGCTGAGAGCATGGGTAAGCGCGATCTCTTGCCCGAGTACAGCCCCTTTGCACTGGAGCAGCGCCGTGTCGTGATCAAGTCTCAGACTTGAGCGCGCGACCGGAGAACATCCGGTGGCTGGTCATGGCCACCTGGTAGTGCCGGGCCAACCATGCCCTCATGGTTGGCCCGGTTGCTTCGCATGTGTCAGATCCGCCTGGCCTGCTCTGCGGCAATCCCGATATAGGTCGCTGGGCTAAGGTCGGACAGGCGTGTGCGGGCGGCCTCTGGCATCTCCAAAGTCGCGATCAGGTCGACGAGGTCCTGCCGCCCGATCCGTTGCCCGCGAGTCAACGCCTTGAGCCGTTCGTAGGGCTCGGCCACCCCGTAACGTCGCATCACCGTCTGGATCGGCTCGGCGAGAACCTCCCAGTTTGCATCGAGGTCCTCAGCGAGCCGCTCGGCATCCGCGTCGAGTCTGCCAATCCCGCGTTGGAGCGACTGCAGGGCGATGCTGGTGTGAGCGATGCCGACGCCCAGATTGCGCAGGGCGGTCGAGTCGCTGAGGTCGCGCTGCCAGCGAGAGATCGGCAGTTTAGCGGCGAGGTGCTCGAGTAGTGCGTTCGCGACTCCGAGGTTCCCTTCAGCGTTCTCGAAGTCGATCGGGTTGACCTTGTGCGGCATCGTCGACGAGCCGACCTCACCGGCGACAATACGTTGTTTGAAGTAGCCGAGCGAGATATAGCCCCATAGATCTCGGCAGAGATCGATCAGGACGAGATTGTGGCGGACGAGTGCATGGAACAGCTCGGCCATATAGTCGTGCGGTTCGATCTGCGTCGTGTAACGGCTCAGCGTTAAGCCGAGCCCTTCGACGAATGCCGCGGCGAAGGCCGGCCAATCGACGCCCGGGTACGCGACCATGTGGGCGTTGTAGTTGCCGACCGCGCCATTGACCTTACCTTTGAGCGCGACAGAGCTGATACCCTCGCGCTGCGCTTGGAGCCTATGCACGACGTTCGCCATCTCCTTGCCGAGGGTCGTCGGCGAGGCCGGCTGTCCGTGCGTGCGGGCGAGCATCGGCAGATTGGCAAAGCGGTGGGCCAGGCCGCGGACGGCCTCGATGACCGCATCGATCTGCGGCAGCAGCACGACGTCGCGCCCTTCCCGAAGCATCAACGCATGGCAGAGGTTATTGATGTCCTCCGACGTGCAGGCGAAGTGGATGAACTCGGCCGCCGCGAGCAGTTCTGGGTCGCCGGCGATCTTCTCTTTCAGGTAATACTCGACCGCCTTGACGTCGTGATTGGTCCGGCGCTCGATGGCCTTGACGCGCTCCGCCTCGGATACATCGAAGCCGTCGAGGATCTCGGAGAGGATCCGGTTCGCCCGCTCCGAGAACGGCGCAACCTCGCAGATTTGAGGGTGATCGGCCAAAGCCTGCAGCCAGCGAATCTCGACGAGGACGCGATGGCGGATAAGGCCGTACTCGCTGAAGATGCTGCGCAGCGGGGCGCTCTTGTCGCCATAGCGGCCATCGATCGGCGAGACGGCAGTGAGAGTAGAGAGCTCCATGGGTATCGCTCGGTTGGTGTCGCTAGGCCTGTGCGGCGAGCTTGCGCAGCACGTAGTGAAGAATGCCGCCGTGGCGGTAATAATCGACCTCGTTCGGCGTATCGATCCGGACCCTGGCCCCGAAGGTCTTGGTCGTGCCGTCATCGCTCCGCGCGTGGACCTCAACGCGCTTCGCTTCGCCATCTTGAAGCCCGACGATGTCGAAGGACTCCTCGCCGGTGAGCCCCAAGGCCTGGGCGCTCTCGCCGTCCAGGAACTGCAGTGGAAGCACGCCCATGCAGACGAGATTCGTGCGATGGATGCGCTCGTAGCTTTCGGCGATGACGGCGCGTACCCCGAGGAGTCGCGGTCCTTTGGCCGCCCAGTCGCGCGACGAGCCCGAGCCGTACTCCTTGCCGGCGATCACGATGGCGGGGACGTTCGCCCGTTGATAGCGCATCGCCGCGTCAAAGATGCTCAGAGACTCGCCCGACGGAAGGTGACGGGTGACGCCGCCCTCGGTACCGGGTGCCATCAGATTGCGTAGGCGGACGTTGGCGAAGGTGCCGCGCATCATGACCTCATGGTTACCGCGTCGCGAGCCGAGACTGTTGAAATCCTTCGGCTCCACGCCTTGGCTGATCAGGTGTTGGCCGGCCGGCGTTGCGGCCTTGATGGCACCGGCCGGTGAGATGTGATCGGTGGTGATCGAATCGCCGAGCAGAGCGAGACAGCGGGCCCCGCGGATGTCCGAGACCGGCTCGACGGCCAGCCGCATGCCATCGAAGTAGGGTGGCCTGCGTATATAGGTCGACTCTGGCCAATCGTAGGTCTTGCTGTGAGGGGCGTCGAGGGCCTGCCAACGCTCGTCGCCGGCAAACAGATTGGCATAACTGGCAGTGAACTCCCCCCTGGTGACGCACTGGGCAATGAGCTGATCGACCTCCTGCTGGCTGGGCCAGATATCGCGGAGATAGACGGGCTTGCCGCGATCGTCGGTGGCTAAGGGGTCGTTGTAGGGATCGATGTCGATGCGTCCCGCGATGGCGTAGGCCACAACCAAAGGCGGACTGGCCAAGTAATTCATCCGCACCTCAGCATGGACCCGCCCCTCGAAATTGCGGTTGCCGGATAGGATTGAGACTGCGCACAGCTCGTTCGCCGCAATCGCTTGCGAGACGGGCTCGGGGAGCGGTCCTGAATTGCCGATGCAGACGGTGCAGCCAAAGCCCACATTGTGAAAGCCAAGCCGTTGCAGCGGGGCGATGAGATCGGCCCGCTCAAGGTAACGGGTCACGGCCATCGAGCCCGGACCGAGCGTGGTCTTGACCCACGGCGCTGCGCGCAGTCCCCGCGCAACCGCCTTCTGCGCGACGAGGCCGGCCGCCACCATGACGCTCGGGTTCGAGGTGTTGGTGCAGGAGGTGATCGCCGCGATGACGATCGATCCGTCGCCGATCTCCACCTCCTGGCCATCGATCGAGATCCTGGCAGGACCTTTGTTCGGCAGGTTGCGCTCGGCCTTCAACGCAGCCAGCGCCTGTGGGAAATGCTCGGCCATCTCCGTCAAAGGTACCCGGTCTTGGGGGCGCTTGGGTCCTGCCAGCGACGGCACGACCTCTTCGAGGTCGAGGGTCAGCGTCTCTGAGTATCGGGCCTTTGCCGCTGCGGCGGTATGGAAGACGCCCTGCATTTTGGCATAGGCCTCGACGAGCGCGACCTGGTCCGCGGGGCGGCCGGTGAGACGCAGATAATCCAGGGTCACCTGATCGATCGGAAAGAGGCCGCAGGTCGCGCCGTACTCCGGGGCCATGTTGGCGATGGTGGCCCGGTCGCCGATCGGCAGATTGGCGATTGCCGGTCCGAAGAATTCGACAAACTTGCCCACAACTCCGTGACGGCGCAGCCGTTCGACGATTGTCAGCACGAGATCCGTTGCCGTGACACCCTCGCGCAGCCGCCCCGTCAATCGGAAGCCGACCACTTCCGGCACAAGCATCGACACCGGCTGCCCAAGCATGGATGCCTCGGCCTCGATCCCGCCAACGCCCCAGCCGAGGACGCCGATGCCGTTGATCATCGTCGTGTGCGAATCCGTGCCGACACAGGTGTCGAAATAGGCTTGGGTCGCCCCGTTCTCGTTGCTTGGGAAGACGACCCGCGCGAGATACTCGAGATTGATCTGGTGCACGATACCGGTGTCCGGCGGGACGACCCGGAAGTCATCGAGGGCGTTCTGCCCCCACTTCAGGAATTGATAGCGTTCGCGGTTCCGTTCCAGCTCGATCTCCGCGTTCTTGGCAAAGGCCTGAGAGGTTCCGTAGTAATCCGCCTGCACCGAATGGTCGATGACCAGCTCGACGGGCTGTAGTGGGTTGATCTTGTTCGGATCGCCGCCGAGGGACTGCATCGCATCACGCATTGCCGCCAGGTCGACGACGGCCGGGACGCCCGTGAAATCCTGCATCAGGACCCGCGCTGGACGGAACTGGATCTCGCGCGAGGTGTTGCCGGAGGGGTCCCAGTTGGCCAGCGCGGCGATGTCGTCGCGTGAGACGGTCATCCCGTCCTCATGACGCAGCAGATTCTCCAGCAGGATCTTCAGCGAGAACGGCAGATGCTGGCTCCCCGGGACCGCATCGAGACGATAGATCTCGAAATCCTGATCCGCGACCGATAGGCGGGCTTTGGCTTTGAAGCTATTCGACATGAGGCAACCCCGTCCCGACGCTTGAGGAAAAGACAATCGTCAATTCTAGCGAGACGGGTGTAGGTGAGCTAGCCGAAGCCGATCGGCACCGGGCTGTTACCGCAGCGATTCATCGCGCGCGGACGCAGCCCCGACCCGCGCAGCATTGAGCGTCACAACCCCTCCGGTGACCACGGCCTCGCCTCCGAGCTCTCGGTTGCCCTACTCGGACAGCGGCATGCGCCTTGTGACGAGCTCGTTGTCGTGTCAAGGCCTCGCGCCTCTGACGACCGAGCTCTAGGTTCTTGGAGTCGGCGTCGACGCCGACGGGCCGCCGGCGATCATGCGAACGCCATCTCAACTTAGACAGGGCGACCCGAAGGTCGTCGCATGCTTTCATGACCCGATCACGTTTCCCCTCCCTCCCGAGAGCCTAAGCTGCGCCTCACGGAGCGGGGTTGCCGCACGCTGCATGTTGCGTCGCGTGCGGCTGACCTCGTCGGAAGATCCGTCCTACGCACAGCAATTTGTCACCAGCCGTGGAGGGTGTCATGCAGAAGGATTTCTTAGGGATGATTGTCGCTGCGGTGATGATCTTTGGCAGCGGGAACCTGTTTGCTCAGGAGCACGATTGGAAGGCGGTGTTAGCGCTTAAGCAGGATATGGAGAACCGGCTCGCGCAGAATATCGAGGACCGCTTTGCGCAGAGGCGCGATGTTGAGGGAGCGGGACGCCCGAGGATGCTTGGTCGAGCGAATCCATTTCGTCTCGATGAGCTGCCCCATGGGCGCCTCAAGAAGCGACTTGAATCCTTGTCCGAGAGGGCTCGCGAGCGGGCCATGGAGTGGATGCACCGTTTTGATTTTCCGGTTGAAGATCTTGACTCGATGGCTATTGATCAGGATGGTGGTGTGTTCTACGTCGAGCCGGCGCTGGATGAGCTACCTTCGGATGCACAGCACGGGTCATCCTCTGAAGATCATTCGCCTGAGCCTTTTCTCGGTGAGGTAGCCGAGGACACGTTCCAATTGCACAGTCGGCCGGGAGCGCCGAATGTGCTTTTCCTCGACTTCGACGGCCGCACCCTCTCGGGCACGGTTTGGAGCAAGACCGGCGTGCTTATTGCTAATCCGTTTGATCTCGACGGCGATTCCGCAAGTTTCAGCGCTAAGGAGAGGAATGCCATTGCCGAGATTTGGCACCGCGTCGCCGAGGATTACGCGCCGTTCGATATTGATGTGACGACTGAGGAGCCCGCCAGCTTTGGCCCTACGACCGGCTCGGTCCTTATCACCTCAAGAAAACAGGCAGATGGCAGTAGCATGCCTCACAGCAGCGCTGGTGGCGTTGCCTACGTAGGTGTCTGGGGAGCGTATAACTACGGGACTTACTGGTCGCCGGCACTCGTATACTACGACAACCTGGCCAAGTCGACGACCTACGTTGCCGAGGCTGTTTCACATGAATTCGGCCACCATCTAGGCTTGTCCCACGATGCGACCAGCAGCGATCCCTATTATCACGGACACGGCAGCGGCAGTACCTCTTGGGCTCCGATCATGGGCGTGGGCTATTACAAGAATGTGACCCAGTGGAGTAAAGGGGAGTATCCGGGGGCGACAAATAATCAGGACGATTTGGCTATCATTGCTGAGCGCCTTTCTCTTGCGGCCGATGACCACGGCGACGCGCCGAGCGAGGCAACTCCTTTGCTAGTGGACGATCGCGGAGAGATCCGAGTCACGAATCCCGAAATCGATCCCCACAAACTCTACCCCGAGAACAAGGGCATCATTGAAACCTCGGCTGATCAGGATGTGTTTTCCTTCGCGACAGCGGCCGGTGATATCGAGCTGTCCGTTTACCCGGCCTGGGATGCCTTCTACCGCAGCGATAAGCGCGGCGCGAATCTAGACGTCGAGGCGCGACTTCTCGACGCGCTTGGCAACGAGCTGGCGCACTCGAATCCCAGCTCGGAGACCCATGCGACGATCTCGTTGAGTGTCCCGGCCGGGACATATTTCCTGGAGGTCTCAGGTGTCGGCAACGGCAATTATTCGGGCTATGCGAGCATCGGCCAATACTTCATTTCTGGCTTTATCGCTGGTGATCTGGCCAACCAGTCGCCTAACGGGAGCTTTAGCTTCAGCTGCCTAGGTCTGAACTGTCAGTTCACCGATTCGTCGACGGACAGCGATGGCTCGATCGAAACCTATGCCTGGCATTTCGGTGATGGAAACAGCTCGGCGCTCCGGAGTCCGGGTCATACATATGCGGCGCCGGGTGTCTACACGGTCACTCTGACCGTCACCGATGATGACGGAGCCTCCGCAGTGCGCTCGAGCTCGGTCGCCGTGAGTGCATCCGATGTTGTGCCACCCCTAGTCACTCCGCCCGCGGACATCAATGCGGAAGCGACAGCGGTATTGACGCCTCTCGTTCTCGGCGCGGCCACAACCGATGACGGTAGCCCGGTCACCCATGATGCCCCGGCTGAGGGATTCCCGCTCGGTACGACAAGGGTCACCTGGCAAGCCACCGATGCCGCCGGCAACATGGGCTCGGCGACCCAGATGGTGACCGTGGTGGACACCACGCCGCCGGAGCTGACACCGCCGGCGGATGTCGTGATTGTCTCAGGCCAAGACATTGGCTCGGCGCACGCCAGCGACATCTTCCCGGTCGAGATCAGCAATGACGCCCCATCGGTCTTCCCGCAAGGAGAGACCGTCGTGATCTGGAAGGCGACGGATAGCAGCGGGAACACTACCACGGCTGCACAGGTGGTCACCGTTACTCAGCAGAGCCCTGAGCCCCACGTCAACTTTAACGGTGAGGCGTTCGAGTCATTCGCAGGCGAGGACCGGCAGGGTACAGTGAGCGTAGAAGACGGGGGCACCACGCTGCGTTTGACCGGCAACACATGGAAACGACTGGCGCTCTCATACGACGTCAGTCCTAGGACCGTTCTGGAATTCGATTTCCGCAGCGATGTGGAGGGAGAGATCCACGGTATCGGCCTGGACGAAGACGGTAAATTCACGAGAGGACGGGTCTTCAAGCTATATGGCGGTCAGGCCTGGAACAAAGGGATCCTAGATTACGACAACTATGATGGCTCGGGCTGGACCCATTACCGCATCCCTGTGGGGCAATTCTACACCGGCAAGATGTCCTATATGGTCTTCGTCATGGACGATGATGGCGCGGTGCGCGGAGAGAGCCGATTCCGTAATGTGAAGATCTATGAGGACTCCGTGACAGTTGCCGAAAACGTCGACTTCGAGGATGCCGTCTTGGCCTCGTTCGCCGGTGAAGATCGGCGAGGCACGGCCACTATCGAGGACGATGGTGCGACCTTGCGGCTCGTCGGCAACACCTGGAAACGACTGGCGCTCTCATACGACGTCGGTCCTAGGACCGTTCTGGAATTCGATTTCCGCAGCGATGTGGAGGGAGAGATCCACGGTATCGGCCTGGACGAAGACGGTAAATTCACGAGAGGACGGGTCTTCAAGCTATATGGCGGTCAGGCCTGGAACAAAGGGATCCTAGATTACGACAACTATGATGGCTCGGGCTGGACCCATTACCGCATCCCTGTGGGGCAATTCTACACCGGCAAAATGTCCTATATGGTCTTCGTCATGGACGATGATGGGGCCGTGCGCGGGGAGAGCCGATTCCGCAACATCAGTCTCCGCGACGAATAGCGGCTAGAGCCGTTTGCCGCATCGATCTTACCATGAAAATCGCGTAGCACCTTCGCTCCCTCGCCCTCTGGGAGAGGGTTGGGGTGAGGGAACGATCAGGGACGAGGCGGCATTTCATCATCTGGGGTGGCTCGCCTCGTCCCATGATCGTTAGCCCCACCGTGCACGCGCGACGCCGCGAGGCGTCGCGCGTGTTGGGTTGTGGGCGCTGCATATTGCATCGGTTGAGCAGAGACTGTTAACCCGGTGGTCGCGAGCGCGTGCCTCGGCGCGCTACAATGTCCGAGCGCTAGCCGGCGACGGCCTGCTGCTGCGGCGAGCTCGCGGGAGCAGTGCGGTCGCGACCCGTTGCGCCGCTTGTTCCGGGCTTCGATGGTAGGAGGAACCGCGTCATGTTCCACCAGGAGACGCAAGACGGTGAGCATATCGAAGGGCTCATCATCGAGGCCTTGCGCGAGATCCTGG
Source organism: uncultured Chromatiaceae bacterium (assembly GCA_964583605.1). GTDB lineage: Bacteria > Pseudomonadota > Gammaproteobacteria > Chromatiales > Chromatiaceae > CAZOWL01. The sequence goes on along the minus strand of CAZOWL010000001.1, from coordinate 7,185 downwards.
CGCATCAGGATGCTGAACGCTACCTCCCCTGGGCGCTCGTCAGGATCCCGGAGGTCCTGGGCCTGAGCGATACCGATTTGACAAGCGCGGAGATTCTCCGCGTTGCGACGCTATTGGCGGTGGCGATCTGGCGGGCAACGCCGATGCCGAGTGCGGATTTCCGCACGAGGCCTTTGTTCCTTGATGACGATGTCGATTGTCCATGTGGCTCTGAGGTTGCTTTCGGAGCCTGCTGCGGACGCAGTGATGAGCTTCCCGATCTTTCGAGCGATGTCATCTGGGAGCTGCTCTTGGGAGAGCTTTCTGAGCGCCAGATACGGCGGGCCTTGAGCCTCGGGGCCGTGCCCGATCGGCTAAAGGGCAAAGTAGCCGAACGTTGGCTGGAGCTGGATCGCCCGGGCCGCGCTATTGCGCTCCTCGAACCCCTGATAGAGGTAGCCAGCGCCGATTCGCAGGCTGCCGTCGGCAGCCGGGACTTGGCCCTAGAGATCCTCTGTGACGCGTACGATCGCCTTGAGCACCGGAACAAGAAGCGGGCCTTCCTCGCCCGGATGACGAAGCTTGCCGATCGCACGTTGCGCGGGGCGGCGTGGCGCCGGCTCAGCGCCGGATACCTCGATGAGGGTGACTTCACTTCTGCTCACGAGGCCTTTGTCCAGGCCTTACGCCAATCCCCCAATGATCCGTCGCTAGCGTTCCTCGAAATTGCGCTGCTGATCGCCCAGCATCGTGACGACGAAGCGAGCCGTCGCGCGAGCTTCTGGCATTACCGGCTGGCTAGGCTCGGGCTCGGAGACGAGGACGTTCTGGCTTTCCTCAGTGCGGCCCAGCAGTCCCCGCAGCAAGCCCTGCTGACCAGTCAGGCCCCGGTGCTCGACCCGTCTCTGCTCCGTCTGCACGAATGGCTTCAGGCAGTCGAAAGGCGCCCGCTACCGCGGTATCGGTTGGCGTCATTGCCTAGCCGTGACGCCAGTATGGCGGACAATCAGCTCCATCTCTTCCAGCTCGATGAGCTCACGGCCCCGGCGCGGGTGTACGGTATCACCGCCGCGGCAGCGAAGCTGCGCCCGAGCGCGGCGCTTCGCCGCCTAGAGAGCCTCTGGCACAATCTGTTCCCGGCTGGCAAACCGCACTCGACGCAGCTTACGCTGGCCGAAGAAGCGGATTTGTGGGACGACGCGGATTGGGTGGATTTTCTTGTCTCTCATCCAGAAGCGGGCGACAGTCTGGATATCCTCGATGATCTGGCGACAGCGATTTACACTCATCCGGAGAGCACTTTCCCTTGGGTTACTCGGGCGCTCATATCGCCGATCTTGGCGCGGGCGCGGGCCATCCTCGAGGTAGCTGTGCCGGAGGATAGCGCGTGGAGCATCCCGTGGAGCTGGGGGACGAATCGGCCCGCCCTGCGACTGGTGTTTCGCGAGTATCTGTACCAACTTGAGGCGCGGAACTCGTATCGAGCCACAGCGATCCTGGAGGAGTTGCTCCGGTTCAATCCCCGCGATAACCATGGTGCGCGCGCTGACCTGATGAACCACTATCTGCGCGATCGCCGGGACGATAAGGCCTTGGCGCTTGCGCGGCGCTTCCCGGACGACCGCCTCGTGGAGCTTGCCTACGGCGAGGTTCTTGCTCTGTATCGCCTCGGTCAGCCCGAGCGCGCCGAAAGGGCCCTCAGCCGGGCGATAGGCCGCTTGCCTAGGATCCCAGCGTATTTGACCCGGCAGCGAATTAAGCCACCGAAACGGACGCCCTGGCGAATGCCTCCCAGTAGCGAGGACCAGGCCTGGCTTTACCGCGAGGCGATGCGCGACGTCTGGGTCGCGGAGCCTGGAGTGCTAGCCTGGCTGAAGCGGATGACGGCTTGACCGAAATGCATAGGGGAGGGCTGTAGCCGCGGTTGGCCGAGACTCCACTCACGGATGATTCTCACGACAGAGCGGGTCAGGAGCGCAACTGGTTAAGACACGGCGAAATGGAGAGGGAACGATGGAATCGCGCTTCAGAGTGGTTTATAGCGGTGAGCTGAGACCGGAGATTCGCGCCCAAGAGGCCATTCGTGGCTTTGCTTCGCGCTTCAAAGTACCTGAAGATGAGGCCCGAAAGCTAATACTCGGCGGCAAAGAGCGCATCCTGAGGCGAGACATGAGAGCCGATGTCGCGGACATCTTCCGTATCGAGTTAGAGGCAATTGGCCTGGAGGTTCGAGTCGAGTCCATGGCGCCCTCCCCGGCTCAAGCCTTGGCCCTGGAGCCGGAAGAATCTCTGCCTGCGGGCCTGAAGAGGAGAATCTAAGGCACTCATCTCTACCATCGCTGAGAAGGGAGAGCGGGCAACCTCAGCTCCCGGGCCTAGGCTGATACGCCGGGCGTCGCTTCCATTGTGTATGTCCGTGGCGTCCGTAAAAGTCGCCTATTCGCACATCTATTTTTTCGGTCAGACCATAAAAGCCCGGCGATCATGAGGAGATTCAGCGTCCATTTCGAAAAGCTGTGACCTCAATTTCACAGAGCCAATCGTCTCGGCATACATTGCAATCCACAAGCAAGAGGCATCTGTCGGTAGGAAAGCTGTTCCTTTCCGCGATCTCGAGACACTGTTCCTTATATGCCTTTCTCTTAAGCCATATTATGCCCTGCGCAATATCCTCGAATTCCATGTTAACGCTTGTCAACAAGTCGTCAATACAGTCCAGCGTGTGCTGAAACTGCAGATCGATATCGCCTGCATGCTTTACTTGCCCTTGCTTATCGGTCGAGGCCGTTCCGCTTATGAAGGCCAAATTACTGGCAGGCAGCCGCACCAATACGCCTCGGCTGAACATCTTATTGTACTCTGTCGGCTCGTTCTGCATGGAACAATGCATCTGCTCGAAGGATACGGCCTCGCCGTCTATAGCTATAAACTCCAAGGAGAAGTGCCCGGCGCGGTTGATAGCGCTTTGAATCCCGGTGCTTGCAGGAATCAGTTCCTCTTTATTGTGCCATTTGGCGAACCACTCGTCCCGTACTTGATTGATCAGGTCATAGTCGCGAAAGATATCCTTGACGAGAAACCAGGTTCGGACGATGCGATTCTGCTTTAGCCTGGCTTGGTCAAGCAGGCTTTCTAGGCAGAGATAGGCGTTATTGAAGGACTGGAACGAGACCTCGCTGCCAGTCCTCAAGGGATGGCTGAACAGCATTCTGACCTCTTCGGCGTCAACGAAGATTCCGGAATCGAGCTGCTCCAGGCTGACGTTGTGCTTCGCGGCGATCACCGATCGCTGAATGGGCAAATTCTCATCATTGAGGATAACTAGGGGTTCACTGCTGATCGGGTGAGCGAGGTGCAGCTTGCTCGGGGGGGTTATGATGCGTTCCTGCAGGACAACAAGATCGTTGTCCTGTACATAATCAGCAGCGCTGCCGTTTGCGGCGTCCTTTTCGACAATGTATTCCAATCCGAAGTGCTCCGCAAACTGGCAGCGAGTCATGCTGAGGGAAGCGGATTGCAGATCTTTGCAAACGTGCCAGTCCATACTGCTTCAAACCTGAAAACTTGCATGTGCGATTGAGCGCCACCTCGACGCGATCGCGTCTGTTCTTGGGGCGCGCCCATCGGCCCTCTAATGGCCACAGCATCTCCTTGCTAGATCCCGACCGCTGCTTTGGCGTCGATCGGCGGTGGATGCAACTGCGAGGAGCTCAATGTCGATCAACATTGTACCCCGAGTGTAGACTTTGGGGTGCGCGTAATCGGCTGCGAAGGTTACGAGCCCCCGGGTAACGATCATGCGGCGACGCGAGCCACCCCAGAGGATGACATGTCGTCTCGCCTCTGATCATTCTCTCACCCCAACCCTTTCCCAGAGGGCGAGGGAGCGAAAGTGTTCCGCGCAGTTCATAGTGAGGGTCCCCGAGGGGCTCGTGCAGTGCGGCGCGAGCTCCTAGTCTGGCCTCCCCTTGTGCGCGAGGACGATGGGGTTGGCATTCAGCTCGGGCGATTGCTGTGAAACACAGGTTCGTCTCTAATAGAAATCACTCACTCGTGTTGTATGCGCCGAAACATGGAAGACGCGCCCCTTTTCTCGTTGCTGAAATTTTATCTGCGCTTCCACCTTGCCACTATCAAAACCGACTATATAGAAATCAAAGAACGAATTGCAGTAAAACTGTTCGCCGTCCTCCGACACCTGCAAGCCATAGAGCGGGGTAATGCCGGTATCGATCTTCTTATAGAGCTGCATCGTATCCGCGTCGATAATCAATATATATGGAGATGAAATTGTCCCGATGTATTTCTTGCCTCTATTCTTAAAGGCGAAGTGCCAGGTTGCTCTGACAAAATCTCGGCCGGCGTTAAATAAACCTGATAGCTTGGGCCCTTCGGGCGTAATTTTGTATTTCAGTATAGATGCGGCCCCTACGAAGCCACCGATTTCCTTAGTAACAAATTTCAGTCGCGCAATAAAGTCTAAGTCCGCGTTTCTTGAAATATCTGCGTCTGTCACCTTATCTCGGACGATGATGCCGATCTGGTGCTCGGATGCATAGAAAACGTGCGGATCGTCAGGGTCGAGCTCGATATGGGCCGACGCCTTCAGGTTCGGAATTTCCCATATTATATTGCTATCCAGATCGACGATATATATCGAGTTGGGATCGAATTGATTGTCTTGATCCAAAGCGAATCTCAAGTCGCTGAAGATGGCGAAACGGCGATCGCTTGTTACCCGAAATCCGTCGAGGAGAAGGCAGTCGATCTGGTCCTCCCATAAGGTTCTGATGCGGCCATTTTGTGTATTATAAGCCTTAATTGAAAAGCGATTTCGAAATGCCGGATCTACAAGCGCTTTGTGAAGATGTCCGCGTGCGTCGTACGTGATGAAAAAGACCTCTTGAGAGGCCTTGTCGTAGGATACTTGAGGGCCGAGGATATCGTTTTCGCTGGCAGGGGTGAAACTGCTGACCTGGCTTGTTTCAAGATCGCAGATCAGCGCGTTGTGGGTGCCGGCGTTACCGATCCAAAATCGCTTGTTGCCGATATGTACACAATGGTGTGGTAGGTTGCTTCCGACGAGTAGCCCGTACTGCTGTAGATGATAAGTTCCCTCCTGAAAGAGCGTGCGTAGTAATGGGAATATCTTATACTCGCGATAGTTATTTCTATGTACGACTCGTAGGCACCGGAAAAGATTCTGTAGCGTGTAGAGGTTGCTCAGTTCAATAATATGACACTTAGAGTTCCAAAGATCGACGATGAAATAGGAATGAGCTCTGATAGGGTTGCGAACGCAGCCATAGAACACCACGGAATTCAGTTTCTTGTCATTGGCGAAATCTACAGATCGGTAGCTTGCTTTGACAATACTTCTAGGCATTTCGAACGGTCAAAGGCGGCGGCGACAGCTTATAGTAACCTGACACAGTACCAGGTTGAGAATGCGCAGGCAAGGCAGGGGCCAAGGGTGGCCGGAAAGAAGCTTGGTGGGGAGCGCTCGATGGCACGCCGTGCCGCTCGGGGGCTAAGGGGGCCTTGGCTCGTCACGTGGCGACTGCGCCATGTCCCGGTTGGCATTCGCCTGGGGTGGGTATGACCAGAAACGATCGGAGATGCCGGCAACATGCCACTGCCCAAAGTCACCGGTGACGAGAAGGGAGTCATCTCCGAGCAGCCGCTCCGCTGCTTCTTGGATCAGTCCACCGAGGCCACCGGCGAGCCCTGCAGGGCGCGCGAGGGCACCATTTTCATGGTCATGCTTGCCCTTGGCTGCGGCCGACTGCGGCCGATTAAGCGGTCGGGCTGCCTCCGCATGCCTGTAATGCCCGGCATTACAGGCGTACCATCGTCATGCCGCCCTTGCTGGCCGGCGTTGACATCTGTGTCATCGCAATGCGGCTTGGCGAGGGAGGCCCGGTGATGACACATCAGCATGTCGAAGCCGATTTTGGCGATGCAGGAGCGAGCTCTGGCCAAGCTTCACCAGCCGGAGACGGCGGTGCAGCGCCCGGGTGCCTAACGGACTGGTCGGATCGCTTGAGATCGTGTGATTATGCGAAGGTCCTGACGCGACCTGGGCGCCATTCGACGGTGGTCAGCGGGCATCGCCGAGACCGACTTTCCATCATCGCGAGTCTCGCATAGTGGCCGACCCCGGCCTTCTGACGCCGAGTGCCCCAGGCTCGGATAGCCAAGCGCCTCCAGGGTCCGGGTGCAGCCTGTTCGCGCGATTCCGGCGAGATTCTCGATTGCACAGGGGCTCAACCATGACGCCAGTCTTGAAATTGGCACTTGCTCCGGGCGGCATTTTCCTTCCGCTGATGCTCGCGACGGGACTCGCTGCCCAGGAGACCCCTGAGGACCCGCGCATCCTGGTGGAGATGCCGCCTCTGCAGCAGCATCTGCTTCGCCAGGAGATGATCTCGCACACTGCTGCCCTGCACCGAATCATCGCTGGCCTCGCCGACGGCGAGCTTCAGGTTGCGGCGGAGGTGGCCGAGAAGGAGCTGGGGTTGTCCAGCATGGGCAAACATGCCGCCCGCACCGCGGGCCAGGGTCCGGGCCGGTCCATGCCTACACCCATGCGCTCCATCGGGATCAGCATGCACCGGGCGGCCAGCGCCTTCGCCGAGGTGGCCAAGGCCGGTGATCGCGATGCGGCCCTGGCCAGTCTGCAGACCGTCACGTCGGCTTGCGTGAGCTGCCACGCCGGCTACCGCTTGGCGCGGTAGCGCCGGCCTGCGTTGGCTGGCACTCACCGCTCGGCCGATCCGGTGCACGGGTCGGGACATCCAGGGCTCGATTGGGCTCATCTGAGCCGGCCGGCGGAACCAGGGGTCGACAGCCTCGACAGGCCGCGCTCTGATCATCACGGGCGATAATCCTGAATCGATCGTCAAGATCGACGCTGTGATCGGTGCCAGGGCGTACACATCCTCGCCCCGTCCCTACCGCGCTTGAGTGATATCCACGCGCGAGCACTGGCCTCGCTTGGTCCGTGCTCGTGCTGGTCGCGATCGCGGCCGCTCTGCTCGTCGCCCTCGGGCGGGGCCCTTCACGCGCCTGTCTGGACCGGCCCTGCGGCGAGGCGGGAAGGCCAGCGCCGAGGGGCCTTGGCGCGCGATGAGCCCTCCAGCAGCTTCCCATTACAATGAATCTCGCGAAGCACGTTCGCTCCCTCGCCCTCTGGGAGAGGGTTGG